>CAYPAA010000024.1:0-35196 GCA_964408625.1 uncultured Roseburia sp. | reverse complement strand
ATTAATACAAAACAATGCCTATTGGATTTTAGGTTTTTGTTGAGCAGACACTAAATAGGGAGGAATTCAAAAATGATTGTAACAACAACACCAACAGTAGAAGGAAAAAGAATCACAGAGTACAAAGGGATTGTGTTTGGAGAAGTAGTTTCCGGCGTGAATTTTGTAAGAGACATTGCCGCATCATTTACAAACTTTCTCGGTGGCAGGTCCGGAAGTTATGAAGAAGAATTGATTAACGCCAGAGAAAATGCCATTAGAGAAATGCAACAAAGAGCTTCTAAACTCGGAGCAAATGCAGTAGTCGGTATAGATATTGATTATGAAGTTCTGGGAGCTGACAATGGCATGCTGATGGTAACGGCGAGTGGCACGGCCGTATATGTTGAGTAAGCCGACAATTTATTTACTTCGATATTGTCGAGGCGAATAACCGGTTTTCTCTTTGAATTTGTTATAGAAATAACTGCTATTGTCATATCCGATTGCACTTATAATTTGCTCAATGGTCATTGAACTCTGATTCAGCAGGTATTCTGCCTGCTGGAGTTTTCGCTCCTGCAGCAACTCTTTAAAGTTTTTGCCAAGATGCTTTTTTAATAAGCGGCTCACATAATAGGTGGGCTGCTTTATTTGTGCGGAGATTTCTGTCAATGTACCGTTCTTGTAATGCGTTTCGATATACTGAAGGACAGTAAAAACCTGATTTTGTTCAAACTGTGCGGGAACATTCTTGTTAATATTTTCAGCAAAGATAGAGAGATTCATAAAAAGTAGTCCCATAGAAGTCTGGATGATGGTATTTGTGTTTGCGCGGTCAGAAAAAATCGTCCAAATCATATTTTCTAATAGATTTAGAACAGGAAGAATATCTTTGGCCGAAAAATGAAGATAACTATACATCGAACTGTCCGGTGAAAGTGTGTGCACCAAAAAGTCACGCAAAATGTTTTCCTGCTCAATCATGGAGATGGAACGATCAAAGAATTCCGGAAGAATAATGAAATTGACAGCAATATCATCTTTGGAGGCAGGGAGAATTTCCTGCGTTGCATTTTGATTCAGAAAGAGAAGATCCCCTTCCTTAAGTTTAAGTACATCTGTCCCATTAATAATGTGCGTCGTAGAACCACTACACATATATACAAGCTCAACATAATTGTGTTTGTGTGTAGGGAAATGAACAAAACGTGTATGAGGGCGCACTTCAATCAATTTTCCTTTTTTTAATAACTTGTTACAATCGACTGTAAAATCCTGAGGTGATGCAAGGGCAGAGGTATAAATCTCTGAATGAAATTCGCCTTTCCCAGACAGAATCTCAGCTTCTTCTGAAGTTATTCTTTTTAAACGATCTAATAATTCTTGCGTCATATGGTACCTTTCTTTGCAAATAAAGTCCTAAAATTATGTCGATAAAGACCTTAAATCCCTTTTAAAGAAATTATAGAATATTATTAACAAATTGCAAGGGAGGCCTAATATGAAATACTATTTAGCTGTAGATATCGGGGCATCCAGCGGAAGGCATATTCTTTCCCATCTGAAGGATGGCAAAATGGTATTGGAAGAGGTTTACAGATTTGAAAATGGAATGATTGGTAGGAACGGACATCTCGTTTGGGATAGTGAGAGACTTTTCTCTGAAATCTTAACCGGAATGAAAATGTGCAAGGAAATTGGGAAAATACCCTGCAGTATGGGAATCGATACTTGGGCTGTTGACTACGCATTATTAGATAAAGAGGATAAAATGCTCGGGGAACTGTACGGATATCGAGACAGCAGAACAAGTGAGATGGATCAGAAAGTATACGATGTCATCTCCGAAGAAAAGCTATATGAGAGGACCGGAATACAGAAACAGCCGTTTAACACAATATATCAGTTGATGGCACACAAGATTTTGGAACCGGAGCTTTTGACAAAAGCAAAAACGATGCTGATGGTTCCGGACTATTTTCATTTTTTACTTACCGGTAGGAAAGCGACGGAATATACCAATGCATCAACAACGCAGCTCGTGAGCCCAATTACGAAGGATTGGGATTATGAACTTATCGACAAGCTTGGATATCCTAGAGAAATATTTACAGATATTAAAATGCCCGGAACAAAACTGGGAACATTGTCGGAAGAAATTCAAAACATGGTTGGTTTTCATTGTAAAGTAGTTCTTCCGGCAACGCATGACACCGGCTCAGCGGTTATGGCTGTACCGGTAGAAAATCCGACCGGTAAGATGGAGAATGTTCTTTACATCAGTTCCGGGACATGGTCACTTATGGGAACAGAACTTCTTGAGGCAAATTGCTCGAAAGAAAGCAGAGAGAAGAACCTGACCAACGAAGGGGGATATGATTATCGTTTCCGTTATCTGAAAAACATCATGGGAATGTGGATGATCAATTCAGCTCGAAATGAAATCGCTAAAGATTTGAGCTATGCAACAATCTGTGAGATGGCATCAAAGCAGACGATTCCTTCTATTGTGGATGCAAATGATGAGCGTTTCCTTGCTCCACAGAGTATGGTAAAGGAAGTGCAGCAAGCATGCAAAGAATCCGGACAAGTTGTGCCGGAGGGAATTGCTGAGGTGGCAGCAGTTATTTATAACAGTTTGGCAAAGTGTTATGCAGATACCGTTTGGGAAATAGAGCAGATAACCGGAAAGCACTATGAAGAGGTTCATATTGTTGGCGGTGGAGCAAATGCAGTATATTTAAATGAACTTATAGCTAAGGCATGTAAGCGTCCCGTCCTCGCGGGACCAATTGAGGCAACAGCAATTGGAAATATAGTAGGACAGATGATAGCGGCACACGAATTATCAGATTTGTCGTCAGCAAGAAAATGTATAGCAGATTCATTTGAGATTAGGAGGTTTTTATGTTAGTAGAGACAAGAGCAAAGGTTGGTGTTTTTTCAATAGCACTGGGAGCGTATTTACCACAGTTTCCATCACTTGTGCCGGAATTTGAGGCACAGTATGAGGCTTTCAAGAAAACAATTCCGGACACTGTCGAGATTGTTGATGGTGGAATAGTAACAACAAAAGAATTATCCATGGCAGCGGGAGATAAGTTTCGAGCAGCAGATGTTGATCTGGTTATTTTGCAGTTACTTACATATGCAACAAGCTATAACATGCTTCCTGCAGTCAGAGATTTAAATGTCCCGGTCGTGTTGGTGAATGTTCAGAAACTGAAAGCACCTGATTATGCCAACACAGATACTCCAAAGTGGCTTGGAGAGTTGTATGCATGTGGTGCCGTTGGCGAGATGGTTGCGGATTTGGAGAGAGCAGGCAAGAGACATGCTGTGATTACAGGAGTCGTTGAGGGCGGTGATGACTATGTGACGAATGAAATAGAGCAGTGGTGTAAGGCGGCTCAGGTACGTAGAAGATTTCGTTACACTAACATTGCACAGATAGGACGTCCTTATCCCGGAATGATGGATCTCTATATTGATGAGACGAATCTTTATAACCGCATGGGACTTTATACCAAGCAGTTTGATTGGGAGAAAATGTGGGCGATTGCGGATGATATCACAGACGAAGAAGCGATTCGCATAAAGGCAGAGGATATTTTGGATACATTTGATATTGCGCCGGATGCGAATGGAAATAAGGCAACAATAGAAACCGTATGGGATATGGCAAAGTATGTGGTCGCTTTTGAGCAGTGGGTCAAGGAGGAAGACTTAGCACTCGTTGCATCACACTATGATGGATACGCGCAAGGGATTGCCGGCAAATTAGATAGTATGCTGATCCCGGCATTTTCCATGCTTATAAAACAGGGAACAGCCTGTGCAGTGGAAGGTGATATCAAGGTTGCTATGGCAATGAGCATTTTAAAGACAATTGCCGGAACAGGCCAGTTGTCGGAAATGTATTCCACAGATTTTAATGAAGATATCTGCATTATTGGTCATTCGGGATCGGGCGATGCGGACATATCGCAGGCAAAGAAGCCAACCATGAAAATCGTAGATATTTTCCATGGAAAGACGGGTGGCGGCTATCTTACGCAGTTCTATCCACCGGCCGGACCGGTTACATATCTGGGGATCACACAGGATATGAATGGATATTTCAAGTTTGTGGTAGCGGAAGGTGTCAATGAAGAAGGACCAATCTTTATGTTTGGAGATACAAATATGAGAACGCGCTTTTCTATCGGAGCAAGAGAGTTCTGTAATAAGTGGAGCGAGGCCGGCCCGACGCACCATATGGCTGCAGCAGTTGGAAGGCATATCGATACCATCTTAAAGGTTGCAAAAATCTTAGATGTGCCGGTAGATATCATTTGCAGATAGACGATGAAAAAAGAACCACATACATAAATGGAAAGGAAAGGAAAACTATGAAATTTTTAGATGCTGAATTTGTACAGGGATTTATCCGTATGGCCAATGATGGCTGGGAGCAGGGATGGCACGAGAGAAACGGCGGAAATCTTTCCTACCGTGTAAAGCCGGAGGAAGTAGAGTCTGTAAAAGAAAACTTTGATGCAAAGGAATGGCAGACAATTGGGACTTCCGTTCCGAAGCTTGCAGGAGAGTATTTCCTTGTGACAGGAAGCGGAAAGTATTTCCGCAATGTTATTATTAAGCCGGAGGATTCTATCTGTATGATTGAGGTAGATGACAAGGGTGAGAATTATCGTATCGTTTGGGGTCTTGTAAATGGTGGAAGACCTACATCAGAGCTTCCGAGCCACCTTATGAACCATGAAGTTAAGGTGATAAAAAATCCAAATTATCGCGTCATCTATCATGCTCATACAACGAACATCATAGCTCTCACATTTGTACTTCCGCTTAAGGATGAAGTGTTCACGAGGGAGCTTTGGGAGATGGCAACAGAGTGCCCTGTCGTATTTCCGGATGGCATCGGTGTTGTACCTTGGATGGTTCCCGGCGGAAGAGATATCGCTGTGGCAACATCTGAACTTATGAAGGAATATGATCTTGCCATTTGGGCACACCACGGAATGTTTGCGGCAGGAGAAGACTTTGATCTTACCTTTGGACTTATGCATACAGCAGAGAAGTCTGCAGAGATTCTTGTCAAAATGCTTTCCATGAGACCGGACAAACTTCAGACCATTACGCCTGATAATTTCAGAGATTTGGCAAAGGACTTTAAGGTAAATCTTCCTGAGAAGTACTTATATGAGAAATAAACCGATTACTATTTAGCGGTATGCGGATGGCGTCATTCCATACCGCTTTTTAAATACTTTCACAAAATAATTATTGTCCGGATAACCTACATATATTGCAATTTCAGCGACGGTAAGCTTTGTAGTTTTTAGAAGCTCGGCAGCCTTCTGCGTGCGAAGCTCTGCGATATATTCTGATATATTTTTACCTACTTCTTTTTAAAAAAGGTATGACAAAACCTCACAAATGACAGGGGAGTATTTCTTCATATCCTGTGCATCGGCAACTGCACTTGTCAGTTGAACTAAAAGGTCTTTTTGGATTTTCTCTATTTTCTTAAGTGAATGTGCATTCGTATATCTTTGAATACTTGCTGTGGTTATTTCATCGATTTTTATACGCTGTATAAGAGAAATGGAGATATACGCATTCTGGAAGAAAACTATGAAATGATGAAAAAGTGGTATGGATATTTAGAGCGCCGTGCACGGAAGAGTCCATGGAATCTCAAAAAGCGATTTAAGCGTAATCCATATCGCAAGTATACAATTGATACGGGCATAGATTATGGAGCTATATGTGGCTGGTTGTTTGATAGTGTTGCCGGTATTCAGGTGGAGAATGGCAGGATTATGGTATGTTCACACCCCAATAAAAAACTGGGGTATGCTACTGCTTCGTATCAGTCACCTTATGGAAAGGTTATTAGTAGTTGGAAGTATGAAGGAGAGAAAATAAATTACGAGATAACAATTCCTTCCAATGTAAAGGCAAAGGTTCTGCTTCCGGATGGAAGAGAAACAATACTTGAAGCTGGCGCTCATCAGCTATAGAAAAGAAAGACCATTTTGCAGAAATACAAAGTGGTCTTTTTTTGATGTGCTAGCAGATCTGTCCGGACAGAAGTTGCTGCATCTCTCGGATTCCTTTTGTTTGCGATGTGATAATAGCATTTAGAATCGGTACAAGTTCCGGGCAGATGCAGTAGCGCAGTGCATTTTTTGACATCTGGACTGCCCCTTCGTGGTGCGGAATCATCTCACGCATAAAGGTGTCTGCGATATTGTTACTGGCAGGAGCCGTATCCATATTTTGGAACATCGTCCGGGTAATGATACGGAAACGATGCTGATACAACTGCAAATCATGACAGGAATTCGGACATCTTTGACAGCGCTTGAGAATATATTGCATATCATGGATGCTTTGCGTTTGTTCTTTTATGATATTGGAAGCAATTTTTTGAAGCGGAGCACAGATTTCATATTGAAGAAGATTCTCGGACATACGGATGGCTGCCCTGTGATGCGGAATCATCTGTACGATGAAGTTGTGGGAGATACTGTCCGTCAGACATGCCTGTTCCATCCCATGAATCATTTGGTTTAGAATTTTGTAGAATACGGTCAGATAATCTTTCGTTGAGGCGTGAAATTCACATGGTTTATACATAGATAATCCTTATTGGCTTTTTTTGTAGCATATGTGGGAAAATGGGAAAAGTGAATTGCCATCTTGCTTCTTAATAGTGGTATTGGCTATAATATAGGAAAATAAGTTACATCGGAGAAAAGTTATGAAATGTGATGAATGTAAAGCTTATGAAAAGCAATCGGACGGACATTATGAGTGTTTGGCAGATGTGCCGGATGAGATGGTAAAGCAGTTTGCTGACGGAAAATGCGGCTGTAAATATAAACAGAATACCATTGAGAATCTGATGGAAATGGCAAAGACAAAGAGTGCTTTTGGTATGGGTCTGGAGGGCCAGATGGATTTGTCTATGTTTATGACAAATGATGAGCCGGAGGAGTTCCCGGAACCTCGCGCGATTTTCTTACCGGGAGACATGGTGAAACTCAAAGATGGAAATCAAACATTTATTGTAAAAAAACAATCGAGCGATCGTCTCGTTGTTTATGCAGAGAATTCACAGTCAGGAACAGTGGTGTTATCAACATCAGACTTGAAAATTGAAAAATAATTGTCCCATCCTGGCGAATTGTGTTATAATAAATTTGTGAGACTTGTTTTGTTCAAAGGGGGAGTTATAAATGGCAGAAGAATTACAACAGAAAAACAAACAACAAACAACAAACAAGAAGGCTAAAAAATCAAGTTTAGGAAAAGTGGTCATTGTGGTTACACTGATTCTTGCGGCTGTCAGCATTGCAGGTGTTCTACTAAACTCGGGTGCAGTTGATGCAATGGGTCTAAATGGTGAAATTTACAAGGATTATTTAGAGATTCAAACGCTAAATCAGAGTATTGAAAATGACTACCGGGATATCCATATTTTTGCCTGTGCAATTGTTATGGATCATATGGATGCAGCAGAGGCATCAGAGAAGATACTTACACAACAAAACGATATAAAAGCCAAGGTTGAAGAACTCCGGAAAATTGCAGATGGTGTTCAATATACGGATGATGCTCTGGCGGATACAGAGTTGACAGATACCATTTATGCATGGTCAGAAGGTATGCTTCAGTATGCAGATTCCGCCGAAGAAATGGGCAATGCATTGGCGTCTGGAAACAAGGAGGCTGCGACAAAGTTTATATCTGATCTGGATGGTTTTGAAACACAATTGGATGCGGATCAGGAAACATACTCCACTTTACTTCGGGAAAGAATCTTGAAAGTGGAATCCTCTATGGATAATCGTGTGTCAGGAACAGCGCTATTTGATAAAATATTGGCGGTAGTAAATATTCTTGTTGCGCTTGTCATTATTGTGTTAATTAACAAGCGTTTAGCTAAGCCGGCGAAGGCTTCACAGAATAAGACAAATGAAATTATTACAAAATTAAAAGAAGGCAATGGTGATTTGACAGAGCGTGTGCCGGTCTCTGCAAATGATGAGGTCGGGCAACTTTCCAATGGTATTAATGATTTGATTGGACAACTTCATTGTATCGTGAGTATGATAAACAATCACACTGAGACAATGCAGGAAGTTTCGGAAAATGTGGCTCAGAGCATCCATTCGTCAGAAAATGAAATCACAAATGTTTCCGCTACGATGGAACAGATGTCCGCATCAGGACAGGAGACAAGTGCATCACTTTCCATGGTTACAAAGGAAATGGATCAAATTGCCGTACTTGTTGGAGATGTATATCGCGAATCGGTTGAACAGGCAAATATAGCGCAGGAAGTTCTTAATAAAGTACAGACATTACGTGCCGATGCAATACATGAGCGAGATATTAGCGACGAGACCACAAACAAAACAGTGGAGGAATTAAAGATCAGCATTGAGTCTGCCAGAAAAGTGGAAAGCATCAATGCTCTTGTGG
The DNA here is from genome assembly GCA_964408625.1 of uncultured Roseburia sp. Lineage (GTDB taxonomy): Bacteria > Bacillota > Clostridia > Lachnospirales > Lachnospiraceae > Pararoseburia. Next base: position 26,718 of record CAYPAA010000024.1, on the reverse strand, counting down.
ATGATATCCTTAGCATCTCTGAGCAAACGAATCTGCTTTCTTTGAATGCTTCTATCGAGGCGGCAAGAGCCGGTGAGGCAGGCAAGGGATTTGCCGTAGTTGCAGACGAAATCAGCAAACTGGCAAAAGATTCTTCCGATGCCGCTACACACATTCAGGATGTTTCGACGGAAGTTATTGGATCAGTAAACGAACTTGCGGAGAAGGCACAAGGCATTTCACAGACATTATTAGATGCCAATGCCAGCGGACGTGAAGGCGTTATGAATATTACAGGTGCTTATCAGGATGACATCAATCGCATGTCAGATTCGATGAATGAATTTGCGGACCATAGCCAGAAGGTTCAGGCGGCAATTGATGAAATCAAAGAAAGTGTCAGTGCAATCAATAGTGCGATGGAAGAGACAGCGCTTGCGATTACAAACGTAACGGAGTCTACAGTTGACATTACAAACAGTATGTCCGATATCGAAGAAGAAGCACAAAGAAATCTTCAGATTTCACATGAACTGTATGAAGAAGTCAAAAAATTTAAACTGTAAATGGTAAAGCTGGTTCTTTACATGGAATCCGTGGTATTTTTCCACGGATTTTTTTGAATAGGGGATTTAAATGAAAAAACAATGGTGGCATGATAAAATTGCATATCAGATTTATCCAAAGAGTTTTATGGATTCCGATGGAGATGGAATCGGTGATTTAAGAGGTGTTATTTCCAAATTGGATTACCTGAAGGAATTGGGAGTAGATATTATTTGGCTTTCTCCCATTTATAAGTCGCCTTTTGTGGATCAGGGATATGATATCTCCGATTACTATGCGATTGCAGAAGAATTTGGTACGATGGAAGAATTTGACGAACTTATCGCAGAGGCAAAGAAAAGAGATATGCATATTCTTATGGATCTGGTTGTCAACCATTGTTCTTCCGAGCATGAATTGTTCAAAAAAGCGATGGCAGAACCGGAAGGAGAGTATGGCGATTATTTCTATATCAGAGAGGGAAGGGATGGAAAGGAACCAAACAATGCCAGGAGTTACTTTGGCGGAAATGTTTGGGAAAAGGTTCCGGGAACAGAAAATAAATATTATCTCCATATGTTTGCCAAAGAACAGCCGGATTTGAATTGGGAAAATGAAGCCGTCCGTAAGCGGATTTATAAGATGGTAAACTGGTGGCTGGATAAAGGCCTTTCCGGTTTTCGTATTGATGCTATCATCAACATAAAAAAGGATTTATCTTTTCCTATGTTGGAACCGGATGGTGATGATGGGATGTCGATGTGCTGGAATATGCTTGGCACAAGGGATGAGGTCGCAGTTTTTCTGCAGGAACTAAAACACGAAACATTTGAAAAGCACGATGCGTTTACTGTCGGAGAAGTGTTTAGTATTGATGACGGGGATATCCCGGCGTTCATCGGGGAGAAAGGACATTTTTCAACGATATTTGACTTTAGCGCACATATATTGTCTATGAGTGGACATGGGTGGTATGATACGCCCGCTGTGCAGTTTAAAGATTTCAGAAGAGCGATGTTGCAATCCCAGATGCATGTGAAGTCTGTGGGGTTTGAGGCTAATATCATTGAAAATCATGACGAACCGAGAGGCACATCGAGATATTTACCGGAGTATGCGAGAAATCCTATGGGTGCGAAAATGCTTGGTACTGTCAGTATACTCCTTCGAGGTATTCCGTTCCTTTTCCAGGGACAGGAAATCGGTACGCAGAATGCAAAGTGGAATAGCGTCGAGGAATTTGATGATATTAATACAAAAGACCAGTATAGGATTGCGCTTGAAGCAGGTCTGTCTCCAGAAAAAGCGCTTGAGGCGATTTCATCGATGAGCCGAGATAATGCGAGAACGCCCTTTCAATGGTCTGACGAAGAGAATGCCGGATTTACCACAGGTACACCGTGGCTCAAAGTAAATGAGAACTATAAAGAAATCAATGTAAAAGCGCAGGAAAAAGCTCCGGATTCTGTTTTGCATTATTATAGAAAACTAATTGCACTTCGTAAGTCAGAGAAATACAAGGAACTCTTTGTTTATGGAGACATAACCCCTGTCTATGAAGAAACTGATTTTATCATGGGATATATTAGAGAGGGTGATGGAAAGAAAGTTGTTGTCATTGCAAACTTTGGTTATCAGTGCGAAAAAATCACATTGGAGTCAGAACCAAAGAAGGTTTTAATTTCAAATACAGGCAGAACTTCTGCTGCGAAAGAAGTTCTGCTGGCGTCGTGCGAAGTGGTGGTTGTGGAGTTGGCATAGATAAAAATGGAGGACACAAAAGATGGAGAAGGATTTGATTCTGATTTGCGACGATGTTGACATCAATCGCGAGATGTTGAAGTTTATTTTCGAGGAACAGTATGAACTCATTGAAGCAGCAGATGGCGAGGAATCAATCGCGAAGATTGATGAGTATCAAGACAGGTTGGGTTTGATTTTTCTTGATTTGGTTATGCCGAAGAAAGATGGCATTGCCGTTTTGCGACATATGAACAAACTGGATTTGATCCATAAGATACCGGTTATCATGATCACAGGTGAGTCTACGGTTGAAAGTGATGTTAAATCATATGAGTATGGTGCAGCAGATATCATCTACAAACCGTTTGAACCGGAAATTGTTATGCGGCGCGCACTGAATATTATGGAATTGTATTCCCATCGAAACAATATTGAGAAGCAGCTGGAAAAAAGTAAGAAAAAACTTGCAGAGAGCAATGAAAAACTGCTGAAAAACAACGAGTTTTTGATTAATGCTTTGAGTTCGGTCATAGAGTTTCGAAGTTTAGAAAGCAGTGAACATATCAAACGTGTGAAAGAGTGTACGGCAATTATTCTCGAGTATGTTCGATTGTTCTATCCAGAGTATGGTATTACGAAGGAACAGGCAGATTTGATTGTGAGTGCATCAGCGCTGCACGATATCGGAAAAATTGCTATTCCTGATGAGATTCTTCTGAAACCGGGAAGGCTGACGCCGGAAGAATTTGCTCAAATGAAGACGCATACGACGAAGGGATGTGAGATCCTTGAGAATTTTAAGCAGGAAGACACTGATTTTTACAAGTATTGCTATGAAATATGCAGATGGCATCATGAGAGAGTAGATGGTAAGGGTTATCCGGACGGACTTAAAGGGAATGAGATACCGATTTGGGCACAGGTGGTTTCCATTGTCGATGTGTTTGACGCTCTGGTAAATGAGCGCTGTTACAAGCCGGCATATCATGTGGATGAGGCGACACGCATGATCATGGACGGTGAGTGCGGTGCATTCTCAGAGGAAATTTTACACAGCTATGAAATGGCAAAGGGTGAGTTGTATGCGCTGGTTGTAAAGCATGATATGGATGAGGTCGTCTGATAAGCAAAAGAAATGCTTTGTGAGCGGATGCAGAATGTTTTTGCGAAAATGGCAGGAGAGGTGCGGTAAGTATGAAAAGTAAAATGGGACATACAGAGAAGAAAGAGGACCCCGGAAGAAAGGACAAACATTTTTTTATAATAAGCGGTTGTCTTATTATTTTTGTAACAATATTGCTTCTTGTATGTTATACGCTGTATATGGGAAGGCAAATCGAGTACACCACAGAGAATGTCAATAACATTTATATGACGGAAATCAATCTTCAGCTTCAGCAGAAGTTTAAATCCGTTATGGAGGTCAGGTTCGCGCAGGTTGACAGAATGATGGATCAGATTGCTTCCGTCAAATACGATGATGATAATTTTGATGATATACTGGAACAAGAAGGAGTACTTAGAAATTTCAGTTTTGTGGGTTTTTTGGATAACGACTATGAACTTTCTACGATTTATGGAGGAGATTATACCATAGAGGGCGGGAACGATATCAAGACATCGATCGCATACGACGGAAATGTTTTGGAATATGTCACAAACGAAAACGGTGAAAAATACCTGATGTTCGGACGTTCAACTACTGATTTTGTGTTGGAAAACGGAAAACCATCCACTGCTTTTGTTGTGGGTATAGAGATGAGTCGTATGGAAAATGCACTTTTTTTGGACTCGGATCAGGGAAATGTCTATACACATGTAATCAACAGTAACGGAGATTTTATCATTACAAACGGTTTTATCGAGGGCAATAATTATTTTAATGGCCTGCTACAGTCAGAGGTCGAAGATTTGCAAGAAGTCAGAAATTGTATCAGCGAATTTCAGAACGCCATCAAATCTGGCGAACAGTACAACTTCCAGTATTCTCTGAATGGCGAAAAATATTATGTTTGCTGTTCCACCTTTTCCGACAACAGTCAATGGTATTATGTGACCGTTATGCGCGGTGATTTGTTTGAGAGTCATTTCGACCGGTTAAATAATGTTCGATTTGCTGCGCTTATCGTCGTCCTTTTCATTCTTGTATTTATGATGCTGGTAATGTTCTACATTTATTACAAGATGAATCAAAAGCAGCTCAGGGAACTTGACGAAGCGAAAAAGAATGCTGAAAAAGAGAGCAGTGCAAAAACGGAATTTCTTTCCAATATGAGTCATGATATCAGAACGCCGATGAATGCTGTGATTGGCATGACGGATATCGCGTTAAAATATGTGGACAATCCGGAGAGGATTCGCTACTGCCTTGAAAAGGTGGTAACAGCTTCAAAGCACCTTCTTTCCATGATAAATGACATTTTGGATGTTTCCAAGATAGAAAGCGGGAAGATGGAACTCTCCATAAGAGAGAACTCTTTGAAGTCTACGGTTGACGATCTTGTGGCGCTTTCGCAGTCTATGATAAAAGAAAAAGGGCAGATGTTCGATGTTTTTATCCACCAGATTAAGGCGGAAGAGGTTTATTGTGATGATATCAGGCTGTATCAGATTTTGGTGAATATTCTTTCAAACGCCTTTAAGTATACCAGGGAAGGGGGAAAGATATTTTTCGAGATTTATCAGGAGGCATCCGACCAGGGCGAAGATTATATAAAAACGATTTTTAAAATTTCGGACAATGGCATTGGAATGACACCTGAATTTGTGGACAAGATTTTTGAAAAGTTTGAACGCGCAGACGACCAAATTGTTCACAACATAACAGGGACAGGACTCGGAATGTCGATTTCTAAGCATCTTACCGACCTTATGGGGGGTGAACTTAAGGTGGAGAGTGTTTTGCACGAGGGCAGCACTTTCGAACTTTCGGTAGATTTTAAAATAGCTGGAGAGTTTGAGATGGATCAAAAACTGCCGAATTGGGACATACTTGTGGTGGACGATGATGAATTGCTGTGCAAAACGGCTGCTATTAGTTTGGAAGAGTTGGGCGTAAATCCCGAATGGATGACGGAGAGCAGAAAGGCTGTTGAACGAATCGAACAGCGCAGGGAGGAAGGAAAGGAGTTTGATTTTGTTCTTCTTGATTGGAACATGCCCGATATGGACGGAGTGGAGACCATCAAGAGGATCAGATCCGCGGGAAGCGTCAATCTGCCGATATTCCTTATCTCGGCATATGATCTGTCTGATGTTGAGGAAAAGATCAATTTGACGGAATTTGAGGGCTTTATTGCCAAGCCGTTGTTTAAATCAAGACTCTATCAGACATTGGGAAAGTATGCGGGACATTCAAGCGTACAAAACGCACTTTCCAAGGAAACAAAATCAACTTTTGCCGACAGGAGAATTCTCGTGGCTGAGGACATAGATATTAATTGGGAGATTGTAAAGGAGGCGCTTGACTCTGAAGGTATATGGGCGGATAACGCGGAAAATGGCAAGGTTTGTGTCGAGAAATTCTGCGACTCGCCTGAGGGATATTATGATTTGATCCTTATGGATATCCGTATGCCCGTCATGAACGGTATGGAAGCGACAAAAGAGATCCGAAAACTGAACAGGAAGGATAAGAATCTGCCGATTATTGCCATGACAGCCAATGCCTTTTCCGAAGATGTGCAGCAATGTCTTGACTGCGGTATGAATGGGCATATAGCGAAACCGATCGAATTAAAAAATTTTTTGACCGTTCTCTATCGATTCCTTGAACATTAATGTTTTTTTAAGTTGGAAAAATCAGGGATTGTTGGAATAAATGGATGAAGTTTATGACATAATATTTCGAAACGCAATGAAGGAGAAAAATTATGTGTACAGCAGCAACTTATAAAACAAAGGACTTTTATTTTGGACGGACACTGGATTATGAATCTTCCTATGGTGAGACAATCACCATCACACCGAGAAATTTCAAGTTTACATTCCGGAGTATGGGTATCATGGCACATCATTATGCCTTTGTGGGAATGGCGCATATGACTGAGGATTATCCGCTGTATTACGATGCTGTAAACGAAAAAGGTCTGTGTATTGCAGGGCTTAATTTTGTAGGAAACGCATATTACCGTGAAGAAGAAAAGGGAAAGGACAACATTGCCCCATGGGAATTGATTCCCTGGATTCTGGGGCAGTGTGAAACTGTGACAGAAGCAAAAGATGTGCTTGCCGGGATGAATCTCTGGGCCGAACCATTCAGTTCCCGCCTTCCCATGGCTTGGCTTCATTGGATGATTTCGGATAAAAGCGGATCTATTACGGTAGAGAGCGTGAAGGATGGTATTTTTGTCTATGATAATCCCGTAGGGGTTCTCACAAATAATCCGCCCTTCCCGATTCAAATGTTCAACCTGAACAACTATATGGGACTGTCTGTTGATGCTCCCCAAAACCGCTTTTCTAAACAGCTCGGACTCAATGTGTACAGCAGAGGAATGGGCGCTATCGGGCTTCCCGGAGACCTGTCGTCCATGTCAAGATTTGTGCGCGTCTCTTTCACAAAACAAAATTCGCTGTCCGGTGATGACGAAATATCGAGTGTGAGTCAATTTTTTCACATATTGGGTTCCGTTGACCAGCAAAGAGGATGTTGCCGTTTGAAAGACGGAAAATATGAATTTTCCATTTACACCTCCTGCTGCAATGCAGACAAAGGTATTTACTACTATAAGACCTATGATCATCACGGTATTGTCGGCGTGGATATGAACCGGGAGAATCTTGACGGTGATTCGCTTATCCGTTTTCCGTTTATGGCGGACAACGAATTGGAAATTCAAAATTGACAGAATCCATTCCGGATAATAGGTACACTTCAAAATAGAAGTGTACTTTTTTTATAAATTGATTAACACATAAAATGAAATAATGGTATACTATATGCGGATATATTTTGTTTTTTAAGAGGAGAAAAAATTATGGCAAGAAAATGTAGTGTGGAAAGAGCACAGGAAGTTGCAGGTGGATTTGTCACTGCAAAGAAAAATATTACCATTCAATATCAGGGAAGAGAGCGCACGCAGGAGAATCTTATGCAACTGATTCGTCGTGATGCTATGTCAAAAGGCGTCAAAGACGAGGAGATAGAACTAGTCGATGTTTATATCAAACCGGAGGAACAGGCAGTTTTTTATGTGATTAATCACAGTATTGAAGGAATGATTGAGTTTTAGGAGGAATAGAGATGGCAACAACATTTGTAGTAGCAAACCAAAAAGGCGGTATTGGAAAGACCACGACAGCCACCGCATTAGCCGGAGCACTGGGGAAGAGAGGAAAGACATTACTGATTGACGCGGACCCACAGGGAAATAGCACAAGCACATATCAGGCGTGCATTGATGATGTGGCGACACTGTATGATGTTATTGTTGACTCGGATAAACTTCCTCTTTCGGAGGCAATTCAGCATATGCCAAATGGAGATATTGTGGCATCAGATCCACTTCTTGCGAAAGCGGAGAAGATGTTGGATGGAGATGTAGAAGGGTTATATCGCTTAAAAGATGCGATTGATGACTTTGATGGATATGACTATATCGTCATCGATACGGCACCTTCCTTAAATGTTATCTTATACAATTGCTTGATTGCCGCAGATCAGGTGATTATTCCCGTGACGGCAGATGCATATGCAAAGCAGGGATTGCAACAGTTATATGATACGATAAAGGCAGTACAACGCAGACAGAATTCAAGTCTTTTGATAGCGGGGCTTTTGCTTGTGAAGTTTTCGGGACGCTCAAATTTGGAGAAGGTGACAAAAGAGGAGTTAGAAAATGCAGCTGCTGAAATCGGAACGAAGTTGTTTGAGACAAAGATACGTGAATGTGTGAAAACAAAAGAAGCGCAGGAAAAGAAAAAACTGTTGATAGATTATGCACCAAAGTGTACGACAATGTTGGATTACATTGCGTTTACAGATGAATTGCTGGGGTAGTCCTGACAAATGATATTGTATGAAATGATATACAATATAATAACACAGCGCGTTGGTAGGAAATATGTGGTATAATCTGGATACAGAAGACAAAAACTGTATAAATAGTGAAATAAGGAGAGAGTTGACGTGCTTGAATTACAGAATATAAACTATGAAGCAGATGATGGAAAAGAGATTTTGCACAATATCAATGTAAAGATTGATGATCATTTTGTTGTAGTTACCGGACCGAACGGCAGTGGTAAATCTACACTTGCGAAGGTGATTGCAGGTATCTTAAAACCAACAAGCGGCAAGATTTTGTTGGATGGTCAGGATATCACAGATTGGAATATTACAGACAGAGCAAACAAGGGAATCAGTTACGCATTCCAACAGCCGGTTCGTTTTAAGGGACTTACGGTAAAAGATTTGATGTCTTTGGCAGCGGGCAAAGATGCATCTTTAAACGAACTTTGCGATTTACTTTCCGAAGTGGGACTTTGCGCAAAGGATTATATCAATAGAGATTTAGATGGTTCTCTTTCCGGCGGTGAATTGAAGCGAATTGAAATTGCGATGGCGTTTGCAAGAAATTCTGTCTTGACGTTGTTTGATGAGCCGGAAGCCGGTATTGATTTGTGGAGCTTCCAGAAATTGATTCGTGTTTTCGAGAAGATGGTGGCGTCAAACGATGGCAATATTTTGATTATCAGTCATCAGGAACGTATCCTTGATATTGCAGACAAATTACTTTACCTCAAAGATGGACAGGTCGCTAAGTACGATAGTAAGGATAAGGTTCTTCCGGAAATCATGGAATCGCATGCAGGCGCATGCAAGGTTTTGACAGATAAGATGAAGGAGGACTAGGCGATGGGTACAATTGAGCAAAACATCTTAAAAGAGGTTGCGGGGCTGGATGCGCTTCCGGTTGGCGCGTATAATATCAGGACCAACGGAGCATCTTCCGCAAGAAATACAACAGCAAACATTGATATTATTACAAAAGAAGATAAACCGGGAATTGATATCAAGATAAAACCTGGCACAAAAAATGAGAGTGTGCATATACCGGTCGTCGTTTCACAAGCGGGACTTAAGGATATGGTATACAATGATTTTTTTATTGGCGAAGGAGCAGATGTTACGATTGTTGCCGGATGTGGTATTCACAGTTGTGGAGATGCGGACAGCGCACATGATGGCATTCACACATTTTTTGTTGGAAGGAATGCAAAGGTTCGTTATGTGGAAAAGCATTATGGTGAGGGTGATGCAGATGCTACGGGTAAGCGTTTTATGAATCCTACGACAGTCGCTCATTTGGACGAAGGAGCGCAGATGATGATGGAGACGTCTCAGATTGCCGGCATTGATGATACGATGCGAGTGACGGAGGCGGATTTGGCAGCCGGTGCCAAGTTGGAGATTCGTGACAGTATCATGACAACAGGGGAACAAAACGCGGATGCAAAGTTTACCGCAGATTTGAATGGCGAAGATTGCAGTTGCAACATCATCAGCCGTACGGTTGCCAAGGGAAACAGCAAGCAACACTATACAAGTACATTAAATGGAAACAATCGCTGTGCAGGTCATACAGAGTGCGATTCTATCATTATGGATCAGGCTTATGTTCTTGCAACGCCACAGTTGTCTGCGGCTACGACAGAGGCAAGTCTGATTCACGAAGCAGCAATCGGCAAGATTGCCGGAGAACAATTGATTAAGTTAATGACACTTGGATTGACAGAAGAGGAAGCAGAAGAACAGATTATTTCCGGGTTTCTGAAATAATATTACACAATCGTGCATTTTTTTAAATACACATATGGTAATTATTGACATTCTTCTCCCAATATGGTTAAGTATTCCAGAAAGGTGAGGAGAATTATGGAATTTAAAGTTTTTTTGAAGAACACGAAAGATGTAGAAGAATTCGTCCGTGCAGCTTCACGCTGCGATGGGGAGATTGATATGACGAGCGGAGCGATTTATTTGGATGCGAAATCATTCCTTGGTGTTCTGAGCGCAGGTATGAAACGCGAGATGCGTGTCATCTGCTTATCAGACGAACCACAGTTTTTTAAATCTGTACGTAAATTCGCAGTTGCATCGTCATAACAAAAGCGGGGAGCCACTATTCTGCAAGGTTTGCAGGACAGTGGCTTCTTTTTTATGTTATACTGTTTGTTATGAAGATGAGTAAATTGGTGCAACAGAAAAAATCAAAACCGCAAATTGTAATCTCTGTGCGTAATCTTGTGGAGTTTATTTTGAATTCAGGGGATATTGATGAGGGTCGTGGTGGAAGAATGCGCATGGAAGCGATGCAGGAGGGAAGCCGTATCCATAGAAAGATACAACGTCGTGCCGGTGCGGATTATCAAGCCGAAGTGCCACTCAAATATGTTGTTTCCTATGAGGAATATGATTTGGCATTGGAAGGACGGGCGGATGGCATCATCTATGGTGATGATGTGATGATAGATGAGATCAAGGGGATTTATCAGGATGTTGACCTTCTGAAAGAACCAATTCCCATTCATCTAGCGCAGGCAAAATGTTATGCTTATATGTTTGCGTCGCAGGAGAATTTGCAGAGAATTTCAGTGCAGATGACATATTGTAATCTGGATACGGAAGAGGTGCGTCGCTTTCAAAAAGACTATACTTATAGTGAAATCAAGGAATGGTTTCTGGCGTTAATTTCTTCGTATAAGAGGTGGGCGGATTATTTATATCATCAAAAGATGACTCGTCAGCAATCGATACGGGGCTTGGAGTTCCCTTATGCGTATCGTCCGGGGCAAAAGAAACTGGTGTCGGATGTGTATCGAAGCATAGCAAGACAAAAACTTTTATTCGTGCAGGCGCCGACCGGAACGGGTAAGACTTTGGCAACGGTTTATCCGGCGGTGCAGGCGATGGGACAAAACATGGGGGATAAGATTTTTTATCTCACGGCAAAGACCGCGACAGGATTGGTGGCGAGAGATGCGTTTGCACTTCTGGAGGAGAGAGGATATCAGGGGAAGACCGCGATTGTCACATCGAAGGACAAGATGTGTTTGCTTGAGGAACGAGCCTGCAATCCGGGTAGCTGCCCCTATGCAAAGGGGCATTACGATCGCGTGAATGATGCCGTCTATGATTTGCTGCAGCAGACAAATATCATGGACCGAGAGACAATTTTGGAGTGGGCGAAGATGAGAAAAGTCTGTCCGTTTGAGTTTTGCCTGGATATCACGAACTGGGTGGATCATATTATTTGCGATTATAATTACGTGTTTGACCCGAATGTCTATTTAAAACGCTTTTTCTCAGAGGGAGTATCGGGTGATTATATTTTCTTGGTAGATGAGGCGCACAACCTGGTAGATCGCGCCAGAGAAATGTATTCGGAAACAATGATAAAAGAAGAGTTTCTTTTGATGAAACGCAAATTGAAACCATTTGGGAAAAAGCTGGAGCGATGTTTGGAACGCTGCAACAAGGAGATGCTACATCTGAAACGCCAGTGCGAGAATATGTTAGTGCTTGGGGAGATGGATGTCTTTGTGTTTGCGCTGTTGAACCTCGCGACGGCAATGGACGAACTTTTACAGCGTGACGTCGTGATTCCGGAGCGGGATGAGATGTTGGAGTTTTACTTTAAAGTTCGTAACTTTATCTATTTGGCAGACTATTTTGACGACCATTACCGCATTTATTGTGACTACAATGACAATGGAGATTTTTGTCTGCATCTGTTTTGTGTAGATCCTTCGATGATGTTGCAGGAGCGACTGGATCGGGCAAAAGCGTGTGTGTTCTTTTCTGCTACACTGTTGCCCATTCAGTATTACAAGGAACTGCTTTGTACGAAGAAAGATGTCTATGCTATATACGCAGAACCTGTTTTTGAACAAAGGCAGAGAGTTTTGTTGATAGGGAGGGATGTGACAAGTAAATATACGAGACGAAACCAAAATGAGTATGAGCGTTTCGCAGAATATATTGTGCAGATTGTTTCTAAGAGAAAAGGTAACTATATGGTGTTTTGCCCTTCCTATAAAATGATGGAAGAGATTTATCTTCAGTTTTTGGCGAAGAATCTTTCGTCCTGTGATGTCTTACTGCAGGAAAGTGGCATGAAAGAAAAGCAGAGGGAGGAATTTATAGAAGAGTTTGCACTTGAGAGGGAAACATCATTGGTAGCTTTTTGTGTGCTGGGAGGAATCTTTTCGGAGGGAATTGATTTGACGAGAGAAAAGTTGATTGGCTCCATTATTGTAGGCGTTGGTCTGCCGCAGATTGGAAATGACCGAGAGGTGATGAAGCAGTATTTTGCGTCAACCGGACGAGATGGATTTGCCTTCGCTTATTTATATCCGGGAATGAACAAGGTGATTCAGGCGGCGGGGCGCGTCATTCGAACCTCGGATGATACGGGAGTGATAGCGCTTCTGGATGAGCGATTCTGCCAAAACGCATACCGCAGTACGTTTCCAAGAGAGTGGGACGATGCCATCGCTTGTGATGTGGCTACGGCAGGTGATATTGTGGATGCATTTTGGAATCCGTTATAGTGTTGGGAGCAAAGATAGAAAGGCTTCTGCAGAGGCAGATAGAGGCAGCGATGGATGTGTGGCTGCAACTAATTGTCTCTGTGGAAGTTTTTCTTTTGTCTCGACAATATGTAAATCCTTTGATTCGGTTTTGATACAGTAGTCCGGTACAAAGGCAAGTCCAAGTCCAATGCGTGCCAAATCAATCAGTAAGTCGTTGCTGTACAGTTGAAATGCCGGAACCAAATCTAACTGATGCTGCAAAAAAATCTGGTGTAGGTATTCACTGGTTGTACTGTTTTTATCTAATAGCATAATGGGGTGTTCTGTGATTGATTTGAATGTCATTTGATTAGCAATATCGGGAAAATGTTTTGGATTTCCAATAAAGACATCCTGGAAAAGAGCAACTTTTTTTGTGATGTGCAGTTGGTTTAATCTCGTATTCGGGTAATTACTGATAATGATATCAACACGGCCCTGTTCCAGTAAATCCACACAAGCTTTTGAGGTTGCGTTGGTAACTTTGATTGGAACATCGGGATACATTTTATGAAATTTTTCAATGTAAGGCACAAGAAAATAGCGGCAAATCGTGTCACTTGCTCCGATATGCAACTGGCCCAATTGAGTCTTGTGAACGGAACGAATCTGTTCTTCACCGCGCTGGATTAAATGCATGGCAGGCTCGATGTGTTGCAGCAATAATTCTCCTGCAGGAGTTAGTTGCACCTTTTTTGTGCTTCGAATAAAAAGTGTCTGCCCAATCTTTTTTTCCAGTGTTTTAATAGACTGTGATACAGCAGATTGCGAAATATACAACTGCTTGCTTGCCTCGGAAAAACTTAGCGATGCCGCTACATAATAAAATACTTTATATAACTCGTAATTGATATCCATAAGATGCCTCCTGATACTGCGGTGATGGTTCTCTGTGTCGCATCACCACGTTTTATTATATAAGTTGCATTAATAGTAGTCAAGGAGATAAATAAGTAATGCTAATATATCTGATTAGTGAATATAATTATGGTTTTAGTGGAACTTGTGATATAATTTTCCCAAGTGAGTTTTCGGTTTTTCAAGGAGGTAGCGCATGGGAAACGTAAGAAGAGTATATGCAGAAAAAAAGTCAGAATTTGCAGTGGCTGCAAAGTCATTGTATGCAGAAATCAAGGGATATTTGGGGATTAAGACAGTGACAGGTGTTCGCGTCTTGATTCGTTATGATATAGAGAATATTTCTGATGAGACATATAAGAAGGCATTAAAGACAGTATTCTGTGAACTTCCTGTAGATGACGTTTACGAGGAGACATTCGAGAGTACCGGACGTGTGTTCAGCGTGGAGTTTTTGCCGGGGCAGTTTGATCAGAGAGCGGATTCCGCAGAGCAGTGTGTGAAATTGTTAAAAGAAGATGAGGATGCCGTGATTCGTTCGGCTACTACATACGTCATCGAAGGTGAGATTACAGATGACGAGTTTGCCGCAATCAAGAAACACTGCATCAATCCGGTTGATTCCAGAGAGACCGGAATGGACAAGCCAGAGACGTTGACAGATAACTTTGACGAGCCGGATGATGTGATTACTTTTGACGGTTTTGCAAATATGCCGGAGAAGGAATTGAGAGATTTGTACGATTCACTTAATCTGGCGATGACATTCAAGGATTTCTTGCACATTCAGAATTATTTCCGGAACGAGGAGAAGCGTGACCCATCGATGACAGAGATTCGTGTGCTTGATACCTACTGGTCAGATCATTGCCGTCACACGACATTCTCTACCGAATTAAAGAATGTTTCTTTTGAGGATGGTTATTACCGCGCCCCAATCGAAGATACCTACCATGACTATTTGGATAACTTCAAGGATCTTTATAAGGATCGTGATGATAAGTTTGTTTGTCTGATGGATTTGGCACTTCTTGCGATGAAAAAACTCAAGAAGGAGGGCAAGCTTGCCGACCAGGAAGAGTCGGATGAAATCAATGCCTGCTCTATCGTTGTTCCGGTAGAGGTGGATGGAAAGACGGAGGAGTGGCTTGTCAATTTCAAGAACGAGACACACAATCATCCGACGGAGATAGAGCCGTTTGGTGGTGCTGCCACCTGTCTTGGCGGTGCCATTCGCGATCCGCTTTCAGGACGTACTTATGTATATCAGGCGATGCGTGTGACGGGTGCCGCTGACCCTACCGTGTCCGTAAAGGATACCATTGAGGGTAAACTTCCGCAGAAGAAGTTGGTTCGTGAAGCTGCACATGGTTACAGTTCTTATGGAAACCAGATCGGCCTTGCCACCGGATATGTGAAGGAAGTATATCATCCGGATTATGTGGCAAAGCGTATGGAGATTGGTGCAGTCATGGGGGCGGCTCCCAGACGTGCCGTGCAGCGTCTGACTTCTGACCCGGGCGATCGGATTATTCTTTTGGGTGGTCGTACAGGTCGTGATGGTATCGGTGGTGCTACCGGTTCCTCCAAAGCGCATAACACAGAGTCTACCGCTGTTTGCGGTGCTGAGGTTCAAAAAGGTAATCCTCCTACAGAACGAAAAATCCAGAGATTGTTCCGCCGTGAAGAAGTCAGCTACATTATTAAGAAATGTAATGACTTTGGTGCCGGTGGTGTTTCTGTTGCTATCGGAGAGTTGGCTGATGGTCTTCGTGTTCAGCTTGATAAGATTCCTAAGAAATATGCCGGTTTGGATGGCACGGAACTTGCGATTTCTGAGTCGCAGGAGCGTATGGCAGTCGTTGTTTCTCCTGAAAACGTTGATTTGTTTTTGGCATATGCCAACGAAGAAAACTTGGAGGCAATCGAGGTGGCTATCGTTACAGAGGAGCCGCGTCTTGTATTGGAGTGGAGAGGGAAGGAAATTGTAAACCTCTCAAGAGCATTTCTGGATACAAACGGTGCACATCAGGAGACAGATGTTTGCGTCGAGATTCCCTCAAAAGATGAGAACTATTTTGAAAAATTTGCGGTTGCCGGCGTGAAGGAAGCTGTTGAGGCAGGTGATGTAAAGAAGGCGTGGATGACCACACTTTCTGATTTAAATGTATGCTCACAGAAGGGCTTGGTAGAAATGTTTGACGGCTCTATCGGAGCCGGTAGCGTCTATATGCCGTTTGGCGGTAAGTATCAGCTGACAGAGACACAGTCAATGGTTGCAAAACTTCCGGTGATGGATGGTAAGTGCGACACTGTTACGATGATGGCTTACGGCTTTGATCCTTATTTATCTTCATGGAGCCCATACCATGGGGCATCCTTTGCTGTGCTGGAATCTGTTGCCAGAATAGTTGCAGCAGGTGGTGATTATAAGAAGATTCGTTTTACATTCCAAGAGTACTTCCGCAGAATGTCGGAGGACCCTAAGCGCTGGAGTCAGCCGTTTAGTGCACTTCTTGGTGCGTACAAGGCACAGATGGCATTTTCACTTCCATCTATCGGTGGCAAGGATTCTATGTCCGGAACCTTCAATGAGATTGATGTCCCTCCAACACTGGTTTCCTTTGCTGTTGATGTGGCAAAAGAGGGAGATATCATTACACCGGAATTGAAGAAATCAGGCAATCAGCTCGTATTCTTCTATGCACATAGAGATGCCTATGACCTGCCGGATTATGAGCAGATTATGAAGATGTATGATGTGATTCATACACTCATTCAGAAGGGGGCAATTGCTTCTGCCTATGCGTTGGATTCTCATGGGTTTGTTGCTGCAATCTCTAAGATGGCGTTTGGTAATAAACTCGGTGTCACAGTAGATGAGAATGTAACGGCAGACGAGCTGTTTGGAAACGGTGTTGGCTCCCTTGTCGCAGAGTTAAACGGTGATATGTTTGACACGGTAAAAGAGGCTATGGTTACTGCCGGTTTGTCTGATGATATCGCTGTTGTCGGTCAGGTAAATGATGCACAGGCATTTATTTATAAAGATATGAATATCGCATTGGATGAGGCTGTCGCTGCATGGACGACACCACTCGAGAAGGTGTTTCCTACCAAGGCAACAGATGATATGGCTGATATAAAGTCGGATGTGTATGAAGCATCTAACATCTATGTTTGCAAGAATAAGGTGGCAAAACCTACGGTGTTTATTCCGGTATTTCCGGGAACAAACTGTGAGTATGATAGCGCAAAGGTATTTGAGCGTGCAGGCGCAACACCGGTTGTAAAGGTGTTCAAGAATATGACTGCCACAGATATTCGCGATTCTGTTGATGCATTTACGAAGGCAATTGCACAGGCACAGATGATTATGTTTCCGGGAGGATTTTCTGCCGGTGATGAGCCGGAAGGTAGTGCAAAGTTCTTTGCGACTGCATTCCGTAACGAGAAGATGAAGGAAGCAGTTATGGATTTGCTTGGAAACCGCGATGGTCTTGCACTTGGTATCTGTAATGGTTTCCAGGCTTTGATCAAGCTCGGTCTGGTTCCATATGGTGAGATTCATACACAGCAGGCAGATGCACCTACCCTTACCTACAATACCATCAACCGTCATATTTCAAAGATGGTTTACACAAAGGTTGTTTCCAACAAATCGCCTTGGCTGGCACAGGCTGAGCTTGGCGCTACATACTGTAACCCGGCATCTCATGGCGAAGGTCGTTTCGTTGCAAATGATGCATGGTTGAAGAAACTGTTTGAAAATGGACAGGTGGCTACACAGTATGTAAATGAGGCAGGTGTTCCAACGATGGATGAGGAATGGAATATCAACGGTTCTTATATGGCAATTGAGGGTATCACAAGTCCGGATGGTCGTGTGCTTGGTAAGATGGCACATTCAGAGAGACGTGGTGAGTCAGTTGCAATCAATATTTACGGAGAGCAGGATATGAAACTCTTCGAATCCGGTGTTGCATATTTTCAATAAAATGGAGAGCAGACGGTTTTACTGTCTGCTCTTTTGGTGTCAATCTTTTCTCTTTTTTCAAAAAACTCTTACATAATTATTGTCAGCGAGAGAAGGTTGTGATAAAATTTTATAAGTTTAGGCATTTTTATATGAACATAACGAAATAGGCGAAAGGATAGGGCGAAAGATGAGAGCATTTCTTATTCTAGAAGACGGTACGGTTTTTGTTGGACAGAGCATAGGCTCAACGCGCGAAGTTATCAGCGAAATTGTATTTAACACATCTATGACAGGGTATCTGGAGGTTTTGACAGACCCTTCATACGCAGGACAGGCGGTTGTGATGACATATCCGTTGATTGGTAATTATGGTATTACACCTGATATGGAATCAGAAAGACCTTGGGTAGATGGCTATATTGTGCGAGAGTTGAGTAGAATTCCAAGCAACTTCCGCCAACAAGGGACGATGCAGGATTTTCTTGTAAAGCACGATATCCCTGGGATTTGTGGTATCGATACAAGAGCGCTGACAAAGATTCTTAGAGATAAAGGTACCATGAATGGTATGATTACGACAAATGAAAATTATGATTTGGATGAAATTATTCCTCGTTTGAAGGAATATACCGTTGGAGATGTGGTATCAAAAGTGACGTGCAAAGAAAAGAAAGTGCTAAAGTCGTCGGAAGCGAAATATAAAGTAGCGCTTATGGATTTTGGCGCGAAACAGAACATCGCGAAATCCCTTAACACGCGCGGATGTGAAGTGATCATTTATCCTGCACATACATCGGCGGAGGAGATATTGGCGGATCAGCCGGATGGCATTATGCTTTCCAATGGTCCGGGAGACCCGGAGACAAATGTCGAGATTATCAAAGAGATTAAGAAGTTATACGCATCCGATGTTCCGATTTTTGCAATTTGCCTGGGGCATCAGTTGATGGCACTGGCAAACGGTGTGCCGACACATAAATTAAAATACGGGCATCGCGGTGGCAATCATCCTGTAAAGGATTTAAAGACCGGGCGCGTCTATATCTCGTCACAGAATCATGGGTATGTGGTTGACACGAAGGGCCTTAGTCCAAACATTGCCCTACCGGCATTTACGAATGTAAACGATGGTACAAACGAAGGATTGCAGTATGTTGGAAAGAATATTTTTACCGTTCAATTCCATCCGGAGGCTTGCCCCGGACCATTGGACAGTGGATATTTGTTTGACAGATTTATGGATATGATGGGAGGAGCAGAGTAATGCCTAGAGATCTCAGTATAAAAAAAGTATTAGTCATTGGTTCTGGTCCAATCGTTATTGGGCAGGCAGCAGAGTTCGATTATGCCGGTACACAGGCTTGTCGTTCTTTGAAAGAAGAGGGCGTTGAAGTTGTCTTGGTTAATTCTAATCCGGCAACGATTATGACGGATAAAGAAATTGCAGATGAGGTTTATATCGAGCCGCTTACCGTTCCTGTCTTAGAGCAGATTATTCTCAAAGAAAAACCGGATAGTGTGTTGCCAACGCTTGGTGGACAGGCTGGTCTTAATCTTGGAATGGAACTGGCAGAGTCGGGATTTTTGACAGAACATGGCTGCCGTTTGATCGGTACAACAGCGGAGACGATTTTCAAGGCGGAAGACCGTCAGGGATTTAAGGATACCATGGAGAAAATTCATGAGCCGGTGGCAGCATCTCTCGTTGTACATAATGTGGAAGATGGAATCAAGTTTACCAATACCATTGGTTATCCTGTTGTACTTCGTCCGGCATATACGCTTGGCGGTAGCGGCGGAGGTATCGCACATAACGAAACAGAACTCGTGGATATCCTCACGAATGGTCTTCGTTTGAGCCGTGTACATGAAGTGCTCGTTGAGCGTTGCATCGCAGGATGGAAAGAGATTGAATATGAAGTGATGCGTGATGCTGCGGGGAACTGTATTACCGTATGTAATATGGAAAACATCGATCCGGTTGGCGTGCACACGGGCGATTCGATTGTCGTTGCGCCTTCGCAGACCTTGGGTGACAAAGAATATCAGATGCTTCGCTCATCAGCACTTAATATCATTGATGAATTGGGAATTACCGGTGGATGTAATGTACAGTATGCGCTGCATCCGGAGTCGTTTGAATATTGTGTTATCGAGGTGAATCCTCGTGTCAGCCGTTCTTCGGCACTCGCATCAAAAGCAACCGGTTATCCTATCGCGAAGGTATCAGCCAAGATTGCGCTTGGATATACCTTGGATGAAATCAAGAATGCAATTACGGGTAAGACATATGCATCCTTTGAGCCGATGCTTGATTACTGTGTTGTCAAGATTCCACGTTTGCCTTTTGATAAATTTATTACAGCCAAGCGAACACTTACAACGCAGATGAAAGCTACCGGTGAAGTTATGAGTATCTGTGATAACTTCGAGGGTGCTTTGATGAAAGCAATTCGTTCTCTGGAACAGCATGTGGACTCTCTGATGAGCTATTCATTTGATGAGTTGAGTGATGAGCAGTTGGAGGAGCAGTTACATCTGGTAGATGACCGTAGAATTTATCGTATTGCAGAAGCACTTCGCCGTGGCGTTTCTTACAAGCATATACATGAAATCACAATGATCGATTTTTGGTTTATCGACAAGATTGCGATTCTGGTAGAGATGGAGAAAAAGCTTCGCGAGGAGGAACTTACGGTTGCACTACTGAAAGAAGCAAAACGAATAGAGTTCCCGGATAAGGTAATTGCAGAATTATCCGGCAAATCAGTAGAAGAAATTAAGAAGATGCGCTATGACAACGATATTGTAGCCGCATTTAAGATGGTGGATACCTGTGCAGCAGAATTTGCTGCGGAGACGCCATATTACTATTCTGTATTCGGAAGCGAAAATGAGGCCGAGAAGACGATGGGGCGCAAGAAAGTGTTGGTTCTCGGTTCCGGTCCGATTCGTATTGGACAGGGAATTGAATTTGATTATTGTTCCGTACACAGTACATGGGCATTTTCGAAAGAAGGCTATGAGACCATCATAGTAAATAACAATCCGGAGACCGTCTCCACTGATTTTGACATAGCGGACAAACTTTATTTCGAACCGTTGACAGAGGAAGATGTAGAAAGCATCGTTGCTTTGGAACAACCGGATGGTGCAGTGGTACAGTTTGGTGGACAGACAGCGATTAAACTCACGGAAGCCTTGATGAAAATGGGAGTTACCATTTTGGGAACGAAGGCAGAGGATGTCGATGCCGCAGAGGACAGAGAACTGTTTGACAAGATTCTGGAGGAGACTCAGATTCCCAGAGCGTCCGGTGGAACGGTATTTACTGCCGAGGAGGCTAAGAAGGTGGCCAATGAGATTGGGTATCCGGTATTGGTTCGACCTTCCTATGTATTAGGTGGTCAAGGGATGCAGATTGCGTTTCATGATGATGAGGTGGATGAGTTTATGGAAATCATCAATCGGATTGCGCAGGATCATCCGATTCTCGTCGATAAATATTTACAGGGAAAAGAAATTGAGGTTGACGCTGTGTGCGATGGAACTGACATATTGATTCCGGGAATTATGGAACATATCGAGCGCACAGGGGTACACTCAGGCGATAGTATTTCAGTGTATCCGGCACATACGATTGGACCGGAGATCAAAGCAAAGATTACTGATTATACGGAACGTCTGGCAAAGGCATTGCATGTTGTCGGTTTGATCAATATTCAGTTTATTGTTATGGAGGAAGAAGTGTATGTTATCGAGGTAAATCCTCGTTCATCCCGCACTGTTCCATACATCAGTAAGGTGACCGGCATTCCGATTGTTGATCTGGCTACAAAGGTAATCATCGGAAACACATTAAAGGGTATGGGCTACACGCCCGGGCTTCAACCGGAAGCAGAATATGTGGCAGTGAAAATGCCGGTGTTCTCATTTGAAAAATTGCGCGGTGCTGAGATTTCACTTGGTCCGGAGATGAAATCTACTGGCGAATGTCTGGGTATTGCAAAGACCTTTGAAGAAGCGCTATATAAAGCGTTCTTAGGTGCGGGCATTGTGTTGCCAAAGCATAAGCAGATGATTATCACGGTAAAGGATGCGGACAAGCCGGAGGCGGTTGATGTTGCAAAACGATTTGCGGCACTCGGCTATAAGATTTATGCGACAAGAAGTACGGCAAAGTATTTGCAGGAGCATGGCGTGGATGCACTGTGGGTAAATAAAATTACGCAGGAGTCACCAAATGTGATGGATTTGATTCTGGGACATAAGATTGATCTTGTAATCGATACCCCTACGCAGGGACATGGGGATAAATCGAGAGATGGTTTCCTAATTCGACGAAATGCGATTGAAACAGGTGTGCATTGCATTACGGCTATGGACACAGCGAATGCACTTGCAACAAGTCTGGAATCTGCAACAGAAGAGTTTACACTGGTAGACATTGCAAAAGTGAAAAACATCTAAGGCTTGTTAGATGCCATAAAAATGTATTAAAATAGTACTGTAGTTTTAAGGCTGCAGTACTTTTTTTGAGGAGATGAAAATGAAGATAGCAGAGTATTTAGAAAAGCATACACTGTTTGCCGATGGTGCGATGGGTACCTATTATGGTCAATTATATCCCGGTGAGGATATTTTGGTGGAACGCGAAAATACGGCACATCCGGAACGCATTCGTGACATCCATTTGGCGTATTTAAGGAGCGGAGCAAGATTGTTGCGAACCAATACCTTCGCTACACATTCCGGATTCTTTGAGACAAAAGAAGCGTTGGTTGAAAATATAAAAGCCGGGTATTTGCTGGCGAATCAGGCGATAGAGGAGTACAGAGCGTCACAAGGAGGAACGGAAGATGACTTTTTTGTCGCAGCAGATATCGGTACGATTTATGATTTGGAGAAGCGAGAGGAATCAGATGTTCTGCCAGAGTACGAGATGATTGTGGATGCATTTTTGGAGCAGGGAGCAGACATTTTTTTGCTGGAAACGCAGTCTGATGTTTTTTACATTCCGCGCATTACTTCTTATATTAAAGAGAAGAAGGAAAACGCGTTCGTCTGTGTCTCATTTTCCTTTGATAAGACAGGATATACAAAAGCAGGTCTTCGGTTTGAGCGAATGGTTCGCTTGATGAACGATTTGGATTCGGTGGATGCCTATGGACTCAACTGTGGCGTGGAGGCTGCACATATGTATCAGATGCTGAAAGACGGTTTTTTTTCAGCAGAGAAACCGATATTGGCGCTGCCGAATGCGGGATATCCATTTCAATTGCGAGGCAAGACCATTTATGGTAAAAATGAAGCATATTTTTGCGAGATGCTGAAAAAAATATTTGAACTTGGGATTGATATCATCGGTGGCTGCTGCGGAACAGCGCCGGCGTATTTTAAAGAATTATATTTGGAATTGCAGGCGCAAAAAAAACCGAAAAAGACGGTAAGATTGAGCAACGAATCGTTTGTATCCAGAACCGAATCGGGTTTCTGGAAGAAATTACAAGATGGGGAAAAACCGTTTGTTGTTGAATTAGATCCGCCATCCGATTTGCGTATGGAAAAGGTGTTGGAGGGTGCCCAAACATTAAAAGAACATCGTGTTGATCTTTTGACACTTTCGGACTCGCCGATGGCGAGGAGCAGAATGGATGCGTCATTGCTTGGTAGTTATGTCCAAAAAGAAGTCGGGATATTGGTCATGCCACATGTTTCCTGTCGTGACCGCAATGTCATTTCTTTGCGAGGAACCATGCTTGGTGCCTATGTAAACGACTTAAGGCATTTTCTTGTTGTCACAGGTGATCCTGTCGCAAAAAATGATCGGAGTACCATCACACAAGTGTTTGATTACAATTCCATTAAGTTTATGGGGCTGCTGCAGGAGATGAATCTGGACCAATTTCATCGGGATACGATTGTCTATGGCGGGGCACTAAATTATCAGGGGACGAATATCGATGCGGTGGCAAACCGAATGCGTGCGAAGATGGAGAGAGGGTGCAGTTTCTTTTTGACGCAACCAATCTACAGCGACTGGGATATCAAAAGAATTGGACAATTGCGCGAGATGACAGGTGCGAAGATTCTTGGTGGTATTATGCCGCTTGTCAGTAAGAAAAATGCGTTGTTTATTTCAAATGAGATGCCGGGAATACGTGTGCCGGAGGAAATAGTGAATGCCTATGATGACAACATGACACGGGAGGAAGCGGAGAAGGTGGCTGTTGCGACTTCTGTTCAGATAGCTAACAAACTCGCGGATGTTGTGGACGGTTATTATTTTATGACGCCTTTCAACCGTGTCAATTTAATATGTGATATTATTGATGCATTATCCGTGCATTAACGAGTATTGCGGTTATTCTTTCCGTTATGTATACAATTCATACCAAAAGTAGTATAATATCCAACAAATGAGACAAACAAGAAGATTGCATAACAGATAGACAAAAACGGTAGCAGAGGGTTAGGTGTTTTATGACGAAACGAGAGTTATATGATTTATTAAATCAGGGGTCTGTTATTCTTGATGGAGCAACAGGCTCCAATCTTATGTTAAAGGGGATGCCGATGGGTGTTTGCCCGGAGTTGTGGCTCTATGAACACAAGGATGCGATTGTCTCTTTGCAAAGAGAGTATGTTGCGGCGGGAACACAGATTTTGTATGCACCGACCTTCACTGCAAATCGTATCAAACTGGCGGAGTATGGTGTGCAGAAGCGATTGGAGGAATTGAATCGCGCAATGGTCCGGTATTCGAGAGAAGCAGCAGGGGAGAAGGCACTGGTTGCAGCGGACTTGACAATGACAGGACAGCAGTTATATCCGGTTGGTGATCTGCTGTTTGAAGATTTGGTAAACATTTACAAGGAACAGCTGACGGCGATACTTAAAGAGCAGGTTGACTTGATTGTTATTGAGACGATGATGAGCCTGCAGGAATGTCGGGCGGCTCTTTTGGCATGTAAAGAAACTTGTGATTTGCCGGTTATGATTTCGCTGACCTATAACGAAGATGGCCGGACACTGTACGGCACAGCACCCGGTACAGCAATGGTTGTTTTGCAGAACATGGGAGCTGATGTTGTCGGCATCAACTGCTCCACAGGACCGGATGATATGCTTGCGCTTGTTGAGGAGATGTCATCCTATGCAGACATACCCATTCTGGTAAAACCAAATGCAGGTATGCCGGAATTGGTAAATGGGGAAACGATTTACCGCATGACACCGGAAGAATTTGCTGTTTCCTGTGAAAAACTGATCGAGGCAGGCGCTTCTTTTGTCGGCGGTTGTTGCGGAACAACACCGGCGCATATCAAGGCACTTGCTGACAGGGTGAAAGGCAAACGCGTTGCGCAGATAGAAGCAAAACATCGCCCTGTCATCACATCTGAGCGCATGCAGGTTGAAATTTCCATCGACGGTAAGTTTATGGTTGTTGGCGAGCGCATAAATCCGACAGGGAAAAAAGCACTGCAACAAGAACTTCGTGATGGAAGTATGCAGAAGGTTCGCGAATTTGCCAGAGAACAGGAAACTGCAGGCGCTTCCATTTTGGATGTGAATATGGGAACGAACGGCATCGACGAAAAGACGATGATGATGGAGGCCATTTACGAAGTGACAACCACGGTTGATTTGCCGCTTTGTATCGATACCAGTTATGTGGATGTTATGGAAGCTGCACTTCGCATATATCCCGGACGAGCGTTGATTAATTCAATTTCGTGTGAGCCGGAAAAGATGGAGGCGTTACTTCCGATTGCAAAAAAATACGGTGCGATGTTTGTTCTGCTTCCATTGTCACAAGCGGGATTGCCAAAGGATTTGAAGGAAAAGAAAGCGAATATACAAACGGTTTTATCCCATGCCAAGGAAGTTGGACTTTCCGAGAAGGATGCCATTGTGGATGTGCTGGTGACGACGGTTGGTGCGAATCCGACGGCGGCACTGGAATGTTTTGAGACAATATCATATTGTAAAGATGTTCTTTCATTACCGACGATTTGCGGTTTGTCAAATATCTCGTTCGGAATGCCACAGCGCTCTTTTGTGAACGCAGCATTTTTAAATGTGGCACTTTCGAGGGGGCTTACGATGGCGATTGCAAATCCGTCACAGGAAATGTTGATGTACACAGCATTGGCTACGGATTTGCTTCTGGGAAAAGAAGGGGCATCGGAGAGATATTTACAGGCTGTGCCTGCAACAAATCTGAAACTTGCATCGCCGGAGGCGAAGAATCAAAACACAGCGGAGCAGGCAGAGCAAAGACATCCGATTTTTGACTGTGTGGTGAAAGGCGACAAATCCACCATCGTTTCTAAAGTGAAGGCGGCAGTGGATGAAGGCATGCAACCAACAGATGTGATTGAGGACTATCTGATTCCGGCGATTAATCTTGTGGGAGATTACTACGACCAAAAAAAGTATTTCCTGCCACAATTGATAGCAGGCGCGAATGCGATGAAGGAGGCGATGGAATATCTTGAGCCGCTGTTATCGGCAACGAAAGCAGAAGAGCCAAAAGCAACCATTGTGATTGCTACGGTCGAGGGGGATATTCACGACATTGGGAAGAATCTTGTCGTTTTGATGCTGAAAAATTATGGATATCGTGTGATTGATATGGGAAAAGATGTACCAGCACCGGACATCGTAAAAACGGCGATGGAGGAACATGCTGCGGTCATTGGTCTGTCTGCCTTGATGACAACGACGATGATGCGAATGAAAGATGTAGTTGAGTATGCACATGAAATCGGATGTACATCGAAGATTATCATCGGGGGTGCGTGTATTACCGAAAGCTTTGCAGAGGAGATTGGGGCAGACGGGTATTCGCAGGATGCATCGGAATGTGTGAAACTGGTTTCTAAATTAGTGGAGAGTTAACAATTTTTACAAAAAAAGTGTTGACGAAAGGTCTGAAGTATAGTATAGTTATTTTCGGTCGCGACAGACGACTTAACGAATGGGATCTTAGCTCAGCTGGGAGAGCATCTGCCTTACAAGCAGAGGGTCAC
>CAYPAA010000023.1:0-36369 GCA_964408625.1 uncultured Roseburia sp. | reverse complement strand
GCACCACCATAGGGACATCCGGTGTCCATCTGTGTGCACTGTTGTTTGAGACAACCGGTGTCTCTGTCTTTGCATATGCCTCCTCAATCGCTTTGATTTCGTCCTTCGTCATATCAACCGCCGAAAAAACAAAATCAACTTCAGACGCAACTGCTTCTACTTCATTTACATTCTTTACCATGATCTTCTTTACTGCTTCCGGCATTGGTGTATCCATTTTCCAACGACCACCAACTGCCTCTTCATATGTCAAGCCGGCACTTCTTGGACTCGCCGCAATTGTTGTAACTTCAAACCACGGATGGTTTTCCAAAAGAGAGATGAATCTCTGTCCAACCATTCCTGTTCCGCCTAAAATACCTACTTTTAATTTCTCACTCATCATAATCTCCTTACTGTTCGTCTCTCGCAAACAACTGTCGTTCCAGGAAAATATCTTATGTGATTTTGCATAAAAATGCAAGCCTATTTCCTATTTCCCACATTTTCAACAAAAGGATTGCATATTCTATTGTTCTTTTGTCAAATATGCCTTATAACCGGCAATCGCTTTTTCCATCATCTCCTTGCCGGGCGCGCCGATTGTCAATCTCTTATTTACACAAGTGTCCATAGAGATAGCGTCATAAATGTCCTCCTCAAAGACAGGACTGATTGATTGCAGTTCCTCAAGCGACATATCATCAATGGCAATGTCCCTATCGATGCAATATAAAACAACACGACCGATAATGCCATGTGCATCTCGAAACGGCACACCGTGATTTACCAAATAATCAGCTGCGTCTGTCGCATTCGTAAAGCCATTCTTCGCGCTCGCTTCCATCTTCTCCTTTTTAAAGGTCATCGTGGCAAGCATACCATCGAACAGTTGAATACAACCATTTGTCGTATCCATCGCATCGAAAGATAATTCTTTATCCTCCTGCATATCTTTGTTGTATGCCAAAGGGATACCCTTCATCGTGGTGAGCAGCGATGTCAACGCGCCATACACGCGGCCTGTCTTACCGCGGACAAGCTCTGCGATATCCGGATTTTTCTTTTGCGGCATGATGCTGCTGCCGGTGCTGTATGCATCATCTATTTCGATAAACTGATATTCATTTGAATTCCAAATAATCACTTCCTCAGAGAAACGGCTCAGGTGCATCATAATCATGGAAAGTGCAGCAAGATATTCCAATAGATAATCACGGTCGCTCACGCCATCCATGCTGTTTTCGGTCGGGCCAAAGAAATCCAACAGTTCGGCTGTGTACTCACGGTCCAATGGATATGTCGTACCGGCCAATGCTCCGGAACCAAGCGGACAGTAATTCATACGCTTATAAATATCCTGCAAACGAAGTTCGTCTCTGCGGAACATCTCAAAATAGGCTCCCATGTGATGCGCCAACGTAATCGGCTGTGCCTTCTGCAAATGAGTAAAGCCCGGCATGATGGTCTGTGTATTCTCCTCCATAATATGCAGGATTGTCTCAAGCAAATGGTGAAGCAGCTTCTGTGTCAAAAGAACCTGACTTCTCGTATACAGACGCATATCCAGTGCCACCTGATCATTGCGGCTGCGACCGGTATGCAACTTCTTCCCGGCGTCTCCAATGCGATCAATCAGATTTGCTTCCACAAAACTGTGAATGTCTTCGTATTCTTTTGTGATGGCAAGTTGTCCATCCGCAACATCTTTTTCAATGCCATCCAACCCCGCAAGAATTTCATCTCTCTCCGCCTCGGTAAGAATCCCCTGCTTTGCAAGCATCTTTACATGTGCTCTGCTTCCCATCAAATCCTCGGCAAAAAATCTCCGGTCAAAACCGATGGATGCATTGAAATCGTATACCAACTGATCTGTCGCCTTTGTAAAACGACCTCCCCACAACTGTGCCATAAATCAATTCCTCTCTTCCTTCTGTTGTTGTCTCTCTTGATATGAAAAAACACAACCGCAATAATCCTGCCGGTACATATCATACTCAGCTGACAACTCTACGGAGCGTTTAAAACCATTTTTCTTTTTAAAGTCAGACAAAAGATACGCTACGTCATATCGCTTTCCTATCTCTTGCCCCAATTCATTTAACAAGGATGCATTCTTCAATGGGCTGATGGAAAGAGTGGTCGTGAAATAGTCCATCTCCATTTCCTTCGCATATCTCGCCGCCTCCTCCAAACGAAGGGTAAAACATTCCTTACATCTGGCACCACCTTCCGGCTCCTGCTCCAGTCCCTTCGTTACCTCATAAAACCGGTCCTTATCAAAGTTTCCTTCCACAAAGGAAATCGGATATTTCGCCGGAAATCTCTCAATGAATGCTTTTTGTTCGGCAACGCGTTTGAAATACTCCTCATCCGGGTAAATGTTCGGATTATAATAAAAAACCGTGATATAAAAATAGTTGGATAAATATTCCAACACATAACTACTGCAGGGCGCACAACAACTGTGCAAAAATAACTTCGGCACCTTGTTTTCACCTCGCAGTTCTTTTATCGTTTTTTCTAATAGAATTTGATAATTCTGCTTCATCGAATCTTAACTTTCCTTTGCTGTCCAAAGATATAAAAGCGTAACTGCTGCAACATACACAACAGCCATAAGAAGCATAAATACCACTTTGCCGCAAATGATACCGGCAGTAATCTCCGCAATCACAATCAGCCCATGAATCCAGATTGGAATGCGATTCAAAAGTGCTGCGAGAAGCGCTTGTAAAATCACAATGGTGCAGACAGCAACGACCGGAAGTTTAAGCACCAAAAAACTAACCAGAATCATAGCAACAGCAACGACTACAAATCCGCCCAGCAAAACAGCTGGTGTATCTTTGAATTTTTTTATATTATCAAACATCTTTACGTACCTCACTTATTTTAACGTTTTGCTTAGCCCATTATAGCAATATTATGACAATTAGACAACCGGATTTGGCAAAAAATCGACATCACGAAGTGTCAATTCATATCCATGAACAGCAACTCCAGCGTGTCTCCCATCGGTGCATATTTTACAAATTTCACTTTCACCCCGGAATCAGTCCCATGTCAAGGAGGTGCTCCATTCCCCTATCTTCTCGTAAATGAAAAATAGCAAAAGGTTTTTTCAAAAAGTTGTTGTAAATTCGTCAGATATTATATATAATCAACTTGTTGCTCCGATAGCTCAGTTGGTAGAGCACTTCACTCGTAATGAAGGGGTCGTCAGTTCGAGTCTGATTCGGAGCTCTTTTCGTTTGCCCATGTCAGAATCGGAGGATTTATGACATACGAAAATTTCAAACAAAAACTTCTGGAACATCTTGCGACAAGACTTCCGGAAGAGACGCGCTTTGAAGTGCAGCGCATCCTTAAAAATAACGATCTTGTACTGGATGGACTTCTGATTTCCACCCCATCCGTAAATATTTCCCCAACCATTTACTTAAATTATTACTACGAATCTTACACAGACGGTATGCCATTTTGTGATGTTGTAGAACGCATATTAACATGCTATGAGAAATACAAATTAGAAAGCAGTGTCGATGTTTCTTTCTTTTGCGATTTTTCCAAGGTAAAAGATCACATCATTTTCAAGCTTGTCAATCTGGAGCAGAACACAGAGTTGTTAAAAACGGTGCCTCATGTCCCATATCTTGATCTGGCGATTGTCTTTTGTTATTTTATTCCATCAAACACCTGCGATGTATTGAAGGAGTCCGCCAGTGCTACCATCCTCATTCATGACTCCCACATTGCCTATTGGGATAAAACACCATATGAACTCTTACAGATTGCCAAGGAAAACACGCCACGAATCTTCGAGCCCCGGCTATATCCGTTATCCGACATGATCTACGATATGATGCCCGCACTTGATGAGGAAGTGAGTTCTCCGGAAAAACCGGAAATGGAAATCCCCATCTATGTGCTCACGAACAATCAAAAATTTCTCGGGGCTGCCACACTTCTCTATCATGGTATCCTAGAGAAATGCGCACAGACACTGGATGATGATTTCTATATCATTCCAAGCAGCATTCATGAAGTGTTATTACTCCCAAAAGACTGTCACACGTCCGCAGAAGACCTTTCTTCCCTTGTCCGTGAGGTGAACGAGAATCATGTGGCGGTTGAAGAAATCCTCTCCAACCATGTCTATTTTTATAACCGACTCACCTGTCAAATCAAATACTAATGCAAACAATAAACAAAGGGTCAGACAATACGTAAGCGTCTGGCCCTTGCCTTTTATCGCAGCTTATAATCCAAACGGATCTTATCCGTAATAAGTGCAATGAATTCTGAATTTGTCGGTTTTCCTTTTCCGTGATTGATGGTGTAGCCAAACAGTGCATCGATGGTATCCATCTTTCCCCTGCTCCATGCCACCTCAATGGCATGACGAATGGCTCTCTCCACTCTGCTTGTTGTCGTATCGTATTTTTTTGCGATTGTTGGATACAACACTTTTGTAATCGAATTTAACATGTCCATATCATTGACCGACATCACAATTGCATCACGTAAGTACTGATATCCTTTTATATGTGCCGGCACGCCAATCTCGTGAATAATATTTGTCACATCTGCCTCCAAAGTGGCTTCGCTTCTATCCCTGCTTGTCACCACCGTCTTTTGCATTGTAATCAAACTTTTTGGTGCTCTTGTTCTTTTAATTCTCTGTATTACGGTATTTCCATCAAATGGTTTTCTGATAAAGTAGTCTGCTCCCAAAGCAAAGGCATCCTCTGTAACTTCCTGTCTCCCAACCGCGCTAATCATAATAAAACTTGGTACTTTTCGAATCGATGTATCTTCATTTACGCTCTGCAATACGCCAAGACCATCCTTCTTCGGCATAACCACATCTAAGAGCATTACATCCGGTTCCTTCTCCTTAATTAATTTCAAAGCTTCTTCTCCGTCTTTTGCAATTCCTACCACTGAAAGTTCTTCATCCGCCTGTACAATGCTGCCTAGCATATGGCGCATAATATCATCGTCATCTGCAATCACTACATTCAGTTTTTCCATATCATCCTCCTCGATTTTTTTCTCACTTATTTTTCAACATCTGCCATGAGCAACCTGTCGAAAGCAGTCGGGAAGAATCAATGTTTCTATTATCGTGGCACTTCCGGCATACGCAAAAAAACTATTGATCGAGCATATCCTCGATGAAGATACCGTATCCCTTGGTCGGATCATTGACAAAGACATGCGTCACGGCTCCGACAATTTTTCCATTCTGAATAATCGGCGAGCCACTCATGCCTTGAACAATACCACCCATTTTTTCAATCAGGGATTTTTCCGTAACATGAAATACAAACGCTTTGTTCTTTTCTTTTGGTTCATAGTTGATGCTGTCAATTGCGATTTGGTAGGTGCGCACATTTCCTTCTGTTCCAAAAAGCATGGTTGCGGCATCGCGCTGCAAATCCTGTTTATAACCAACAGGGTATGTCCGCATATCCATATTTTGTTTTGCCACCGAAGAGACATCCCCGAAGATACCAACTGCGCTATTCTTATCGACATCTCCTACCCGGGTAGAACTTCCGTAAGCAATCATACCTGTGATTTCTCCCGGTGAGCCGATGCTGCTCGGTGTAACACTTGTAATGCTGGCACGGTAGAGATAGCCATAATCCAGAAGCAACAACTCCCCGGAGCCGGAGTCACTGATACCGTGTCCAAGTGCCCCATATTCGCCATTCGATTTAATATAAGTCATGGTTCCGACCCCCGCCATATCATCCTTGACCCAAAGTCCAATCCGGTATATTCCACCATCTGTGAGCACAGGCTGTATTTTGACATCCATCGTTTCATCGTTTCGTAATATTGTTAATATCAGCGGTTCTCCCTCGCTTTGGCTGACCAGCGACTGCAACTGTTCTTTTGTCGTAATCATCTTTCCATTTACACCGGTGATATAATCCCCTTCTTTTACCACATAAGCACCCGGCGTAACCGTGTTTCCACTCGCATCTGCCAAATCTTTGATACCTGCCACGTATACATTTTTCATCTTTAGATAAATACCGACAGGACTACCCACAGCACTTACTTTTTGCGAATCTGTAACGGTCGCACGAATCGTACCGACCGGAATCACGCCAAACAGTTTACAGCGAAGTGTTTGGGTCACGCCAACCGCTGGAGCATCTTTTCCGACCGCAAGCACATCTCCGCTGTGAAACGCATCCACCAAAACAGGTGCTGCAAGAGAAATCCTCTTTGTGTTCTTTTCAATGGAAATCTCCTTTGGAATATACGTAAGTAACATGAGATAGCAGGAAATCACATATGTGATTCCATATAAGAAAGCCACGAATTTTCTGTGTTTTTGATACCATTTATGCATACAATTCATCCTCTAATCTATAGAAAATTGGACGAAAAAAGGAAGGACCATCGTCCTCCCTTAGTATGCAGTCAAAACCATTTTTTTAAACATGATTTTTTATACTCATTGCCAAATCTTTCATTTCCTTCGCATTGTCAATCACTGCCTGCGTAATCACGCTTCCACCGAGCATACGCGCCAATTCGGTGATGCTGTCATGGTAGGAAAGTGCTTGAATGGATGAAATTGTCGTGCCATTTACCACTTCCTTTTCAATGAGGTAATGTTGGTCTGCCATCGCTGCAATCTGTGGTAAGTGCGTAATACAAATAACCTGATGGTTCTTTGCCACCACACTGAGTTTTTCCGAAACCGCCTGTGCCGTTCTTCCACTGATACCCACATCAATCTCATCGAAAATCAAGGTATCAATCGCGTCGTTTTCAGCCAGTACCGTTTTGATTGCCAACATGACACGAGACATTTCACCGCCGGATGCAATATCCTTTAATGGTTTCATCGGCTCTCCCGGATTTGTCCGAATCATAAACTCTGCTTCGTCCATACCATCAGCGGTAAAGCGATCCAGCGGCGTAAATGCCATCTCAAACGCCACATCCAGAAAGTTCAAGTCTCTAAGACCCTCTTGCACCTTTGCCGTCAATTCTTTTGCATATCGCTTTCGAATATGTGACAGTTCCTCTGATAATTCCTGGACCGCCTGTTTGCTCGCATCCCGGTCTTTTGCAAGGTCCTCCAGATATTTTCCATATCCCTGTAACTGTTCTACCCTTGCTTGTTTCTCGTTAAGCGTCTCTAAAATCTCCGGTATTGTACTTCCATATTTTTCTTTCATATGGTTGATGTGATTTAAGCGCGTCTCAACCTCTGCAAAACGACCTCCATCAAACTCAGAATCTGACATATACTGTGACAGGTCACGATTGACATCGCTAAGCAGTCCATCCACATCGTTCAATGTAGATAGCATATCCTGCAACTTGTCATCGTATTCAGCCACCGGATGCATCTCGCGAATCGCTCTTCCGATTTCATCTGACGCATTGCTCGACTCACCATAAGCGCCGCCCAACGCTTCCATTATCTTTTTGCTGTTGCCAAGGCGACGGTATTGTTGTTCCAGTTCCTCGTCCTCGCCCACACGAAGCTGCGCTGATGTAATCTCAGAAATTTCATGTTCCAGAAAGGATATCTCACGTGCCCTGCTTGTCTCGTCGAGATTCGCTTCGTCCCACTCTTTTTGCTTTGCGATGTAAGCATGGTACTTTTCTTTTAAGTCTGTCTTGAGGGATTGCACTTCCCCCTTGGCATATTCATCTAACAGTTCCAGGTGTTTTTTCTTGTGCAACAAAGACTGATGTTCATGTTGCCCATGAATGTCCAGAAAAATATCCCCCACCTGCTTCATCATAAGTGCAGGGACCGTCTCTCCGTTTACCTTTGCCACACTGCGGCTCTCCGTGATTTTTCTCGTCAAAATCACTTGGTCATCGTATACCGAAACATCCAGTGCCTCCAGTGCTTTTCGCTGTTCCTCTCTCGTGATGCGAAATACCACTTCGACCAATGCGTCTGAAGCGGCATCACGCAGCATCTCCTTATCCACCTTACCACCGAGTGCCATATTCATCGCACCAAGCAGGATGGATTTACCCGCACCGGTTTCTCCTGACAGGATGTGTAATCCCTCCAGGAAGGAGATGTCCTCCTCTTCAATGAGAGCCAAGTTTTTTACGTGTAAATTTTCCAGCATAGTTACTCCTTTCGCTCTCTTCTTATTCTTCGGTTGTGTCCTCGACAATCTTTCGCAATCTGCCCATGATTACTATGGTATCATCAACACTGCGGACCGCACACATAATCGTGTCATCGCCCGCAATGCTGCCAACAATTTCAGGTAATTCCATATGGTCAAGTGCCGCTGCTACTGCCATCGCCATGCCCGCCACCGTACGAATCACCAAAATATTCTGTGCATTATCCATAGAGATAAACCCATCCCGGAAAATCCGAATGTATTTTTCCAACATGTTTTCCTCTGTCTTTCGATATGCAACATAGCGAGGTTTGCCGTCACTCATTGCCACTTTTGTCAACTTCATTTCACGGATGTCTCTGGAAACGGTAGCCTGTGTCGCCACAAATCCGGCACGCTCCAATTCCAAAGTCAGCTCTTCCTGCGTTCCGATTTCTTTTTTCACAATTAAGTCTAATATTTTTTCCTGACGTTTTGCCTTCATACTCTTCCTTCACTCATTAATTTTCCTGTAATTTACTTCTGATACGATCCAGAAAGCTGACATCCTGCAGATGTATCATCTTTGTTGTCTCATTGGCCCTGTGAACCACCAGTTTTTCACCCGGACGCATAATGCGCTTGTGATTGCCATCAAAACTGATTTCTGCTTCTTCGGACTCCTCATCCCATCTCGCACAAATCTCTATCTCCAACTCATCGTATGGGTCTAATACAATACTTCGCGCATTCAGAGTATGTGGATTGATGGGTGTCAGTAAAATCAAATTTGTCTTTGGATTTACGATTGGTCCATGTGCCGATAAGTTGTATGCAGTCGACCCTGTCGGTGTCGAAAAAATCATACCATCACAGTTGTACGCATACAAAAACTTTCCGTTGACATGCACGCGCACATGTATGACCTGCAGACCCGCACTGGAACTCAAGACGATATCATTCAGCGCCTGAGCTTCATGTCCCACTCTGCCATCACCATGGATCACATAGCCGGAAAGCATCATGCGTTCTTCCACATGGTAGGAATCGTTCAACAAACTGTCAATCCCTTCATACACAGAATCCTGATCCAAATCGCACAGATAGCCCAGATGCCCCCGGTTGATTCCAATCATCGGTATGTTTTTCCCAAAAATATTCTGTGCGGCACGAATCAAAGTACCGTCCCCACCAACGGTGAGAATGCATTCCGCCTCCTGTGGCACCATAAGCTCTGCCTCCAGAGAATCATCCGGATTGATGCTGTAACTGCAAATACCACCCTTTAATTGAATGTAGTCCATAATCTCGTGGATAAATATTAAGTTCTCATTCTTATCATCTCTCGCAACAATAAAAAATTGTTTCATACTTATTTGTCAAGTGATGCGTGGGCTGCTGTCACAACCGCCTCAACATCAATCGGCTCCTCTCTTTTTGTATCATCGGTCTTTTGAATGTGTACCAGATATTCGATATTGCCCTCAGGCCCCTTGATCGGTGAGTACTCCAGATGAAGCACTGCAAATCCAATTGAACGCGCAAACAAAATGATGCGCTCAATCACTTCCCTATGTACACTCGGGTCGCGAACAACCCCCTTCTTTCCCACTTTATCTTTGCCCGCCTCAAACTGCGGTTTGATCAGGCAGACCATCTCGCCCTTCTCTGATAAAAGTTCTTTGGCAGGTCCCAAAACCTTCGTAAGTGAAATGAAGGATACATCCACGGATGCGAAATCCAAAACATCGTCAATATCCTCCGGTGTCACATAACGAATGTTTGTCTTTTCCATACAGACAACTCTCTCGTCCTGTCGCAACTTCCATGAGAATTGTCCATATCCCACATCCACCGCATATACTTTTTTTGCACCGTTTTGCAACATGCAATCGGTAAACCCACCTGTGGAGGCACCGATATCCATACAAATTTTGTCATCTAAGAAAATGGCAAATCGGCTCATCGCCTTTTCCAATTTCAGTCCGCCGCGGCTGACATATTTCAATGTATTGCCCCGAATCTCAATGGAAACTTTTTCACTAAAAAATGTCCCCGCCTTGTCCTCTCGTTGATTGTCCACAAAAACATTTCCTTCCATGATCATCGCCTTCGCTTTTTCTCTGGAAGGTGCCAGCCCTCTTTGCACCAACAGAACATCTAATCTTTCTTTCATATATTACCTGCTATAACTGTTCCATAATCCGTTTTGTAATGCTGTTTGCATCCATACCCAACATCTCTTTTAACACAGTGACATTTCCGTGTTCGATAAACTTGTCCGGGATTGCCACCTGCACCACCTTACCGTTATATCCCTCTTCCCGCAAGAAACGAGAAACGTGTTCCCCCATACCGCCTATCATCACATTTTCTTCCATCGTGACAATGAGGCTGTGCTCCTTCATCGCCTTCTTCAAGTATACTTCATCCAACGGTTTCGCAAATCTCGCATTCACAAGCGTTGCCGTAATCCCCTGCTCCTGTAGCTTCTGTCTGACTTCCTCCGCCGTTGCGACCATGCTTCCCAGCGCAAACAGGAGTACCTGCCCTCCGGCATAGATTTCTTCACACACACCGAGTGCAATCGGTCTTCTGTATTCCTCCAATCCGACATACGCTTCCCCTCTCGGATAGCGCAGTGCAATCGGACCATCAAATGCAATTGCAAATTTAAGCATATCGGATAATTCCCACTTGTTCTTCGGTGCCATGACAGTCATGTTCGGAATACTACGCAGATAGGAGATATCAAAAACGCCTTGGTGCGTTTCCCCATCACTTCCAACAAGTCCCGCTCTATCAATCGCAAACACGACCGGAAGTTTTTGCAAACACACGTCGTGTAGAATCTGATCATATGCTCTCTGCAAAAAAGAGGAG
The DNA here is from genome assembly GCA_964408625.1 of uncultured Roseburia sp. Lineage (GTDB taxonomy): Bacteria > Bacillota > Clostridia > Lachnospirales > Lachnospiraceae > Pararoseburia. The sequence continues at coordinate 25,396 of CAYPAA010000023.1, read as the reverse complement.
TAAACGGCAAACACCGGCTTCATACCTCCCGCAGCCAATCCCGCCGCAAAAGTGACTGCATGTTGCTCCGCAATCCCCACATCAAAGAATCTGTCCGGGAACATATTGTGGAATCGCTTTAACCCGGTGCCGTCTGCCATGGCTGCTGTCAATGCAACCAGCTTGTCATTGCGGTCGCCCATCTTTCGCATCACAGTCGAAAAGATGTCTGTGTAGGTTGCCTTTCCATTGTCAAGTGGAAGTCCTGTTTCCACCTCAAACGGTGCCGTGCCATGAAAACGCGATGGGTGACGCTCCGCCGGTTCATATCCATATCCTTTTTTCGTCAGAACATGAACCATCACCGGTCCCTGCACACGTGTTGCCTCAGAAAAAACGCGCTTCATCGCGTTGATATCATGCCCATCAACCGGGCCGAGATACATCACGCCCATCTCCTCAAAAAGCATACCTGGGATGACCATCTGCTTGATACTGCTCTTCGTCTTTCGAATGCCGGCCACAATGCGCTCACCATAGACCGGGATGCGCTCCAATGTTGATTGAACGCCCTCTTTCAAGTCCGTATAATTTGTGCTCGTGCGCAATTTTGCCAGATGTCCGGACATGCCGCCTACGTTTTCTGAGATAGACATATTGTTGTCATTTAAAACAATGATAAAGTTTTTCTTCAATGCCGCTGCATTGTTCATCGCTTCAAAGGCCATTCCGCCCGTCAGTGCTCCGTCTCCGATGACGGAGACCACATGATAATCTTCACCCGTAAATTCTCTCGCCCATGCAAATCCCATGCCGGCGGAAATCGATGTGGAACTGTGTCCCGTATCAAAGCAATCACAAGGACTCTCAGCACGTTTGGGAAATCCGCTCATGCCGCCAAACTTTCGCAAATCATCAAAACAATCCTTGCGTCCTGTCAAAATCTTATGTGTGTATGACTGATGCCCTACATCCCATATGATTTTGTCCTTCGGCAAATCAAACACCAGATGAAGTGCCATTGTCAATTCCACGACACCCAAATTAGACGCCAGATGTCCCCCCGTCACAGATATCTTTTTGATTAGGAACTCCCTGATTTCCGAGCGCAGCATTTCCAGTTCGCTTGGTGTTAATTTTTTTATGTCATTTTCTTTTTTTATTTTGTCTAACACCATAATAACTACCTCTATTTGTCTCTCAGAACCATCCAACGCAATAATTCCGTAAGAAACGGATTCTCATACGGCAGATTCAGTAAAATGGCAACCGCCTCCTCCGTAAGCGTTGCAACATCCTGTTTCGCCTTGTCTAATCCCTCAAATACGACATAAGTAGCCTTATGATTCTTTTCATCACTACCTGTAGCTTTTCCTGTAGTCTCCTCATCACCAATGACATCTAAGACATCATCCTGAATTTGGAACGCAAGACCTATTTTTGCAGCAACCTGCTCAATCTTCTCCACCTCTTCATCGGAAGCACCGCCAAGAACCGCACCGATCATCATCGCTGCTTCGATTAACGCTCCCGTCTTTAACTGGTAGATGAAATCCAAACGATTTTTGGAAATTCCATATTGTTTTTCTGACTCAACATCTACGACCTGTCCACCAATCATGCCATAGACACCTGCTTTGTGTGCCAAAATCTGAAGTGCCTTCGCAACGGCACAATTATCCGGCTCAACAGAGAGTGCCTGAAGCGCTGTCTCAAATGCATAGTTTAAAAGTGCATCTCCGGCGAGAATCCCCATCGCCTCTCCGAACTTTGCGTGCGTAGTAAGTTTTCCACGGCGAAGTTCATCATTGTCCATCGCCGGCAAATCATCATGAACCAGCGAGTATGTGTGAATCATCTCGATTGCTGCCACGAATGGTGCCAATGCCTCTGACGATCCGCCAAACAGTTTGTATGTCTCCGTCATAAGTATTGGGCGTATCCGCTTTCCTCCAGCCATAATACTGTAGTTCATTGCCTGAAAAATGTTCTCCTGATATCCCTTTTCCACAGGCAAATATTTGTAAATCATTCGTTCTGCATCACTCGCTTTGTACGCTATTTCTTTGTTTATATCCATCTCTACACCTCATCAAAATTTTCTAATTTACCGTCAGCATTTAGCATCTGCACCTTTTTCTCAACTTCATTCATCTGTTCGTTGCACTTCTGCAAATGCTCCATTCCCTGTTTGTATAACTGAAAAGAGTCTTCCAGTGAAATATCTTTCGATTCCAACTGTCCTAGCAGTTTCTCAATTTCCTGAAAATTCTCTTCCATTGTCAATTCTTTTTCCATGATACTTCCTCATTCACTCCTGTAATCTTTGTTTCAATCACACCGTCTTTTACATAGATAAAAGCCGACCCACCCAAATGTGCCTGCTTCACGCTTGCGAGATTCTGCCCATCGGCATCTGTCGTATAGGAATATCCCTGCGAAAGTTTTTTCATCGGTGACATACCATCGAGCCGTTCTGCCAGAAGTGCCATCTGTGACCGCTTCTGTTCTATCTTGCGCATAAAAGCCTGTTCCATATGTTGTTCCAACGTTAGCGCGTATTGACGATTCTCATTCAAACGATTCGTCGGGCAAAGGTATCTTAACTGCTTCCCGTAATTTGTAATCTTATCCGCACATGCCGATAATTTGATTGCGATTTCCTTCCCCAACATCATCTGATATCCCTCGATATCATGTTTCCAATCCTCATAGGAAAAAACAGCCTGTTCTGCCGCTGCCGAAGGCGTCGGTGCCCTCAAATCTGCCACATAATCGCAGATTGTCGTGTCCGTCTCATGTCCCACTGCAGAAATCACAGGTGTGTTGCAATTGAAAATTGCCCTCGCAACTGGTTCCTCATTAAATGCCCATAAATCTTCTATCGAGCCACCGCCCCGGCCGACAATCAACACATCCAAATGCATCTCGTCGAGTGCCATAATACCGGATATAATGCTTTCTGTCGCACCTTCTCCCTGCACAAGTGCAGGATACAAAATCAATGTAACATATGGATTGCGTCTTTTAGAAATCTGAATGATATCTCGAACTGCGGCTCCTGTAGGAGCTGTAACGATACCTATGCGAGTTGCGTACTTCGGAATCGGTTTTTTATACTCCGGGGCAAACATCCCCATCTCTTCTAATTCTTTTTTGAGTTGCTCGAAACGAACATACAAATCCCCTGCACCATCCAAGGAAATCTCTCTTGCATAAATCTGGTAGGTACCACCTTTTTCGTAGACCGAAACACTGCCGTGCACAATCACCCGGTCTCCATCTTTCATCGGAAATCGAAGTCCCTGAACACGATTGCCCTTGAACATAATCGCGGAGAGCGCCCCCTCGTGATCCTTGATGGTAAAATAGATGTGTCCACTGGTGTGATACCTGCAGTTTGAAACCTCACCTTTGACAGCAATATCACGCAACAAAAAATCCTCGGCAAACATTTGCTTAATATATGCATTTACTTTTCCAACCGAATAGATATTTTTATTCATTAAATTTTGCCAAAACTCCATTTACAAAACTTGCAGACTGATCTGTTCCATATACTTTTGCCAACTCAACAGCCTCATTGATGGCAACACCCTTTGGTAACTTTTCGTATTTCATCTCATAAAGCGCCAATCGAATCAATGCTAAGTCCACCTTGTTCATACGCGTTGTCTTCCAACCCTCTACCATAGCATTGATTTGCTCATCCAATTCCTCCACATGAACAAAAATGTCCTTGCATTTATCAATCACATATTCTGCATTTTCTGCATATTTCACATCATCAGCCATAAACAGTGCAATCTGCTCCGCCAAGTCCTCTTCACTGTGAAAGTCCGCTTGAAATGTAATCTTAAATATCTCTTCTCTAATCTCTCTTCTCTTCATGAGTTTTCCTACCTAATAAAAACATTCTATAAGTTTCAAAAAAGGATGTCTATACAGACACCCTTCATTATACCGCAAAAATATAAAAAACAAAAGAATTATTCGTTCCCTACGCTAACTGCTGCAATCTTAATATCAACGCTTGCAACCTCAAGTCCCGTCATACTCTCAACCGACGTCTTAACCTTGTCCTGCACCTGCTCACAGATCTTTGGAATCTCGTAGCCAAATGCAATATTGATTGACAGGCGAACCATGAGTTTGTCATCCTCTGCCATCATCACTTTTACGCCCTTAGCAAGCTTATTAGAACCAGCTCTGCTCATCACTTCGTTTGTCAAATTGCCAACCAGAGAAGAAACACCTTCCACCTCTGTAGCAGCCAAGCCGGCGATAATTGCAACAACTTCATCCGTAATATTCACGCCACCGTTGGCATCTTCTTTTATCACAAAACTTTTTCTATCTTCTGCCATCTCATTAAGCCTCCTACTCAAAATTTAGTTTTATTATAGCAGAGTCCGATGTAAACCTCAACTACCAATCGCTTCCCCAGTCGGAATCAAAATTATCCCAATCAGAATCCCAACTGCTATCGGTATCCCAATCAGAATCCCAACTGTCATCGGAACTCCAGCCACTGTCCGCATCATCATCGGAATCCCGGCTATCATTAGAATCATAGTCATAATCATTATCATTATCTCTGTCGTATGTATGATAATATGTAGTGCCCCCGCCATTATACCCCGAACCGGAAGCACCTCTTGCAATTCCAAATCCAATCGAAAGTGCCAACTGCAATGCAAGAATTACAACCACGACAATAATAATCCGACGGAATTTCTTTTTATTTCTCTTCCTTTCCGGGTCATCACCTACGCTTTGAGTGGAACTGGAATATGGATTGTTTTTTTCCTGGTAACTCGAGTTCGGCGTACTTTGATGCACCGGACTGCCGTGACGCTCATTGTTATTGTTTATTTCCTCACGGAGTTTCTGGTAAATCTCGTTTACGGCGTAAGCTTCATCCTTGCCCTCATAACGGACTGCGCGAACACCATCCGACTTGTTTTTATAGACGATGAAATTTCCTGTTATCTCATCCTTGTAAATACCAAATGCCTTTGGCTCACGATAGTCAATGCCGATGAAAAAACGAATTTTCTCTAATGGAATGTGTTTGTCAAACGCAAACTGCTTTAGTTCTTCTATCGTCTTTGGCACGCCGGTTGCCGTACGGTTTATCTGTTCATTTGGCGCACCGCAAAATGGACACTGTTCTTCTGTGTCACTAAAGTATTCCCCACAATAATCACATTTTATTTGCATTCCGTCCTCCTTTCTTATCTTTTATCTTTTGGTAACCAATGTAAATCATATGGTGTCATCTGATATACATAATAATCTAAGAAATTCGTATAGAGACAGTTGGCATGTGAACGCCACAGTAACAATGGTTTTTCATTACTATCATCGTTTGGATAATAATTCTTCGGAATCTGGATATCCATTCCCTTTGCCAAATCACGCTTGTATTCCTTATCCAATGTCAGACGGTCATATTCCGGATGTCCCATGCAAAAAATCTGACTGTTGTCCGTTGAGAGAACCAGGAAGATGCCTGCCTCCTCTGACTCTGCTAAAACAATCAAGTCTTTATTCTCCTTGATTGCTTTTTCATCCATCCGTGTATGTCTGGAATGCGGTGCCATAAAGTAGTCGTCAAAGCCTCGCACCAAAGGAATTTTGCGATTCTGTACTTTGTGCTCAAAAATGCCAAATACCTTCCGGTCAAGAATTTCTTTTTTGATTCCATAGTGATAATACAAACCCGCCTGCGCTCCCCAGCATAAATGGAAGGTACAGGTCACATGTGACTTCGACCATTCCATGATTTCCACCAATTCCGACCAGTAATCCACCTCTTCAAACTCCATCAGTTCTACCGGAGCCCCCGTGATAATCAAGCCATCCAGGTTTTGATCTCTGATACTGCGAAAACTCTGATAAAACTGATTCAAATGGTTCTTCGATGTGTTCTTTGACACATGGCTCTCCACGGTCAAAAATGTGATATTGACCTGAAGAGGCGAGTTGGACAATGAACGCAACAGCTGCAATTCCGTATCTTCTTTTAACGGCATCAGATTCAAAATACCAATTTCAATTGGACGAATGTCCTGATGGAGCGCGCGCTCCTCATCCATTACAAAGATATTTTCATGTTCAAGAATCGCCTTTGCCGGCAAATCCCTTTGTGTTTTGATTGGCATATTATGCCTCCTCTATCATCCTTAATAAATCTTCTTCGGAAAGCACCGGTACCCCGAGGCTGTTTGCCTTGTCCAGTTTGCTTCCGGCTGCTTCCCCCACAACAAGATAATTCGTTTTTTTTGAGACAGATCCTGTTACCTTACCACCATGTTTTTCAATCAGTTCAGCGGCTTCTTTTCTCCCCATCGTAGGGAGCGTTCCCGTAATGACAAAGATTTGTCCGCCAAGGACATCATCCCCATCAACACTCTGTTTCCGTGTCATATTGACACCATATGATTGTAATCGTCTCACCAATTCTTGGCAAGTGGGATTCGCAAAAAAGTCATAAATCGCCTTCGCACTGACGTCACCGATATCCTCCACCTGCATAAGCTCCTCCTGACTGGCATTTGCCACAGCATCAATCGAGTTGAAATGAGCAAGTAGCGATTTGGCTGCGGCCTTTCCAATACCCGGAATACCAAATCCTGTCATCAGACGATATGCATCGTTTTGTTTGGAATCTTCAATCATGCCGAGAAGCTTATCAGTATTTTTTTCTTTGCCGATGATTCCCTGCTCAACAAGCTCATCTCTGTGTTCTGCCAAACCATAGATATCCGCTATATCCTGAAGAAATCCCATGCGAACCAAGTCCTCGATGTAGACGGTTCCAAAGCCTTTGATGTCCATCGCATCGCGCCCAACAAAATTGATAATGTGACGTTCCAATTGCGCCGGGCAGGTACCGGATGAGCACTTCACATCCGCCGTGTTTTCTTCACGATAAACAGGTGCGCCGCAGACCGGGCAGGTATCCGGTAAACGGAAGGCCTTTACCCCTTCCGGTCGTTTCTCATGTTTTACTTCCTTGACCTTTGGGATAATCTCCCCCGATTTATACACGACGATGGTATCCCCGATTCCAATATCCAACTGGTCGATAAAGTCCTGGTTATGCAAGGTCGCGCGACTGACGGATGTGCCACAGAGACGAATCGGTTCAAAAATCGCGGTCGGTGTAATCCTACCGGTACGTCCCACCGATAACTCTATGTCTAACAGTTTCGTTTCTTTTTCCTCCGGTGGATATTTATATGCAACTGCCCATCTCGGTACTTTCGATGTGGCACCCAGAAATTCTCTTTGCGCATAGTCGTTGATTTTTACAACAGCACCATCGATATCATATGCGAGATTTCCGCGGTTCTCTCCAATGGCACAGATTGCATCCCACACTTCCTCCGCCGTGTGACATACGCGGTAATCCTCAATCACAGTTATCCCTTGTTGTTTCATATACGCATAGGCTTGTGTATGAGTCTTGAATTCGCGTCCTGTCACCTGCTGCAGATTAAAAATAAACAGGGAAAGGTTTCTCTCCTCCACCACCTTGCTGTCTAACTGGCGCAAGGTTCCCGCAGCACAGTTTCTCGGATTTGCAAACGTTTTTTTTCCAAGCAATTCCTGCGACTCATTCACCTTATCAAATGCGGCATTTGTCATGTAGACTTCACCGCGCACTTCCAGATACTCCGGTGCATCCGAAAGATTTGTCTTCACATCCGCAATCGCCTTTGCATTGTCTGTAACGTCCTCACCAAAATTGATGCCATCGCCTCTCGTCTCCGCCATCACAAGCTTCCCATGATCGTAACGCAACGACATTGATAGCCCGTCAATCTTGTACTCAACAACAAACTCCGGATGTTCTAATTTTTCCTGCATTTCCAAAACAAATGTATCCACATCTTCTTTTGAAAATACATCCTGCAGACTAAGCATCGGAACATTATGTCGCACAAGAACGCCCGCTTCTCTTTTAGCACTTCCACCAACCTTCTGCGTCGGCGAATTGCTCTCTACAAACTCCGGATGTTCCTTCTCCAACGCTTTTAACCTCTGCATCATCATATCATATTCATAATCGGTTATCTCCGGCTCGTCCATGTTGTAATAGCGATTGCTATGATACTCAATTTTCTGGCGCAATTCTTTTATTTCATCTAAAAAATCCATCTATTCTTCTCCCAATAAACTCATCAATTCCTTATACTCATCCTGTCGTATCTCGCGATATTCCCCTTCTTTTATCCCATCGATCGTAAGGTTCATAATGCGTACTCTCTGCAAATCCTTCACGCGATAGGCGAAGACCTGACACATGCGGCGAATCTGCCGATTTAGCCCTTGTGTTAGGACAATGCGGAAGGTATACTTTGACAATTTCTCAGCCTTGCACGGGCGCGTCTTCATCTCCAGTTCCGGCAAAAAAACTCCTTTTTCCATCCCTTGTAGGAAGGAGGCCGTAATCGGTTTGTCAACCCTTACAATGTATTCTTTTTCGTGATAGTTTCTGCTTCGCATCATGCGATTGACCAAATCACCCCGGTTCGTCATAAGAATAAGTCCGCGCGAATTCTTGTCCAATCTTCCAACCGGGTAAAGTCTGGTAGCGTAATGAACAAAATCTACGATATTATTCTTTTCCCTCTTTTCCGTTGTACAGACAATGCCCTCCGGCTTGTTCAAAAGTAAAATCACCGAGTCCGGCTTCGCAAAGATTTCTTTTCCGTGAAATTCCACTACATCCTGACATCCAACGCGTTGCCCCTTCTGTGCCGGTTTCCCATTGATTAAGACACGCCCTTCTTCAATTTGTCTGTCTGCTTCACGCCTGGAACAGACACCCGCCTCACTCAGAAATTTATTTAAACGGATCTCTTGTACATCCATATACTTCCCCTATTCATTAAGGGGTCAGACCACAAAGCCTGACCCCTCTCCATGTAATCACTATTCTTTCTCAAACTAATTTAGAAATTCTGACTTACAGTAGCCGCTCTTTCCATTGTATGTCACCTTTGACCATCCTTCTTCATACTGTTGAACAATCGTAATCTGTTCCCCGGCGTATGCAACAGCAACCTTCGATGCTGTCTCACTCATACTCTCACGCACATTGACCGTGTTTGAAAGTGTGATTTTCTGTCCGTTGCTCAATGCCGCTGTTTCCTGCCCATCATCAGACGCATTTGTATTTCCCTGCTGCTCCGAAGCCGTCAGGAACTCATCCTTCACATATGCCTTTGAGCCGTTGAAGTCAATCTTTGCCCAACCATTTTCGACAGCATATACGGTGACTGTATCACCCTTTGAGAGCTGTCCGATTTTATTGCCGTTCTCACCCGCTGCATCCCGCACATTAATATTGTCGTTTACAACTTTTTGCACTGCGTTTGCCTTTTCCTGATTTTCTTTTTCCGCAGCTTCTTCTGCAGCCTTTGCTTCTTGCGCTTTTTTCGCGGCCTCTTCCTCCTCGGCCTTCTTCGCTGCTGCAGCTTCTTCCGCAGCCTTTTCTACAGCTGCCTTATACTGGCTTGCCCACTGTGCAATCCCCTGCTGCAATGTTGTGTTGATAAATGTGTTAAGATCCTCATCCGCAAGCATCGCCTCGTTGCATTCTTTCTGAACCTCTGCCTGTAATGCCAAAACATCCGGCTGCTGTTCAAACGCCGCGATCAGCGCCGCAATATCTGAGTCCATATCAAACTCGCCATTTGCCTGATTAAATGAACTGTATACATTATTGATGTAAAGTTTTCCATCCTCGTTCTTCTCGATATAGAAGAAATCCAAACCTGCAGCCGGTGTCTTAATGTCCTTGAATTTCACCTGCAAATACACAGAGCAAAGATATGAGTTCTTGTCCACACCTCTCTTGGTGTAAATTTTAATCTTTTGATACTTTTCAATATACTGGCTATAGAACTGAATGTAACTTGCTTCTGCATCAGAAATCGGTGTGGCATATGTTTTCAACGTTTCCACATCACCTGCGGCGTAGCTCTTGAAATAATTTTTGATCAGTGCCTCAATCTCTTCGTCTTTGTTCTCCGAATAATCCTGATAGGCACCTGCCATCGGGTCCTTGTCCGATGCTGTTCCATCCGTTCCAAATGCCAATACTAAAACAATGACAACAAAAACTGCCGCCGCACCAAAGTATCTCACATTGCGTTTACAAAAAGCAATCAAACTATCTATCTTAAGTTTTTGGATAAAGTCCCATACCTTATTCATTCTTCCTATTTTCCTCCTAAATCTATATCAAAAAGTAATTATCAAAAATAAATGTAGACGACTGGATTCGAACCAGCGATCTTCGGAGTCGGAGTCCGATGCGTTATCCAACTACGCTACGCCTACATATTTGCGGACATCTAATCATACCAAATACCGGATATAAAGTCAATGTTATGCGCTATTCAAAGAATTGGAAAAATTTAGTATTTGCTCCGCCACCTCTCTTGGTGTCTTATCATCCGTAGCAACTTGATAATCTGCTGCCTTTTCATAATACGGCACGCGTGCCGCCATCAACTCTCTGATGGCAGGTATATTTTTCTTTCCCCGCAAGAGCGGTCTTTTTTCATCCGTAGCAACACGCTGTAGAATCGTCTCCGGTGTCGCAGTGAGTAAAAAAGTCGTGCCATAGGTATGCATGCAGGTAAGATTATCAAGGCGCAAAGCGACACCTCCGCCACACGAAATGACAGCGTCTTCACCGCGCGAAATCTCCTCGAGCACTTTATGCTCCAGCTCGCGAAATGTCGCTTCACCGTGTTTTTCAAAATAATCACTTATACTCATGCCGATTCGTTTTACAATCTCGTCATCCGAATCGATGAGTGAGCGCTTGGTGAGTTTCGCCAACTGTCGTGCTACCGTACTTTTCCCGGTTCCCATAAATCCTATCAAATATATCTGTCCCATACTTACCTCTCGTAATTGCTGTGAATGATCTGAAGAACCTGACTTAATTCTTTTTCATCCATCTGCCCCGGTGCACTGCTTGCTCCCATCGTGCCAAAGGTCATACAGGATCCAAACACTTCGCCGCACACGCGACTGATAATTCCCATGCTGCCCATAGACATCGATGCCACAGGAATCTCCGGGTATTCCTCAGCAAAGCGGCATGTCACTCTCAACAAGTCAAGTACATCCTGCAGTTCCTGCGGCATAACAGCCAGTTTTACAATGTCAGCACCGCCATCTGCCATTTTTTCAAAGAGCATCCCCATCACACTCTCTGCCGGGGTTTCCGTAAAATCGTGGTGCGAGGTGATTACCTTTGCCTCCTCTTTTTTCATTTCTTTGATTAGTTTCTTCGGATTCTCAACACCAAAAAACTCCACATCAATCAGGTCTGCCTTGTGAATCGATGCCAAATCCAAATAATATCTGCTCAATTCGGGTTCGCGCAATTTTGCCAGTCCCCCCTGGTCCCTTGTGCGAAGCGTTGCCAAAAAAACCGTCTCCTTGCATATCTTGGATAAATCCCACATCATCTGCTGAATGTATGACATATTGGTATAATCCTCCAAATAGTCAATCCGCCATTCTATCATGGTAGCTCCCTGCGCAACAACACGCCTCGCTTCCCTGATGACCATATCGCTATCGCTTCCCATCACAGGAATGCAAACCGTCGGTTTTTTCCCGCTGTCAAATGTAACACCCTTTATTATCATAACATAATCCTTTTTGCTTTCTTTGCAAAATATTGCATATTTTCCTACTAGTATAAAGGACTCGAAAAGCCCTTGCAAGTGTTTGACACAAGATTTGATTTCTTATATTATATGTGTGTTGTAAGGATGGGAGGAAATGTTATGGAAAAACACATTACCGGCACAACCAGATTGACCTGTTTGCTCGGTCATCCTGTTGCTCACAGCATCTCCCCGGCGATGCACAATGCAGCATTTCAAATCAACGGACTCGATTTTGCCTATCTGGCATTCGATGTAACCGAGGATACATTTGCAGACACCGTAGCAGGTCTTAAAGCAATGAACTGCCGCGGCTTTAATCTGACAATGCCATTTAAGACGACAATCATCCCATATCTGGATGAGATGTCAGAGGCTGCGCGCCTATCGCATTCAGTAAATACTGTTGTGATTGAGGACGGTCGCTTGGTCGGACACAGCACAGACGGCGTGGGCTACATGGAATCCGTGAAGGATGCCGGCTTTGATATTATCGGAAAGAACATGACACTGCTTGGTGCAGGTGGTGCTGCCACTTCCATTTGTGTACAAGCGGCACTCGATGGTGTAAAAAAGATTTTTATCTTCAAACGAGCGAATCATACTTTTGCTGAGGCGGAAGCCTTTGCCGAGATGATTACCCAAAAAACCTCTGCCAGCGTTTTTGTATGCGATATGGATGACAAAGCACAATTACAGTCCTGCTTACAAAATAGTGCCATTTTGGTAAATGCCACAAATGTCGGCATGGGTGATGATACTACTACGCTCATTCCAAAAGAGTTTTTGTATCGGGATTTGATTGTGTCTGACATTATTTATCACCCGACGATGACAAGACTTTTGAAAGACGCCGACGATATCGGTTGTCCATATTTTAATGGAATGTATATGCTCCTGTATCAAGGCGCGGAAGCCTTCCATCTATGGACCGATACCGACATGCCGGTTAAAAAAATAAAAAAATTATGTTTTAACAAAGGAGTATAATATGAGTTTCACTTACCTAAAGGCTATGCCAAACCCGGAAGAAATCAAATCAGAATATGCAATGTCTGCCGAAATGACAACACGAAAAGCTGAGCGCGACAGACAAATCGCAGATATCATCTCAGGAAAGGACGATCGGGTTCTTGCCATCATTGGGCCATGTTCCGCCGATAGTGAAGATTCCGTTTGCGATTATGTGAGTCGTCTCGCTCCTATACAGGAAGAAATCAAAGATCGTGTATTGATCGTTCCCCGCATCTATACCAACAAACCACGTACTACCGGTTCCGGTTATAAAGGAATTGCTTCTCAGCCGGACCCGACAAAGGCTCCTGACATGGTGGAAGGTCTTATCGCTATGCGAAAAATGCATCTGCGTGCCATCTCTGAGAGTGACCTTACCTGTGCAGATGAAATGCTTTATCCTGAAAACTGGGGTTATGTAGAAGATCTGTTATCCTATGTTGCCATCGGTGCCCGCTCCGTTGAAGATCAACATCACAGACTTACCGTCAGCGGTTTCGATGTTGCTTCCGGTATGAAAAATCCAACAAGCGGTGACTTTTCTGTTATGTTGAACTCTGTATATGCGGCGCAGCATCCGCATCACTTCACCTTCTCCGGATATGAAGTGCGTACAACAGGCAATCCGCTTGCACACACAATTTTGCGTGGAGCAGTCAGCAAGCACGGAAACTGTGTGCAGAATTACCACTACGAGGATTTAGTGCGTTTGGCAGAAATGTACGAGACAATGGATCTTGTAAATCCCGCAACGATTGTGGATGCAAATCACTCAAATTCAAACAAGCAGTTCAAACAACAGATTCGTATTGTGCGCGAAGTCATGATGAGCCGACAGTTCTCTGCTGATATAAAGAAGCTTGTAAAGGGTGTTATGATTGAGAGTTATATCGAAGAAGGTGCGCAAAAGATTTCAGACAATCATGTATATGGAAAATCCATCACAGACCCATGTCTTGGTTGGGAAGATTCCAAACGGTTGCTCTACACAATTGCCGAATTAAATAAATAGGACATAGTTGACAGGGCAGGGTGTGCTATTACAAAACACGCCATGCCCTTCCTGTTATATCTTCAAAATCACTTTCGTCCAATTCAAAAGAAGCGGATTCACAAAACATTCCAGATAAATCCCCACGCCAAATAAAATCAATGCTCCCAGCGCATATAATGCATACCATGACAAAGTATCGTCATTTTTTCCTTTATGGTTTCGTTTCTCTTCCGTTCTTTTTACAAATAACCAATACATATATACAAACAGCATCCCATAAATGATCCAATGGGGAACAAGCGAAATAAAAAGAATAATCACACCTTTGATTCCAAAAGAATGAAAAAAAGATAATAGCAAAACACCCAGCACTCCCCCCGCCATGCCACTACATACATAATAAAGAATTTTCCGCAGTTTTGTGATTCCGCTGAGCACAAGAAATAACACAAGTTCCCCTCTGTGAATCAAAAGATAGGTCAAAAGTGACCTTTGGTCAAGCGTCTCTATGTTTAACTTTCCTATGCAGGTGGCATTCCAATTCTGATACTGGCAAATATCATCCCATAAGACGATTTTTCCAAGAATCATGGCAATAAAAAAAGACAGAAGAAAAATGCCCCTTTTTCCCTTTAGATGTTTTAGAAAAAGCGACCCCCTCACTCTTCTTCGTCTGTGATAAGCATCATAGTATACGTAGTTTTTCATGTAGGTCTGTCCATCCTTCCTTACTAACATACTATGATATTGTATTCTATTTATTCCTGCGATAGCACTTTGACCTGATACGCCAAAATCGCTGAAACGGTTTTCGAATCCTGAATCCGCCCAGCATAGATTTCTTCCAGCAAATCCGCCATTTCCCACGCCTTGACTTCAATATTCTCCGCGTCATCAAGATGTTGTTCCCCCGGTTTCAGATTTTGGGCCAGATACACGTCGACAAACTCGTCACAAAAGGCAACTGTGGTTCTCAGAGAAATCAAAAATGAAATGTCGTCACTCGAATACCCCGTCTCCTCCTCCAATTCTCTCACTGCACAGATCTTTGTATCTTCCGTCACAGAATCTCGACATCCCGCCGGCAATTCCCAGGTCATACGCTCCAATGCGTGGCGATATTGACGCACCAAAATCACGCGTCCATCATCCAGCACAGGAAGCACTGCCGCAGCCCCTTTTCTGTGACTGACAAAATCCCACATCTCTGTCTTGCCGTTTGGCAAAAGCATCTCATCCGAATACACGTCCAAGATAGAGCCTTTGTGCACTAATGTTCTTTTCTTTAATTCTACATGTTCCATTTATTTTCTTCCCCTTTTCCATTCCTACATGCATCTAATTGTATCATTTTTCTTTCCATCTGGAAACCGCACGTTGCGGTTTTCACACAAAAAAACAGCTACGACCGTAGTCATAGCTGCTTCTATGTTCGTATGAAATTTACTTCGCGTAATCTGTCACTCGTGATTCACGAATAACATTTACTTTGATCTGACCCGGATAATCAAGCTCTGCTTCAATTCTCTTAGAAATATCACGAGCTAACAATACCATATCGGCATCACTAACCTGGTCTGGAACTACCATTACTCGAACCTCTCTACCTGCCTGAATAGCAAAAGATTTTTCAACCCCTTTGAATCCGTCGGTAATTTCTTCTAACTGTTGTAATCTGTTGGAATATGCTTCCAATGTCTCGCGTCTGGCACCTGGTCTGGCAGCACTAATGGTATCTGCAGCCTGTACCAAACATGCAATCAATGTATCCGGCTCTACATCGCCATGATGTGCTTCAACCGCATTGATAACAACCGGTGATTCTTTGTAACGCTTACAAAGTTCAACACCGAGTTGAATATGAGATCCTTCCATCTCGCGGTCTACCGCCTTACCAATATCATGTAACAAACCTGCACGCTTTGCCACTCTCACATCTACGCCAATTTCAGCCGCAAGCAATCCTGCTAACTGGGCGACCTCAATCGAATGTTTCAATACATTTTGACCGTAGCTTGTACGATATCTCATCTTTCCAAGAAGCTTGATAAGTTCTGGGTGAATACCATGAACACCAACTTCTAATGCGGCAGCTTCACCTTCTTCACGAATCAAAGTCTCAACTTCTTTCTGAGCCTTCTCAACCATCTCCTCAATTCTAGCTGGATGAATACGTCCATCTACAATTAATTTTTCAAGTGCAATTCTAGCCACTTCACGTCTAACCGGATCAAATGCGGAAAGAATAACTGCTTCCGGCGTATCGTCTATAATCAACTCTACACCGGTAAGTGTCTCAAGAGTACGAATGTTTCGTCCCTCACGACCGATGATTCTTCCTTTCATTTCATCATTAGGAAGCTGAACAACAGAAATTGTAGTCTCTGCCACATGGTCTGCGGCGCACTTTTGAATCGCTGTCACTACAATATCCTTTGCTTTCCTGTTCGCTTCATCCTTTGCCTGAGCAATGGATTCCTTGACTAACTTCGCAGCGTCAAGTTTTACATCTTCTTCAACAGTCTTTAAAAGAAATTCTTTTGCTTGTTCGGAGGTCAATCCGGAGATTCTCTCTAGTTCCTGTACTCGTTGCTGGTTTAATTTAGCAACTTCTTCCCTCTGCTTCACCAGTGTAACTTCCTTCTTCGCAAATTCAGCTTCTCTCTTCTCAAGGGCATCCGTCTTCTTGTCCAGATTTTCTTCTTTCTGGAGAATACGATGCTCATTACGCTGAATTTCTGCTCTGCGTTCGCGAATCTCCTTGTCAAGCTCATTCTTAGTCTTCAAAGACTCTTCCTTCGCCTCTAAGAGTGCTTCACGCTTCTTTGTCTCTGCACTTTTGACTGCCTCGTCAATAATCTCACGAGCCCTCTCCTCTGCGCTACCCACCTTCTTTGAAGATGTATTCTTGTAGTAAGAATTCGCAATGGCAAGAGACACCGGAACTGCAACAACTAATGTAACAATTACTGCAATGATTGTTGTCAGCACAGGAGCACCTCCTTTATGAAATTTTATTGTATATATAACAAGAAAAAATACAAATTTGCATATAAATACAACAAATAAATTTTAGCCTTTATTGTGTATTCTGTCAAGCATCTGACAGTAATCCGGTGCCGTTTATCTAAATTTCCCAGTCCATAGACAATGCCTTTGCTATATCCGCAGAAGCAAACCCTCTCTGCATTAGGAAACGGTACATCTTCGCCTGTTCTTCCCTCGTAGCAGTTGTTCTATCGTAGTGGCGCTTCACCAAAAGTCTGGAAATCAATTCAAACTGAGACTGCTGGTACTCCTCTTCCATACACCGGTCAATCACTTCACGGGAAATCCCTTTTTTCATCAAATCCTGTGTCACACGTACACGGCTCCTGCTCTCCTGATAAAAACGGATATACGAACGAGCAAACCGCTCATCATCCACATAGCGATACGACGCCACATAGGCGACAGCCTCATTGATCGCCTCGTCCGGGTAGCCACTCTCACGCAGTTTCGCACGAAGTTGTTTTTCGCTGCGGTCTATCGTCTCCAACAAATGCATGGCACGACTCTTTGCTCTCGGAATAAACACCTCAGTCAAAAGTCGTTGATACAGTTCGTCAGAAATCTCCATGTCTTCTTTCAAACCGTAGGCATAAACTTCCTTCTTGTAGAGAACAAAGTCTGTCCCATCGCTGAGACAGACTTTCTTCTTATAGTTTTTAACAGTTGTAATTGATGTAATATAAACCATAAGTAATTACTCTTCTACAGGCACTTCTTCCTCTGCATTCTCTGCAGCATCATCCATGAAATAATGCGCACGAACCTGCTTTTCGATGACATCACAGATTTCCGGATGTTCCTTTAAGAACTGCTTTGCATTCTCACGCCCCTGTCCAATCTTCTCCCCCTGGTATGCATACCATGCACCGGATTTATTTACAATGTCAAGGTCCGATGCAATATCAAGAATATCGCCTTCCTTCGAGATACCCTGTCCAAACATAATGTCAAACTCCGCTTCTTTAAATGGCGGTGCAATCTTGTTCTTAACGACCTTGATACGGGTTCTGTTTCCAATCGTCTCGCCCTGCTGCTTCAACGCCTCAATACGGCGCACATCCAAGCGGACAGAGGAATAGAACTTCAGCGCACGACCGCCTGTCGTCGTCTCCGGATTGCCAAACATAATACCAACCTTTTCACGCAACTGGTTGATAAAGATAACGATACAATTTGACTTGCTGATCACTGCTGTCAGCTTACGCAATGCCTGAGACATCAAACGAGCCTGCAAGCCCACATGAGCATCACCCATGTCGCCGTCAATCTCCGCCTTCGGCACCAGCGCTGCAACAGAGTCTACAATCACAATATCAACTGCACCGGAACGCACCATCGTCTCTGTAATCTCCAATGCCTGCTCACCATTATCCGGCTGAGAAATATATAAATTGTCAATGTCAACGCCGATATTCTTCGCATAGACCGGATCTAGCGCATGCTCCGCGTCAATGAAGCCGGCAATACCACCAGCCTTCTGTACCTCAGCGACCGCATGTAACGCTACGGTTGTCTTACCACTCGACTCCGGTCCGTATATCTCAATGATACGTCCCTTTGGCAAGCCACCCTGCCCCAATGCGATATCCAAACTCAAAGAACCTGTTGGTACTGTCTCCACCTTCATCTGATTGCTCGTGTCACCGAGTTTCATCACAGATCCTTTTCCGTACTGCTTCTCTATCTGGGAAATCGCTGCGTCAAGCGCTCTCATCTTATCTTCATTTGCCATATTATCGCCCTCCAAATATCGAACTTGTGTTCGCTTTTTTTATTATAGTATTATACTTCAAAGTAAAAGTCAACCAGAAAATCAAAAAATTTCCTTTTGGAAATATACACCGAGAATATCGGTCACTGCAAAAACGAAAAAAAGACAGTGGAACATACCACTGTCTTTCATTATATCTGTAACAGAAAACTTGTCAAGCAAACTCTTGGGAACCGTCCGAAAATAACTTGTGCAAATGATGCAGGATAAATTCGTACAGGCAAGGCGGAAGAAGGAGGCATACCGATATACGACGACTGATGACAACGCAGACTGTGCGGATTTAGACAAGTCAAATTACAAGTTATTAATGGACAGTTCTTTATTCCCGACCAAACTCAGAGAGAATCAGTCCCTCGTTTCGCTCCAGCGTCATGCCAACACTCCAACTATTGACAAAGAGAAGCAACGGACGGTCTTTCAAGTCCTTTATCTTCTTCATATCGGAGGTGCCGGAAATCTTGTCCAAATCGATATCCTTATTTTCAATCCAGCGAATGTGCTCATAAGGAAGGTTCTCCATTCGAATCTCCACATTGTATTCATTGTTCAACCGATATTTCAAGACATCAAACTGAAGCACACCGACAACGCCGACGATAATTTCCTCCATACCGGTGTTGTACTCCTGAAAAATCTGAATCGCACCCTCCTGCGCAATCTGCGTAATCCCCTTCATAAACTGCTTACGTTTCATCGTGTCCACCTGACGCACGCGTGCAAAATGCTCCGGTGCAAAGGTAGGAATTCCCTCAAATGCAAACCTATTTTTACCGCTTACTATGGTATCTCCAATCGAGAATATCCCCGGGTCAAACACACCGATGATATCACCCGCGTACGCCTTGTCCACAATCTTTCTCTCCTGCGCCATCAACTGTTGTGGCTGCGAAAGCTTCATGGTTTTGTTTCCCTGTATGTGGAATACTTCCATCCCGGCGTCAAACTCACCGGAACAGATGCGCATAAATGCAACACGGTCTCTGTGCGCCTTGTTCATGTTCGCCTGAATTTTGAATACAAACGCAGAAAAGTCCGGCGAGAACGGATCAATCTCCCCGACATCTGATTTTCTAGGGAGTGGCGATGTCGTCATCTGTAAAAAATGCTGCAAAAATGTCTCCACGCCAAAGTTCGTAAGAGCCGAGCCAAAGAATACCGGTGACAATTCACCCTTTGATACCAAATCCATATCAAACTCTGCACTCGCTCCGTCCAATAATTCTATCTCATCTAACAAAATCGCTTTATTGTCTTCACCGATTTCTTCTACCAAATCAGTATCATCAAGTGCAATCAATTTTTCAGTACCTTCTTTTGTACCCTTCAGGGTATCTGCAAATGTACGCACCTGCTTTGTATTACGATCGTATACCCCCTTAAAATTCTTTCCTGAACCAATCGGCCAGTTGATTGGGCATGTCGCAATTCCAAGTTCCTTCTCTATATCATCCAAAAGTTCAAATGTGTCATTCGCGTCACGGTCCATCTTGTTAATAAAAGTAAAGATGGGAATATGCCGCATCACACAAACCTTAAACAACTTTCTCGTCTGCGCCTCAACACCTTTTGATGCATCAATTACCATAACAGCAGAATCTGCAGCCATCAGGGTACGATACGTATCCTCCGAGAAATCCTGATGTCCCGGCGTATCCAGAATATTGATACAGTAATTATCATAATGAAACTGCAAAACCGATGAAGTCACAGAGATACCTCGCTCCTTCTCAATTTCCATCCAGTCAGATACCGCATGCCGGGCAGTTGCTTTCCCCTTTACGGACCCTGCCAAATTAATCGCCCCACCATATAACAAGAACTTCTCTGTCAACGTCGTCTTACCAGCATCCGGGTGGGAAATGATGGCAAATGTTCTTCTTTTTTCAATCTCACTCTGTAAATTAGACAATCTTGATTCCTCCTCAATTCGAATCCCGATTCAGTTTAGCCCACACAGGAAGTTCTTGTCAAGATGTTGCCTGAATTTGCAGTTAATTCATCGCAGATATCACAATATGATCCGGCGATATCCCACCTTTTCGCTGAATCACGTCCTCAATCTGTGCGCGCTCCGCATCGGTCACTTCCTTTTTGTTGATGATGACATCTGCCCCTTCACCGGAAATGCTGACAATCGCCTCCTCAAATCCCTTCGACTGCAACATCATCTCACAGGCAACTTCCCGCTCAGATATGTCCGTCATTTTTGCAAGTTCATCCACGGCACCCTGTCGCTCTGCTTCTGTCAACTCCTTGTTGTTCACCACATCCAAAAGAGTTGCCTTTCCAGCCGCTCTCGTCTGCTCTCTGTCCATCTTCAATGCCGCAGCCTTCGAAATGGCAATACTGTCACTCTCCGTAAGCACCGTCTCTCCCGCTGTTTCATCTCCCATGTCCTCGTCAGTTTCCTGCTTTGCTGTCTTTTCCTCCTTTGTCTTCTCCTTCGCCTCCTCCTCATTGCTCTCTTCTGCCATCGTTGCAATTTCTTTTTCATCTGCCTCATATGTATAATTGAGATAGCCTGCTGCCGCAATCATAAGTGCCAACGCTGTGACAATCAATTGATTCTTACGAAATATGTGTTTCATGTTCCCTCCTGTACACCCATTTCTACTATTGATATCTTATGTGCCTCGATAGAAAATAATGCCTGTACCGCTTCGTAGATTTTTACTCTCGTCTCACTGTTTCCTGCCCCCTGTGCCACCACACAGACACCTCGCACCTTTGGTGTCGTGTGTTTCATCTGATAAGGTTCATCTCCCGAAAAGACGGTACTTTCCTCTGCTGAGGTCTCCTGCCTCGTTTCCTCCCCCTGCTTCGCAGTGGACGATGTTCGATTTACATCCTGCGCCACCACGCTGACACCGTCGTCTTCCAACGTAATCATCACATCCACACACCCTACGCCATCCATCTGTTCCAGCAAACGCTCCAAACGCTTTTCCATCTGTGCTTCATACGCATCGGCGGATACCTGCTCCTCCGTTACCTTTTTTTCCTCCTGCGACATCTTTTTCTCCTCCGGTTCCACCGGGATTGCAATCACAAGAAGAAGCGCGCCTATCAAAATACAGACAATCCATTTTTGTTTATCCATATGGCGAAATATCTTTTGATATTTTTGAAGCCACTTCCCATCTTTTCCACTCATTCTTCCTGCTCCTCACTAAGCGATGTCAATGTATCAATATATCCCCAGTCCAAATAGGACATATCTTCCGCCTCCCTCTCCCTAAGTTCCATTTCCTCATAAAAAGAGCGATATGTTTTTTCCCAGTCATCCTCCAAATCCAAGTGTGAAAGTGCAACCATCGGCCGCAAACAAAAAAGCACCAATATCATCTCCAGAAAAAAACGCAAATACCCGCGGTACTCATTTGACGGAATCACATAGAGCACAAGGGTGCATGCCAAAAACAGACCAATATATTCTTTCACCCACTGGCTCAAGGCACTCATCGCATTCCTCCTATCAATGTTGTCATCGCCACAGTGATAAATACCAAAATCACGCAGGTTGTCAAAATGCGAAACAACATGTTCCCTCCCCTTGATGCAATTAAAATGGCATTGCTGATACGTTTGTCGGCCACCGGCTCCACAAACACCGACATAATGCGGTATAACATCGCCATCACCCCCACTTTAAACAATGGGACTGCAACAATCGCAATCAGTGCCACAAGCGCCGTCGCACCAATCCCACCGCGAATCACATCACCCGCAGCCAAAAACAAATCTGAAACTGCCGTCAAGGTAGAGCCAATCCCGGGAACAAATGCCAGCGACTTCCGAAGTGTCTGTCTCGTAAAAGTATCCCCCACGGGCGCAATGGCATTCTTGATAATATTCAGCCCCAGAACAATGGATGTCAACATTTTCAGCGCCCAGGTAATAATGTTCTCCAGCAAGTCTGTCAGTTTGCTGAACCTGCCTTCCTCAACCACGTAATTCAAAAGTCCCATTACCACATACATACGCACCAGCGGAATCATGCCGTAGCTGAGTATCCATTGCACCACATATACGACCAAAAATCCCAGTTCATAAAATCCCATTGCGGTCGCATTTCCCTTAGACACCACCACCGTGGTCGCAAACACGGGGATAAAGGCAGTCATAAAATCAATGACGACTTCGATTGCCCCCTCCACGACACCATTCAGTATCATGACGGATTTCATCAATAGTACCATCAAAAGCCCATACACAAGCAGGAAACATACATTAGATACATACGATTTTTCAAATACGAGCGCAAAATTTTTCAAGAGCGAAAACGCCACTGCCAAAAGCAAAATGTAGACCAGATAGGTCTTATTTGCCTCCCACTCACCAAGAAAAAGATTCCATACCCATTGCCCCAGTTGTTCGGTAGGTTGTCCCTCACCCATAATCATGTTCCAAACCAGTTCACCAAAACTTACCTTTGAAAACACTGACACATCGGATAACGCTTCATCGATTCCACCAAAATCGATAGCACCCAAGAGTTCCTCCAGTTCCTCTGTCCTGCTCATAAAAACTCACCCACAGTCGAAAGAAATGTCAAAAGTACCGGCATACTCAATACTAAAATTGACAGTTTTGCAAACACCTGAATCTGTCCCGCCACACTGCTGTACCCCGCGTCCTTACAGATTGCCGAGGCAAACTCAGCAATATAGGTAATACCAATCATTTTCATGACGGACATGATGTATGTCTGATCGATTTGTATAAAAGAAGAAAGTTTCGTAATATACAACAAAACCTCCCGCATTTTCCACACGATACAAAAGAAAATAAAAATACAGCAAGCCAGGTTGATCAGGGTCGCGTATTCGGGCCTTTGTCCACGAAACAAAAGCGCCAGTAACACCGCACATATCGCGACAGCCGCAGTCTTAATAATATCCATTTTTCCTCCTACATATCAAACAGTGTCTCCATCATTTTAAACAAGTCCATTATGTATGGTACAATCCAAAACAAAACGACAAGCAAACCACCCAATGTAACAAAAAAAGCTTGTTCGTCTCTTCCACTGTGCTTCAACACTTGATTTAAAATGGTCACAATAATTCCAACTGCTGCTATCTTAAACAAAAGACTTATCGGCATATCTTTTACAGCAAAAGCAATAACAGCATCAAAAGTCCCATACCGGTGGTACAAGCTGTCACCTTTTGTCTCTCCTTTTTTGTACTATAATCTTTTTTCAACATATCCAAGAAACCTTCGTAATATGCCAAAAATCCGGCATCCTCCCCTGGACTTTCCACCAAAAACAAAGAGCAAAGAGCCTGTACCCACAAGCGCCTCTCCTCCTCTTTTGTATGTCTTATCATTTCCGGTGTCACCTCTTTCCAAAAGATAGCAAACACCTGATTGCTTTCATATTGCTGCAACTGCTTTCGCACCTTTTCGTAATAAGGCAACAGCATTTTGTCACATTGCCCCTGTTCCTTTGAAAGTGCCAAAAGAACAGGTAGATTTCGCCTTGTTATGCTTTGGTGCAGACGCAATATGGATTGATTCATCTCCTGTAAAAATCGCGTCCGCTCCTGTTGTGACAGAAACTGTTGCGCCAACAACCCAATTCCCCCAAGAAGAAATACCACACCCCCTATGTATTTGCACATAGCACCTCTCCTTTCCCGTCATATACCTGATAGAAGCGCTTTCCATCTTCGCCTTTGTCTATCCAGATCATGCGCCCAAATCCCAGTTTTTGATACTCCGGCTTGTTTTCTCGCAGCCACACAAATTCTTTCCAGGAACCCGCATGCATTGTCGCAACAATGCGCACGCCACATCGCATTGCATACGCTAATGCATTTCCATCCTGTGCGCCGCCAATCTCGTCCACCGCTAAAATCTGTGGCGCCATTGTCCGCACCGCCTGCATACATCCCGTTGCCTTGTCATACCCCGAATACACATCGGTATGAATTCCCACGTCATTTTTAGGCACACCGCGATAGCAAGCCGCAATCTCGTATCTCTCATCAATCACGGCAATGCTGCGGCACCATGTCTCCTGTGACAGGCGTCGTAAGAGGTCACGCAAAAATGTTGTTTTTCCCGCACCGGGTGGCGCGATTATCAGCGTGTGCTGTAACATCCCCTTTTCACATATCCAAGGAAGCACCCAATCGGCACACCCTCTTTTCTGGTTCGGAATACGTATGTTAAAAAACATAGGGTGCTCTATCCCAAGATGCTCACCATCCTCACCCATCCTCTCACCGGCGACACCAACGCGGATACCGCCTTCCAGAGAGATAAATCCCTGCTGAAGCTGTTTTGCATACGCATATTTCGAATACTCGCAAAGATACAAAAGCATTTCCTGCATTTGTTCTTCCGTAACGCAAAGACCGTCTCGCCAGGAATCTGTAAATGTTCGACTGCTCCTATGTATATATTCTGCTCTCCCCCCATACAAAAAAAGAAGTGGTTGTCCTACCCGCAATCGAATTTCTTCCAAATCCTCCCGATACCAGTTCACGTGCACCAACAGATTCCGCAGTGTTACAGGAAAAATTTTTAATAACTCGTCCTCAAGTTTTGTAGCCATAGTTAAATATATGAAGAAGTGTCATGAATATGACAAAGAAATTTTTGGTCGGCGCGGGGGAGGCGCAAAACAAAAAAAGAGATGCGAACTATCGCATCTCTTCTAAATAAGTCTTAGTTGTACTTGCGTTTTCTAGCAGCTTCAGACTTTTTCTTACGCTTTACGCTTGGCTTCTCATAGTGCTCTCTCTTGCGGATTTCCTGCTGGATACCTGCCTTAGCACAGTTTCTCTTGAATCTGCGTAATGCGCTATCTAAAGATTCATTTTCTTTAACTGTTACACTTGACATGTCTTACACCTAACCTCCCTC
>CAYPAA010000022.1:0-36710 GCA_964408625.1 uncultured Roseburia sp. | reverse complement strand
AGAAATTGTTTCCGGTTGCTTTCTTATATGTTGTCTGGTTGTATAAATAGATTGCCATTACCAGCCAGATGATTGCACCGGCAATTATGAGATATGATAATTTTGTAATTGTGTAAATCATCTTACTTTCCTTCCCATTTTACACTTATCGTTTTTCATTACCCTTTAGTGTTATAGATTTTTAACTTGTATATGAAGACATTCTTCACTATGAACTGAAAATCGAAAACAAACTATGGTAATAGTTTCAATAACAAATCTATTGCTCTATATACTTTAATTTTCTATACTTCATAATCTATTGGAAATTCCTGACAAAAATCAATATCAATCAAATTAACTGTATATATGTTTGATCCAATAATATCATACAAGCGTGTTTTTTCATCCGTGTCAAAAAACAGTATATTATAACCATTAACAGATACAGAACTTTTATATTTGATACCATCAAATCCCATTTTTCGTATATACTCACATAAAAACTGCGTCGGCAAATACTCTATGGCATCTCCAAAATTAGGTTCTGAGAATTCTTCTGAGATCGTATGTAAATCAGAATATTTTGAATACTCGTTTTCATTGATTTCCATAGGTGAATATGTGAAATCATAAATTCTAGCATCTTTTACAACTTTTATTGTACAAATATTAAACATTTTTTGCATCTGCGAGTGACTCTCCAATATAGCAGTCTTTATATCTTTTGCAGTGTATAGATATATCCCTTGGGGATTAGTTCTTCCCTCCTTTGCACATGCGTTTTGCGGAGCATCCGAATTCTTTTTATCAAATCCATAAAATGGTTTTTGCTCCTTCAAAAAAATATTACAACGTTCCAAAATATGCTCCGCTTTTTCCTTGTTATTATATAAGCGCATAGCCAAAAACTCATGGCTGCTCCACTAAAAATATCGTTGTCTTCCAGCAACAAATCAGAAAATTCTCTCTTTTATTAATGTCGATAAAGATTTGATGATTTTACCTAAAATCAGATTGTGCATAATCTCTTGCTCGATATAATAATTCGCCTTTTTTCACAATGCATGTTGCCTGCTTTGATAATACTTCTATTTTGTTCAAAAGATTACTCTCTGGGAAGAATCGGCTCTTATTCTTAATTTCATTCGCAAAACCTTCCCATTTTTTCTGTGTTTTATATTCTCCCATCACTATTAGATAAATAACACATAAGAAATTAACAATACTATCATCATCTGCATTTTTGAAAAAATCAATATCTCTGTATCTTGTTATATCCTTCTTCAAATCATCAAATGTCATCATTTCTATTTCTCCCTTGCCACTTTTTTACAGTTCGCCCAAGGTTCCCCATTCAATTACTTTCCCTTCTTCTTCGGCTCCGGCAATTCGTCATACATTGCATTCAAAACCGCTTCCATCAATTTTTCATTTTCTATATTATCTACAACAGCCATCAAAGTCTTAGAGCCCTCATACGGATATGCTCTATCCGCATCCGGCATAAGTCGCAGCACCGAATCTGTAGCTTTCAGGAAAAACTGGTTGTCACACATATCCCCAATCAACTTTCCCTTATAATAAACACAGTACTCTCCCATCATCTTTCTCGTAGTAATATCACCAATCCTCAGAAGATTCTCTACCACATAATCATGAAATTCTCTCGTTGTAGCCATTTATTCCGCCGCCTTTCTAATTGGATGCCGTATGATTGTTTTCCATTGATCCGAAGCAAGCAACTGTAACATAGTAATCCTTTTCGATTACATTAGTTGGAATTGACAGTTCATTGGCCGCACCGATAATTAATTCGGAAAAAGCTTCTTGATCATGATGCAAATTCATAAATCATCCCCCATTCTATTAATTTTTTGGCAGTTGCACCGGTTAATACAGATGAGACTTCCGCAAGTTGATCTTTTGTAAATCCTTTTTCTTTTACATAAGAGATCATTGTATCTATAGTTTTTTCCATTGGCAACTCAGTGTACTTTTCAGCCTGTCCGATGCTGTCCAAAAATTGCAACAGTTCTGCATTGTTATCCGAAACAGTAACGGTAGGCTTTCTAATTCTAGCCTTCAAATTTCCCACTGTAATCATGCGTCCGTTTGTAGATTCTCTATTTGTAACTACCTCTATTACTGCAGGCATCCGTGTTGTTAATCCAAGTTGGTTTGCAAAAGATAATCCTGTTATATATCCATATGTTTCAGACTTGTTTTTTACATATTTGCGCGTAATAACAAGAACCGGATCCAGATAACTCTTTCCTAATAATCCTTCCTGTTTGGGAATGTAATAGATTCCGTTATCATATCGCTCCAAAAAACCATATGCCACAAGTCTCTTCACCGATTGGCGAACTGCATTCTCTGTCATTCCTTCTATTGTCAAATAATTTAAAAAAATCGGTTCATTATATCCATAGTTTTCCATTAAGTAAGATTTCAACATAGTCTCACCTCCACACATAGACAGTACCATATTTATATCAAGCCTGTCAATATTTGTGTCACACTTATGTATTATTATATGCAGAAATTCGACTGTTAACCTTGGAATTCTTGTCATTGGACTGTTAATTCAATCTATAAACATAGAAAAACCGTGGAACAAAATCCCACGGTTTCATATCATCCATGCTACCAGCATTTCTTCAATCGCCTACACAACTACATTTCCTTATCTCCTACAATCTTCTTCGCAAATGCAGCGGCATCCTTGCAGTCGTTTTCATCCGGCTTTCCCTTATGCACCGGTCCAAAAGAACCCCTGCAGTAGAATTCTTCTTCCGCCTGCACAATCCCCTTTTCCTGCAAAAGTTTTCCGACCTGCTTATAAGTAGATTTCACCAGTGCGGCCGTGCTGACATTGACAACCTTCCCAACTTTTACATCAATGCCTGAAATAAACCTTTTGACACTTTCATCTACGCCATAAGCATAGACCGAACTGCACAAGAAAAGAATATCCACATCCTCTGTAAGGCCTTTTTCGGTTGTTTCTGCCGTCACACCGACTGCATCCGCAACAGCTTCGGCAAGTTTTTTTGTGTTTCCTGATTTTGTGTAATATCTCACTGCAACATTCATAATTGTACCTCTTCTTTCTTTTTTTGCTCTTATTTCCATACTATCTTAAATTATATGGATACGCCTATCAGATGTCAAATGAAGAAGCAACATAATGAAATTGCCTAATCAAAGACTTTCCTCCTCGTTCTGCTAACTTATAATCTCATCTATCGTCGTCACAGTGATGTACGCAGAATCCTCAAACTCATCTATAATCTCTCGCAGTTTCTGCAACTCAAAATAACTCACATAACAAATCAATGTCTTGTTCTCGCCGGCAATGGCGCCATAGGAATCCATAATCGTACATGTTTTGTGCAAATCATTTGTGATGCATTCGATCATCGCGTCCGGTTTTTTCGTGATAATTGTCACCTGCTTGATTGCCTCAAAGTGATCTGTGAAGTGATCAATGATTGCTGTCGCCACGACATAGACAAGCAGGCTCAGCAATGCACTGTTGCGATCAATCATAACAAATACAATGGTATACACAACTACATTGAATGCAACGAGAAATCCCGTCATACTATAATTCTTCTTCGTCTTCTCGGAAATCTTTTCAACTACGACACTGGCCCAGATTTCTGAACCATCGATACAGCCGCCGAATCGCAGAATCAGCGAAAGCCCTATTCCCAAAATTGCGCCGCCAAAAATAACTGCCAGAAAATGTTCCGTGTTCAGTTCAAACGGAATCCTCTCAAAATACGCCAGACCGACGGCATATGTAGCAGAGCCAATCACCGCTCTGAAAAAGAACTCTTTGCCCAGTGAGACTGCACCCAAAATCAAAAATGGCAAAAATACGCCAACCACACATAATGACAAATTCCATCCTGTCAGTTTACTGATAATGATTGCAATACCCGCTGTTCCGTAATCAATCGCATCGTTTGGCAAAATAATACACGCTACGGAAAAGCTCGCCAGCACTGCTCCCACTATGATAAATACAATCGAATATCTGTTACGCTTTTTTGTTTTCATCCTTTTCTCCATACCTTTTGATAATTTTATCTTATTACAGTAAAATAATACCATAACTTGGTATCTGTTCAAAAGAGGAAGTACGATGGAATTACAAAAAAAAATTACATTTTCAAGAGAAAACACAAAACTCATCAAAGGCATTGCCGTGTTACTGATGCTCGCACACCATATGTTCGCGTTTGCGGACCGTATACCAAGTGGCTTTTCCTATTCCACATGGCTATACATGGGCGAACACAGTTATCTCTCACTCATTGGCTCGTTTGGCAAAATCTGTGTATCCCTCTTTCTCTTTCTTGGTGGTTATGGATGGTATATCAATCTATCCAAAACGGACCGGCCGGGTAAACTCCTGTTTCAAAAAATCAAAGGGCTGTATCTCAATTATTGGTTCATCTTTCTCATTTTTGTCCCGATTGGCTTTTTATTCTTCCAACATCAGGGATTATATACGCACGACGCCGCAATCTGCACCGCTTATGACCATTTTGACATCAAAGAATTGTTCTTAAATCTCATCGGATGGAACGCCACCTACAACAGGGAATGGTGGTTCCTTCGCGCGTACCTTTTTATGATTCTGACGGGAACACTTTACTATTATCTCACCAGATGGTGCAAGCATTTCTGGGGCGAATACCTTTTCCTTATGTTGCTTCAAGGCATCCTATGGTTTGTTCTTTATCAACGCATCTATGGTAAAACTGTCGTATTCACCTTCCTCGTTGACAAATGGCTGTTGGATGGCACGAGTCTATGCTTTCTTCTCGGTATGGTTTTTGGCAAATATCATGTTCTGGAAGAAATAGAGAACCACATCGCAAATCGCAATGTGGCTCTCCAAATCATCGGCTCTATCGCCGCCATCATTCTTACCTTTTATGCAAGAATTTTTTTACCATATTCTCTTTTTGACGAGTTACTCGTGCCCATCTTTATTATCGCATGCTGGACTCTGTTTCGTCATGCTCCAAGGTGCAATTCCCTGTTGCAGTTTTTTGGCAAACACAGCAATAATATCTGGCTCATTCATTCCTTTTACTGCTACTACTTCTATGCCATTGTAAAAATCGTTTATGTAACACCGATTGCCATCATCGATTTCGTCATCCTTGCAACACTTTCACTCGTCACCTCCATCGCAGTCACTATCCTTCAAAGTAATCTGCGACAGTTTCAAATCAAACACAAAAATCAATTCCGCCACTCGGCATAGCAGGCATAGCCGACATTTCCGGTGTCACTGATACAACCGGTGCCGCATCACCTCCGGAAGGCATTGATACTGCTCCCGATGATGCAGAATTCATGTCTGCCTGATACTTGCCAAACATCGCCTTCAAGTATTCTGCATCCGCTTTTACAATCTCTTTCATTTCTTTTGTGCGGTGCTTTGTCTTTAGCATCTTAAAATCGGCTTCCGTCATCTTGAAGTCCACCACATCCATCAGATCGTCCAGCATGTCTGTGATATCCATATCTGTAAGCATTTCTTCCATGGCATCTGCCATCATCTCCTGCATTGCAGAAAGTTCATCCACTGACTGCATCAGTTCATACATGATTTCTTCTTCCGCCGCAGCCGCATCTTCCATTTCCTGTGCCATCTCCTCGGTGAGTTCGTCTGAGAGTTCCTCCTGCGACGCTTCTTCGACTTCCTCAACCTCTTCGTCCACATCGATCGGCTCAACTCGTCCGCTCAGACCTTGCTCGTCCGTGACATGAATCATCTCCTCTTCCAGAAGATGTTTTACTTTTTTCTTTGCCACGCGCTCCATCGCCTGCGCATGCGCAATTGCATACTGCAATTCCTCGTCATCATACCCGTTGCCCTTACGAAGCCGTTTGAGTCTCGCAACCTCTGCTCTCGCTTTGCTCGCAGCCTGCCGCGCTGCATTTGATGTCTTACTGCGGATAATCTGTGCCGAAATCGCCTTAAAATTATAGTTCAATTTTTTCAGTTCATTTGTTGTATTCTTTGACTTTGTTCGCGCCGTGCTGAGTGAATTTGCATACTGCAATCTGTCGTTCGCAATACGACTCGCATAGTCGTAAGAATTCTGCATACTTCTCTGGTCTGTTCGGTAGAGATCTTTTAAATCCTTACGAAAATCTTCCATGGTCCTGTTTTGTCCACGCTGATTTTGGTCATAAAATACTCTCAACAAATTGCTCGCTTCATTGTTCCGTTTTTGTGCATACGGATTCATCTGACGGAACAAATATAATTGACTGGCATTGACATTCATAATACCGCCTTTCTACAAGAAGAAATCGATACTTTGTCCCATCGTTTTTTCTGCCTCTGTCTGAACGAAATCGCTTCTTGTCATCTGCACATAATCGTCAACTTTTTGCATCAATTCTTCCATCGAAGAAGCCGTGATGGTGACGGTGTCATCCTCCGCCTTTTCCGTCTTGGCATGATTCTTCTCGCGAATATGATCCAGCCGTTCTTCCGCCTGCTCCTTCTTTGCCTTTTTCGCTGCAGCCTTCTTTTCTTCCTGTTTGGCAGCGGCGCGCTTTTCTATTCTTGCCCGCTGATCTGCAAACGATTTGTCCATCACAGCAAAGAATGAGGTCGTTCCATTATCATTCACCTGCATACCGACGCCCTTGACATTTGCACTGGACGCCTTGATTTTCTCGACCATCTGTGAAAGCCCTGTTGCCGCATTGCGAATGATGCCCTCATACTTTTCGCGGAAGTTTTTATCCTCCGCCATCTTTTCAATTTTCTCTTCATCAATCAAAACAACCATGCTGTTGCCGTTCGCATAACTGGCAGCCTTCGCCTTCACAGCTTCCTTCTGGTCTGCACTGACAAGAATAAAATCCATATTGGAATACTTACTCTTGAGCTGTTCATAATACTTGGCAGCTTTGTCGCTCAACTGGGGTTCACCGACCGTTTTTCCATAAAACTTAGACTTTTTTGATGTGTTCGCAGTCTCCTCTATCGGCGTACTTTGAACACTAGACATAACATCAGATACTACGCTCATAATCTTTTCCTCCTTGAAAAATGCGTTTTGTCAAAATCCGTTTTGACACTATTACTTATCTAATGTATCGGATGTTTGTTGGAAATCCTTAATAGTTTGTTGCAAACAATTACATACGCTCCGGTGCTTCAAATCCGAGAAGGTCGATGCAGAGTTCCAGTGCTTTCTTTGTGAGTTGAAGCAACTGAATGTAACCGGCCTGTTTTACATCGTTCTCCTCTGCCATAATACGAGTCTCATGATAGAAATGATTAAATGCATTTGCCAAGTCGTAAATATAAGCACAAATCTTGTGCGGTGCCGACTCTTCATAGGCACCGCGTACTGAACCGTTAAACTTGGAAAGTTCAAGCATCAGGGATTTCTCGCTCTCCGAAGCTGCCGGCAAAATTTTGGCATCTGCCACATTCTTACCAAGTGCCTCATATTTGTTCAAAATGGATTTCATACGAACGATGGTGTAAAGGATATAGGGACCTGTGTTTCCCTCAAACGATGTGAATCGCTCCACATCAAAGATATAATCCTTTGATGCCTGATTCGAGAGGTCACCATATTTAATAGCTGATAGCGCAACCATCTTAGCTGTTTGTTTTGCCTCTTCCTCTGACATCGTATCGTTCTCGATAATCTTTTGATACATCTTTTCGTTGATTTCTGAGACCAAAGTCTCCAACCGCATAACGCCGCCTTCTCTGGTCTTGAATGGCTTTCCATCTTTTCCGTTCATCGTACCGAAACCGACAAACTCCAACTCTGTGCCATCAGGCACAATCCCTGTCTTGCGAGCACAACGGAACACCTGTGTAAAATAGAGTTCCTGTCTCTTATCTACGACGTATATCACCTTGTTTGGATGATAATCTGCCATTCTCCAAACCAACGTCGCCAAATCTGTGGTGTTGTAAAGAGATGCCCCATCTGACTTCAAAATCATGCATGGTGGAATCTCCTTGGTGTCTGTCTCTTCTTTGACATCTACAACGAGCGCACCCTCGCTGATATAAGCATGTCCGTCAGCCTTCATCTTTTCTACCATGTCCGGGATGTATGGCTGTGCATCAGACTCACCTTTCCACAACTCAAAGGAAACATTCAGATTCTCATAGTTTTTCTTCAAATCCGTAACGGAAACACGTAAGATATGCGCAAGCAGTGCCTGATACCCTTTGTTTCCGTGCTGCAATTCATATGTCGCTGTCATCGCTTCTTCTTTGTAGGCGGCATCCTCTTTTGACTTGCCACTTGCCGTTGGATAGATTTCCTCCAACTCACTGATTGTAAATGGAGCCTCACTCGGGTACTCGCCCGTATAATCCGGGTCAAAGTAGACAAGATCCGGCTTGCGCAAACGAAGTTCTGTAATAATTAGTCCCATTTGAAGACCCCAGTCTCCCAAATGCACATCACCAATCACTTCATTACCGACGAATTTGCCGATACGCTTGATACTCTCACCGATAATCGCAGAACGAAGATGTCCCACATGAAGCGGCTTTGCCACATTTGGTCCGCCGTAGTCAATCATAATCGTTTTCGGATTCTCAACCTTATCCATGCCAAGGCGTTCATCCGCAAGCATATCATTTGCATAGGAAGCCAAAAAATCCTCGGCTAATCTGATATTCAAAAAGCCTGGCGGGCAAGCCTCCACGCTTGCAAACATCGCATTGTCTGTCAGTTTCTCACAGACTTCTGTCGCAATGGCAATCGGAGCCTTTTTGTATTCTTTTGCCGCTGCCATCGCGCCATTGCACTGATATTCACACAAATCAGGTCTGTTTGAAATAGAGACGCGTCCATATTTTTCATCATATCCGCAGTCAACAAATGCTGCC
The DNA here is from genome assembly GCA_964408625.1 of uncultured Roseburia sp. Classification (GTDB taxonomy): domain Bacteria; phylum Bacillota; class Clostridia; order Lachnospirales; family Lachnospiraceae; genus Pararoseburia. The sequence continues at coordinate 27,814 of CAYPAA010000022.1, read as the reverse complement.
GTCACTTCTTCTTTGATTAAATCTAGGATTTCTTTCATTTTGCTCCCTCTCTGCTTTTCTACTTAAAGATTGCCTTGCGATGTTTCCATAATGCTGCTTTCAAAATCATTCCCAGAATACAAACGGAAATCACTTCACCCACTCCAACTGTCAGGATAAGATACCAAATGGCGTCCTCCAACCCATAAACATAGCGGAGTACAAATGGAACGATAATAGCATTTGCAAGGACAGGTGGCAATGTAAATGCAAACTTGGTCTTGCGCAACAAATATGTACCAACGGCACCAATCAATGTTGCCAAGCTTCCAAACACGACATCCAAAGCCATACATCCTGTCAAAATGTTGCTGAGCAGACATCCGACATATAATCCCGGAATCGCTGCCGGTGTGAAGATCGGCAATATGGTCAAAGCCTCTGATATCCTCACCTGAATTGCCCCACTTGCAAGCCCGAAAGCGTTGATAAAGTAGGTCAATACAACATAAATGGCCGCAATCATTGCAGCCTGTGTCAATCGTAACGCACTCTTATTTTTCATATTTTATTCTCTCCTTAGTTTTGTTTTACGTGTGGATGGTTGCGAACACACGGTGAATACGAAAGCATTTTATCATATATGGAAAAAAATGAAAAGATTTCTTGTATAAAATTTCCTCATTTGCAACAACCTATCTATGTGCCAAAAACATCTCTTGCGCATCGCAGTACATAAAATTTCTGGAGGCCAATACATTGAGTGCATATAAAGTCGAAATCTGCGGTGTCAACACATCCACGCTACCCCTGCTTACGGAAGATGAAAAAGTCAATCTTTGGGCAAAAATAAAGGCAGGTGATATGCAGGCACGCGAAACCTACATCAAGGGTAATCTGCGCCTCGTACTCAGTGTATTGAAACGGTTTGGCGGTCATGGGGAAAATCTCGATGATTTATTTCAAATCGGCTGTATCGGATTGATGAAATCCATTGACAATTTTGACCCAACTTTAGAAGTCAAATTCTCGACTTATGCGGTTCCGATGATCATCGGAGAAATCCGCAGATACTTGAGAGACACTTCAAGCAGTATTCGTATCTCCCGCTCCCTCAGAGATACCGCGTATAAGGCAATCGTTGCCAAGGAGCGTCTTTGCAAGCAAAAAACATCCGAGCCGACGATGGAGGAAATCGCTGTCGAAGCTGGCATTCCTCTGGAAGACATCATCTACGCTCTGGATGCTATGCAAAGTCCCCTGTCGTTATACGACCCTATCTATAACGATGGTGGGGATACCCTCTATGTGATGGATCAAATCAGCGACAAGAAAAACCGCGAGGACAACTGGGTCGAGACCCTCTCTCTAAACGATGCCCTCAGCACATTGCCTGAACGGGAATCTCACATTATCCGTCTGCGCTTCTTTGAAGGAAAAACGCAGATGGAGGTTGCTTCTGAAATTCAGATTTCTCAGGCACAGGTTTCTCGTCTGGAAAAAAATGCGCTAAAATCAATGGAAAAATATCTTACCTGCTCCACTTGTCACACAGAGCGTTAATCTGATCCGCAAACTTGGCAAGGTCTTTGTTTGCCATGCCCTCGCAACTGTTAATCACATGCATCAGGCGCTCACCGGCAGCCACCAGTCTCGCAAAGACATTGGATACCGCCTTGTTCGATGGTTTTTTACGCTGTTTGACTTCTCGCGTGCCTTCCTGAATGCGCTCACCTGTAATCAAGTCATAGATATCACCTGAGTATGGTGCAACCGCGCAGAACCCGTGGGTATCACGAATATCTCTTGCAAAGCGATCACAAACAGCGTCATCACCGTGAACCACAAAGACTTTCGTCGGATCTTTTTGTAATGCTCCAATCCACTCCAACAGTTTGTTTTTGTCTGCGTGACCACTGATGCCCGGCAGATTCTCAATACGTGCCTCAACATTGACGGTCTCACCAAACAATCTTACTTCCTTGGCACCATTTAATAAATGATATCCCAGTGTTCCCGGCACCTGAAATCCCACAAAAAGAATGGTACATTCTTTCCGCCACAAGTTATGTTTTAAGTGGTGACGAATACGACCGGCCTCACACATACCGGATGCGGAAATAATGACCTTCGGCTTCATATCAAAGTTAATCATCTTTGACTCATCGCTGCTGACTGCCATCTTCAATCCCGGAAAACGAATCGGATTTTTTCCGGCGGCAATCAATTCCTTCGCCTCGTCATCAAAGCATTCTGATACATTTTCATGAAAAACTGCCGTGGCCTCAACTGCCAGCGGGCTATCCATATACACCTCGAAATCGTCCATGCCGGCGAGCATACCCTCTTCCTTGATTCGGCGTATAAAATAAAGCATCTCCTGCGTTCTGCCAACAGAAAAAGCAGGTATGACAAGATTTCCGCCGGCGGTGAAGGTCTCCCGCATAATCTGCGCCAAGGCTTTCGCAAAATCCACCGGTGCATTGTGTTTCCGATCCCCATAGGTAGATTCAATCAACACATAATCTGCTTCCTTGATAAACTCCGGCTCTTTGATCAGCGGCTTATTGCCCTGTCCCAAGTCTCCGGAAAATACAATCTTGCGGTACTCCTCTCCTTCGGTCAGCCATATCTCTATCGAAGACGAACCCAGCAAATGCCCGGCATCCACAAATTGCAGCCGTATCTCATCACACAATTCAACCATCTCGTGATAACGAACCGGAACAAAATGATCCAAAACTCCCTGTGCATCCTCCATTGTATAAAGAGGTGTCACTTCTGCCTTACCCGCTCTTTTCGCTTTACGGTTTTTCCATTCCGCTTCAAACATCTGGATATGTGCGCTATCCTTTAACATAATATTACAAAGCTCGCATGTCGCCTCCGTCGCATAAATCTGTCCACGGAAACCTTGGCTGTACAAGAGTGGTAATAACCCCGAATGATCAATATGCGCATGTGTCACAAACACATAATCAATCGCCGCTGCATGCACGGGAATCTCCTGATTCTCGTAGATATCCACGCCCTGCTCCATACCGCAGTCAACCAAAAACTTTTTGTCACCCACTTCAACATAATGACAGCTCCCCGTCACTTCATGGGCAGCCCCCAAAAACTCTATCTTCATAGGTACCCCTTTCTGTTTTACTTTCTTCTGTCTTACACAATTATACTAAAATTTACCAGTATCAACAAGTCTGTGCAAAAAGAGCCTTATCCCTTCCGGAGCCACCATCCAGATATACTGCATGCAAGACTCCATGGTAATGGATGGCGCAAGAATTAACGCCGGTTGTTGCAAACGCCCAGTCAGTTCTATCCCTAATGTCGTCTTACCTGAGCCGGGGCTGCCACAATATGAATTTTTCCATCTGATAAATACTTATCTGCGCGCCCCAAAACTCTCGCCTGATAACTTCTCCATGTTCCACGGAAAGCTAAACTCGTTATGTCCCCTGTCATATTTCCCCCTCACTTTGCAATTCACATGATATTAATATTTTAATACATTTCTAAACGATTGCAAATAAGAAGAGAATAACGAATGCCACTTAACTGCACACTTGTTTTGCCATTTCCTTGTTAAGACGACGAATAATCTTCTTTTCAAGACGCGATATGTAAGACTGCGAAATGCCAAGCAAATCAGCCACCTGTTTCTGTGTGAGTTCTTCCCCGTCTTTTGAGTGTAGTCCAAACCGAAGCTCAATAATCATTTTTTCTCTTCCATTTAACGTTTTTAACGCCTGATGTAAAAGTTTCAAATCTGCCTGCGTCTCCAAATCCTTGTAGATGATGTCCTCCTCTGTGCCCAGAATATCCGAGAGCAAAAGTTCATTTCCATCCCAATCCACATTTAACGGCTCGTCGATGGAAACCTCAAATTTTTGTTTGCTGTTTTTTCTTAAATACATCAAAATTTCATTCTCTATACAACGCGAAGCATATGTTGCAAGCTTGATGCTTTTGCCTGCGTCAAATGTGTTGATTGCTTTCATCAAACCAATCGTTCCTATGGAAATCAAATCCTCTGCGCCAACTTTTGTGTTATCAAATTTTTTTGCGATATAAACGACCAGTCGCAAATTGTGTTCTATCAGTTTCTCTTTCGCTTCTTTGTCTCCCTTTTCCATCAGGCGCGCAATATAATATTTTTCCATTTCCGGATCGAGTGGTTCCGGCAACACATCCGCACCACCTATATAAAGCACCTCTTGTTTCAGTTCCGATAAAATTCTTAAAATAAACCACATGATTTGAATACTCCTAGCAAAAATCTTTATGTAATATCATTTGGTATTTTTTCCCTTTGAACATGGACGACTGTCCAAATCCAAGCAACATTTTCTTCTGCTCCGTCATCTCTGTTCCCCTTTTTATGTAGAACTTTGTGACGGAGTATACTTGTATCTCATCGCTGCCACTAATCGTTTCGTATGGTATTTTTCGCAGTTCTTCTTCCTGTAGTTTCAGCGGGTCCTTCCACTCTGCCGATACCACACACACCGGCAGACCGGTCAACGGGTCCCGCAAACAGTTTCCAGTGTCCTTTAGCGCCACCATAGTCTTCACCTGCCCATTTGCAAGAAATGATACCTCCGCATATTCTTCGCGTTTCCTCATCGCGTATATCACAAGCCCAACCAACGGCAAACTGACACTACACGAAACCGGCAAAATTACCTCCGTCCACTGACCCGGTAACATTTGCCGCAAAAAATTCATACATCCTCCCAGAAGCAGATTCAGCACCACGCAATAGCCATAATGTCCACACAGCCTTGGCAGCGAAAGCCATCCATATGTAACCTGCAGCATGCATGGATTTACCACCAGAAGAATGAGAAGTAAAAACAGCCAAAAAACCGGCACACAAAGAAAGCAGATGACACCTGTTATCACGCCACACAATGTACCGAGCAAAACTCTCCACCACCAGATTCGCTCCTTACATAAAATTCCGACGCCTAACAGACTGAAACAATCCAGCAACATATTTTCCAGAATAAGTACATCCAAATAAATTGCATAAATAAAAAGCCACCTCCTTTCACCCTAAGATGATTATAAGGAAGTGGCTTTATAAATTCTGTCGAAACAAAAACCGTTATATTATTTTCTTGTATTCTTCAAAAATTCAGGAATCTTGATATCTTCCTGCTTTACCGTACTGGTAGGCTGCTGTGGCTTTGTCAAGCCCCCAAATGGCTCTGTAAGCGGAGTCTTTGGAGCAGTTTGTGTCGGTGTGACACCTACGTTGCTACGCAAACCGGCTGTACCGGCACTTGTTGTAGCAGTTGTCGTCTTTGATGCTGTATTTGTGTACTGCATGTTGTTGAGCAGGGAACCTACAGAAGGTCTGGAAGGTCCCTCTTCCAATCCGGTCGCAATAACAGTGATGGTAGCTTCGTCTGTCATCGTCTCATCATACTTCGCACCGAAGATAATGTTAACAGAGTCGCCTGCCAAATCTTTCACATATGTAGAAGCTGCATTTGCATCCATCAAAGAAATATCACCTGAGATATTGATGATGACATGTGTAGCGCCATTAATCGTGGTATCCAAAAGTGGACTCTCAACTGCGAGACGAACAGCTTCTGTCGCTTTTTCGTCACCCTTAGCAGTACCGATACCGATATGAGCAAGACCCTTGTCCTTCATAACCGTCTGAACATCTGCGAAATCCAAGTTAATCAATGCAGGTAAATTAATCAAATCTGTGATTCCTTGTACAGCCTGCTGTAATACTTCGTCTGCCTTCTTCAACGCCTCCGGCATCGTAGTTCTTCGATCCACAATCTCAAGAAGCTTGTCATTTGGAATGACAATCAATGTATCTACGCACTCTTTCAAACGCTCAATACCGGAAGTGGCATTTACCATTCTGGTCTTAGCTTCGAATTTGAAAGGTTTTGTGACAACACCAACAGTAAGGATGCCCATATCCTTTGCAATCTTTGCAACAACCGGTGCAGCGCCTGTACCGGTTCCGCCACCCATGCCACAAGTAACGAATACCATGTCCGCACCCTTGATATGAGAAGCAATCTCCTCCGCTGTCTCTTCAGCAGCTTTCTCACCAATCTCCGGCTGAGCACCTGCGCCCAGTCCCTTGGTAAGCTTTTCACCGATCTGAATCAATCTGGGAGCCTTGCACAATTCAAGTGCCTGCTTATCTGTATTGATGCCGATAAAATCAACTCCGGCAATATTTTCATCAATCATTCTATTAACAGCATTGTTTCCAGCTCCGCCGACACCTACTACAATAATCTTTGCGCTGGAATCTGCCTCATTCGTCATTATCTCAAGCAAGATCTTTTCCTCCTTCTTCCCATCTATAAATCATAAGAATCTTCCTAGTTATAAACTCATATAGTCTATAATACTTATTTTGTTGTAATTTATCAACCTATTTTTCAAAAAAAAACAAATTTGTCCGCATTACTGCCTCGGCTTTTCAAACACAATATCTGTGTTATCTTCTGACCAATTTTCTAAATGTAGTGTTCCGGCTTGTCCTTCCAGTTGCGGAAGTATATGTGGCAGGCGCATCATCTTTTCCTCCAGGAAATCTGCTGTTCCTACTGAAATAAGAAGATTGTCGTAGGCTACCGTCGCTCTGCCGCCCTCATCAAAACTCAAAACAGATATCTTCAAATCGTATTTATCCAATGCTTTCAGTAGATGAACCATGAGATTCAACTGTTCTTTTTCCAGCGAAACTTTCTGCCCAATCTCCGCTTTCTTTAACGCGACACCCGTCACTCCGATGGATCGGTCAATGACACGGTCTGAAATCTCAACGACCTTTCCATCTTCGTCGAAGTAAGCATATCCGCCTTCCTCCAATGCAATGTATCCAACGCACTGTTTTTCTTTGACAGTAATTTTGATGCGATCATACCGGGTCAGTTTCACCGTCACCCGTTCCACAAACGGAATCTCTTTTTTCGGTTTTATCATATTGTAAACCGTAACATAAACAGCATTATTTGCATATTTGCCATCCAAAACCAACTGTTTCACTTCTTCATCGGTATAAATCGTATTTCCCTCGACCTTAACCTTGTGAATACTGCAAAACATAGCAATTCCTATCGCTGCAGCAATAACTACGATAAGCAATCCGAGTACTATATTTAAAAAATAATATCGAAATAATCTTCTCATAGACTTTCCTTACACTTCCATCTGCACATCTTTCGAAACACTCAATGCCACTCCCATCTCAGCTATCAGAATCATCATTGATGTACCACCATAGCTGACAAATGGCAACGTAATACCGGTATTTGGAATCGTGTTTGTCACAACGGCAATATTTAGTGTCACCTGCAAAGCAATGTGTGTCATAATTCCAATCACCAGATACGAACCAAACATATCCTTTGCCCTGGTGGCAATCAAAAGAAATCTCCACAAAAGTAAAATAAACATTAGAATCACACAGACTGCGCCAAACAATCCCAGTTCCTCACAAATGATAGAAAAAATCATATCATTCTGTGCTTCCGGCACAAAGCCAAGTTTTTGAATGCTCTCTCCAAGTCCTTTTCCAAACAAGCCGCCGGAACCGATTGCGTACAAGCCCTGTAGTGTCTGATAACCGGAATCATAATCTTCCGGATTCAGCCATGTTTGAATTCGCTCCATACGGTAGGCACCCTTTGCGCCCAAGACAAACAGCACTGCCACAAGTCCCATGCCGACCACCAAAAAGACAAACGGTGCATATTTAGGACTGGAGATAAATACCATAACAAATGCAATACCGGCAATGATGATTGCCGTACTCAGGTTGTTGTAAGCCACCACCAGAAAGATTGGCAAAATCGATGCCAGTACACGAATATTGTTCTTCAAATCACGCATTGCTTTTGGTCGCTTACTAATCACGGTAGCTATGTACAAAATAACCGCAACCTTTGCCAACTCTGATGGCTGGAACGAAACCGGTCCGATAGAAAGCCATCGGGACGAACCATTTGAACTGGTTCCGACAAAGTTTACCATCAGGCAAAGCACCGCAGCCACCAGATATCCAATGCCTGCAAACCTCCGAAAGATATGATAGTCCATTCGGATACAGATATACATCAACACAAATCCCAACGCGGCCGCTCCCGCCTGTTTTTTCAGATAATAAGCGGAATCTCCTGTCTTTAACGTTGCATTGTATGCACTTGTACTGTAAAGCATTACCAACCCAAAAGCCAGCAGACAAATGATCATCAATAACAAGGTATAGTCGATATATTTAATTTTCTTTGCCCTATGCTTCTTTGGTGCAGCCTTAACAGCTTTTTCCATGCATTTACTCCTTTAAATTACAAACATATTCTTTGAAAATATCACCGCGCTGCTCATAGTTATCAAACATATCCCAGCTCGCGCACGCAGGTGAAAGCAACACCGCATCACCCGGCTCTGCTGTCTCATACGAAATAGTAATCGCTTCTTCCAATGTCTCTGCATACTGGTAATCTCTAAACCCGTGCGCCTCACAGCATGCTGCAATCTTTTCTCTGGTCTGACCGATTAGAACAAGTTTTTTCACTTTTCCTCCAAAGCTTTCAATCCATTCATCATAAGAAGATTGCTTATCATACCCGCCGCCAATCAAGACCGTCCTGCGATTCATCGCCAGAATGCCTTTGACTGCCGCATCCGGATTTGTTCCCTTGGAATCATTGTAAAATGCAATATCATTTTTTTTGCACACAAATTCAATGCGATGCTCTACTGCCTGAAAGGTGCGAAGCCCCTCACGAATCACATCCATCGGAACACCCATTCCGCCACACATAGCAATCGCAGCCATTGCATTTTCATAATTGTGTGCACCCAGAATATTCATCTCGTCTACCAGTATAATCTTTTGGATTTCGCCGTTTCTCGCCCAAACGATGGTATCGTCCGCAACATATAAACCTTCTGCAAGTGCCTCTGTGCTTGAGAAGAAAATCACCTTTTGCGGTAATGCTTCCCCAAAGGCACGAAGCACCGAATCATTGTAATTCAGTACACAAATATCGTCTGCACGCTGATTTCTTGTAATGCTCTCCTTCGCAGCAATATAATTCTCCATCGTGTGATGACGGTTCAGATGATCCGGCGTTATGTTTAGAATTGCAGAAATCTTTGGTGCGAAATCAGCAATCGTCTCCAACTGAAAACTGCTGATTTCTGCAATAACAACAGAATCCTCCTTCAAATCAGCAACCACCCTCGTATAGGGAATGCCAATATTTCCCACCACCTGAACGTGTGGAAAATAAAGCGACATAATGTGTCCCACCAGAGATGTTGTCGTCGTCTTTCCATTGGTACCCGTAATGGCGACAATCTGCCCCTTACCACACTGGTATGCAAGCTCAATCTCACCCCAGATTGTAATCTCTCTTTCCCGAAAAGAATCGACAAGCGGAATATCCGTAGGAACTCCCGGGCTGAGAACCGCGATATCTAATTGTTCCATAACCTCTGTCGGCACGGTTTCAAGAAGCACCGTCACATCCTTAAGCTTTGGATTTTTCTCCTTCAAAGCATCGACATCAAGCGCCACATTTCCATCATAGAGATAGACTTTCGCGCCCCTTGCGAGCAACAACTCAGTCGCTGCCACTCCGCTGATTCCCGTTCCAACTACTATAAATGTATTTTTTGAAATTTCCACGATGTACCTCCTACTGCCTCGCAACTACATCGCCGCATATGCAATCATACAAAGCAAAGCTGTAATAATCGAAAAAACAGCAACGACACGTGTCTCTGACCAACCGCTCAACTCAAAATGATGATGAATCGGCGCCATCTTAAAGATTCTCTTACCGTGTGTCAATTTGAAGTAACTGACCTGTAAAATAACAGAGATTACTTCTACTAAATAAATCAAACCAACAATCAAAATGAAAAGCGGCATCTGAAGCATATATGCAGTTGCTGCCACAAAACCACCGAGTGCCAAAGAGCCCGTATCTCCCATAAAAACGCTGGCCGGATATACATTGAAAAGCAAAAAGCCCAAAAGCGCACCGACAACAGCACATGTGATTGGTTCAATTCCGCTCTGTGTCCCAATAGCAACGACGGTGAAGAACACTGCTACTAAAATGGTGACAGAGGACGCCAAACCATCCAATCCATCTGTAAAGTTCACACCATTAACCGTACCAATGATTGCGAAGTACATAAGCGGTATTGCCAACCATCCCAAATCAATCATCTTGCCACCAGTAAATGGCACAATCATCGTCAATGGCACATCTGTGCATTTCACAATGTAAACCACAAAAATCGTTGTGACTACAATTTGCAATAACATCTTTTGCCATGCTAAAAGTCCATCCGAGCGTCGCAAAACGACTTTTAAATAATCATCTAAAAATCCAATAACTCCAAAACCCACTGTCAAAAACAAAATCGGGATTACCTTTGGATACTTTGGAATGAATAATACGGATGTAATCACAACCGCTGCTAATATAATCAAACCTCCCATCGTAGGTGTTCCTGTTTTCACCTGATGAGATTCCAACTCTTCTCTTTCTGTTTGCCCAACTTTTAACCTTCTCAAAAACGGGATGACAAATGGTCCCAAAATCGTTGCTATTCCAAAGGAAAGCAATACCGGAATCAAAATTTTTTCAGCCATAACAACTCCTTGTTTCTTTCATTTTCTTTCGCTTCTTACCAACTTTCTTAGTATAAGTTATTTTTTTTATTTCTGCAATACATCTACCTCCATGTAAGGCAGAATATTTGAATACAGTTGGCTAATCACCGGAGCTGCAATTGTTCCACCATAGTAAATCCCTACAGGCTCGTGTATGATGACCATCGCCAAAACCTCAGGATCATCTGCCGGTGCAAACCCGATAAACGATGCGATATACTTTCCACTTCCACGCGGTAGCATCTGTGATGTCGCTGTCTTTCCGCCCACGGCATATCCTTCCACCTGACCATTCTTCCCTGTGCCCTCTGCAACCACCTGATAAAGTAAATATTGTAAGGTCTCCGATGTTTCCTTTTTGCATACACGACCTTTGCTGGGAAAGCGGAAGTTATCTTTTTGTTTCCCCGTGCGCTCTTTTGCATACATTGCCACATGCGGCGTCACCCGTTTCCCACCATTGACAAGCGACGAAACTGTTGTCGCCATTTGAATCGGTGTAATCTGAAACGATTGCCCAAAGGAGATGGTAGCCAATTCTACCGGTCCGACATTTTTCAACTGATGCATAATCGTTGCCGCCTCGCCCGGCATATCCACCCCTGTCTTTTGCAACATCTGAAACTGACCAAAGTAATGGAAAAACCGCGGGGCGCCCACACGCAACCCAAGTTGAATAAAGACAGGATTGCAGGAATTCATGATGGCATGCGTAAAGTCCTCGCTGCCATGTCCTGTTGTCTTGTGGCATCGTATGCGCGTATCTTCCACTGTGATACTCCCCGAGCAACTGAACTGTTCTTCCAATTCCACGACATCTTCCTCGAGCGCAGCCGCCGTCGTAATAATCTTAAACGTGGACCCCGGTTCGTACGTATCACTCACGCAGGTATTTCTCCACATTTCATTTAATGCATCATTTTTCTGTTCGGGCGTGATTGTACTCTCCACTTCCTCAGGAAGCGAAAATGGATCTGATAAGGAGAATTCCGGCACGTTTACCATCGCATAAATTTCCCCATTCTGCGGATTCATCACAATGATCTCCACTGCTTTCGCCTGATGTTTTTCCTTTGTCTGATATGCGACCTGCGTGGCATATTCGCATATATTATAATCCAGAGAAACGTACAAATCTTTTCCCGCCTCCGGTTCGAGCCGCACCTCGCCGAGTTCCGGAAGCTCCACCCCTTTTGCATCTGTGTAGGTCAATATCTTGCCATCCATCCCCTGCAAATAGGAATCATAATAGCTTTCCAGTCCGATAATCCCCTGATTATCACCACCGGTAAATCCCAGAACTTTGGATTGCAAACTGTCATACGGATAATATCTTTTATAATCATCATCCACTTTTACACCCGCGAGATTGTAAGCACGGATTGCCTCACCGGTCTCTTTGCTGACATTCGACTTAATACGCTCAATCGAACTTCGTTTCGTAACTTTCTTTGCAATTTCATCTTTAGGAATATCAAGTTGTTCTGATAAACAGGCAATTACCAGATCTTCATCTTCTATCTGGCTGTGTATGACAGAAACAGTGCATACTGTCCTGTTTGATGCAAGAATCACGCCATTTCGATCGATGATGCGACCTCTGGCAGCTTTGATATGGCGTTCACGCTGCTCCACCTCCACTGCCAACGCAGCATAGTGACCGGCACGAAACACCATAAGATATGCAACGCGGAAGCATAAGAAAATCAGCGCTACAATAAACATATATCCAAGAAGCTTTGTCTTGCGGTAGGAGAATGCTTTGAGTTGGTCCATAAGCACCCCGAAAGACACATTTATACCATCCTATTCCTCTGGTTCCACAGGAATTCCTTTGATATTCAAATAAGGCAGTATTTGTGTAAAAATATCTTTTGCAATATAGGATGACTGCGAGCAATGCGACTGGTCCTTCACATGCGGCGTATCAACCACCACATATACCACTACCTGCGGATCATCCACAGGTGCAAATCCGATAAAGGAAACAATATAATTTTCCTCGTCACGAGGTAATTTCTGCGCCGTTCCTGTCTTGCCGCCGATAGCATATCCTTCTACCGCGACCTTTTGTCCCGTACCTTCTGAAACCACCGTATACATATAGTCTCTGAGGGTATCGCTCACATCCTTTGAAACCGTCTGTTTCATTACAACCGGTGCAACATCTTTTACAGTATTTCCGGATTCATCAACAATTCTTTTGACCAGATGCGGCTGATACATATCACCGCCATTGATAAGAGAGCAAAATGATGATGCCAACTGAACCATGGTCACATTAAAGTTTTGTCCAAATGAGTTCGTCGCAAGGTTTGACGGTGTTTCTGTTAATTGCTGTTCGTTAAAGACCAACGTGGCTGTACTTGCCTCTCCCGGCAAATCGATGTTTGTTTTTTGTCCGAATCCATATGCCGACATAAACTTAGCAAAATGAGAAGGTCCGATAGCATATGCCATCTGCATCAGAGCATCATTACATGAATTCGCAAGTGCCCATCTGATATCCTCCGTACCGTGTCCGTCTCGGTTCACGCAGTGGATATCCCAGGTTCCCACCTTCTCATGCCCATCGCAGAAATATGTCTCATCTCCGTGCAATGTGCCGGAATCCAATCCCATCGCAACAGTAAACGGTTTGAATGTCGAGCCAGGCTCAAATGTCTTGGACACCGGATAATTCTGCCAGATATTGTTGAGCGCATTCATCTGGTCCTCCTGGGACATCGCATTCAAATCCTCTTCTTTATAATATGCAGACAAATCTCTCGGATTATTCAAGTCAAATCCGGGATAACTCGCCATCGCAAGAATCTCTCCATTTTGGGGATTCATCACGACAACTGCCGTGTTGTCACTTCCCAAAACAGAATCCGCTGTTTCATCATCCTTTGGCTCTGCAGCCATCTCAGCATTTGCCTTTAGAATCGCCTCCTCCACAATGGTTTGAATATTCACATCAATTGTCAAGACAAGAGAATTTCCATTCTTTGGCTCAACCACAGTTTGTTCTACATTGCTATCGGAATTCAGATACCCATACGAGCGGCCGTTTGTTCCGTTTAATTCATCGTTATACTGTTTTTCCAATCCAATCACGCCTTCTGTCGAAGTGGAAAAACCCAGACATGCTGCCGCAATGGTATTGTATGGATATTTGCGAACATACTCTTTTTCAAGCCACACTCCGACAATCTCATCGCCTGTCTCCTCATCCTCTGCATACTTTTGAAACATCTGCATTTCCTCGTAAGGAACCTTCTTTGCCAGGATGATGTATTCTCCATCCGGATCGTCTTTTAACGCCTGATTCACCTGCTCACTTGTAATCTCTGGAAAACACTGCGTCAAACGGGAAACGGTGGTAGGAATTTTCTTTTCATTTGCATTTAATACTTTGCAATCCAGAATAACATTATAGACATCGACACAGGTAGCCAGCACCGTCCCCTTGGAATCCAGAATATCGCCACGTTGATATGGAATCACAGAACTGTCATACTGCTGTTGTGACAAAACAATCTTCTCATATCGCTCGCCACTCGTGTATTCAATATACATCAATCGTCCAATTAGAACCACAAAAAGAACGCAAATAAACCCAAACACAAAGTAGAGTTTGTTTTGCATTCTTTTCATCAATCGCTTTTCCGGTTTTCTTTTTTTATGTCTGTTTGTATCTCTAGCCAAAAATAACACCTGCCATTATGGAATATTGTGATACTGGCTCATGTAATCACTGTTTTCCATACTATAATACACTATTTGGTCTGCTTTTGCATAGACCATACCCAATTCATTCATCGCAGTAGCCTTCACCGCGCCCAAATTGGTGGATGTGTCAATTCTACTTTGGGTAGCATTGTTTTCAGCCTTTAACTCTGTAATCTGTGCCTCCAACGTAGATACATTATCCATATGCGTTGTGATGCTGTTGGTAAGATTTACATATCCAACGAATAGTCCACAGACTGCACCGATAACACCTGCGAAATAGACAGCATAGATACGTCTGCGACGCATCATAGCCGCATGCTTGCATTGTTGACGGCGACGTCTTCTTGCGAGTTCTTCCTGTCTCTCCTTCTCAAGCTGACGTCTGTTAGGCAACGGTTTGGGTTCCGCCACCTGCCTGACCGTATTTCCTTCTGTAAAATAATAAGTCTGCACTTCTGTCATCGCTATTTCCTTTCTCCCCATCCCTGAGTCCAAAATTAAATGACTTGTCTTTCGAATACGCGAAGTTTTGCACTTCTTGATCTTGAATTTTCTTCCAATTCCTTTTCACTTGGCAAAATCGGTTTTCTCGTAATCACTTTGCCCTTGGATTTTTTACCGCACACACATACCGGAAAATCTTTCGGACATGTACATGGATCTTGATTTGTCTTAAAAATATTCTTAACGATACGATCCTCCAATGAATGGAAGGTGATAATACATATTCTGCCTCTGTCATTCAGAAGAGAAATAAAGTCGTTAAGATTGTCCTCTAATACCCGCAACTCCCGGTTCAGTTCAATTCGAATCGCCTGGTAGGTGCGCTTCGCCGGATGTCCGCCTGTTGCCTGTAGTTTCTTTGGAATCGATGCCTCAATGATGCGGTTCAACTCACCGGCTGTCTCGAGTGGCTTGTCCATTCTCGCCTTCACGATGTTCTTCGCAATCTTCTTTGCAAATCTGTCTTCACCATAATCGCGAATCATGCGGTACAATTCCTCTTCTGTATAGCCATTGACGATATCGGCAGCTGTCACCGTGCTCTCCTGATTCATACGCATGTCCAACGGGGCATCCTCCACCATGTAGGAAAATCCCCTTTCCGGCGTATCCAGTTGAAATGACGAGACGCCAAGGTCAAGCACAATGCCATCAACCGATGTGATGCCAAGTGTCTTTAACTCAGATACCATCGCTTCGTAATTGTTATGTATATAGGTGACTTTATCCTGGTAAGGCTCCAATCGTTTTGTAGCGGCTGCCAATGCGTCTTTATCCTGATCAATTCCAATCAGCCTGCCGTTTTCAAGGCGTTTTGCGATCTCAAAGGAATGACCGCCACCACCCATCGTGCCGTCCACATAAATGCCGTCCGGCTTTATCTGTAATTCATCAATCGTCTCTTGTAACAATACTGAATAATGTCTGAATTTCATCTATTCTCCTAAATACGCAAGCCGAGTTCAGCCATGTGCTCAACAATTTCATCCATATCATCGTAGCTGCTTGCGTCTTCGTAGCAATCCTTATCCCAAATTTCAATCTTGGATAGGACACCGACTAAAACAACTTCTTTTTCCAGGTGAGCAAACTCTCGCAACACGGAAGGAATCAGTATTCGCCCCTGCTTGTCCACTTCACAGGTGGCTGCGCCTGCGAAGAAGAAACGCATGAACTTGCGGGCGTCCTTTGTGGTGAGATTTACTTCGCGAAACTTTCCCTCGATGCGTGTCCACTCTTCGTTCGAGTAAACATACAGACAACCATCTACGCCTTTGGTGACAACAAACTGCTCGCCAAGCTGTTCACGGAACTTTGCAGGCACGATAAGTCTGCCTTTTGCGTCAACGCTATGACTGTATTCGCCCATGAACATGATTGCCACACCTCCCTCTCTGATTTATCCACAAAGTTATCAACTTATCCACCACTTTATGCCACCAAGCACCACTTCACTCCACTTTTACCTACATTCTATGATATTCCAAAACAAAAATCAAGCCCGAAAACCTTATAAATCAAGGTTTTCGGGCTTGTGGTGTGATGTGGTGGGGATTCCCAGCACAAGGTATTGTGTTTCCAATTTCAGCGGCACTACAAATTGTGGTTTTATAGCGCCTCATATCATTTTTAAAAAGCTTACACAAAATTTTGCTTTAATATTTGTGCATTTTTACATGCGTTTCGTTTTCTCCTGTTAAATTATCATAGCGACCTCATAAGCTCTCCAAATCACAGATCTGAGGTTTCCAATCTGTTTGCAATCACCTACCAGATGTATATTTTTGTTTTTCTTGTCCTCTGCGACCAATGGTGTTGGTATGTATCCGGCAGAGCTGATGACAGAATCGCAGGCAATTTCGATATCTTTCCCTTCCTTATCCGTACAGATAATTGCACCATCGCGCACTTCCTTCAATCCCGTCTCCAAATAAACCGGTGTCTTATGAAGTGCAAACCATTCACGTAAGTATGAACTGTTTGCCAGACATACGCCCTTCTGCGATACAAGGTCATCCTTCATCTCAATAATGATTGGCTTATGTCCTTTCAATGCAAGTTCATAAGCAATTTCACAACCTGTCAGTCCGCCACCGATAACAGCGACTGTCTTGCCAACTTCTTTTTCGCCATTTAGGAACTCGCATGCTTCAACCATTTTTTCATGTCCGGCAACACGTCCAAGCACTCTTGGCGTTGAACCTGTAGCAATCACAATCGGAGCGTTGCCAAACTCTGCAATATCCTTCACCTCAGAATTCAGATGAATCTCAATGTTCATCTCCTTCATTTGACGACGATACCACGTCAAAAGGTCGCGCAATTTGCCTTTGTATGATTCCGCTGAAGCCGCAATAAAGATTCCGCCAAGTACATCTGATTTCTCATAGATTACCGGCTCATGTCCGCGCAGTTTAAGTACACGCGCCGTCTCCATTCCGCCGATGCCACCACCAATGATGATAACCTTTTTCGGTGTAGCTGCCTTTTCGATATGATGCTTATCCCACTGCATCATTTCCGCATTTACCGCACAGCGGGCAAGATGAAGACTATCTGACATATCCTGATCGTTTGGCACGCCTTTATAGTGACACATATTAAAGCATCCTGCATGGCAGAGAATACACGGGCGAATCTCTTCCTCCTCGTCGTTCATCAGCTTTGTAACCCACTCCGGATCAGCGAGGAACTGACGTGCAAAGCCTGCTCCATCGATGCCACCCTTTGCCACCGATGCAGCAGCTACGCGCGGGTCCATTCGACCGGCACATACAACCGGGATATCCACAAATTTCTTAATGTATTCCACATCTTTCAGGTTACAGTTCTCCGGCATGTAAATCGGTGGGTGTGCCCAATACCATGCGTCATATGTTCCGTTATCACAGTTAAGCATGTCATATCCGGCATCCTGCAGATATTTAGCAGCCCTTTCTGACTCTTCCATATCACGCCCCACTTCCACATACTCTTCCCCGGGCAATGCACCCTCGCGGAATCCTTTTGTCTTTGACTGTACAGAATAACGAAGGGAAACCGGAAAGTCCTCTCCACATTCCGCCTTGATTGCCTGCACAATCTCAATCGGAAAACGATAACGGTTTTCAAATGAGCCACCATACGCATCGGTTCTCTTATTAACATATTTCAGCGTAAACTGATCCAACAGATATCCCTCGTGTACGGCATGAACCTCCACACCGTCAACACCAGCATCTTGAAGTTTCTTCGCGGTCAGTGCAAATGCCCTTACGTACTCCTGAATCTCTTTTACTGTAAGTTCCCTCGATGGCACCTTGTCCGACCAGCGGTTTGGTGATGGGCTGGCAGATGCCGTGATTTTATCCAAATCAAGAAATGGCTTTGATACCACCTTTAAAAATGGGTTTGTATAGAGCGTTTCCATCATTGGACTAATGGTAAATGATCGTCCAAATCCTGCTGTAAGCTGAATAAAAAGTTTTGCCCCTGTCTTGTGAAACTCCGGCATCCACTCCGCCAATTTCTGATACATTTTATCGTTTTTATATAACCACTGCCCAAACATCGGATTATATACCGGCTGACACCCCGGAAGCAACAGTCCCGCATTGTTCTTCGCCACCTCCATGATGAATCTGGCACCCACCTCATCAAAGTGGTTTTTCTCCATCCAGCCAAAAAGGTCCGTTCCTCCCATCGATGTGAGTACGATTCTGTTTTTGATTTGACATTTCCCTATGTTCCAAGGGGTAAATAGTGGTTCAAGTTTTGTATCCATATTGTCTCCTTTTATTTGTGTGTTTTATAGTCAGTGTTGCCGTCTGTAAAGTGCATATTACCAAATACATATTCTCCATTTGTCACATAGGTTGCAGGTGCCGGGAAATATACATCCCCCACTGCGGTGTTCTCCACTTTATGAAATACCTGATTCCAAATCGGCATATTCTTGTCTGTCCGGAGTTGTGAATGCCTGCCACCTTCTTTTGCATTTTCCCATAGGTCTGTACACTCATGTAACCAATATCCACCGCGAGTCAAAGAACCATGTACACTGTAACTGCCACCCTCGGTTATCTGTTTCTTGAGTGCTTTCATAATTCCGCTACAAAGAATCATTCCCGGTATGTAATCAAGCGGCACACCATTTAAGTTTACGGGATTTTCCAACGTACCATTTCTCACGGAAAGACCTGTAATATCCTCCGCACACGGTGCCCAACCCGGTCTCTGCTGCCATACGGTATCCGAGAAGCATACAAGCGAACCAAAAATCACACCCGGATTCATCTTGTGAATGTCGTTCTCAGAAAGACCAAATTTATCAAGCGCACCATTTTGATAGGAACAAATCACAATGTCCGCTTCCTTGACAAGTTCTTTCGCTCTGGCAAGTTCTTCTTCATGATTAAAATCGAGCTGAATGCTGTTCTTGCCAGCCCATCCATCAAGCTCCAGCATTGCCTGTTCCTGATGAATGTAATCGCCACGGCGAATCATCAACACATCAGCACCCTGCTCTGCCAAGAGTCTCGTACATGCCGGTCCCGCAATAATATGGGTAAGATCAAGCACCTTGATACCGGAAAGTGGCCCCTTCGCAGGATTGCTCTTGCCAAAATCCTTTTTGGGTGCGTCACCGGCTTTCTCCAGTCTATAGAGCGGCATTTCGCATACTGCCTTGCCCACTTCCATCGACTCCCATTCTTTCCGATCACGAAGCATACAGCCACAAGCACCGTGTTCAAATGTCGCCTCTTCCAGTTCCGGCGCATTCCACTTCTTGACTGCTTCCGCAGTGAGCTTTTTATCCTTTCCCAGAGACCCAAAGACAAAATTCTCCGGTTTTTTGTTAATCTTTAGCACATCCATCATACGTGCTTTTTGTGATTCATAATAAACATGCGCAGAAAAAATCCGTCCGTCTGCAGTTTCATATTTATAGAAAGAACCATTCAAGGCATTGTCCACGCGGATAGCTGAGTCATATCGGGACTTCACAAATTCCTTGTTGCCTCTGTATGCACTCATATAAAGACGGATGACCTGAAGCCCTGCGAATCCCACATCACAGATAACCGGATCCGATGACTTCGTGCCATTTCTCATATCACCGAATTCTTTGGCCAGCACGGCGTCCAGTGCCAAAATTGCCGCTGCCGGTCCTGTCTGAAGCACATTCTCCGGATGAAATAGTCTCTTCACCGCTTTCATCCTCAGTGACAAGAGCACGACTTTCAACACACCCGGAAACGGATTATTTGTCCAGCATGCGGACTTCATAAGCCCCTCCTCGCTCTCATTTACATTGAAAATAACGGGAGACTCCGGATTCTCTCCCAATCGTGCAAGCAAATCATCGTAACAAATCTGAGCTTGTTTTCCCTTCTCATATAAAACGCTTCCCATTGTTACCCCTCCTAACTTCTCTTCATTAATAATTATAATACCATAGTTCCGCTGACTGCAAATCATGAATTTTTTATGAGATTTGCATTCTTTTACCAGAATCGTCAAAATATGCTATAATGATTATATTAAGGGTTCCGGAGAGAATTTTTATGAAAAAAATATTTAAAAAAAATCTACTGCCATTTTTTGCGACAATTATATTTATCATTGTCGGCTTATTTTTAATACTCAAGTTACTAACCTATCAATATACTGAGCAGGAGGATTATCGAATCGAAGACGGATGGGATATCTCCGTAAACGGAATCATATATCAAAACAAATGCTTATCTGACATGCAATTCAACAACTTAAAAGAGGGAGACATCGTTACCTTTCGAAATAAGATCCCAGATGAAATCGTAGGCAATCAGGCCATGATTTTTAATACTTATCTTTCTTCTGTTGAAGTCTATTTAGAAGGAGAAACCATATATCAATACGCATCTGGCAACGACAAGACAGAGACTATCATTGGCAGCGGTTGCCACTTTGTCATTATTCCTGAAAACAGCTCCGGAAGAACAATTCAGATTAATGTAACCGCTAGGCAGAATAATGCTTTCACAAATATGGAAGACATTATCTTTGTACCTGCTTCTACTGCTTATTGTTACTATATAAATCAAAGAGTTGTTGGCATTTTAATCAGTATTTTTCTACTGGTTCTCGGCATTGTTTTGTCCTTTACCAGTGCTTTCTCACTCATTAACAATCCAAAGAACTTCAATTTGATTTATATTGGACTGTTTAGTTTCTTTATGGGCTTATGGTCTATGAACAATATCAAGATTTTACAGATATTCAATATCAATTTGGGGGCAAGTACGAGTTCGGAATATTTTTCGTTATTTGCCGCGACCATTCCTATTATTTGCCTGTTTGGTGAAATTCGGAAAGACGATTCTAAAATAGTACAAATCGGAATCAGGATGATCGCCGGTGTGTTTTTCTTGTTTTTACTTGTCACAACCTTCTTGCATTTTGCAGGCATTGTTCACTATTCTCAAGTACTCACACTGTTCCATCTGATGGTTGCCGCGACGATTGTATTTATGTTTATTACCAGCTTCAAAAAACATAAGAAAAAAAGTGTTTCAGAGACCTCTATGTCATTGGGTTTCTTCATTTTGTGTCTTTCTTTTGCCGCAGACATCATTCGTTTCAATGTACAGAAATACCTCATGCCGAACAACGACAGTTTATACGAGAGTCTGATTCCACTGGGCACGCTTATTTTTATCATACTGCTCATGTACAGTTATATAAATTCTACATTCGAAATGCTCCACGAAAAAGCGCAGCAAGACATTCTTTCCTATATGGCTTATCATGATGGATTATGTGATATCTTCAACCGGGCAAAAAGTGACAGCGACTTTGCAGAATTGGATCAATCCACAGAAGACTATGCTTTGATTAATCTCGATTTGAATGGTTTGAAGGCAATCAATGATCATTTGGGACATGAAAGTGGCGACAAACTTTTGCGCACCTTTGCCCAAGTATTAAAAGAATCATTCCAATCTATTGGTTCTTATTATCGTATGGGAGGCGATGAATTTCTTGTCATCGTAAGAAAAGAACACTTTGACGAAATTTCAGATTGCATCAAGCATATGAAATCCCTTGAAGCAAAGAAATCAAAAGAAATGGACTTCCCGATGGATTCGTCCTATGGTATTGCATATCGAAACGAAGTGCCGGAAGAAACAGCTGCAAAGGTGTATTCTCTTGCCGATCAGCGCATGTATCAGATGAAGCAGGAATCTAAGAAAAAAATGAATCGACCAGATAAAGAAAACTGACCGATTCATCCCACCAATCATTTTACACCTTCTGCTCCCTCTTCCGAATCACCACGTAAATCACCGCTGATACAATCATCAGCGCAACCGCGAGTACCTGCGACACCGGGACATCCGTATTCCAGAGTTTTAACTGATCGGTTCGCAATCCTTCAATCCAGAATCGTCCCATTCCATAAAAGAAGAAATAAAAGC
Source organism: uncultured Roseburia sp. (assembly GCA_964408625.1). GTDB lineage: Bacteria > Bacillota > Clostridia > Lachnospirales > Lachnospiraceae > Pararoseburia. The sequence goes on along the minus strand of CAYPAA010000022.1, from coordinate 5,488 downwards.
AAAACAACTGTCCATCAAACCGCTTACGCTTTGTGTACCAAAGTAAAAAAATCAATAATACCAGATTCCACGCAGACTCGTACAAAAAGGTCGGATGCACCTGCACATACATCACATCGCCAACCATGCGACCATGTGCAATCATCTCCTGCGTAATGTCATCAAGTGAGCGCACAGCATTCAGCGGCAACTCCATCGCAAACAGTCCGTCCGTATATTGACCGAACGCTTCCCGATTAAAGAAATTCCCCCAGCGACCCATCACTTGACCCACGAGCACTCCCGGCACAACAATATCTGCAAATTTCAAAAAAGAGATGTTCTTTCTCTTACACATCAAGATGCAGGTAATCATTCCACCAATGATACCGCCATAAATCGCCAAGCCGCCTTCCCGAAGATTAAACACACTAAGCAAATTATCTTTATAAAAATCCCATGCAAAGACCACATAATAAATTCTTGCACAGACAACCCCGAGTATTATAGTATAGATACATATATCGAGCGCTGCGTCTTCGCTCACGCCCGCCTTTTTTGCACGGTTTAGAATCAGCCAAACCGCTAGCAACATTCCGATTGCTATCATCACCCCATAAAAGGCAATCGTAAATCCAAATACATCGATGGATTTTCCTACATGAGACAAATAAATATGTAGATTGGGAAAATTAATATCTGTATTCATTTCGTTCTCCTAAAAATGGCCTGCACTGGGCAGGCCAAGATTTTATTTCATTTCAAAACTAGCACACTTTGTCTGTCCGACACCGGTACTGTTCGCAATGTCTATGCTGCCAGCTTCACACTTTCCACAAGCATTGTAATGACAATTCTTTGCATCACATGTAATCTGTGTCACACCATCCGGTTCACCGGCAGAATTACATCCGCAACCGTCTTTTCCGACTTCAAAGTTACCACAATAAGTTTCATCACTCTTCTTGGCAGATGAACCCTCTACTGTAATACCTGCTCTACAACACATTTTTTCTGAATTATAACGACACTCTGTCGCCATACAATCTAATTGGGTCATACCATATGCTCCTTTCTTTTATTCACCATATAGTATGTACCGCACATTCTATTCTTATGCTTGCTGCTCTGAAACCATTTCATAAATTTGAACTTTCAGTGCATCCACATCTGTCATGCCAACAAAGACAGCTCCATAATGATGGGCATCATCCTCATCTTTCCGGCGAACAATCTCAATGACTGTGTCAATATGTTCACCTGTCCAAATCTGCATTTTCACATCAAAGTAACTGCCAATTTCCAAGTCCTGGTCGCAGACAAATCCCATACCTGTTCTGGAAATATCGGTCACATCCACCTTTGCCGTTCTTGTCGTAGTGATGTTTCCCTCAGAAATCTGTTCCAATACTACGCCAACTTCAATGTCCAATCTCTTAAATCTTCTCTTTTCATCCATAGCCTTCTCCTTTACAATTTTTGATTGATACTTGCAATAAACATCGCATCCCCAAAACTGAAAAAACGATATTTTTCCTTTACTGCTTCTTCATATGCCCGCAAAACATGTTCTCTGCCCGCCAATGCACTGACAAGCATCACAAGCGTAGATTCCGGCAGATGAAAATTCGTAATCAATCCGTCAATCACCTTAAACTCATAGCCCGGATAGATAAAAATATCCGTCCATCCACTCTTCTCGTGAAGTGTACCATCTTCCTCTGCCGCAGACTCCAATGTTCTCGTGCTCGTCGTTCCAACGGAAATGACGCGGCCACCATGTCGCTTCGTCTCATTGACAATCTCTGCTGCCTCTGCAGAAATCTGGAAGAACTCAGAATGCATATGATGATCCAGAACGTTGTCCACCTTTACCGGGCGAAAGGTTCCGAGTCCTACATGCAAGGTCACTTCTGCAATCGAAACGCCCATGTCTCTTATCTCCTGCAAAAGTTCTTCTGTAAAATGAAGACCTGCCGTCGGAGCCGCTGCCGAACCATCACACTTTGCATACACCGTCTGATAACGATTCTTGTCCTGCAACTGATGTGTAATATATGGTGGCAATGGCATCTGTCCCAAACGATCCAAAATCTCCTCGAAAATACCATCATATTCAAATCGAAACAAACGATTACCTTCTTCTACAATATCAATGACTTCCGCTTTTAGCAAGCCATTTCCAAAAGAAAGTCGCGAACCGACGCGAGCTTTTTTTCCGGGCTTTACCAATGTCTCCCAAACATCATCGCTTTTTCTTTTTAAAAGCAGCACTTCCACCTTGCCGCCGGTATCCTCGCGCTGCCCGAGAAGCCTGGCAGGAATCACCTTTGTATTATTGATTACGAGGCAATCCCCCGGATGCAAATATTCCTTGATATTGTAAAAATGGCGATGCGTAACATCGCCACTTTCTTTATCAAGTACCATCAATCTGGAATTTGACCTTTTTTCCAGAGGATCCTGTGCAATCAGTTCCTCTGGCAAATCATAATAAAAATCTTTTACGTTCATAGTTTTACTTTCTAAGCTGAATTCCCATCTGGTCTAACGCCTTCAATATTCGGTTCATCGCAGTTGTGATATCTTCTTCCGCAAGGTTCTTATCCTTTGCACGGAAGGTAAGAGAATATGCCACCGACTTAAATCCCATAAGAATCTGATTTCCCTCGTAGATATCGAACAACTCATATGACTCTAAGTATGCACCGCCCTTTTGTTCAAAGACTGCCTCAATCTCACCGACAAGAACATCTCTTGGGACAACCATGCTGATATCTCTTGTGGCTGCTGGGAATTTTGCAATACCCTCATACTTCTTGTCAAAGGATGCGCGCTCTACAATCTCAGGCATATCAAGGACTGCAATGTAAACATGCTCCTTCATGCCATAGTTTGCCGTAACCTTTGGATGAACCTCACCCATATAACCGATAACAGCCCCATCGTATACGATGTTTGCCTGACGACCCGGATGCAGGAAGTTCTTCCCTGCTGCATGATCATAAAAAAGTTTCTGATTCATTCCCACCTGTGAGATAATTTCCTCTACAGTTCCCTTCATCGTAAAGAAATCTCCCTCGCCATACATACCAAGTGTCAACTGCATTCTTTCTTCCGGCAGTTCCGTCACCGGCACTTGCTTTGGCAGATAGATATTGCCCATCTCAAAGAGGCGTACGTTTTTGTTTCTACGATTTGCGTTTGTAGCAAGTGATGTCAGCATACCATCGAGCGGAAGTGTTCTCATAATACTGAAATCCTCTCCCAGTGGATTCGCGATCACAACCGCATCGCGCAACTTATCATCTGCATCAAGCAAAAGTTTATCAAATACCTTCGGACTCTCGAACGAATATGTCATACCCTGTGAAAATCCACAGAACTGTGCAACGGTTCTTGCCATCTTTTCAATCTTTAACTTATAAGAAAGCTTACCAGTCGTAGCTTCACCGCATGGCAATGACATAGGTATCTTGTCATATCCATAGAAACGCGCCACTTCTTCTGCCAGATCAGCATAACTCTCCAAATCCTGTCTCCACGATGGAATAAGCACCTCATTTGAAGCCTCATCATATCCCAAACCCAACCGGACAAAGTACGCAAACATCTGCTCGTTTGAAATATCTGTTCCAAGCATGTGATTGTACTTCTCCGGCTCAAATGGAAGTCTTCTGCCTTCCATCTTTTTTGTATAAACATCGACGGCACCACCGACAACCTCACCGCAGCCAAGTTCCTCAATCAACTGGCACGCGCGGTTCATCGCTTCCATCGCATTGTTCGGGTCCAATCCCTTTTCAAACTTACCGGATGCGTCTGTGCGAAGACCAACTTTCTTTGATGAAAGACGGATATTTGTTCCATCGAAACAAGCAGCTTCAAAGAGCATTGTCTTTACATTATCTGTAATCATAGAATTCTCGCCGCCCATGATACCAGCCAATCCAACGGCCTTCTCGCCATCACAAATCATCAGAACGCTCTCATCAACCTCGCGTACCTGTCCGTCCAGCGTCACGAATTTCTCACCGGCTTTTCCACGGCGGACAATGATTTCCTTTCCGGCAATCGTATCCATATCATAAGCATGCATTGGCTGACCATACTCTTCCATCACATAGTTTGTGATATCAACCAAATTATTAATCGGGCGGATACCCTGCGCACGCAAACGCTCCTGCATCCATTTTGGTGATGGGGCAAGTTTAATATTCTTTACCACTCTGGCAGTGTATCGCGAACACAAATCTGTTGCCTCTACCGTAACCTTGATATAGTCATTGACATCTTCCTCATTTCCGGTCTCTGTCACCACAGGAGGGACAAATTCTTTTCCAAAGGTGGCTGCCGCTTCTCTCGCAAGTCCAAGCACAGAAAAACAATCCACACGGTTTGATGTAATTTCGTATTCAACCACTGCATCATCCAGTCCCAATACGGTAACTGCATTATCCCCCACAGTCACATCATCCGGGAAAATATAAATTCCATTGTCCGGTGCTTCCGGGAAGAAGTCTCTCGTAGAACCAAGCTCTTCGATTGAGCACATCATACCGTTCGACTCTACACCGCGAAGTTTACCCTTCTTAATCTTGATCCCGCCCTCTGTCCTGCTACCGTCATGACCACCTGCCACACGTCCGCCGTCCAAAACAACCGGAATCTTTGCACCTTCAAATACGTTCGGAGCACCCGTAACAATCTGTATCACCTCTGTTCCAACATCTACCTGACAGATAACCAATTTGTCTGCATCCGGATGTGGTGCAATCTCTTTGATCTGCCCTACGACTATTTTGTCCAAATCTGCGTCCATGCAATCATAGAATTCAACCTTTGAGCCAGACAGTGTCATGGCATCCATATATTCCTGTGGATTTGCTTCCAAGCCCGGAACCAAATCCTTAATCCACTTTAATGAAGTCTTCATTTTGCTCTTCCTCCTACCAATTAAAACTGCTTTAAGAAACGGTCATCGTTTTCATATAACAGTCTCATATCATCGATTTCGTATTTCAAAAGTGTGATACGCTCAAGTCCAACACCAAAAGCGAATCCTTGATATTCTTCCGGATCAATTCCGCTCATCTTTAATACTTTTGGATGCACCATACCGCAACCAAGAATCTCAATCCATCCCTCGCCTTTACAGAAACGGCATCCTTTTCCACCACATTTGAAGCATGAGACATCCACCTCAGCACTTGGCTCTGTAAATGGAAAGTGATGCGGACGAAACTTAACCTTTGTCTCCGGTCCAAACAACTGCTTCACAAACTCCTGCAAAGTTCCCTTCAAATCGGCAAACGTAATGTTCTTGTCGATCACCATCCCCTCAATCTGATGGAAGGATGGTGAATGTGTCGCATCCACTTCATCAGAACGGAACACTCTACCCGGTGCAATCATACGAATCGGAAGTTTCCCCTTCTCCATCACACGCACCTGTACGGGTGACGTCTGTGTACGAAGTAAGATATCTTTATTGATATAGAATGTATCC
>CAYPAA010000021.1:0-37008 GCA_964408625.1 uncultured Roseburia sp. | reverse complement strand
ACTACGTTTTTCTTTGCACTTCCAGTATACCATAAATAGCCGAAAATGTCAGTAAAATCAATGGGTTGCAGTACTTTCTAGTAACCAAAAGCAGACACTAAATAATCCTGCGGCTTGATTGCCTTTACTTCCGATAAAGAGTAATCAGAAACATTTCTTGTCACAATGTAATCTGCTCCGTATGACTTTGCACATTCCATCTGCAAGCAATCCTCAAAATCTGAAAAGTCTTCGTTTGTAAGTCCAGCTAATAATTTAGCCTTATCAATTCCCTCTACATCAAAGATTGAACATAAATTAGATAATACCTCTCTGCGTTCCTTTGCGTTGTAGTCCTTCCTTAATATAAAAAACATATTAGAAATTGAATGAGCTGCGATACATCCTTTTACTTTTCCATCTGCACAGGACAAAATAACTTCCTTTGCATTCTCAAAGAATGGCTCACGCTCCAAAAGATAGTCCAACAACACATTGGTATCAATTAGAATCTTATTTACCATACTTTTCTTCCCTATAAGAAGCTAATTCCCCATTATCATCTGTAACAGTTCCCTTTCTGCGTAACTGTTCCAATCTTGCAAATGCTTCTTTCCTTTCTGATTTGGTATCGGTATATAAGCCATTAACACCTTGCATTATCTGAATTATGAAACTCAATTTATCTTCCGGTATCTTTTCCAACTCCATTATTGCACTCTGTCTTAAAGCTGTCATAAGCAATACCTCCTATTCTTCGTTACTATCCTTACTTTGTATGTTCCTTGATTGGTTCGAAACGCTCCTCCGTTTCTGCATACTTTCGCGATTTAAGTATACTAGACATCTATCAAGAATTCAACACAAATCTATGGGTACATAACAAGTATAGTCAAGTTAACACCCCATATTATTATTATGCGTTTTTTATTATCATTTGTTTTAATCCAAAATTGTCATAAACTCTATGTCTATTTCCTCCTTAAATAGAAACTTTTTATGATAAAAACTAAATTTCTTATAAAATGACATTAAATCATTCTGCGAAATTATATATGTACTTGCACATGGGTTTACTGTAATATGCTTTACTTTCTTTAATTCACCATATTTTATTGCTTCTTTCATCAAATAAGTTGCAAATCCTCTTCTCAAATACTTTTTGTTTGTTCCCAAGGACTTTATATGCAATGCATCCATTGTATCTCCACAACTACATTGCAAATTGTAATCATACAAAAAACCAGTTATGCTCGCAACCTTTTCGTGTTCTACCTTTGTATAGATACATATTTCAATAAAATCATAGTTTTTTACAGGTGTTTTTTTCACGACACATTCATTTATTATAAAACTATGACATTCGATTAAATTGCTATCTTTCCCTCTATACTTCATAATCCCTCCTATACAAAATAACAGAACACATCTCCATCGTGTTAATAATCCTAGTTTTGCGACTAAAAACCAGCCATCCAGGGCTGGCGCCTTACTCTTTTCAATCGGATATCGAGGCTCTTACTATGTTATCTAATTTCATTTACGTACCCATTCTCTGTCCAAACACATAAAGATACATCATATTTCATCGAATTTCCCCGATTTTCGCTATCTAACAAGTTTTATTGCCCTTTATAAGGAGATACATAAAACTGCATAAAATCGGTCATTTAGAACGATTCCTAATTTCATTTCTCTATATTTCCTTGCAACTATCTGTATCTTTAAAGGAAGCCCTAATACAGCAATCCTTCGTTTACCATATTAGGGCAAATTTGTACATTTATATTTCATGCTTCAGTCAATAGCCACTCCACAATATCGTACACTTCAATTCCTTCATAGGTATACTTTGGATGCTTTGTTCTGGCTATTATTATTTTTGGAAAGGCATCTTTTATCTGTAATAGTGGTGAATACTCTCTCTCAAAAGTCTCCTGCGCAGAAATACTATCACTGACTTGAATATATACCTTTTCGCTGCCACGCTGAGCAACAAAATCAATCTCCTTTTGATAAAGTTTACCTACATAAACCTCATAACCTCTACGCAAAAGCTCTACACATACCATATTTTCATATACACATCCATAGTCCATATTTCGGCTACCTAATACGGCATAACGCATTCCGGTATCACACATATAAAACTTATCTGCGGTCTCCAAATACTTCTTTCCTCTTATGTCATATCTCTTGATATCATAGAATACAAATGCTGTGCATAAATACTTAATATACTTCCCTATTGTCACGTGATTTGTTGGCACTTCATTCGCTTTCAAAATATCACTCACCCTATTGGGCGATGTTAAATTGCTGATATTATCCATCAAAAACTCACTTAATTGACGAAGCACCTGTGTATCCGGCAGATGATACTTTTGTACCAAGTCCCTGTTTACGATTGTCTCGTATACTTCTTTGATATATGTTGTTCTGTCCAATTCCGTATTATATGCGTATGATCCTGCCAAGCCGCCTTTCGCAAAATAATCATCAAACAATTTGTCTTTATCCTGTTCTTCACTGAAATACTCACAATATTCCTTAAAGCTAAATGGAAACATGTGGATTTCAATATACCTTCTGGTAAACAACGTTGCTAAATCTGCACTAAGCAAGAAAGCATTTGATCCGGTTACATAAATATCATATTTGTTTTTTGCATATAGACTATTGATTGCCAATTCAAACTTTGGACACAACTGTACTTCATCAACAAACAGATAGTTATTCTTATCCTTGTCGTATCTGTCCTCCACATACTTGTGCAAAGCGTGGTATTCCTTTATTTCTTCAAATTCCAAGTCCATATAGTCTATAAAGATAATATTGGCATCTTCAAAATTTTCTTTTAAATAATCGATATATACCTGCATCAAATTTGACTTTCCGGAACGTCTGATACCAGTAATAATTTTTATATTAGGAGTATCTTTTAATGCCTTGATTCTTTCTAAATAATTTTCTCGAATAATCGTCTTCATTCGCCCGCCGCTTTGTTCATTCCTGTGGTTTACCCACTACAATACATCTACCGCAGCCTGCTCAATGGCAAGACCTGCCTTATAACGTTCAATAAACACTTCAAATCCTGCTACATCTTCCGGATCCGGTTCTACGGTAACACTTTCGGCATCTGCAAACACCTTATTGTCCAGATATTCACACAAGGTTTCACCGTCTGCTTTCTGTGTCATGTAGGCCGCTAGAAGTGCCATGCCCCATGCACCGCCTTCACCGGCGGTTTTCATAACAGCAACCGGCGTATTGAGGGCAGCCGCTAAAACCTTTTGTCCGACACCTTCCGTCTTAAACAGTCCACCATGACCAAAAATCACATCTACCTTAACGCCTTCTTCTCTTAATAGTTCATCATTTCCAACCTTGATGGCTCCAAGAGAAGTGTACAAATGGGTTCTCATAAAGTTTGCTAATGAGAATTGGCAATCCTGCTCACGTACAAACAATGGTCTGCCTTCCAAAAAATGCGTAATGTGCTCGCCTGAGAAATAATTATAAGCAAGCAATCCGCCACAGTCCTTATCTCCTTCTAATGCCTTCCGATATAGCCCCTCGTAAAGCCGGTTCATATCCATTTCAACACCGAAGGTATCACAGAATTCCTGAAACACACCGACCCATGCATTCAAATCCGAAGTACAGTTGTTACAGTGTACCATTGCAACAGAGTTTCCTTCCGGTGTCGTCACGATATCAATCTGCGGATATAGCTTGGAAAGCTTCTTCTCCAAAACAATCATGGAGAAGACGGACGTTCCTGCTGACACATTGCCTGTGCGTACTTTCACACTGTTGGTAGCCACCATCCCGGTGCCGGCGTCTCCTTCCGGTGGACACATTGGGATTCCCGGCTTTAATGTTCCACTTGGATCTAACAGCTTCGCGCCCTCTTCTGTAAGTACTCCTGCCGGCTCACCTGCAAGTAATACTTTTGGAAGAATCTCGCCTATTTTCCATGGATAATTCTTTTCTGCAATCTTTGCATCGAATTTGGAAAGCATATCTGCATAATAATCCTTTATGTCCGGATCGATCGGGAACATCCCGGAAGCATCGCCGATACCAAGTACCTTTTCTCCGGTCAGTTTCCAATGGACATAGCCTGCAAGCGTTGTGAAAAACTGAATTTTCTCTACATGCTTTTCCCCATTTAATATGGCCTGATACAGATGTGCAATACTCCATCTCTGTGGAATCTGATGACCGAACAATTCCATTAATTCAACGGTAGCCGGTTCTGTCATCGTATTTCGCCAGGTACGAAATTCCGCTAACTGCTGCCCGTCCTTATCAAAGGCCAAATATCCATGCATCATGGCACTGATGCCAATGGCACCGATTGTCTCAAGCTCTATCTGATAGCTTTCCAATACGTTTTGTTTTAAATCTTTGAAACAATCCTGTATTCCCGACCATACATCCTCTAAATGATAGGTCCAGACACCATTTTCCAAACGATTCTCCCATGTATGACTACCCGATGCAATCATTTCGTTCTCTTCATTTAATAATACACCTTTGATTCTGGTAGAACCAAATTCTATTCCAAGTACTGTTTTCCCCTCACGAATTGCATTCTGCATTGTTACAATATCCATCTGAAAACCCTCCCCATTCCATTTTTTAATCTCTTTTTGCCTGCCCATAATAAGCTCCGGCTCCATGTTTTCGATAATAATGCTTATCCTGTAACTCCTTTGGTGCAGGTTTTACATCCGGGTTTATCATTTCACAGCGCGCCGCCATCTTTGCGCACTCCTCAACTACCACTGCATTGTGTACCGCATCTAATGCATTTTTTCCCCATGTAAAAACGCCATGGTTTTTACATAAAACAGCCGGAACAGCCATCGGGTCACGCTTACTCTTTTCAAACTCATCCGCAATCAGGATGCCTGTATTTAATTCATATGCTTCTTCAATCTCTTCCTTTGTCAGATTGCGGACACATGTCACATCTCCATAAAAATAATCTGCATGGGTTGTGCCATAGCATGGAATGGCTCTCCCCGCCTGAGCCCAGCTCGTTGCCCAGGAAGAATGTGTATGTACCACACCTTTGATATCCGGGAAACGGTTATAAAGCACCATGTGAGTGGCTGTGTCGGAAGAAGGATTGTAATGTCCTTCTACCTTGTTTCCTTTCAAGTCAACCACTACCATATCCTCCGGTGTCAACTCCTCATATTCCACGCCACTTGGCTTAATTACAAACAGACCACTTTCTCTGTCAATTCCACTGACATTCCCCCATGTAAATGTCACCAGATGATATTTTGGAAGAAGCATGTTTGCTTCATATACCTGTTTTTTTAATTCTTCCAGCATATTTTGTCTCCTTTACATTTCAGATAACATACGATTTACAGTATCCTATCGATAAAAAATTTCTCCTAACATAAGGTCTCGTTTGAAATCCCGGATTTTGGTATCTTTGTCAATATAAACGGCTTCAATACCCATGGCATTTGCCCAGTCCCCCATCTGTTCTGCTGTAAGGTCATAAGTAAATGCGGTATGATGGGCTCCACCGGCAAGTATCCACGCTTCTGCGCCTGTATATAAATCCGGTTGTGGTGTCCAGAAATTCGTTGCTACCGGAAGCTTTGGCATTGGCTTTTCACATTTTTTACAGTCTACATCATTGATAATCAGACGGAAACGGTTACCAAGGTCAATCAAAGAGGTTGCAATACCTTTTCCCTCTTTTGATGTAAATACAAGTCTTGCAGGATCTTCTCTGTCACCCATGGATAATGGCTGGCACTTGATACTGATTGGGCCATCTGCAATTGATGGACAAACCTCTAACATGTGTGCCTGCAAAATGCCTTCTTTTCCTTTTACCAGATTATAGGTATAGTCCTCCAACATAGAGGTACCTTTTGCATTCTCTACACCCTCTGTCATAATCTTCATCAAACGCACCATGGCAGCGACTTTCCAGTCACCTTCTGCTCCAAAACCATAGCCTTTTTCCATCAATCTTTGGATTGCAAGTCCCGGAAGCTGCTCTAAGGCACCTAAATCGCCAAAGTGTGTTACAATCGCATGATAGTTCTTTTCTTCTAAGAAGCGTTCAAATCCAAGCTCAATTTTCGCCTGAACGGCAACATGTTTTTTGAATTCTTCCGGGTCTCTACCCTCTAAGAGAATGTCATATTTACTATAGTATTCTTCCACTAAGGCATTCACTTCTGCTACAGAAACTGCCGCTACTGAATCTGCGATTTCATTTACCGGATAAGTATCCACTTCCCAACCGAATTTTAATTGTGCTTCTACCTTATCCCCCTCGGTTACAGCAACGTTTCGCATATTGTCAGCGACACGCATTACACGGATATGACTGCTCTCGATGACACCAACCGCAGTTCTCATCCATGATGCGATACGGCCTTGTACTGCTTCATCAGACCAGTGGCCTACTACCACCTTTCTTTCGATTCCCATACGGGATACCATATGTCCCCACTCTCTGTCACCATGAGCGGACTGATTTTCATTCATGAAATCCATATCGATGGTATCATACGGAATCTCTTCATTAAACTGGGTATGTAAATGTAATAATGGCTTTCTTAATTCTTTTAATCCTAAAATCCAGGATTTTGCAGGTGAAAAAGTATGGCACCAAACGATAACACCGGCACATTCCTCATCCATATTTGCTTCGTTAAATGTTTTTCGAATCAATTCATTTGTAATCAATGTTGGTTTCCATACTACTTCAAAAGGAAATACCCCGGACTCATTTAACTTTCCTACAATAATCTGGGAATGCTCTGCTACGTGGGCCAGACACTCGTCTCCATATAAATCCTGTGAACCTGTACAAAACCAAAACTTATACTTTTTAACTGCTAACATCTCATATCCTCACTTTCTCTAAAACACGGTTTTTCGTATGATAATTCTATTATAACTTTTGAAAATGCTTTTACAATTTCCCAAAGACACTTTTTTTCTTTCGGAGTTACCTAATCCGACTTCTCATTGAAATTTCCACCAAGTGATTTTATAATACTTATAATACTTAAAATGAGTTGCATTGTTCTGTGAAAGGATTCTACATTTATGAATTTGCAAGCCCTCTGCGAGAAAATTACAAGTTCTGCCTATCCCCTGCTTCCGGAAAACCACAGGCTGGGGACCAGACTCATTTGTCCCGAATACTCCAAATCCGTTCAGGAGGTAAAAACCTACCCTTTTTTATCTCATGACCGCATCTTTGCACTTTGCTGGAATCTTCATACAGACACTACGCTAAGTGCCACGCTCTGTCCTTCCCCGGAGCCATTTTATTATCAATATTCATTTTGTAACGGCGAAAAGACACAGCTGCACACACATGATTACATAGAGCTTGCTTATGTGGTAAAAGGTGAATTTAAACAAAGAATCTTAGACAAGGATATTGTTTTTCACGAAGGCGAATTCTGCCTGATTGACAAGAACTGCTTTCATCAGGACTACCTGACAAATACAGATGCGGTGATTCTATTTTTGGGAATTGAAAATGGCATGTTCACTGAAATAATGGATGAAACGATTTCTACCCAGAAGGTGATTGCTTTTTTGCAGACTGCATTGGCCAAACAGAAAGATTTGCAGCAGTATCTTCATTTCCGACCGACAGAAGAAGGCAAGGTTGAAATGGAAGAAGCCCTCTGTCTGCTGGTAAAAGAACTACACAATAATAGCATCGGTTTTTCCTACATCTGCAAAGGGCTTCTGCTTCGAATCTTTCATATTTTAAGTAGTAAATATGATTTTTCGCTTTCCAAGGAGCAGCAGAAAACAATGAATTCCATTCTTTTTGAGGAAATCTGCGACTACATCTATCATAATTACAGTACGGTAAGCATCGGACAGTTGGTATCCATCTTCCATTTTCAAGAGGACTATTTCAACCGCCTGTTTAAGAAAAAGACGGGCATGACCTATTCTGCCTATGTGCAGCAGGTGCGCTTAAATAAAGCCGAAAAGCTGCTGTGCAACACAACCAAAAGTATCTCTGAAATTTCCGAACTGATCGGATATCATAATAAAGGATATTTTTATAAAATTTTTCAGGAGAAATATGGGATGACACCACAACAATACCGTGTAAGCAAAGAGTTCCTTGGCTAATTACCAAGGAACTTTAAATTTGCTTATTTCATTATTCTTCAGCCATACACAGGATAGCCATATATTCTTTTGCAGGTAATTGCATTCGAACTTCGTATGTACTCTGCTCACCTTGCCCTCTGACATGCTCTGCAATTGTTTCACGGGTCATATTCCAAGTATCGATAACTTCAATTTTATATTGTCTCCCGACTGGTAATTCGATCACACGTCTGGCGTAACATGAAACATCACAATAATATAAAATAATCTCATCCCCAACATGACCTGTATATTCTGTCTCTGAAGCCATATGACTATTCATTATCTGAATTCAAGTATGTTTCACCATGTGTACAATGTCCCCCTAAGGTTGTAACTTGCCAGAATCTCCTAGTCATCTCCTTTGCGGAAATATTTCCCCATGTCTCATTCAGGTTTCCTTCATAACAACACTCATCATAGCATACCGGTTTATGATATTTCTGTTGAAATTCCGGTACACACACATTGTTCTATTCTGCAAAGAGACATGCGTGATATATTTCTTACTGCAATCAAATGGTTGGAAGCAATTATGATTTCCAATTAAATGGTGATACGGGTCGTTCTCCATTATATAGTTTCCAAATGCATCCCAGTCATCCATACTCTTCATATAGTATAAATCATACTCATTGGCTAAAGACCACCAAATATTCGGATATGCTGCCAATCGTCTTATCGCATACTCCAAATATGTCAGATTATCTTTTCTGGACATTGTAGAAAATCCCCAACGATCATATGGATGAAATAGTATTAAATCCACTTGCATCCCTAAATCAAACAATTGCTGTAGTCTCTTTTCAAAAGAGTCCCAAAATGCATAATCCGGGTGGTGCACATTCCATACCGTTTCTTTCATATATGCATCTTTGTTTTCTTCCGTAAACACACATTTCTCTTTATCCCCTAAAAGATGAAATGCATAATTCTTCGGCTCACTGTGGTTATAATTATAATGCTTTGGAATTACACACATTCTAACTTTGTTAAATGGTGCTTTTGCTAATGTATCCAATGTTTGATCTATTACCACATCCTCCTGATGTATCAAAGCATATACCGTTGTACCAAATGCGACAAAATCTTTCCCATCCTGATATTTAAAATGTATACCTTCAGCCTTCACAATCCCATGATGCTCTTCATCCGCCTCTGCTACTACAAATGTGCCAGTCTCTGATACAACTCCCCTTATTGTGTAGGAATATTCTCCCTCTATCTCCGGCAAAAACCGAATTTTGTAAATACCATCACCAGCATAAAAAACCATCTCCATCATTTCATTTTTCTTCATATCTATCACCCTTGGCATAGTTCTTTAGCTAACGTATATACTCTTGTGGCATTCACTTGAAGCGTTTTTCTAGATACTTTTCCTTCCCTAAATGCCTCCATAACATTATCAAAATCTTTTTGACATCCCGGCATAAAAACATCATTTCCGGAAAGTACAACTTTATAAGGAACTGCTCCGTGGTGTTTGCTACTCTTACTTAGCAAACCATCACCTACAACCCAGTCCGTCATTACCATGCCATCAAATCCAAACTCTCTTCTTAAAATATCTTCATTCAAATCTCTTCTCTCCGACGTATGAATACCATTCAGAAGATTATAGGATGTCATAATGGATTTTGGATTTGATTCCCGAATACAAATCTCAAAACCTTTCAGATAGATATCTCTCATAGCACGCTCGGATACGATGCTATTATTGTTATATCGATTGTTTTCCTGATTGTTGGCTGCAAAATGCTTAATGGTAACACCGCAACCTCCATGGCTCTGTACTCCATTTGTTATGGCAGCAGCCATTTTCCCACTTATGAGTGGATCCTCTGAATAGTATTCGAAGTTTCTTCCACATCGAATATCCCTATGAATATTGAGAGCCGGAGCAAGCCAGAGATTTACACCGATGCGTTCCATCTCATCTCCCACAAGATCTCCACACATTTTTGCAAAATCCAAATTCCAGCTTTGGGCAATTGCTGTACCAATCGGAATGGCGGTAGCATAATTGTGAAGTATCTCACCCTTTACCTTATTCTTACGTTTCGATATAAGATTTAGGACAAGCTTTATTGGTGCATTCACAAACATCATCATGCTTTCCGGCATAATCTCACCTAAAGCATGTACACCTTTTTCATCTTCGTAATAATCCTTGGCTACTCTCACCCCCGCTGGTCCATCAGCCATTACTACAGACGGAATTCCCTTCTCTTTACAACGAAGTGTTGTTTGCCCTGCTGCACCGGCAACGGAAAAGGATGCATTCCCAATTACACTTGCCATTGCCCCACTTGCATTGAAAGCGCCTATATTCATGTAAACCAGTTCTTCATCTGTTAATGCTTCAATAACAGGGTCAATCTTATACTCATAATCATAATCAATGACTTCTGTCTCAAACATCTCCGGTGCAACTTCAAAGGTTGTTACACCATCTGTTTCATTCACCAATAGATTTGCTCGGTTCTCCGGAATATAATCTGCAAAATCTGCTGTCCCAAGGCAATTCTTCACCTTACGAACAGTTACCGATTCCTTCATATTTACAATTCCGCAGACTACTGTATCTCTACTGCTTGTTCCGATTCTGAGCACATACTTGCCTTTTTCAAGAATGTATGACGCTGTTGATTCTTCATAAGAGGAAATATCCTTCAAATTGAATTGAATCTTTACCTGTGTTTCCTCTCCCGGAGCCAGTTCCTCTGTCTTTTCCCATCCTGCAAGTATTTGATATGGTTGATCCAGATTGCCTTCCGGTACGCTGACATATAACTGTAATACTTCCTTTCCCGATAATGCACCAACATTTTTGAGAATAGCAGATACAGTGACATTTGTACCCTCTACACATACATCTGCTGTGTTATATTCAAACTCCGTAAATGTTAGACCATATCCAAATGGGAACAAGGCTCTTTTTCCTACAGAATCAAAATATCGATAACCTACATACACACCTTCCTTATATTCCGTATCATCATCATCGCCAAATCCACCTATTTTACTATAATCCTCCCATGCACTCCATGTAGTAGTAAGTTTACCGGATGGTGTTGTTTTCCCCAGAAGAACATCTGCCAAAGCAGCACCCGTCTCTACTCCCAGCTGGGATAAAATCAATATGTTTTCAACCTCTGAAATGTCAGAAAGATCTACCACGCCACCTACATTTAAAACCAGCATAAATTTAGAGTACTTGCGATTGATTTCCAATATGTCACGCTTTTCTGTATCTGTCAGTAAGATATCTCCCTTTTGCGCTTTTCTATCATTTCCTTCTCCTGAGATACGCGAAAGTACATATATTGCTGTATCGCAGGAAACAGGTATGGGAATATGATATTCCGGTTCCGGAATCACTGCTCCCATAGCAAACGCAATGGCATTGACATGGGCAGCCTTTGCTTTTGCTTTCATCTCCTTTACAAATTCCTTTTTTGCCTTTTCAGCAATAACATCATATTCGTCCAACCACTTCTTCGTCGTAATCTCAAATCCAGCATTCTCAAGCCCCTGTTCCACTGTTATAAAATAACGTGAATTTACCTCACCGGAACCGGTTCCGCCTTTTACCGTGTGTCTTACACCGCTTCCAAATACCGCAATCTTTCCTGGTGCAGACAATGGAAACTCTCCATTTTTCTTTAATAAAACCATACACTCAGATAAAGACTGTCTCAATAAATTAAGATGTTCTAATTCATATGCTTCCATCTTTCCCATTTCACTTCCTCCAATTATTACCTCATACTTCCATTGTAAATCAACAACTCAATATTTCCAAAAATTCCTGTATCCGCTTGTTTTTTCTTATTCACTCCCTGCTCTCTTTCAAGAGTGGTCGCTACTTCGATTCGAAGTATATTTTTTCCCTGTTCCAAAAGGTTTGTAATGTCAAAACAGAATGGGGGAAGCACTTGTATACCTGCACTTTTCCCATTGACAAATACCTCAACATCCTCGCCGGCATTTTCAACATACAACTCTACTTGATTTCCGTTCTTTAGGATTTCTGTAACATCTGATTCTATTATAGTCTCATAAACTATATAGCCGGAAAACTTTGGATACTTATGTGAATAAGGCACAAGTTTTGTCACTATTTCTTCGTTTGTAAAATTCGGATAGTCTATGGATTTACAGCTTGATACTCTAAACAATGTTTTTTCAAGGTCTAACAGAATTCTTTGTATATTTTTTTCTTTCTTTGCCAACTTTTCTGTTTCCCTTTGTCCTACTACAAAAATCACACTTTCACTTGACTTTAAACCTATTCTTATTTCTGTAGAATTATTTTTTGTGACTATGTCTGCCGTATACACTTTATTCTCCCATGTATCATATCTGTATAACTCCAAATTCTTTTTAAACAATAACCTTCCTTCATATGGAGTATCATTTTCATTTACAATGATATATCATTTCTTCCTCTCCGCAATAATGAAAATATCGGATTCGATGAAACGGAAAAATATAAAAAAGAACAAAAAGCAAAGTCTGTACAAATTACTTTTCACGCCGACAGACAGTTGGATTATGACAAACAATGCTTTTATCGTGGCGGATATCTTTTCCTGCAATCCATTTATTATGGCCTGCAGTTAAATAAAATCTGCCGAAAACTCAGAGATAAATATAAATTCAAGTACGATATCAACGCGATTCTCTCTGACCTTATTTATCCATCTGATAAATGCAAAAATCCATAGTATCACCAGAATCACAAGAAGCATCTTAAATCTCATATCCAGCTTGATTCCCGATAATAACATACTAAGGAAAAATACTGCCATCTGCAAGCTTCAAATGACGAATCTGTTTTGCAGAAACTTCCTTTTCACTCCTCCTGTTTTGATCGTCCAAACTGCAAGTGCAATTTCTAAAATTGTCATCAAAATCCAAATAATCATCTTACGTTCTCCTTTTTTTCTGAATTTGTCGATTCTGAAATGACTATATTCCACTTACAAAATCTTGACTACCATTTGTAAAGTAAGATGCAAATCCGGAAAGTAAGATGCGATTGAAAGGCCTACAATAAAAAAGCGGGGCACCTCCCCGCTGCGTTGATGGGCCCGGGTCTTTCGACCAGCCCCAAAATCCTGTGACATATCACAGATTTATTCTATAAATGTTTTCTCACTTTCTTAAATATCTCAAACTGTCTTTTCAGTTCTGCGTCATCATCCAGAATAAGATTCTTAGCCTCGAGAATTCGTTCTATCGCCTGTGCCGGATCCAATGTATGATACGGTAAAAATAAACCTCTGAGTTCCTTTGGTTTTATAACTTTATATACCTGCACAGATGACAACTCATAGGTATATGCATAATACCGATATATATATCCAATCCAGTATAATTCATTTTTTGTATATTTTATTGAGCCATATTTTGAATGCCCATATTCTTCGTCAATTCTCTCTATAATATCTTTTGCCTGGATGTTTGTCTGCAAAAAATCTCCATGATCCATAAGAGTTGCCATTTTACTGTTCATAAATCTTCTGATAAATATTTCAGAACTTACTCCAGTAGATTCAACCGAGTCCTCAAATGCCTTGGCCTGTAATTCACATAACAGCAAGCCATCCTTATCCATTCTTTTCAACCTTTCCACCCCCTAAGGTAAGTCTTGTTTTAAAATCTCATCAATATAGCGACCTTGACCTCTATACTGAATTCTGGCCAGTTTAACCTTGTCTTCTCCAAGTTTAGCATCAGATGTTCTTATATCTTTATAGTGTTTTCTCTCGCTACCTGATATATACGCGCGTTCAACCAGTTTGATATTCTTTACTGATTTGTCGCTTATGAATACATACTGATAACCTAGATTTGTTGCTGCAAGACAATGCTTACATTGTTCATCTGTGATTTCTCCATCAATAAAGGAATTTATAATCTGAAACATTCGGTTGTCAGCGATAGGTGCAATAATATAATCACAGTCTCTTGATTTTTTAATCAACTCCTGTATTATTGGATGGGTTTCATACGGTTCCAATGTTCCTCTATAATATGCTATGGTCATCATCCATTCCTGATCCACATTATACTTTCTGCATTTTAAGTCCGATGGATTAAAATCCATGAAATAAACACAGGATTTGTCAAATCCTGAAATAAATGATATTGCCTGCTCATAGCTTTCGCCCGTATAAAATCCTTGTCCAAAGTCATTATTAGATCTGCCTTTATGTACATCCAGTTCTCCCTCAATCACACTTTTTGCGCCATGAAAAAGAATCTTATGATCAGGCTTTATATTTTCAAGCCACAACATCTCTTTTAACTTTCCTAAATTTATTTTTTTGTCAAACGCATAGCCATAAACCTTCTCAAGCAAGTTCGCTGAGGGATTCGTTTTACCAAGTTCACTACGGGATATCGTAACCTGTTCCACACCTGTTTGCGTCGCAAATTCAGCCTGTGTCATTCCAAGAATTTCTCTTATTGATAATAAATCTTTCGAAAAATTATAATCCATGTCTTCGCCTCAACTTATTTATATCACATTACTTAAACAAGTTCAATATAAAACTTATTTTTAACGAGAAGCAGCTCCTTAACATCCTACAATACAAAATAGTTTCTTTTCTAATTGCTGTCATAAATATACTTCCCTCTACTTTGTGATAATTGACACATATCCCCATCTTAAATTAAATCAATTCTTTCAAGTTCATGTCTATATCCGCAGATTTTAGTCAGGTTTTCTAAATTTTTCTAACCGATAATGTTGTTCATCATCCAATTCTCTTACACCATTTTTATAATCATATCCCTTCTTACGATAGAACTCCACTGCGGTAATGGAGGCGGGAATCTCTATCCTTTCAGCTCTTAAAAACAGTGCATCAGCTTCAAGCACATCAATGATGTAACTGCCGATCTGCTGCCCATGATATTCCGGAAGCACAAACACTGTCAGCAAGATACTTTCTGTAGGACTCCCCAAAAACTTGATATAGAACCAACCCCCACAATTTTATCTTCATTCCAAAATACATACACATTTGCGTTTTCTGCCAGACTTTTAAACCACTTCACGTCATGCGTGGCAACAAGTGTCTCTATTGCCTTCTCTCCGTAGTCTTTTACATTGATTTCTCTAAAATTTCTGATGATTCAGCTGACAATTTCCTCTGCATCCTCATCCCGATACGGCTTGACAGGGGGATTATTTATAGCGCCATCCAAACCAATTCCCTAATGGCACCCATCGAGAATACGGTTTGCCAGTTCTTCCTTACTCATCAGCGGCAACTCCTGTATCCCCTCCTTTGTAAGCAGCGTCGCAACATTCGTATCTCCGCCAAATCCTGCGCCCTCGACACACAAACTGTTTGCGACAATCATGTCAACATTTTTTTGCTCCAATTTCTTCTGTGCATTCGCCAGCAAATCCTCTGTCTCCATCGCAAATCCGCAGAGGAATTGACCCTCGCGTCTCCTTGCTCCGAGCTCAGCCAGAATATCTTTCGTTCTCACCAACGGAAACTGCAGGTCGTCATCTTTTTTCTTTATCTTCTGACGGCTGACCTCCGCAGGCGTATAATCCGCCACTGCTGCTGATTTGATGATAATGTCCATCTCATCGCTTCTTGCAATCACAGCTTCGTACATTTCAGCCGCACTTTCGACCGGCACCACCTCGACAAATGCCGGTGGCTTGATTGCCGTCGGGCCGGTCACGAGCGTCACGTCCGCTCCGCGCAGCATCGCATACTTTGCAATCGCGTATCCCATGCGCCCTGTCGAATGATTTGAAATAAAACGGACCGGGTCAATCGCTTCCCTTGTAGGTCCCGCTGTCACCAAAATCTTTTTCCCCGCCAAATCCTTCTCACATGCAATCTCTCTTAAGATATAGGAAAGCAGTTCCTCCGGCTCCGGCATCTTTCCCGCACCGGTATCTCCACACGCCAAGTAACCGCTGGCAGGCGCAATCACCTCCATGCCATACGTCTGCAGTTTTTTCAGGTTATCCTGCAAAATAGAATTTTCATACATATTTGTATTCATCGCCGGCGCAATGATCTTTTTACACTTACACGCCATAATTGTTGTCGTAAGCATATCATCCGCAATTCCGTTTGCAATTTTTCCGATCACATTTGCGGATGCGGGCGCCACCATAAAAACATCCGCTTTTTTTGCTATCGACACATGCTCTACCTGAAATTCAAAATTGCGATCAAAGGTATCCACCAGACATTTATTTCCCGTTAAGGATTCAAAAGTAATCGGATTGATAAACTGTGTCGCATTTTTTGTCATAATGACTTCCACGTCCGCGTGCATCTTCTTTAGCATACTCGCCAAATTTGCAATCTTATATGCAGCGATACTCCCCGTCACTCCGAGAACCACGCATTTTCCCTGTAGCATCATGTCGTCTCCTATTCCACAAAGTCTTTGGTCAAAAGTCCATGTTTTTCATAACGGGACACTTTCGCGATCCTGTTTTCATCATCCACAAAAACCACATAAGGCTTATGCTCCTTGGCTTCCTCCAGCGTCATCTGTGCATAACTCATAATGATGACATGGTCACCGAGCATTACCTGACGGGCAGCCGCACCGTTTAAGCAAATCATTCCACTTCCGGGCTCCCCTGCAATGGTATATGTCTCGAAACGGTTTCCGTTTTCCACATCAACAATCTGAACGTACTCGTATTCTAAAATACCTGCCGCCTCAAGCAATTCACTGTCTACCGTAATGCTTCCGACATAATGCAACTCCGCTTGCGTAACCGTTGCACGATGAATTTTTCCTTTTAACATTGTTATGTTCATCTGTTTTCTCCTATTGTTGATTTTTCCATCAACTATTGGCTCTTTCTATGCTTCTGCTATAAAATTATCAATCAAACGCGTTTTTCCTATATAAACTGCGATAGCCACCAATATTGTTCCTTTTAAGGTGGTAACCGGTGTGATGGTATCAAAGTCAACGACATCGACGTAATCCACTTTTGCAAGCGGTTCCCTTTCAATATAATGGGTAATCGCCTCTTTTATCTTCGCGGCATCCCTCTCGCCACCTTCGACCAAATCTTTTCCGACTGCCAGACTCTTGCTGAGAACCAACGCCGCCTGACGCTCCTCGTCGCTCAGATAGGTATTGCGAGAACTCTTTGCCAATCCATCCTCCTCACGGACAATGGGGCATCCATGAATCTCAACACCGACATTCAAATCCGTCACCATTCTCTTGATGACCGCCAGCTGCTGTGCATCCTTCTGTCCAAAATAGGCATTGTCCGGCGTCACGATATTGAATAACTTCAACACGACAGTCTGCACGCCGCGAAAATGTGTCGGTCTCGTCTTTCCGCACAGTTCCGTCGTAAGCCCATTCATATCTACATAGGAGCAGAATCCTTCCTTATACATCTCCTCCGGCTCTGGGTGGAAAATCAAATCCACACCGACGCCTTCACACACCTTTGCATCCTTATCTAAATCCCTCGGATAACTCTTCAAGTCTTCTGTCGGGCCGAATTGCATCGGATTTACAAAAATGCTGACAACCACCTTATCGTTTTCTTTTCGGGCTGCCTCCATCAAACTGCGATGCCCTTCATGTAAGTACCCCATTGTCGGCACAAATCCGACGCTGAATCCCTGTCGCTTCCATTCGTTCACCGTCCGGCGAACCTCTTCCACCGTATCACAAACCTTCATAATGCCATTCCCTTCTATCTGTTAATAAAGCTTTTCTATGATTCCATCGTCAATTTTATATGTGTGCTCTTCCGCCGGGAACGTTTTTGCCTTCACCTCTGCATCATATGCTTTGAACGCTTCTGTCATCTGCTCCCCGACGTTTGCAAAATGCTTTACAAACTTTGGTTTAAAGTCTGTAAACATGCCAAGCATATCCTGATATACCAATACCTGACCATCACATTCTGCACCTGCTCCGATACCGATGGTCGGAATCGAAATCTCTTCACTTACCTTTTTTGCAAGTGCCGCTGGCACACACTCCAAAACAACAGCAAAGGCCCCCGCACGCTCTACTGCGCGCGCATCATCTAGTAATTTCTGTGCCGCTGTCTCTCCCTTGCCCTGCACTTTAAATCCGCCAAACGCATTGATGGATTGTGGTGTCAAGCCAATATGACCGCAAACCGGAATGGATGCATCCACGATCGCCTTGATGGTATCTTCCATCTCCACACCGCCTTCGAGTTTTACCGCCTGTGCGCGCCCCTCTTTCATCAGACGACCTGCATTTACAACTGCATCATAGACAGACGTCTGATATGACATAAACGGCATATCGCAGATAACCAATGTATTTTTTGCCCCACGCGCTACGGCTGCACAATGGTGAATCATATCTTCCATGGTCACGGAAATGGTATCCTCATATCCCAAAATCACATTTCCCAAAGAATCTCCTATCAAAATGGCATTGATTCCGGCACCGTCAATCAGTTTTGCTGTAGAGTAGTCATAGGCGGTAAGCATAGACAGCTTTTCGCCCTTTGCTTTCGCTTCCTTAAAAGTTACTACTGTATTTTTCATACAAATTCCTCCTTGTTCGCTTCCTCGCTCAAAATTTGCTCCATCTCATCATAGTTTTGCTCCGGGTGTTTTCTCTTTGCGATTGCAAGGAGTTTTTTCCCCAGTACCACATACATTTCCAAATCCTCTCTCGGCACGCACTGCAAATGTTTCCTTACTGTCTGCACATCTCCTCTTTCGATGGGACCTGTCAGTGCATTCTCGCAGCCTGTTGCAATCACATTCGCTACATTCCCCGTAATCAGAGAACTCGTAGCCGCTAAGACTTCTTCCTTTGAAAATCCCACCTGTTCCAGCATACGATAACCGCTATCCAGAACAGCGATAACCTGATTGCTCAAAACACTTGCCGCGCAGTGATACAATGCTTTTTTGGATGCATCAATCTCTACGACCGTATTCCCCAAAGGTTGAAACAAAGCTTGCATTAAAGAAACTGCCTTTGCGTCGCCTTCCACCGTAAAAAATGCGTTTTTCAATTGTAAATAAGATGCGTATTTGTCGCTGAACGCTAACATTGGATGAATAGAACAACAGACTGCGCCTGTCCTTTCTATTCCTTGAAATACAACGGATGATAATGAGCCACTAAAATGACATATTATTTTATTTGTAATGGACATCTCACGAATGCAATCCCACACATGACGGATTTCGCTGTCCTGTGTTGTAAGAAACAGGGTATCGCTTGCGTATACGAGTTCTTCCAAAGATTGGAAACTATCCTTTTTGCAAAATGCTGCTGCATCCTGCGCTCTTTCATGATGTCGATCATAAAAACCAGTGACATCCATCTGGTTGTCGGACAAATATCTCCCGACGGAGTATCCTACCCGACCAGAACCTATGATTCCAATTCTCATGTTACCACCCACTTTCGCTTGTCATATTTGACATTACTTCGTCCCGTGATAACACATTACCATCTGATGCAGTTTCACAATGAATACCGCTCAATGAGAATTTACCATAGAAAAGGGCAAAAAACAAGAGCCACTAAAGTATTTCTTTAATCGCATTTATAATCTTATCTCGGTCAAGCGGTTTTAGAATATAGCCTGCCGGATGGAGTGACAACACCTCTATCGTTCTCTCTCTATCAGACACTCCCGTCAAAAACAAGACAGGTGTATCTGCATTTTTCTCAATTTTCTTAAGTCTGTCAAATGTTTGTGCACCATTCATGCCCTTCATTTCATAGTCCAGTAAAATCAAGTCAATTTTCTTTAATTCAGCGATCTCAAGTGCCTTCTCGCCCGATGGTGCAAACACCACATCATACTCATTTTCAAGCATTCCCTTTACGTTTCTTAGCACAATCGGGCTGTCATCCACGATCATAATACATGCTCTCGGAAGCGATGTGTTATCCTTCTCTTCTGTAGCAAGTTCTTTTTTCTCTTCACCTAGAATCATCCTGCATTTTTCCAAAATATCCCGCTTCGTCACAGGCCGAAAAAGATTGTGAAACTGTTTGCCGTTACAAAAAGCCTTGCATGCATTCCACTCTTCTTTTGTGCCAATCACAAGTACCGGAATTGCGCTCCAAAATTCTGTCAGGCGCGTATAAATCTCCTGCCCGACTTTATTGCTTCCAACCTGACTTAAAATCACCAAATCCGGCTTTATGATTCGAAGCATTCCCTTCACATTCTCATACACGGGAATGCAAATCTGGACTTGATAATCATCCTCCGCACACTTACTGATGCTCTCCAACACACCATTAAACTCGCCCACTAGCAGAATCTTTTTCATTGATACCTCTCTCCTCTATCCGTTCTCTCAGTTTGTTTCCTAAGTCCACGCACTTATCATAATCGATATTAAAAATAGCCTGCAACAGTTCGTCCACGATGTCCTGCTGTTCCTTTGGAAATTGATACATACGCAGGCCATCTGCGATTGTATCCATGGCATCCAAATCCACATTTGTAGCTGCTTCTTCCAGCAGGTGCAGATATTGCTCTACCATATTGTAATCGACTTTTTTTGTTTCCTTTTCCTCTTGTGATAAGAATACCTGTACCTGTTCTGCAAGCTTATTCCATTCTGCCGTAAAGAAAGGCATTACGCCTTCGATATCCTGCAGCCTTTCATCCCTTGCAGCATACTCTAACAGCCTAGCCAATTCCGAAACGGCAACAGCGCCTATCATCGCCGCGCTTGTCTTCATGGCATGCACCTTCACACGGTATTGCTTACAATCATTCTCATCCAAAACATCTGCATGTAGCAATGTCTGATAATAACGTTCCAATTCCTCTATATCAGTTTCTGCAAGCCTTGCAAAATCTGTTATCGTGCTGCGAAGAATTTTCTCATCTCCCACCAATGCCAACGCCATCTCCCACTTGACACCTTCTATTTCAGGAAGCGAAACACTTTTTTCGATAGTGCTGTTCTCCTTCGCAACTCTGCCTTGTTCCTTATGAAGCAGTTCGGCAGGCAAATAATCCATAATCATCTTTTCCATTTTTTCCGGAACAATGGGCTTTGATAAGAAATCTGTGAATCCTTCCTCCAGATACATTCCCTTTGCACCTGCGACCGCATTTGCTGTCAGTGCAATAATCGGTGTATCTTTGTTCACAAAATCTTCCATTGCCTGCATGCGATGTAATGTCTCAATGCCATCCAAATCAGGCATCATGTGATCCAAAAAAATGATGTCATATCGCTCTTGGGAAGCCATCTCAATACACTCGTATCCACCTGCTGCCTCGTCGATTTGCATCTGTGTCTGCTTTAATAAATTTACAAACACGTGACGATTCACGGCATTGTCATCTACCAGAAGAACTCTTGCATCCGGTGCGACAAAAGATTCTGTGTAATCATATTCATCCACGCGGTTGCGAATTCGTTCCTCCAAATCACCAAGAGGTTCCTCATCGACAATTCCCTGATACAAATCAAAGTAAAAGTTTGAGCCTTCTCCATACACACTCTCCACCTGCAATTTGCTTCCCATCAGCATGAGAAGCTGTGTGGTGATACTCATCCCAAGTCCTGTACCCTCGATATTACGATTGCGGCTTTCTTCAATACGTTCAAATTCCGCAAAAAGCTTTCCTAAGTCCTCCTCCTTTATCCCAATTCCCGTATCTTTTACGCTAAAATGAAGGAGAACCTTATCTCCCTGCTTCTCACCTAAAATCGACAGGTGAACACTTCCCGCTTCCGTGTATTTGACAGCGTTATTCATAATATTTACCAGCACCTGTCTGATACGAATATCATCGCCGTAAAGCTTTGACGGTAATGTTTTATCCAACGTCAAGTCCAAACACAGGTCTTTGCTTGCTGCCTTTGTGGAAACCATATTAATGACATCATGAATCAGACTGCTAAAATCGTATTCCGCTTCCACGACTTCCATCTTCCCGGACTCAATCTTTGACATATCCAGAATATCGTTGATCAACGCCAACAAACTTTGTCCGGCAGTTTGGATATCCAACGCATAACCACGAATATTTCGCTCTGTCGTCTCTCGCAAAATCATCGTATCCATGCCAAGCACTGCGTTGATTGGCGTGCGAATCTCATGCGACATACTGGCGAGAAATTTTCCTTTCGCCTCCTTTGCCAAAATAGCTTCCGTCTTTTCAATCTCTGTTTTTTCCAATTGAACTACCGTATGTATTGCTGCAAAGACAAACATGACAAAAAGTCCAATCGAAAGACTGATTCCGCTAAATGCCCGCAGTTTCAGCAGATACGAAACAATCTGTACAATGGCGGCTATCATGACGCAAAACATGCCAACTGCAACAAGATGATAGTTCTTTACTCTTCCCACACGCACATCATTTAGTATCGTGACAGCCATGAGTATAATGCTAATTCCTGCAATCAATGCCATAAACTTAAAACTGTCTGTATAATCAATGATGTGAACGTTATGCAAAACTACACATATGACAAAGTCAAAAACAGCAATCCATTCAACAATGACATATGCCTTGTTGTATATTTGTTTTTGAATCTTATTCATATAAAGCAAAAACGGAAGCGGCAACAAAAGTATCATCAAAAATGCCATGTCGTTGACAACAGACAAATTACGAAAGATGAGTTGTCTCAAATTAGAATTTGCTATTTCCCATGAATATGCTAGAAAAATACCTACAACCAGATAAAAGAGTTCCAGCTCCACTCCACGAATAATCCGCAAGCCCAGCGTAACACAAAACATAATGATGCAAATCCATATCATCCCAAAAGTGACAATCAGCTCGATACCGGATGTTGAAAACACCATCCTCCACAGCCCTGCCTGGCTGCATTGATACACATCATAAACCAAACCTGTATAGGAAGTATCTGTCACTGCTTCCACGCGCAATTCTTTTCCGGCGTCCGCCGGATGTATATCCACAAAATATTTTGCAGCAGGCGTCGCCTTTCCGAAAATACGCGTTTTTGCGTTTGAGTAAGTACCGCGCAGTTCTCCATCGATGTAAAACATCATATCCTGTTTTTCGCTGTGAAAACAAAGATAGGTATCCTTATCCAAATCATCCGGTAATGTTGTGGAAATGGTCATTATTTCGCCTTTTGCAACATCTAATTTCCCCGGAACGGAAATCTTTTCCTTTGAACCATCCGCTTTGATTTGATACCATGTCCCCCTATATTTGAAACATTCTTCATCCTGTCCCCAAGAATCCTCCTGCAGCACTTTGTTCCCAATCAGGATGTAGCCAAATGTAAACAATACCATCAGACCAAAAATATAATTGACAATTTTCTTCTGATTTAAAACTTTACTCAATTTCTCCCCCACCTAAGTATACCGTTCGTCACACACAATCTGAGCCAAACGTTTTGTTTCGACAATTTCCGCGTGTAATCAGGATTTATTTTACCATATTATCCCATCGAATTCCATCCAAAAAATCCTATTGTACTTTAAAATGTACTTTATAGTACTTTATAAAAAAAAGAGAGAGTCCTTGCGAATCCTGTTTATTTTTGGTAAAATAGGGTATTAAATGGACCAAAAAATGTAAAGACTTGAGAAAAGAAAGAGAGGAAAACACACAATGGGTACAATTATTGGTGAAGGCATTACTTTTGATGACGTATTGTTGGTACCTCAGTATTCTGAGGTTACACCTAATCTTATCGATTTGAAAACGAATCTTACAAAGACGATTCAACTTAACATTCCGATGATGAGTGCTGCTATGGACACTGTGACAGAGTCTAAGATGGCTATCGCAATGGCGCGTCAAGGTGGTATTGGTATTATTCATAAGAACATGTCTATCGAGGCACAGGCAGACGAGGTGGACAAGGTTAAGCGTTCTGAGAACGGTGTTATTACCGATCCATTTTCCCTTTCACCAGAGCATACCTTGAAGGACGCAGATGATTTGATGGCGAAGTTCAAGATTTCCGGCGTTCCTATCACAGAAGGCACCAAGCTTGTTGGTATCATCACAAATCGTGACTTGAAATTTGAGACAGATTTCACAAAGAAAATCAAAGAATCCATGACCTCAAAAGAAGATGGTCTGATCACAGCTAAGGTTGGTATTACACTGGATGGGGCGAAGGCTATTCTTGCAAAGGCGCGCAAAGAAAAATTACCTATCGTTGATGACGACTTTAACCTCAAAGGTTTGATTACCATCAAAGATATCGAAAAGCAGATTAAGTATCCGTTATCAGCAAAAGATTCACAGGGACGTCTTCTCTGTGGCGCCGGTGTTGGAATCACAGGAAATATGATGGAGCGTGTTGATGCACTTGTAAAAGCCCATGTCGACGTTATCGTTATGGACTCAGCACACGGTCATTCAAAGAACATCATCGACGCAGTTAAAAAAGTAAAAACTGCATATCCTGACCTACAGGTTATCGCAGGAAATATTGCGACCGGCGAAGCTGCCAAAGCCTTGATTGAAGCCGGTGCGGACGCTGTAAAGGTCGGTATCGGACCCGGTTCTATCTGTACCACTCGTGTCGTAGCAGGTATTGGTGTTCCTCAGATCACAGCGATTATGGACTGCTACAATGTAGCAAAAGAATATGGCATCCCGGTAATCGCCGACGGTGGTATCAAATATTCCGGTGATATCACAAAGGCTCTCGCAGCCGGTGGTAATGTTTGCATGATGGGTAGCATGTTCGCCGGATGTGACGAGGCTCCCGGTACATTTGAATTATTCCAAGGAAGAAAATACAAGGTTTATCGGGGTATGGGTTCTATCGCTGCTATGGAGAACGGTTCAAAAGACCGTTACTTCCAGGAAGGCGCAAAAAAATTAGTTCCGGAAGGTGTGGAAGGACGTGTGGCATATAAGGGTTCTTTGGAGGATATGATCTTCCAGCTCGTCGGTGGTATTCGTTCCGGTATGGGTTACAATGGTTGTCCTACGATTCCGGAATTACAGGAACGTGCTAAGTTCGTTAAGATTTCCGCAGCTTCTTTAAAAGAAAGTCATCCACATGACATTCACATCACAAAAGAAGCTCCTAACTACAGTGTTGATGCTTAATTTATTCTAAACAAAAATCCTCTATGTTAACATAAACCCTAACATAGAGGATTTTTTATCCTATTCATCTCGAAAATGACCTGCGATAATATCACAGACACACCACACACCTCCACCTGCTGTGGATGCAATAAAAATCTTTATGATTGCTATGAGCAGAGACTTTTTCGTCAACGTCCCTGCCAAAAAACCGAGATACAAATATCGGACCGGACGAATAAATAGCCAGTATCCGCCTACATATAACGCAAGTACGGTTCCTAATACACTAATCCCTATCGCTAATATTTTTCGAATCGTTCTTTTCACAACTTTTCTCTCCTTTAGAAAATAACGTAAAAGCCCAAAAATCCGCTCAAAATTCCAATGGCTGCGCCGGCAACAACATCTCTCGTGTAATGCACCCCTCCGATCACACGAAGAACGGAAAGTATCACACCTAATACAAAAAGAATCACTGCCGATATCAACTGTATCTGTAAAAAAGTCATCCCTATCATAAAAATAGAAAACACATGTCGACTCGGAAAACTTTTTCCTTTTTTGTCCTTTGGTATCACGGGAACAATATCCATCTCCTCATAAGGTCGTTTCGCATCATAGAAATTTCGAAAGACGCTCACGACTGCAAATGCAACGCCCGGAACAAGGATACTGTGATAAAGTGTCACATAATTTCTGCTAGTTGAAAGGAGAATCAATAATATGACATAACTCACCATTGTCACCCAAACGATGCCCTTACTCATGACATTAATAACCGAAACACCATATGGATAGGACCGAATGCGCTCAGCCATATAATTGTACTGTTCTGAGGTCATATTATCTATCCTCCAGCTCGACGCCATATTTATCGATATAGGCATCTACATCTGCCAAAAACTGCTGCCATGCTTCTTCATTCTCTACATAATAAAGCGGACACTTCTTCCCTGTCACATCATAATGTCGAATGACATCCTCGGTCGTCAAATCAAATTTACCAATCAAGAACGCCGTCAGCTGCACCAACGAATCGTATGTGGCC
The DNA here is from genome assembly GCA_964408625.1 of uncultured Roseburia sp. Lineage (GTDB taxonomy): Bacteria > Bacillota > Clostridia > Lachnospirales > Lachnospiraceae > Pararoseburia. The sequence continues at coordinate 10,738 of CAYPAA010000021.1, read as the reverse complement.
GTCTCAAATTGACCGGTCTTGTCCATATGACAACACTCTATCGCAATCGTGTCATTGTTTCGATCATTCGATGCATAACTCACCTCCGTAGTCGGAATGCACTGAACAATCTCTCCGTCCAATCCCACAATAAAATGACTGCTAGCCATCGTCTCATGACTGTCCTTGAGTTCTTCAAAGTAATTGCGATTCTGAATCGCAGTCGTACCGGGATTTGCCGTATAATGAATCACAATGGCATTCACACTGTCCAAAGCAACACCGGGTCTTGAATAATTGTTGATTGAAAGTAGCTCTACATCAAGTGGCGGTTGCTCTGTCACAACTTTGTGCTCTGTTCTCCCTGAAATCACGGATGCAACACCACGGCCAATCAAAGTAATAATCGTAATCGCACCTACCGTAGCCAAGGCAAGTACAATCACTTCCAATATCAATTGTCTTTTTTGTCTTTTGGTTATTCGCCGTTTCTTCTTTTTTGTCATAGTAATATTATATCTTATTTCAGATTTTTCTCAAGGGAAAAAGGTATCCGCAACCATGCGAATACCTTCTATAAACTATCGATTTGTTGAATTGTTATTTCCCATATTAGAACCGTCTCTTGTTGTAGAACCATTGTCTGTATCTCCACCGGTCACATCATCTACAACATTCTCTGCACCATCAACAACATCTTTTGCCGCATCAGCAGCACCGTCTGTTGCGTCATCAATAACATTGCCACTGTCACCATTATTGTCTTTGTTATCAGTGTTGTTCTTGTCTGTGGCATCGTCTTTGTTATCTGTGTTTTCGTTTGTAGTTCCATCCGTTGCCTGGTTCGTTTGATTTCCATTATCATCCCTTTGACCGCAACCTACAAATGTAGCCATTGCAAGAACAGCTATGGCTGTCACCATAAAGAGTTTCCATCTTTTCATTGCAATATTCTCCTTTTCTATTTTAACCTCGCTGAGGTATATTGGTATTTTGCGTAGTTCATAGGAAACTATACCGCAATTCATTTGGAATTATTTTACATTTTTCTTTTTAGTGGAAAGATGAGTGCAAATACATAACCAAAAATCAGAGCTGCCGCGATACCAACCGCACCTGCTTCCAAACCGCCCGAAAAGATACCCAAAAATCCATCTCTGTCAATCGCTTCTTTCACTCCCGTCCAGAGCAGGTTCCCAAATCCAAGCAGAGGTACGGTAACGCCGGCGCCCGCAAACTTTTTCAACGGTTCAAACACACCAACTGCGCCGAGTACTGACCCGGTGCACACCAGAAGAACCATGATACGTCCCGGCAACATTTTTGTTTTTTCCATTAAAATTTGAACCAGTGCACAAATCAATCCACCAATCAAAAACGCTTTTACATAATCCATTTTTCTTCCTCCTATGCCTCATGTTCTATGACAACGCCGTGCGCGATACCCGGTACATTCTCACCCTCATTAAAACTGACCGGAGACAACAATGCACCTGTTGGAACAAATAACACACGTTTCCATTTTCCGCTCGTAACCCTCGGCAGATAATAAGATGCCATTGTCGTCGCCGAGCAACCGCATCCGGAACCACCTGCACAAGTATGTTGTTCCAAATGATCAAAAATCTGCATACCACAGTCAAAATGAACATCATCAATCGGACATTTCCCGATATTACAAAGTTCAAGAAGAATCTCTCTTCCCACTGTTCCCAAGTCGCCTGTAATAATTGCGTCATAGTCTTCCTGCGTGCGACCAAAATCCTTCATATGGTTCATAATAACTGCCGCCGCTGCCGGAGCCATCGCCGCACCCATATTCTGCGCATCACGAATGCCCATATCCAGAATCTTTCCGGTTGTCACACCTGTGATTTTTGCATGTGTCTTTTTCGTTCCCAGAATAAATGCTCCACTCCCTGTCACTGTCCATGTAGAGCTGAGCGGACGCTGATTCGCATATTCAATTGGAAATCGGAATTGTCTCTCCGCGCCCGCAAAGTGACTGGATGTAAGCGCTGCCACACAATCAGCATATCCTGCTGCCACCGTCATGGATGCCAAGGACAATGCCTCGCCCATCGTTGAACACGCACCATATAAACCAAACAGAGGGCGTTCAAATATAATCAGTCCAAATGATGATGCCATCGTCTGTCCCAACAAATCTCCCGCAAAGATGTAACGCAGGCAATCTGCCTTTAGTTTTGCTTTTCCAAGCGCAAGCGTCAACGCTTCTTTTTGCATCTCGCTCTCCGCCTTTTCCCACGAATCCGCACCAAAGCGATCGTCATCGCAAACCACATCAAAACAGTCGCCAATCGGTCCTTCGCCCTCCTTCTTCCCGACTACGGAAGCGGTCTCTATAATATAAACTGGTTTCGGCAGACAAATGCTGTCTGCACCCATTTGTTTTTCCATACTCATTTCCCCGTTTTTCATGAAATCAAAACTAGTATGTATTCCTTTTCCATTTTTTATACAAAAATCATTTGTACAAAAAAAGAAGGCGAAGCAATTTCGCTTCGCCCTCTATCTATAAGTATGGATCCCTCTCTTTTGTAATTTATAAATCCCAGTCAGCCTGTCTCGTATGTAATAATTCGTGTGATTTATGCGACAATGGCTCCTCTAAGAACTTGTCATAAATGTCTATGATAGCCGGATTCTCATGTGAGAAACGCAACGGACTCTTCTTATCGATGTCGTATAGTTTTTGTCCACGTTCACATGCTAACTCCTCACCATCATGAATTGGCTGACCGCCACCGCCGGCACATCCGCCGGGACAAGCCATAATCTCGATAAAATCATAATCTGTTTCGCCATGCTTCACTTTTTCCATCAAGTCTCTCGCATTGCCAAGCCCACTTGCAACCGCAGCTTTCACCTGCGTACCGGCAATCGTAACCGTCGCCTCGCGAATATCGTCCTGTCCGCGAACAATTGAAAAATCGTCCGGTCCCGGGTTTTTACCTGTCGCAAAGTAGATTGCACTGCGAAGTGCAGCCTCCATAACACCACCTGTCGCGCCGAAGATAACACCTGCACCGGTACCAAGACCGATTGGCTGGTCAAATTCCTGCTCCTGCAACGTGTCAATATTAACCTGTGCAGATTTCATCATGCGAACCAATTCTCTTGTCGTCAAGGCAACATCGACATCTTTACCTGCACCCGCATCATTTACCTGTGGTACATTGCACTCGTACTTTTTGGCGGTACACGGCATAACAGATACGCAGAAAATCTTCTCGGGGTCGATATCAAGCACCTGCGCATAATATGACTTTGCAACTGCTCCAAACATCTGCTGTGGAGACTTTGCTGTAGAAAGATTGTCTGTAAACTCCGGATACTGACTCTTCATAAAGCGAACCCAGCCAGGGCAGCAGGAAGTAAACATCGGGAACTTCGCTCCCGCATCTTTCTTGCTCAATCTGTCGAATAATTCATGCCCCTCTTCCATAATCGTAAGATCAGCGGAGAAGTCGGTATCAAATACGTAATCAAATCCAACCTGTCTTGTCGCTGCCACCATTTTGCCGACAGAAGCTTCCTCACGGCTCAAACCAAAACTTTCTCCCCAAGCAGCACGAACGGCAGGTGCAATCTGTACAATGACGGTCTTCTTCGGGTCACGAATCGCTTTCATAACTTCAAGCGTATCGTTCTTCTCACGAAGCGCACCGGTCGGGCAATGTGTGATACATTGGCCACACGCCGCACAGGAAGTCTCGCGAATCGGGACATTGTCTTTTGTTCCGACACTCGTTCGCTTACCGGTGTTGTTGATATCCCAAACATTCATCGTCTGAATTTTATCGCAGACTTGAATACAGCGCATACACTTGATACACTTTCCGGAATCACGAATGATAGGAAATGTATCATCCCAAGGAAGTATCTCAATCTCCTGTGGAAACGGCAAATCGATAATATTTAACTCCGATACCAAATCCTGCAAAGAACAGTTCTGATTTCGCACACATGTTGCACAGTGAAAATCATGCTGCGATAGAATCAGCGCGACATTCGTTCTGCGGGCAGCGTAGGTTTTGGTGGTGTTTGTATAAATCACCATACCTTCCTCGACTACATTATTACATGCAGCGACCAAACTGTCCTTGCCCTCTATCTCAACCATGCACACGCGACATGCGCCAATCTCATTGATGTCTTTTAAGAAGCAAAGTGTCGGAATCTTTACGCCTGCCATTTCAGCAGCCCTTAAGATGGTCGTACCCTTTTCTACACTGACAGCCTTGCCATTAATTGTAGCATTTACCATTTTAACTCTCTGCCTCCTCTCAATGTTCCACAGCCATAGTGATCACAGCGCAAGCATCTTGCTGTCTCCTGTATCATCTCCTCATGGCTCATGCAATTTTCAATTCCCTCAAAATCACATTTACGCTCATTTGCATCACGCTCTGTCAAATGAATACGTCCGGAAGGAAGCTTATTATTCATAAGTGGTGCAGGAATCTCTACATCCACTGAAATTTCATGATGAAAACCAAGGTATTCGTCAATGTTGGCTGCTGCCACCTTACCTGCTGCAATCGCTTTGATTACCGTTGCCGGTCCCGATACGCAGTCCCCACCTGAGAACACACCATCTTTTCCCGGAACAGCTCCGCCTTCGTCTGTCACGATTCTCTTCCACTTTGTGGCAATGCCGTTCTCCTCAAAATGTTCGCTTTCAATATCCTGACCGATAGCGACAAGGATAACGTCACAAGGAATGCGAAGCGGATCTTTGTCTGCCTTGTTTGGCTTTGGACGACCATTTCTATCAAATAATCCACTGATCTGCGGCTGTGTCCAAAGTGCTGTTACATCGCCGTTTTCGTCTGCTTCCACGCGAAGCGGCGCCTGCAGTGTGTATAATTCGACGCCCTCCTCGATAGCACCACGCACCTCAACCGGTGAAGCTGTCATATCTTTTTCCTGACGGCGGTATACAATGCTGACACTCTCTGCATTTGCTCTTATTGATGACCTCGCACAATCCATCGCAACATTACCACCACCGATGACTACAATCTTTTTGTCCGTGAAATCAAACGGTTTCTCTAGTCCCACATCCCGCAACAGGTTAACAGCAGAAATGACATGATTGCTGTCGGAGCCTTCGATGTCAAATTTTTTGTCGGTCTGTGCACCGATGGCAATATAGGTAGCATCATAATCCTTCTCTAATTGCGCCATGGAAATATCTTTTCCAATCTGAACGCCACACTTCACTTCCACACCGGTCTTTAGTATGTAGTCGATATCCTCCTGCAGACGCGTTCTGGGAAAACGATAATTCGGAATACCATAGCGAAGCATTCCGCCAAGCTTTGGTTTCTCCTCAAATACCGTACACTGATGTCCCATCAACTGTAGGAAATATGCCGCTGTAAGTCCACTAGGACCACCACCGACAATAGCAACCTTCTTGCCTGTCGTCGGCGCCTTCTTTGGTATCGGCATATGTTCAAGATCTGCACCATCTACTGCGGAACGCTTGATACCTCGGATATTCACCGAACTGTCGATGATATTTCTACGACATTGTTCCTCGCACGGATGCTCACAAATCAGAGCACACGCCGTTGGAAACGGATTATCCTTGCGAATCAGGCGAACAGCGTCATCATATCTCTCCGCACCGGTAAGTGCCACATATCCCGGAATGTCCACATGTGCGGGACAACGGTCAATACAAGGAATCGGCTGCTCAAAGGTACCGATACATCTCTTGTTTGTCACGTGTGAAATATAGTCCTCGCGGAATCCCTTGATTCCTTGAAGTACCATGTTCGCTGCATCAAAACCAATCGCACAGTCTGCGGAAACAGAGATATTGTATGCTGTCTCCTCAATCAGTTCGATTGTTTTCATCGTGCCACGATTGTTCATTACGTCCTCAAGAAGATTCTCCAACTGTCCCAGACCGACGCGACATGGAACACACTTACCACAACTCTGTGCATGGCAAACCTTCAGAAAGGCAAGCTGCATATCTACCGGACAAACACCTGGCGGGTTCGCAACGATTCTCTGTTGGAACTCCTGTACCAAGGCTTTTGTAGCAGAAGCAGCACGATCTTCTGTTTGTACAGTAAGTCTACTCAAAAAATTATCCCCCTTTACATTTAAGTACATAAAATGATAGTTTCATTATACATTTCCACCATATAATTGCGCAACAATTGATATTTTTTTCACACAATTCACAAAAAAGGACCGAGTGCCCATCCTTTGGCACCCAGCCCCTTTTTTACCTTGCACATTTATATTGTAAATCTTCCCACCGTCTGTCGACCTCCGCCTGAAACTGCGCAATCAAGTGCTCGTTGCCCGGCTTGAAAAGATGCTTGAATCTTCCCTGTGTACGAAGAAAATCCTCAATCGGAAGTTTCTTCTTTGGTTCATAGCTCAGCGTCCACTTACCATGGTCTACTTCAAACATTGGCCAGTAGCATGTTTCTACGCCCAGCTTGCAGATCTGCATGATGTCCGCCGGATCATAACGCCATCCGCGAGGACAAGGTGTCATGATATTGAGAAATGCCGCTCCCTCTGTATAAATTGCCTTCTCCGCCTTTGTCGTAATGTCAGCGAAATTACCAATCATCGTTGTCTGCGCTACATACGGCACATCATGATCCGCGATGATCGATGCCAAATCCTTGCGGTTCTGCATTTTACCGTTTGACCGGCTGCCAACCGGCGTTGTGGTCGTGTCTGCATACATTGGTGTGGCAGAGGAACGCTGAATGCCGGTGTTCATATAGGCACCATTGTCGTAACAGACATATACCAAATCATGTCCTCGTTCCATCGCACCGGAAAGTGACTGGAAGCCGATGTCATAGGTACCGCCATCGCCACCGAATGTGATGAACTTAAAGTTTGCATCCTCCGGCAGACGACCGCGCTTCTTCAAAGCTCTGTACGCCGTCTCCACACCGCTGAGTGTCGATCCAGCATTCTCAAACGCATTGTGAATGTAGCTGTCTTCCCACGCTGTATATGGATATGTGTAGGAAGATACTTCCAAACATCCTGTCGCATTTCCGATGACGGCCTGATCTCCTTCGTGAAGTCCGCGTAGCACGGCACGCACTGCAATTGTTGCGCCACAGCCTGCGCACATTCTATGTCCCGGAGCAAGACGCTCGGGTTTACTCATAACTTCTTTAAAATTATATTCACGCACCTTGGTCTACCTCCTACTTCCTTAATCCTATGTACTGATACTGCTCTACCGGAATGCCTTCCTCTTCCATGTTTTCCAGTTGACGGAATACTTCCATCGCATTGGAAACCGTAAAGTCACGACCGCCCAAACCGTAAATGTAATTGACCGTATCAATCATATATTTCTTCTTATATAAACCTGCGGTAATTTCATTTCCAAGAACACCGCCGTTACCGTTGTAACTCTCTGCACGATCTAAGATGGCAACCGCCTTCGCATTTTTTAATGCCTCTGCAATCTCCTCCGCCGGGAATGGTCGAAACACACGAAGCTTCAATACGCCGACTTTGCGTCCTTCCTCGCGCATCATATCAACCGCTTCCTTTGCAGTACCTGCTGCAGAACCAATCAACATCATAATGTAATCTGCATCAGATGTCATATATCCCTCAAAGAGACCATACTGTCTGCCCGAAATCTTGGCGAATTCATCTGCAACATCAATGATAACCTGTTTTGCATTCTCCAAAGCAATCCGTTGATTCTTTCTGGCTTCCATAACATAATTCGAGACTGCGTATGGTCCGACGGCCATCGGTTTACCCGGATTTAATAAATACTCTTCCGGCTCATATGTACCAACAAACGCTTTTACCGGAGCGTCTTCGAGAAGTTCAATATTTTCAACCGCATGACTTGTGATAAAACCATCCTGACAAATCATGATTGGCAGGCGGACATCCTTGTGCTCTGCAATGCGATATGCCTGAATGAAATTGTCATACGCCTCCTGATTGTTCTCCGCATAAATCTGAATCCACCCGGTATCTCTCGCCCCCATACCATCTGTGTGATCACAGTTGATATTTAGCGGGCCTGATAATGTTCTGTTTACAAGTGCCAATGCAATCGGCATACGATTTGATGCCGCAAGAAGCAATTCCTCCCACATGAAAGCCAAACCGGCAGAGGATGTCGCCGTCAGACTTCTGGCGCCTGCTGCCTCCGCTCCGATTGCCGCGCTCATAGATGAGTGTTCACTTTCTACTGGAATAAACTCCGTATCCATCTCGCCATTTGCAATGTAATTTGACACCATCTGTGGAATTTCTGTCGATGGTGTAATCGGAAATGCTGGCATAACATCCGGATTGATCTGCTTGATTGCGTAGGAAACTGCTTCATTCCCTGACATACGTTCTCTGATTGCCATTAGTTCGTTCCCTCCTTCATCTCAATTGCACCGAATGGGCAGGCTTTTACACAGATACCACACCCTTTGCAATGCTCCAAATCAAATTCTCCACGCTTGCCATCTTTGACAGGAATACTGCTGTCCGGACAAACCGGTGCGCATAGCAAACACTGCTTGCATAAATCCTCGTGGAATACCGGTGTGTTGTTTCTCCATTCGCCCGTATTAAAGTATTTTGACGTTCCGCCCGCATACATCTGCAATCCCTCTGTCAGACCGGAATGCGGCGTCTTCTCATTTATCTTCGTAACATCTGTTCTCATGCTTTAACTCCTTTTATTTGTGCTGTTCTACCGCTTCAAATGTCATCTCAAGCGCCTTCATATTCCCCGCAATTACCTCGGGTTTCTTCACAAATTTATGTTCATATGAAGTTTTCATCTCTTTTAAGAAAACATCCTTTGGCATAATTCCTGTCACAGCTACAACTGCGGCAAGCATTGGCGAATTTGGAAAATATTTGCCCAATGCTTCCTCCGAAATCTTTCTGGCGTCAATCGTGACAATCTTTCCATTGTATGGTGCAAGAAGAGGTGCTATCTCCTCCGGTGATTTCTTGGTATTGACAATGATTGCACCTGCCGGATTCAGTCCTCTTGTCACCGCCACCGTGTGCATCAATGTTTCATCTACCACTACCACATAATCCGGGTTATATATATTGGAATGAACACGAATCACCTCATCGCTAATTCGGTTGTATGCCGTGATTGGTGCGCCCATACGCTCCGGACCATATTCTGGGAATCCCTGCACCTGCTTTCCTATTTTAAATGCTACATCTGCCAAGAGAAGTGCGGCTGTTTTGGCCCCTTGACCGCCACGCCCATGCCATCGAATTTCAATCCTATTCTTCATCTGTTTCTCCTATATCAAAGATTTCTAATTCAGTGTCCGCCTACGACAGACAGCTGTCTTTCACACACTTGTTCATTATACCCTTTTAAGAAAAAAAGTAAAGGGCAAAACGACATCTTTCAGTCGGAGCATTGTTTTTTCAATATTGTCGTATTATTATAATAAGAAACAATAGATTTACAGGAGGATTTTATGTCTTTATTAGCTTCCTTTTTATATCGCTATCTCACAAATCCAAAGCGCCCCGATTTGGACGTAACCAGCGTCATCGAAAGGGGAAAAGGCTTCTGGGGCGACTACGATACCTACCAATCAGAGGAAATGAATATTACCTGTCGGGATGGTTATGTTCTCCACGGCAATTATTTGCCGGGTATGGGGAAAAAATTTGTGATTATCACTCACGGCTATTCCTATAATCGTCACGGCTCCATAAAATATGCAAATGTTTTTCACAAACTTGGCTATCATATCTATCTCTATGATCTTCGATATCATGGAACAAACATAAAGACATTTTGCTCCATGGGATACAACGAGAGTCGGGATATCATCGATATCGCAAATGCCTTGTATGAACGTTTCGGCGACGACATCAGCGTTGGGCTGCACGGGGAAAGTCTTGGTGCTTCCAGCAGTATGCTTGCTTGTGGAATGATGAACCAACTTCCAAAGCCATTTTCTTTTTTAATTGAAGACTGTGGTTTTGCAGACTTGAATATCCTGCTGGAAGATTTGATTGGCACCATGCTTCATATGCCTCGCTCATGGTCACACAAGGCATCCGATGTCAGTATGAAAAAAAATGGCTTCCGCTTTGATGAGATTCGACCAATCGACGACATCTCTAAACTTTCAGATTTACCGATTTTATTTATTCACGGAAAAGATGACGACTTTATCTCACCGAAGCACTGTGACATGCTCTATCGCGCTTATCAAGGGCCAAAGCAACTCTACCTATGCCCGAATGCCAAGCATGCACAATCATACGAAATCGATTCAGAAAATTATTCTAAAATTGTGAAGGATTTTTTAGAAAAAATTTGATAGATTCTTCATATTTTGGACAAACTTTGTTCACAAAATAGCGATATGATAATTACATAAAAGAAATGGAGCTGTTAAGTCGTCGAGGTAGCAACTCATTACTTTGTCAGTTCCGACTAAAAATTATCCACTTTTTTGGTTAACATATTTTTATAACTCCCTCTTTTGAAAAATGCTCCCTTCGTTGGGGCATTTTTCCATGAGTGCAAAAAAATAGACCAGATAGACTTTTATCTATCCGGTCGTAGTGAAAGTGAAGCACGGGGGATTCGAACCCCCGACAACCTGATTAAAAGTCAGGTGCTCTACCGACTGAGCTAGTGCTCCATATGATATAGGTATCAAACTGGGCTAGCAGGATTCGAACCTGCGAATGCTGGAATCAAAATCCAGTGCCTTAC
>CAYPAA010000020.1:0-37833 GCA_964408625.1 uncultured Roseburia sp. | reverse complement strand
CTTCCAATCGGTGGTGGTAAGGGTGGTTCTGATTTCGATCCTAAGGGTAAGTCAGACATGGAAATTATGCGATTCTGTCAGGCATTCATGACAGAGTTGGAAAAGCACATCGGTGCTGATACAGATGTACCTGCAGGTGATATCGGTGTTGGTGGACGTGAGATTGGTTTCATGTACGGTCAGTACAAGAGACTGCGCAACGAGTTCACAGGTGTACTTACAGGTAAGGGATTGACATATGGCGGTTCTCTTGCGCGTACGGAGGCTACAGGTTATGGTCTTTGCTACTATACACAGGAAGCAATGAAGAGTATCTTAAATACAGATTTCAACGGAAAGACAGTTGCCGTATCAGGCGCCGGTAATGTTGCTATCTATGCAATTCAGAAAGTATATCAGTTGGGTGGAAAGCCTGTTACCTGTTCTGATTCTACCGGTTGGATTTATGATCCGGAAGGGATCGATGTAAATCTTTTGAAGGAAGTAAAAGAAGTAAAACGTGCACGTTTGACAGAGTATGCTGCGGCTCGTTCTTCAGCAGAGTACCATGAAAAGAAAAATGGGGAGCACGGTGTATGGTCTGTGAAATGTGATGTTGCACTTCCTTGTGCTACACAGAATGAATTGGATGAGAAGGATGCTAAGATGCTTATTGATAACGGCGTTATCGCAGTATGCGAAGGTGCCAACATGCCTTCTACACCGGAAGCAGTAGAAGCATTCAAGAAGGCAGGTGTTCTCTTTGGACCGGCTAAGGCTGCAAACGCAGGTGGTGTTGCCACATCAGCACTTGAGATGAGCCAGAACTCTGAGAGACTTCACTGGACATTCGAGGAGGTTGATGAAAAACTTCAGGGAATCATGGTTGGTATTGTACATAACTCACTTGCCGCTGCTGAGAAGTATGGCATGAAGAATGATCTGGTTGCCGGTGCTAACATCGCCGGTTTCGAGAAGGTTGCAGAGGCTATGATTGCACAGGGTATTGCTTACTAATCTGTAGGTCTTTTATTTTAATTAAAAAAGGATTGTTAACTTTTGATTATTTCAAAGTTGACAATCCCTTTTTTGATTGCTATACTTTTTTCGAAAAGGTACGAAAGGAGTGGGATTGCATGAAAAAAGCAAACACATATCGGATGGCAACATGTGCGATTATGGCAGCACTTATGTGTGTGCTGGGACCTTTGTCTGTCCCGATTGGACCGGTTCCGGTAACATTGACAAATTTGGTAATTTACCTTGCAATTGTTTTGCTCGGATGGAAGATGGCGACCATCAGCTGCGCACTGTATTTATTGTTAGGTCTTGTTGGGTTGCCTGTGTTTTCAGGTTTTCAGGGAGGCGTCGGCAAACTTGTCGGACCAACGGGCGGTTACTTGATTGGATACCTGGTTGTAGCCATCATTGGTGGTTTTATCATGGAAAAATGCGAAATAAAAACCTGGATTACGATGGTAGGATTTGTCGTTGCGACAGCCGCCCTCTATACTTTTGGAACAATCTGGTTTATGATAGAGATGCAGTGTGATTTCAAACAGGCAATGACACTTTGCGTATTGCCGTTTATCCCATTTGATCTTATCAAGATTGTGGTTGCAGTATGTCTGGGTAAGGCAGTGAGAGCGGCGTTGGGCAAAGCAGGATTGTTGCTTGATACATAAGGATAGGAAAGAGTATGGAAAGGATTTCAGTAAAAGAAAAGGTGCTTCATCTGTTGGACGAGCACAAGGGGACTTATTATTCCGGACAGGAGTTGGCAGAGGAATTACAAGTTTCCCGCACGGCAATTTGGAAAGCAGTCAGTGGACTGCGGGATGAGGGCTACGCGATAGAAGGCTCCACCAAACTAGGATATTGTTTGGCGGAAAACACCGATGTGTTTCAGGTGGATATCGTCCGACAACAGCTCGATGAGGAAGCAAAAAAATTTTATCGTGTGAACTATGTAAAAGAAATTGATTCTACAAACATTGCTGTGAGAGACCGGGGGATGGAAGGCGAGGCTGAAGGTCTTTGTATCGTGGCGGAGAAGCAGACTGCCGGAAGGGGAAGACGCGGTCGCACTTTTTATTCGCCCAAGGCAAGTGGGTTATATATGAGTATCCTGCTTCGTCCAAAGCTATCATTTGAGCAATCGATCTTGATTACGACGGCAGCGGCGGCAGCGGCGGCAAGGGCATGTGAGAGTGTGAACACATCTCTTAAAGACGGTGATGTGCAGATCAAATGGGTGAATGATCTGTTTGTCAATGAAAAAAAAATCTGCGGTATTTTGACAGAAGGTTTTCTTTCGATGGAGAATGGGGGATTGGATTTTGCGGTTCTCGGTATAGGATTTAATCTGACGGCACCGGAAAACGGCTGGCCGGACAAACTCAAGGACATTGCGGGAAGTTTGTTTGAACATGACTTTCCGGCAGGGAGTCGAAACCGGTTGGTCAGTGCTTTTTTGAATGACTTTTTACCATATTACAATAATCTGGCGGATCTCGGGTTTTTGGAGGAATACCGACGCCGTCAATTGGTAGTCGGCAAGGATGTGATGGTGCTTCAGGCAGATGGAACAAAGCAAAAGGCGAAAGCAGTTGGCATAGATAATCAATGCCGGTTGCTGGTACGATTTGAGGATGCGGATGAAGTGATTGCCCTCAATAGCGGAGAGATTAGTGTAAAGATGCAAGGATAGTATATCTTCGCATCTTTTTCTATTAAAAGTTTATATTTGATATTGTAATTTTTCCCAAAGAGTGATAAATTAATTAAAAGAGTTAATTAATTAGAAGAGTATAAATTTGAAAGGGAAATTTTATGAGTACATCAAAGCGTTTGGTTTATTTGATTCTGGGTCCAGTATTGTATTTTGCGATTACTTACCTATGCAGTGGAACCGGTGTCGTGGAATTGACAGCGGCAAAGGGCATCGGCGTTGCTGTATGGATGATTTTCTGGTGGATAACGCGTCCGGTAGATATTACTGTCACGGCACTTTTGCCTGTTGTGGTCAATGCATTATTCAGCATTGTTCCGATGGAGAATGTGATTAGTCAATATTCTTCAAGCAGTATCATTTTGATTTTTGGTTCCTGTCTTTTGACCGCGCCGTGGTCGGCAATCGGGCTTGACCGCCGAATTTCATTAAAAGCGTTGTCAGTGATTGGACCATCCATGAAATCGCAGATTACCGTATGGCTTCTTGCTGCAGTTATCCTGTCAAACATGATGCCAAACGTTGTAGTGGTAGCCATCTTCACACCGATTGCTGTTTCTATGCTTGTGGCGGCAGGATATGATGACATCAAAAAATGTGAACCGGCTGTGCCGATTCTTTGTGCGATTGCGTGGGGTTCACAGGTTGGTGGGGCAGGAACACCGCTCGGTGGAGCCATGAATATTACAGCAATATCTTTTATAGAGGAATATACCGGAAAGGAATTCATGTACATAGATTGGTTGACAAGAATGCTTCCATATACCGTCATTGCGACCGTTGTCGTTCTTGCAATGATGATTTTCCGCCCAATGAAAGTCACATCGCTCACCGGTACAAAAGAGTATTTTGAGCAGTGTTATGCAGAACTGGGTCCGATGAAAAAAGATGAGAAAATCAGTCTTGTTTTGTTTATAACAGCGATGCTGGGTTCGTTTATCCGACCGCTCTATGCAGACTTTTTACCGGGGCTTGTGCCGGCATACCTATTCTTATTCCTGGGATTTTTAAACTTTGTCATTGTTGCCGCGGATAAGAAGGAAATGCTTTTGACTTGGGATGAGGCGCAGACAGAGATGATGTGGGGCATGCTGTTGTTGTTTGCAGGTGGTCTTGCATTGGGACAGATTCTGACCGGCTCCGGTGCAAACGATGCGATTGCGAGCGTGATTTCAAAAATGAATTTGACGGGTGGATTCGGAACCATTTTGATTTTTGCAATCTTTGCATGCGTGATTTCAGAGATGACGAACAGTACGGTTTCGGCGGCTGTCACACTTCCGATTGTCATCGGTGTGACACAGAAGCTGGGGCTGAATCCAATTCCTTATATCTTTACAGCGGCGATGGGAATGAATTACGAATCTCTTTTGCCGGTCAGTGTTAGAGCAATCTCTGTCGGATACGGACTGGAACCGGATAAACTTTTAAAAAGAGGATTTCCTATTACAATCGTGAGAATGCTGATTGCGGTCGTTGTGGGATATGTTACGATGCTTGTTTGGCCGGGATTTGGTGTGTTGAAATAATTCGTCATGGGTGCTATAATGGAATTGGTTAGAAATGGAATTTGAATTTTACTCAGGGAATGGAGGCATTCAAATGGGAAATTATGGCGAATCATCTTCGTTATTTAGCAGTTTTGGTTCGAGGAGTATGAATTCATTTGACTTTGGTAATTACGCTGCTATCAGAAGTGGAAGTTATCGAAAGTTGTTGAAGTCATACTACGGACAACAGAAGATGACGGCTTCCGACCAAACAAATAAGACCGGAAAGACGGACGCAATATATAACAATGCAAAAGATATCGATAAGACAGGTCTTACAAAGATGAAAAAGGAAGCGGATTCGTTGAGAACCGCAGTCAGCAATCTTAATAAAGAAGAGTTATGGAATCCGACGAACGGCAGTCTTGATAAAGATAAGATTGCATCCGGTGTGAAAGATTTTGTATCGAATTACAATAGCGTGATAGACCAAGTCGGCAAGGTGTCTTCGAATGAAGTGTCACGGAGCGCCAGATGGATGACGAATATGACAAATACAATGTCAAAAGCATTGGCAAAGGTCGGCATTACAGTTGGTTCGGATCAAAAACTGACATTGGATGAAGATGCATTAAAAAAAGCAAATGATAGGGACATAAAGGCTGTATTTGAAGGTTCGTATTCTTATGCAGATCAGATTTCACAGAAAGCGAGTGGCATTTCCAACGCTGCGACTCAAAGTGCATCCTTCTATTTAAGCAATGGTAGGATGACATATTCTATGCCAAGCATGTTTGAAGGCTGGGTGTAGAGGGGATTGCATATGAAATCTTCAAAGTAGTTATACTATATAAAAACTTTGGAGGTTACTATGAAATCTATATGGAGCGAAATTGAATTACCTGCTTTTCCAAAGTTACAACAAGACATCACGACAGATGTCTTGATTGTGGGCGGAGGAATGGCAGGTATTTTATTGGCATATTATCTGCAACAAAACAATGTAAACTATGTCTTGGTAGAAAAAGATGGCATAGGTTGCGGGACAACAAAAAATACAACTGCAAAAATCACGGCACAGCATGGTCTTATTTATCATAAACTGGCACAAAATTATGGTTTGGAATTGGCGCGCAAGTATCTTGATGCAAATTTATTGGCGTGTAAAGAATACAAAAGACTTTGCAAAAAAATAGCATGTGATTATGAGGTGAAGAATAATTTTGTTTATTCGGTATCGGATAAAAAAATTCTCATGGATGAAATGGCAACGTTGGACAAACTACACTTTGAATCCCATTATGCAGAGGAGTTGCCGATTCCGGTTGACACGGTTGGCGCGGTGACGTTTCCCAATCAGGCACAATTTCATCCGTATAAATTCCTCACAAAAATTGCGAAGGATTTATATGTGTATGAACATACCTTTGTAAAAAGAGTGGAAAATAATGTCGCGATAACGGATGGTGGGACGATCCGTGCAGATAAAATTGTGATTGCCACGCATTTTCCTTTTATCAATACGCACGGTGCATATTTTTTGAAATTGTTTCAGCACAGATCGTATGTGATTGCGTTGAAACCGGGGGAACAGGTGGATGGAATGTATGTGGATGAAAACAACACAGGATATTCTTTTCGTAATCAGGGCGATATGTTACTTCTTGGCGGGGGCGGACATCGTACAGGACAACAAGGCGGTGGATGGGAAGAACTAAGAACTTTTGCGAAAAATAAATTTTCCAATGCAAATGAAAAGTTTCATTGGGCAGCGCAGGATTGTATGAGTTTAGATGACATTCCGTATATTGGCAAATACGGACGTATGTTGCATGGTGTGTATGTGGTGACAGGGTTTTGCAAATGGGGGATGACCTCATCGATGGTTGCCGCTCAGATTTTGACAGATGAAATTCTTGGGAAATCAAATGAATATGCAGATGTATTTATTCCGCAGAGAAGCATGATGACGAAACAATTGTTTATCAATGTAGGGGAAGCCACATGCAATCTTCTGACACCTTCGAAAAAGAGGTGCTCGCATATGGGATGTGCGCTCAAATGGAACGAGCAGGAGCACACATGGGATTGTCCATGTCATGGTTCTCGCTATACAAAATATGGGACACTGCTGCAAAATCCGTCGCAAAAAGGGCTGATTTTGAAATAAGCAAAAAATACAAAAAATACAATTTAGGAAAATACTTGAAATAAAAAAGTGTATATGCTATACTTCTTTAAGTTGTGATTGGTTGACAAAGACCGGCAGTAATAGGAGGTTATTATGGCATTATTAAAGACAATTCTTTTGATTGTATTTATCATTATATGTGTGGCGATTACAGTTATTATCTTACTTCAGGAGGGAAAGTCAGCAGGACTCGGTTCCCTTAGCGGACAGTCATCAGAGACATATTGGAGTAAGAATAAAGGTCGTTCAAAGGAAGGAATTTTGATTAAGGTGACAAGTATTTTGGTATTATTATTCTTCGTACTTGCTGCTGTTTTAAATATCGGAAGCTTCTAGATTGAAAAAAGTATGAGCCATCGTGTAAACGGTGGCTTTTCTTTATTTATATAAAATGAGGTTGTGATGAGCATAGAAAATTTTGAAGAGAAAAAGAATAAAATTTATCGTTTGTTGTGTGATGATTTGTATGTCCCGATGCGTACCAAAGAGATTGCAATGCTTTTGGGTATTCCAAAGACAAAGCGCGAAGTTTTACAAGAAGTGTTAGACGCTTTGGTGGATGAGGGGTTGGCCGAGGTTTCCCAAAAAGGCAAATATCAAAAGGCACATAAAGTATATTTGGAAGGTAAGTTTACAAGCCACGAAAAAGGGTTTGGCTTTGTGACGGTAGATGGAGAGCCGGATGATTATTATATTCCGGAAAAATTTGTGGGTAATGCTTTTCACGGTGACATCGTGCGGATTGAATTACTGCCAAATTCCAGAGGAAAACGGAAAGAAGCATGTATTACCGAGGTCGTTTCTCATGACATCTCTACTGTTGTGGGAACATATCAAAAAAGTAAGAACTTTGGGTTTGTAGTTTCTGATAATGCCAGAATTACGCAGGATATTTTTATTCCTCAGGGAAAGGATTTGCATGCGGTCAGTGGACATAAGGTTGTATGTCAATTGACGAGTTATGGTAAAGGAAACAAAAGTCCGGAAGGTGTGATTACAGAGATTCTTGGGCATCGGAATGATCCGGGTGTAGATATTATGTCGATTATTCGTGGATTCGATTTGCCAACAGAATTTTCAGAGCATATTTTACATCAGGCAACACGCGTGGCAAAGGATGTGTCTGAGGCGGATATGGCTGGAAGATTTGATTTGCGCGATGTGCAGATGGTCACAATTGATGGTGAGGATGCCAAAGATTTGGACGATGCAATCTCCATCAGCAGAAAAGGGGATGCATACGAACTTGGTGTGCATATTGCAGATGTCTCAAATTATGTGCAGGAGCATAGTGCGCTTGATCAGGAGGCAATCAAACGCGGGACGAGTGTGTATTTGGTTGACCGCGTGATTCCTATGCTGCCGCACACCTTGTCAAATGGTATTTGTTCTTTAAATGCAGGTGAAGACAGGCTTGCACTCAGTTGTTTGATGACGATTGATGCAAAGGGAAATGTCATCGACCATACGATTGCAGAGACCGTCGTAAAGATTGATCAACGTATGAGTTATACTTCAGTAAAGAAAATTTTGGAGGATAAAGATCCGGCTGAGATAGCGGCATATCAGGATTTCGTTCCTATGTTTGAACAGATGAAAGAACTGGCGGACATTCTTCGAAGTAAGCGAATGAAACGGGGCTCGATTGATTTTGATTTTCCGGAGACAAAGATTGTTCTCGATAAGTTTGGTAAGCCATATGATATCAAACCATATGATAGGAATGTTGCAACAAAGATTATCGAAGATTTTATGTTGATTGCGAATGAGACGGTTGCAGAACATTTTTACTGGCAGGAGACACCATTTGTTTATCGTACACATGGCGTTCCGGATGGTGAAAAGATTCGCAAACTTGCAACCTTCATCGGTAACTTTGGATATACCATCAAAGGCGGCACTGATGAAATTCACCCGAAGGAACTACAGAAACTTTTGAGTAGGATTGCAGGTACACCGGAGGAAGATTTCATTTCAAGATTGATGCTTCGTTCGATGCAACAGGCGAAATATACCGTAGATTGTACAGGACACTTTGGTTTAGCGGCAGACTATTATTGTCACTTCACATCACCGATTCGTCGCTATCCGGACTTACAGATTCATCGCATCATAAAAGAAAACTTGCGTGGGCGATTTGATGAAAAGAGAAAGGAACACTATGAATCTATCTTGCCGGTGGTTGCAACGGAGTCGAGCCGCTTGGAACGACGCGCAGAGGAAGTGGAACGTGAGGTAGATAAACTGAAAAAGGCTGAGTATATGTCAGAGCATATCGGCGAGACATACGAGGGCATTGTGTCCGGTGTGACCGGCTGGGGACTATATGTGGAACTCCCGAATACAATTGAGGGTCTGGTTCATATCTCTACAATATCCGGAGACTATTTTCATTTTGTGGAGGAAACATATGAATTGGTCGGCGAGCGCACAAATCGACATTATAAACTTGGACAACAGATTAAAGTAGTTGTAGATGCCTGCGATATGGCGGCACGAACGATTGATTTTATTTTGGCGGAGGATGAAGATGAGTAAAGACAGTAAAAAACTCATTGCAAACAATAAAAAAGCGTACCATGAATATTTTCTGGAAGAAAAATATGAAGCCGGCATTGCGCTGCATGGAACGGAAGTGAAGTCGCTTCGTATGGGAAAATGCAGCATCAAAGAATCTTATGTTCGCATTGAGAACGGAGAGGTGATTATCTACCAGATGCATATTTCTCCATACGAAAAAGGAAATATCTTTAACCGTGATCCGCTTCGCCCGAAGAAACTTTTGTTGCACAAGGAGGAAGTGCGAAAGCTGCAGGGCAAGATTGCCGAGAAAGGATACACGCTTGTTCCTGTAGAAGTGTATTTCAAAGGATGTCTTGTGAAAGTGGAGATTGCCTTGGCAAAAGGTAAAAAACTCTATGACAAGAGGGCAGATATTGCAAAAAAAGATATGCGAAGAGAGGCAGAAAGAGAATTTAAAGTGCGAAATCTATAAAATCTATAAAATAAACCACAGGTTTCGTGACAGGATTAGCATCCTCTGTTATAATAAAGGTAGCAATAGGTTTGAGCCAATTGTTTAGACCTTGCACATACAATTTTATATGGGCTAGTAAAGGTTTCGACGGGGATTATGAATCTGGAGAAGCGAGTCGTATGCAATGCGTTAAATGGCAAAATTAAAATTAAACGCTGATGAAAAATTAGCTTACGCTGCCTAATTTGGCAGTAGTCTGACCTAGGGCACTCACACCTTAGGACTCAGGCTTCATCTATGTGAGAAACGACATATGCAAAGCTTTGCGCATATGGGCGTATCATGAAGCTACCAAAACGGTTCGGTTGTTTGTTCCTGAATCGCGGAGGGAATGATTAAGAATAAACTACACTCGTAGAAGTACAGGGGATTAGTTTTCGGACACGGGTTCGATTCCCGTCTAGTCCACTATTTTGAAAAACTTTTTCTTCTAGACGTCATTCGACGTAGATTTACATTCACTTCTGGTATTCTTATCAAGGAGGTGGATTTGGAATGAAAAGAATTACGAATTATTTTAAAAGACGAATACAGGAGAGGAAAGAGTATCAGGAGTATTGTAGAATGTTCACAAACGGATTTGATGAAACTAGGAGATAAACCTAGTTTTTTTATTGCTACGGAATCTAATGTTTGTTATAATCGATTTATATCCTAAATTGATAGATATCGGGGGCAAACTTTATGGGAATTTCAGAACTTTCAGCGAAAGAACAAGATGCATTGGGAGAAATGTCGAATATCAGTATGGGGTCTTCCGCTACTGCATTGAGCGGTTTATTGATGAATAAGAGGGTGGAGATTACGACACCGAAAGTCGAAGTGATTCGACGCAGTGAAGCGCTTGACGACTATGATAAGAAATGTATTCTTGTTCATATCAATTATGTTCAGGGACTGGAGGGTAGCAATATTCTTTTGCTACAGGAAAGTGATATAAAGAGTATTACGGATATGATGATGGGTGGAGACGGCAGCAACTTTCAGGGAGAGCTGACAGAGTTACACTTATCTGCTGTATCAGAGGCGATGAATCAAATGATGGGTTCGGCAGCTACTGCTTTGTCAAAGATGCTGAATAGAATGATTGATATTTCGCCGCCAAAGACAAACAATATCGATGTGGAGAGTATCAAGATCTTTGAAAGTCTTTTTGAGTCACCAAAGAAGGATATGGTAAAAGTGACATTCGATTTAAAAATCGGAGACTATATTGATTCCAATATGGTGCAATTGTATCCACTTGAGCTGGCAAAACAACTTGTTGCATTTTTCTACGGAGAGGCATGAATATGATAAAGGGACATCCTATGTTGGATGTCTCTTTTTGCATTGAGAAAATGGAAACTTCTTCCATAAGAAAACAGGGAATTGAATACAGAACAAATGTTTGATATAATTGGGGGGGAGATGATTGTTATGGAGGATTTCATGGACATGAAAAAACAACATGCATATGATGATATTATAGATTTGCCACACCATGTGTCGCCCAAACGACCGCAGATGTCGATACATGACAGAGCAGCACAGTTTGCACCTTTTGCTGCGCTGACAGGACACGGTGAGGCAGTGGAGGAAACGGCGAGCCTTGCCAGAGCGCGTATGGAATTTCGAGATGTAGAAGAGATTGATGAGGTATAGTGATGGATGAGCATATGTATATTGCAATCGATTTAAAATCCTTTTTTGCCTCGGTGGAATGTGTTGAGAGAGGACTGAATCCGCTTCGCACAAACCTCGTTGTTGCGGATGCGGGCAGGACGACAAAGACGATTTGCCTGGCGGTTTCTCCTTCGCTCAAAGCATATGGTATTCCGGGACGAGCCAGACTTTTTGAGGTCGTTCGTCGGGTGAAGGAAGTCAATGCGCTTCGTAAGACTGCAATCGGAGGACGCGATTTTTCGGGGGAGTCCTTTTTGGCAGACGAATTGGAGGCAGATCCCGCATTGGAACTATCCTACATTACGGCGCCACCGCGCATGGCATATTATATGAAATACAGTACAAAGATTTATGACATATATTTAAAGTATATAGCTCCGGAAGATATCCATGTATATTCCATTGACGAAGTTTTTATTGATGTGACGACCTATTTGAATACGTATCAGATGTCCGCCCGCCAGTTGGCACAAAAGATGATGGCAGATGTTTTGGAGACGACAGGTATTACCGCGACAGCCGGTATTGGTACGAATATGTATCTTTGCAAGATTGCAATGGATATTGTGGCAAAACATATGTTGCCGGATGAGAAGGGAGCGCGCATTGCAGAGTTGGACGAGACGAGCTATCGAAGGCTGCTGTGGAATCATAGACCATTGACGGAATTCTGGCGTATCGGCAGAGGATATGCCAAAAAGCTAGAAGCCAATGGCATGTATACGATGGGGGATGTGGCGAGGTGTTCTATTGGGTCTCCTACAGATTATTATAATGAAGATTTATTATACAAGCTTTTCGGAATCAATGCGGAACTGCTGATTGATCATGCATGGGGATGGGAGCCGTGTACGATAGCGGATGTGAAGGCATACCGTCCCGAGGCAAACAGTATCAGCACAGGGCAGGTGTTACAATGTCCATACACGGCTGACAAAGCGCGTTTGATTGTGCAGGAGATGGCGGATGCCTTGAGTCTGGACTTGGTAGATAAAGGGTTGGTGACAGATCAGATTGTGTTGACTGTGGGATATGATGTGGAGAATCTGTTGGACGAGCAAAGAAGCAGAAACTACAAGGGAGAAGTTACCACGGATCATTATGGAAGAAAACTGCCGAAGCATGCGCATGGGACAAAGAATCTCCCGGCACACACATCACTTACGAGTCAGATTATGGAGGCGACGCTGAAGTTATATGATTGTATTATGGATGAGACATTGCTGGTGCGGCGCATCACACTTGCTGCAAATCATGTTCTGCCAAAAGAGAAAGTGGCGAAGGAACAGGAATATGAGCAGCTGGAATTATTCTCGTCCGGAGATGAGGGAAAAGAATTGATTGATAAAGAGGAACAGGAGCGCGAAAAGAGACTTCAGAAGGCCGTTTTGGATATAAAAAAACGTTACGGGAAGAATGCAGTTTTGCGGGGAATGAACTTCGAGGAAGGTGCCACAATGAGAGAGAGAAATGGACAGATTGGCGGACATAAAGCGTGAAGAATAAAAAAAATTAAAAAAATGCAGAATTTTTTGACACAAATACTACATTTAGTGTATAGTATAGTAAGGTATAAGTATATATGGGGGAATCCATGCGGTTTATAGAGTACATTCAAGATTTCAACATAATATCGGTCTGCATTCGGCTTGGTTTGGCAACAATAATTGGCGGAATCATCGGTTTGGAGCGGAGTGCACATGGACAGCCGGCAGGTATGCGAACCTTTGCCTTGGTGTGTTTGGGAGCAGCGATTGCCATGGTTACAGACGAGTATCTGGTGACCGTCTATCAGACAGGAGATCCGGCGCGTCTGGCGGCGCAGGTCATCAGTGGCATCGGTTTTCTCGGTGTCGGGACGATTATTGTTACTGGAAAGAATTATGTCAAGGGATTGACGACAGCCGCCGGATTATGGGCGACAGCATGTCTTGGTATTGCGATAGGATCCGGGTATATCATTGGCAGTCTGGCTGCGTTTGTTTTTATTATATTTGTTTTAACGGTTATGACGAGGCTGAGCCACCACATCGATGAATACAGTTCAAAAATCAAATTGTACCTTGAGGTGGACAAAGCGGATGGCATTGGGGAGTTGTATTCTTTTCTGGATGAGCAGGGATGTACCGTTGCTTCCATTGATAAGCAGAAAAGGCAGTCTCTTCAAGGGAAAGACAATGTTCTTATCATTACAATCAATCTGAATATGCGTTGTAGTCACACGGAATTCATTCAAGGATTAAACAAGCGTGACGCGATACATTACATAGAAGAGATAAGATAAAGAAAGGGTTGTTATAAAATGGGGGAGATGAAAGAAAATGTTTCTCTTGCCAGCCGTTTGTGGCTTGGCGGAGCAGACTGCATGATTACCACCTTGTGCAATATCATGACAGGCGGAGGACTGACGTTCTTCTTTGTCAATTATTTTGGAATGGATGCTGGGTGGAGCGCAACCTGTTGGCTTTTATTCGGCATATGGAATGCGCTAAACGACCCGCTGTTTGGATACATATCGGATCGCACAAAGTCAAAACTGGGCCGAAGAATACCATATATTCGTTATGGATCCATCCTGATTGCAGGCGTTTTTATCCTGACCTGGGTAAAATGGTTTTCGACGGGGTCGAATCTTCAAATGTTTGTACAGATGCTGATGGCGCTATTCTTTTTTGATATGCTCTACACTGCGATCGCGACGTCTCTGTATGTCATGCCGTATGAGATGGCAATCACAAATGAGGCGAGAGGAAAAATCATTTTTGTGAAAGTTATTTTCGGTCTGGTTGCACTGGCGGTTCCGCTTGTTTTGCTGGCGGAACTGGAACATATTCTGCAGCGATCCTTGTTCCGTTTTCAAATGCTGATGACGGTGATCGGTGTTGCTGCCGGTATTGTGATTTTTACAAGCACATTTTTTTATCGGGAAAATGCGCCTTTGTCGGAAAAAGAACAGTACCCGTTTATACAATCTCTGATTACCTGCTTTAAGAATAAAAATTTTTTGGTTTTTGAAGTGATTTCGTTTTCCATCACCTATATTCAGACGGCATTGATGCTTGGTTTGAGTTATTATTTTGAGGCGTCGCAGGTCGGATATATTTTTTGCTATGCAGCCATGTTTTTAGGCATCATTGCCGGCATGGCGATGTGGACAAAACCGGGAGCAAAATGGGGAGTGAAAAAGAGTATTGTCATTATGTGTGTGATGTTTGCCACGGGACTGCTTGTCATGCTGCTCTTTGGTCAATATGAAATTGCCGGCGTGATTGGATTCTTCTGCGCAGGCATCGGTTTTTCAGGCGGTATGTATGAGGTGCAGTTGATGAATGGGGATGTTATCGATTATGATGAACATGTTTCCGGATTGCGCCGAGAGGGTATGTATGCCGGAGTGAACAGTTTTATCTGCAAACCTGCAATCAGTTTTGCAAATGCGCTGTTTCCAATTATGCTTTTGTGGTTTGGATATGATTCTAATATTGCGATTGCGCAGCAAACAGAATTAGCGAAATTTGGTATTAGATTCGCATGGCTGTTTGTACCGATTGTTCTATTGTATATTTGTGCTATTTGCATTGGAAAATGGTATAGTCTGCACGGCAGGGAATGGAATGAAATCAAAAGGAAACTTGCGGCCAGAAGACAGTTGTAGTCGCTTGATACGATTATCCGATTTTACTATAATGAAAGGTAGTCTTTGAATTTTCATTGGGGGATCAGGTAGAATGACACAAGGGGAGACAATTCAATTAGCGATTGAACACATAAAAGAGTTGGTTTTATTGTTTTGCGAGGATGGACAGATTTCATATGCAAATATGGCTGCGAAGGATATGCTGGAGTATGGTGTACGGATAACAGAATATCATGCAAAGGATATTTTTCCTGCTATTTTTTCCGAAAGTGAATTGTTCCAGGAAGCAGTCCTAAAATATTTGGAAAAGACGACAAAGTTGGAAGCATATCGATTGAACAGAACCTGTTTTCGGGCAAATGTCAGTTTCAGGAAAGTGACAGATGATATCTATGAATGCATAGCATCTGATGAGTCCGAGGAGTTGTATTTACAGCAAAAATTAAAGCAGGCAGAACAGGAAACACAAAATGCTTCGCGTGTGAAGTCTGAGTTCGTAGCAAATATTACACATGAACTTAGAACGCCTGTAAATGGGATTCTCGGCAATATTTTAGAACTCAAGGATATGGAAGACAATCCGTCAAAGAAGCGTATTTTAACCCTGGTTGAACGAGGCTGTGCTGATATGAACGCTATCATCAACAATATCCTAGATTTTTCAAAATTGGAAGCGGGTAAGTTTACTATTGAAAAAAGAGAGTTTGATTTCCGTGAAATGATGGCATATGTGGAATCGAATCACCGTCCGAAAGCATCGGGAAAGGGATTGGATTTTACCATCAGCATCGCACCGGATATTCCAAAGAAAGTGATAGGTGATGAACTTCGAATTGTACAGGTTTTAAACAACCTCTTATCAAACGCATGCAAATTTACCAATGTTGGCGGAATTTCAGTTGAGGTTGTAAAGACGGCCCGTGCTGCAGGAAGAATCGAACTGTTTTTTCTTGTTATCGACACGGGAATTGGTATCAATAAAGAGAATCAAAAGAAACTGTTTCAGAGTTTTTCACAGGCGGACGCATCGATATCGCGAAGATTTGGTGGGACAGGCCTTGGCCTCAACATTACCAAACAGCTGGTGGAGCTTATGAATGGAAGTATTCATGTGGAGAGCAACGAGGGCAAAGGTTCTATGTTTTCCTTTCATATATGGCTGGATTTGCCGGAGGATGATGCACAAAAAAATGATTTGATGGCGGAACCGGTATCGACATCCTACCGTTTAAATCTTGCAGAGTTTTTTGAGAATGAAGAGGTGGAGGTTATTCGAACATACGGAACAGAGGAAAACATTGCCGAGATTAAACGTAATCTGAACAAATTGGTACTTTCCGTTGAGATGGAAAACTGGGAGAAGGCAGAGACATTTGCCAACAATATTCGTGTGCTGACAGAAAATGCGCCGAAGGAAGTCAGAAACAAGATACTTCGGGCAAAGATGTCCGTTCAAAAGGAAGATTATGATAAGACTGCGAAAGCGGTCGGGGATATCAGAGAATTACTTAAGATATAGGGGAGTGCATGCATGAGTGCGGAAGCGAGAGAAAAGGAAAAAATTCTTATAGTTGACGATGTGGAAGCCAATCGTTTTGCATTGCGCGATATTATTCAACAGATGGGGTATCAGCCGATTCTTGCAGAAAACGGGGAGCAGGCGCTCAAGGTTGTCGAGCGTTTTTCACTCTGTCTGATCATTTTGGATGTTGCGATGCCTGTTATGGATGGGTATCGTGTTTGCGAGATACTAAAAGACAATGCAAATACGCGTGAAATACCGATTATTTTTATTTCTGCTTATGATGATCCGATCGACATTGTAAAGGGATTTGAACTTGGTGGGGCGGATTATATAGTAAAACCATTTGTTCCGGAGGTCATCAAGGCAAGGACTTCGCTGCATATAAAACTGTACAATACAACGCGCGAGATACAGGATTTAAATCGCAAACTGCAAATTTCCATCGCAGAACAGTTGCGGCGTGTGGAAAAGGAAAAACAAAATGTCATATATGCATTGCTCCGTGTGGCCAGGGAGAATGCTGCATATGATGAAAAACATATGGTGCGCATGAGCAAAAATTGTAAAACACTTGCGGAAGCAATGCAACTTACTTTGGAATACGGAGATCAGATTACGGATCTCTACGTCGACACGATTGAAATCGCAGCACCGATTTGTGATTTGGGGAATGTGGCTATTCCGACAAATATTTTACAAAAGAAAGGCAGACTGACGCCGGAAGAAAGAAAGATAATGCAGCGGCATACATTGATAGGGGAACAGATTTTGAGAGATATCGATGAAAAGGCGGAAAACAGTTCTTTTTTGAAAATGGCGCGCGATATCGCAAAATATCATCATGAGAATCTGGATGGTTCCGGATATCCGCTTGGTATTTCAGGAGATGAAATTCCATTGGCGGCGCAGATTATCAACATTGTGAGCAGATACTGTGCATTGACGGAAAAGCGTTCTCATCGGGATGCATACTCACAGGAGGAAGCACTCGAAATCATGAAAAAGAACGCGGGGATCAAATACAATTCGAATATCTTTGAGATTATGGTGATGATAAAAAGACAATTGCAATAAGGGAGAATTGTTAAAATGAAAATGACCGATGAAGAATTTCAACAAATTTATCAATTCTTGAAGGCAAAATACGGCATTGATATGGCTAAAAAAAAAGAAATAATGACAGGACGTCTGGAAAATTACGTGACAAATGGCGGCTGGGATAGTTTTGGAGACTTTTGGAAATCCGTGCAGTTGGACTCGACAGGACAATTGGAACAACGTCTGCTTGGGATGCTCACGACAAATCACACCTATTTTATGCGGGAATTTGAGCATCTGGAATATCTGCAAAAGGTTGTTTTGCCGGAATTACAAAAGAAAGAAGCACGCTCAAAAGATTTGGGTATCTGGTGTGCCGCTGCATCCAGCGGGGAGGAACCCTATATGATTGCGATGCTTGTAAAGGACTATTTTGGATTTGATCACGAAAGTTGGGATACTACGATTCTGGCGACGGATGTTTCCACAGAGATATTAGAACAGGCGGTCAGGGGAGTATACAGCGCAGAGCAGATTGCTTCGATTCCGCCGCAGTGGATAAGGCGTTATTTTAAAAAACTGCCGGATAACATTCACTATGAGGTGACGCAGGAGATAAAGAACGAAATTCTGTTTCGAAAGTTCAATTTGATGGACGCATTTTTGTTTAAAAGAAAATTTCATGTTATCTTTTTGCGCAATGTCATGATTTATTTTGACGCAAAGACGAAACAGGAGTTGATTCGTAAGGTTTATAATAGTCTCGAACCGGGAGGCTATCTGTTTATTGGAAGGACGGAGACCATCGATCGTGCTATCGTACCTTTTCAGATGATACGCCCCTCAATATTTAAAAAGTAGGAGATGACATAATGTGAGAAAGATAAAAGTATTGATAGTAGAAGACTCCATGCTCTTTCGAGAACTTTTGACAACGAATCTGAACAAGGATCCCGGCATCGAGGTTGTTGGTGCGGCCGGAGATCCGTTTGAAGCGAGAGATATGATTTTAAAATATAAGCCGGATGTGATGACGCTAGATATTGAATTGCCGCGTATGGACGGAATTGAATTTCTGAGAAAATTGATGCCGCAATATCCGTTACCTGTTGTTATGATAAGTTCTTTGAGCGAGAGAGTGTTTGATGCGATGAATGCCGGCGCTGTTGAATTTGTCGCAAAACCTGTGGCGACAAACCGAAATGCGCTTGAGGAATTTATCAAAAAGGAACTGCCTGTAAAAATAAAGATTGCATCGGTTGCAAAAGTAAAAAGACCGGCAAATCTAAAATCCAATCTACCGTCGCCAAGGAGAGTGACAAACTCCAAGTGCGAGTTGATTGCCATTGGCGCTTCGACCGGTGGAACAGAGGCGACGGCGGAATTGTTGCACGGATTTCATGGCGGTCTGCCGGGAATTGTGATTGTACAGCATATGCCGGCAGGTTTTACGGAACTGTATGCAAAACGCCTGAACGATCGGGAAGATTTGGAAGTGCGCGAAGCAAAAAATGGAGATATCATTCGACCGGGACTAGCACTTCTGGCTCCCGGCGGTGAACAGCATATGCAGTTGTTGAAACAGGATGGAAAATATAAAGTTGTTTTGAAAAAAGCGCCTAAAGTAAACGGTCATTGTCCTTCTGTCGATGTCCTCTTTCATTCTGTGGCTCAACATGTTGGAAACCACGCAATGGGTATTATCCTTACTGGAATGGGAGGTGATGGTGCCAAAGGATTGCTCGAGATGCGTAAACAAGGTGCAAGGACAATCGGACAGGATGAGTCCTCGTGTGTTGTATATGGTATGCCGAAGGTTGCGTATGAACTTGGCGCAGTGGAATATCAAGAGAAATTGTCGAATATGGCAGATAAAGTCTATTCGATTTTGAACAAGAAATAAAAGGAGGAATGGTATGAAGATTTTATTGGCGGAAGACGATTATTCGACCCGGAAATTTATGACTTCATTCTTATCAAAGTATGGGGATTGCGACGTCGCCGTGGATGGTATGGAGGCAGTGGATGCTTTTCTTATGGCACTGGAGGACAAAGAACCATATGATCTTGCCTGCCTAGACATTATGATGCCTACGATGGATGGATATCAGACATTGATGAGCATCCGCAATTTGGAAAAAGATCATAATATACCGGAAGAAAAACAGGTAAAAGTCATAATGACAACGGCATTAAACGATGAAGCAAATGTCAAGATGGCATTTGATTTGGGATGCAGCGTTTATTCGGGCAAACCAATTAATCAGGAAAAATTTGAACAAGCATTAAAAAAACTTGGATTAATCTAGAAAGGAGTTTTTCATGGCTGAAGAATTTAACACTGGAGATATGCTATCTGTCTATTTGTTTGAAAATCAGCAGCTTCTTGAGAATCTTCAAAATATTGTAATGGATGAGAAAGATGCAGATGGATTTAATGAGGACAGCATCAATGAAATCTTTCGAACCATGCATACGATTAAAGGCTCTTCCGGAATTATGATGTTTGATGATATCACGAAGGTGGCTCACAAATTGGAAGATATATTCTTTTATATCAGGGAATCTCATCCGGATAATATTCCGCACGAGGATTTGGTGGCTCATGTTTTGGATGTTGTCGATTTCATAATGAATGAGATGGATAAACTCTCCGAGGGCGGGAAAGCCGATGGCGATGGTGCCCAGATTGTTGAAGAACTTGATGCATTTTTAAATGAAATCAAAGAGGAAAAATCAACGATAATAGGACAACCGGAGGATGATGAACCGAAGCAGTTTTATATTGCACCGGAAACCGGGGAAGGAAGTCATTACTTTAAAGTTTATCTTACATATAACCCGGATGTTCAAATGGTCAGTATGCATGCATACAAGACGGTCTTTGCGCTGAAAAAGATTTCGGAAGAAATACTGTATTCTCCTGAAGATATCCTTACCAATGAGAATAGTTCTGAAGAAATTCTAAAAGACGGATTTAAACTTTTGATTCGCACGAATGGCACAGAGGAAGATATCAGAGAAATATGTCGGCCGGGTTATGATTTGCTGAAAGTCGATATTTACGAGTGTAGTGCGAAAGAGTACGGTATGGGATTCGATGGCGAGGGTTCCGAGATAGTAATTGATTTGGAATCAAGCGTTGAAGAAATCGAGAAACGCAGCAGCGAAACAGATGTTGATGGACAGGAAGTGCAGACGGAGCCGAAAAAGAAGTTTTCACCCGGTGATTTTGTTGTTGCGGCAAAGGTACCAGGAAAAGGAAAGAATCTGGCGAAGGATCAACCGAAGAAGGCTGACAAAGCATCCTTTATCAGTGTCGACATCGCCAAGATGGATCAATTGATGGATTTGATAGGGGAACTTGTGATTTCACAGTCTGTTGTGCTTCAGAATCCTGACTTGAAAGTTCCGGGACTGAATCTGGACAACTTCAACAAATCTGCGGGACAAATGAAAAAAATATCGACCGATTTACAGAATGTTATTATGAGCATGCGAATGGTGCCTCTTACCAACACATTCCAGAAAATGAATCGCATTGTGTTTGATATGTCGAGAAAACTTGGAAAAGAAGTTGGATTTGAGATGATCGGGGACACCACGGAGGTTGATAAAAACATCATAGAACACATTTCCGATCCGCTGATGCATTTGGTTCGAAATTCTATGGATCATGGAATAGAGACGCAGGCAGAGCGTGAAGCTGCAGGAAAAAAAGAAAAGGCAAAAGTCACACTGACGGCAAAGACGGAATCCGGGAAGGTTTTCATCATTGTTGCCGATAATGGCAAGGGTTTAGACAGAGAACAGATCATGGCAAAGGCAAGGCAACAAGGGCTACTGGAGCCGGGAAAGTCGGAAAGTGCATATACAGACAAAGAAGTTTATCAGTTTATTACGCTGCCCGGGTTTTCTACCAATAAGCAGGTGACCGAGTTTTCCGGACGAGGCGTCGGCATGGACGTTGTTGTATCGAACCTTCAAAAAATAGGAGGAACGCTGGAAATTGACAGCATGCCGGGGGAAGGTTCGGCGATGACATTAAAGATACCGCTTACGCTTGCTATCATAGACGGTATCGTCATGGAAGCTGGCAATTCTTCGTTCGTTATTGAGACGGGAGTGGTACGGGAATTTGTTCATGTAACAAGCGACATGATGATTCATGAGCCGGATGGAACGGAATCCGTTATGATTCGAGGCGAATGCTATCCGGTACTGAGACTGGGTGATTTCTATGAGATAGAGGGATGTCAGGAAGATGTGGAAAATGGGATGATGGTGATTGTTGAGATTGAAAATAAATTCCTCTGTGTATTTGTTGACAATCTGGTTGGAAAGCAGGAAATCGTTGTCAAACCGATTCCGGAGTACATTCGAAAAGTAAAGGGTTTATCCGGTTGTACGCAGTTGGGAGATGGAAGCATTGCATTGATTCTTGATGCGGCTGGATTGATAGAATAAGTTTTGAAAGGATGAGATGAGATGGGTGAATTTGATACGCAAAGAGGAAAATATGTCACCTTTCGGTCGGGAAACGAATACTACGGTTTAAAAATCCAGTATGTGAATGAAATCATAGTATACCAAGAGATAACAGATATTCCGGAGAGCGCAGACTATATTAAGGGATTGATCAATCTGCGTGGAAAAATTATTCCTGTTGTCGACGTGAGACTGAGATTCAGACATGAACCGGTTCCATATACGGATCGCACCTGCATCATTGTGATTCAGGTCGAAAAATATGTGGTTGGTTTAATCGTCGAGAAGATTGCAGAAGTTGTGGAGATTCAAGACGAAAACATTCTGCCGTCGCCATCCATGGGAAAAAATGATGGCAACAGCAAAAATAAATTTATTTTCGGAATCGGTAAGGTTGGAAACGAGGTAAAACTCCTGCTTGATCCGAAAAAATTGTTATGTGATGCTGATGTAGCGTTGGTTGAAAAATTAACAGAAGAATCGGAGGAAGAAGAAAGATGAAAAATATTACAGTAAGGATAAGATTAATACTCAGTTTTGCATTTAGTGAATTTGCATTGCTTGTAACGCAGTTGTTTGCATACAAAAAAGTGCAGGATTTGATTCCGGGAGGTACGGGCAGTGATGCCATGACGAGTTATACGCTGAACATTCTCTTCATGTTTTTGATATTTTCTGCCGCCATCATGTGGAGTATGTTCAATCTGATTGGACACATCCGTAAAAATCTCAAGCAGTTGTCAGATGCTGCCGATGATCTTGCACGAGGAAATGTCAATATTAACTTAAAAAAGATGTCAAATGATGAATTTGGAAAATTAGTGGATCGTTTTCAGATTATGGTAAATAACATCCGGACGCAGGAGGAGATTGCAGGGGAAGTCGCTGAGGGAAATTTCTGTGTCGATGTTGTGCCGAATTCGGAGGATGATATGCTGGGTATTTCTTTAGAAAATATGGTTTCAAAGAACAGAAAGACGCTTTCAAATATCAACAACGCTGCATCACAGGTTTCCATCAGCTCTTCCGAAGTGGCAAGCGCCTCAGAAGCTTTAGCACAAGGAGCTACGGAGCAGGCGAGCGCAATCGAGGAGATCACATCTTCTATCAGCGATGTCGCTGGAAAGACAAAAGAAAATGCGACGGAAGCATCCAATGCCGCAGATCTTGCTGAGCATGCGCTTGCAAATGTACATAAGGGAAATGAACAGATGACGGAGATGACAAGCGCCATGCAGGATATCAACAATTCATCCGAAAATATATCGAAAATTATAAAAGTCATTGATGATATTGCCTTCCAGACCAATATACTTGCATTGAATGCTGCCGTTGAAGCAGCGCGAGCAGGAGAGGCCGGAAAAGGGTTTGCCGTTGTGGCAGAAGAGGTTCGAAACCTTGCTGCAAAGAGTGCAACAGCAGCAAAAGAAACAGAAGAATTGATCGAGGACTCTATACAAAAAGTATCAGCCGGCTCTCAGATTGCAGAAGGAATGGCCCATGCATTGGGAGAAATAACAAAAGAAGTGGAGGAGACCGAGAGTATTATTCAGGGAATCTCAGAAGCTTCAAACTATCAGGCTACCGCAATTGCGCAGATTAATCAGGCGATTGACCAGGTGTCACAGGTTGTACAAAACAATTCCGCAACAAGTCAGGAATGTGCGGCCGCCAGTATTGAACTTTCCAACCAGGCAAAATTTATGCATGATTTATTGGCAAACTACAAGCTGGGTGATTCAGAGGAAACAAATCCGGAACACAATTATGACGCCCCTGTTGCCAGAGAGGATGCGGTGATTAATCTTGATGAGGGATTTGGCAAATACTAAGATGCGTTGAAACAGGTTTTTTGGAGGAAGCATTGTGGAAAGAAAGGTGAATGAAGAGGAGGCCCCTGTAAACGGTCTTGTTGTCGGCAGTTTAAATACGGTACTGGGATGCGCTTATTGTGGAAATAAAAAAATATATTTGTCAATGCTGGAGGAACATGCGCTGCGAGGAAGCAGGGAGTGGGCCACACTCCAGAGCCTGTTTGATATGGAAAAGTGGGAGGAATACGGCATAGAAGCACATGGAATCAAAAGTTCCATGTTGACAATCGGAGCAGAGCGATTATCAGAAAAGGCAAAACGAATGGAAACCGCTGTAAAGAACGGAGATATTGATTTTATCAAGAATAATCACTTGGATTTGATACAAGAGATGCAAAGCGTGATTTCAGAATTGAGGCGGTATTTTTCGCTTCCGGAAGAGACATTTGACGGTGAAATCGCAGTAGACACAGAAAACTGCAAAGAACTTACGGAAGCAGAAATAGAAGATCTTCTTGCAAAGGCAGAAGATGCAGCATTTTCGCTTGACAAATCGCAGATGATGGAAGTGGCGGAATGCCTTAACAATCGTGTGTACCGTAAAAAAAGTTTGCAAACACTGTATGAGGAATTTGTCAGAAAAATAAATATGGAAGATTATTTATCTGCACTTGGGTTACTGAAAAAAACAACAGACTCTATCTAAAAGAGTGGTTAGAAGGAAGATGGGGAATTATGGCATATAAGGTTGGTGATTTTACATTTGAAACAGAGGCAGAGGCAGAGGTAGCGCAGAAAGAGTCGCAAGCGATTGCGTATATTACAAAACAGATTGATTTAAACAATCCGGAGGCTGTTTTGGCGACCTATCGCATGATGATATCGAAGGACTTGTTTCACACAGCACTGGGAATTGCATTTTTGCAAGAAGTGCATGATATGCTGATGCAACAGCCCGGATTGAAAGGACTGGATATCCCAGAAATTCCGGAACAATCGAAGACGGAGATAGAACAACCGAAGACAGATAAAAAGAAACGAAATAAAAAACCGAGACGAAGGAATCGCAGAGAAAAGCAGATGACAGAAGATGTCCTAAAATATAAAAAACGTTCTGAAATTTTAAGCGTCATCTGCGGGACAATGCTGGTGATTATTCTTGCAATGTTTGTCATCAATGCGACAAGTGAACATCCGACAATTTTGAATTATGAAGAGAAGATTGTGAATAAATATGCGGCTTGGGAAGAAGAATTATATCTTAGAGAACAAGAATTGAAGCAACGGGAGCAGGAATTACAATAGAAATTCACAGATTGAACATATTCATATAGTATACTACCAAAAGAATATGTGAAAGGATGGAAGGAAATGGCATTGCACAGGATTTTAATTGCGGATGATGAGGAAAGATTGCGAAAACTATTATCCGATTATCTCCATCGGGAGGGATATGAAGTTCTTGAGGCAGAGGATGGCGACAAGGCGCTGGACATGTTTTACGAACATAAAGACATTGATTTGGCGATTCTTGATGTTATGATGCCAAAATTAAATGGTTTTGATGTTTGCAAGGAAATGAGAGAGACTTCAAAGATTCCGATTATTATGCTGACAGCAAAAGGGGAAGAAAATGATGTGTTAAACGGCTTTTCCTATGGGGCGGACGAATATATCTCAAAGCCCTTCAGTCCGAAGATTCTAATGGCACATGTAGACGCTTTGCTGCGCAGGGTGAACGGCTTTTCATCCGAAAACGAGGAACTCTTAGAGGCGGGAGGAATTGTAGTTGACTGCCAGGCACACATGGTGCAGGTGGATGGCAAAGAGGTGGCACTCAGTGTAAAGGAATTTGAATTATTGACTTATTTTTTGCAGAATAAGAACATCGCTTTATCACGTGATAAGATTTTAGATGGTGTCTGGAATTATGATTATTTTGGAGATGCCAGAACGATAGATACCCATGTAAAAAAATTAAGAGCAAAGATAGGAGATAAAGGTTCTTATATCAAGACAATTTGGGGAATGGGGTATAAATTTGAAGTCGACGAATAAGCTTCATAGTGTAAATCGCCAGATAATAGGTATTTCTGTTGCAATTCTCACAATTACGTTGACTGCATTGTGGCTTGTGAATACGTGTTTTCTTGGCATTTTCTATATTAGAGATAAAAAACAGGCGATGTGCACGAATTTTCAGTTGGTAAATGACGCGGTTAAAAATGATAAACTTGAAGATGATGAATTTTTGCTGGAGTTGGAAAAGTCATATGCAAATCACAGTATTTCCATTGTGGTGATGGATTCATCCGGAAAGGTATTGCTTTCTACCACGCCGCAAACAGGTGAAATGTTTTCGCAGTTATTATCAGCGATGCTGATGCGTGAACAGAAGGATGGAAAAGACATTCTGGAAACAGGGGATAACTACGTGATTCTTCGCCAAAATGATGTGCGTCTGGGCGAAGATTATCTGGTTCTATGCGGGACACTGGAGAATGGTAATCTGATTATGATGCGTTCCGCGGTTGAAGGAATTCGAGAGAGTATAGATTTGACGAAGCGGTTTTTGATATATATTGGTGTTGTTGCGCTGGCAATCAGTATTTGTGTAGTGATTATCTCGACAAGAAGAATCACAAAACCGTTGGTGGCATTGACCGAATTATCGAAAAAAATGACAAATCTTGACTTTGAGGCGAAATACCAAAGCCAAAAGAAACGAAACGAAGTAGATGTTCTAGGCGAGCATATGAATATTATGTCCGAAACGTTAGAGAAAAACATTTTAGAGTTAAAGAAAGCAAATCGGGAACTACAAGCAGATATTTCTCTGAAGGAAGAGCGGCAGAAGAGTCAGCAGAATTTTATTTCCAATGTATCGCACGAATTAAAAACGCCAATAGCAGTCATTCAGGGCTACGCCGAAGGTCTTGCCGAAGGCGTAAATGATGATCCGGAGAACAGAGAATACTATTGCAATGTTATTATTGATGAAGCAAAGAAAATGAATCGCATGGTTTTGTCTATGATTTCGTTAAATCAAATTGAATCCGGAAACAGCGAGATTGATTATGAACGAATCAACCTGACAGGCATGATTCATGGAATACTTTCGGGGGTGCAGGTGCTGGCGGAGCAGAATGACAGCACAATCGTGTTTGAGGAAACAGAGCCAATGTATGCATATGGCGACGAATTTCTTATTGAACAGGTCTTGACAAATTATCTGAGTAATGCAATTCATTATGCAGAGGGAGAAAAAAGAATTGAGATACGGATGAAAGAATTGGATGGGAAACTCCGCATTGGAGTATTCAATACAGGAAAACCAATTCCGGAGGATTGTATCGATAAAATTTGGGACAAATTTTATAAGGTGGATAAAGCAAGAACAAGGGAATATGGCGGTACAGGCATCGGGTTATCCATCGTGAAAGCGATTATGGATAGTTTTCAACAGGAATATGGCGTTCTCAACCATGAAAATGGTGTAGAATTCTGGTTTGAATTAGAGCAGTAAATTCTGAAAAAAGGGTAAATTTATGTTGAATAATTAGACTAATAATGATAACATATATAAATAATATAGAAGATTATTATGTCTGAGGAGCATGAAATGAAATTACATAAAAGGATTCTGTGTGGAATTCTACTTTGTATTTGCTTTTCGTTGACCGGCTGCGGAACTTCGCTGATCAGTATGACGGATGACGAGGAAACGCAGGTCATCCTATATGCTGCAAAGATGATTTCCAAGTATAACCGTGCGCAGGATAAGGGCTATTCCTATGTTGATAGTGACCGCAAGGACGAGGCAAAAGAAGAGTCGGCGAAAGAGGATGAGGCAGAAGAAAATGCTGAAGAACAAGGGGATGTGATGTCGTTCTCTGATATTATTGCAATTGATGGCATTACATTTACGTATGAAGGATATGATATTATGACATCTCTTCTTACTTCAGATGTTGCCATTCCGGATGCAGAAGAAGGCAATTCCTACATTGTTCTCAAAATCAAAGCTGAAAACACGACAGAACGCGATTTGCAGGTTGATTTACTTAACAATGTGGTGAAGTACAAGTTATCCATTAATGAGGACGTGCTGGTTGATTGCATGACGACGCTGTCAATGGAAGATTTATCCACATATTATAACACGGCGTTTGGGGCCGGGACTACAGATGATATGATTCTGATATTCCAGACCAAAACAGAATATCTAAATGAGCTTACAAGTATGACATTACAGGTGACCAAGGATGGTCAGACATACAATGTCAAATTATAAAACGAATACCAAAATGTATATTGGGAGGAAAAGGTATGGACACAAATATTTTGCTTGAATCAGGAACAAATGAGTTAGAAATTTTGGAGTTTAAGATTGCTGACAATCATTATGGAATTAATGTTGCGAAGATTCGCGAGATTCTATTATATCAGCCGGTGACACCACTTCCTAATTCGCATCCATGTATCGAAGGTATTTTTATGCCGCGTGATACCATGATTTCCGTAATTAATTTAAGAAAGTGTTTAAATCTTTCAGATAATCCTGATACAGACGGGTTGTTTATTATTACAAACTTCAATAAGCTGAATACGGCATTCCATGTTGATGAAGTACAGGGAATTCACAGAGTGTCATGGGAGGATATTATCAAACCGGACGCAACCATCAGTGCAGATGATTCCGCAATATCAACAGGCGTCATCAAACTGGAGGACAAGCTGGTTGTCATTCTTGATTTCGAGAAGATTGTTTCAGATATCAATCCGGAAACAGGATTGAAGGTTTCTGATATGGAACATTATGCAGAGAAGGATCGTAGCAATTCTCCAGTCATGATTGTCGAAGATTCTCCTTTGTTAAGCAAACTTATTTGTGAATGCTTGCGCAAGGCCGGATATACAAATCTGAATGTCAATATGAACGGACAGGAAGCTTGGGATAAGCTGGTACAATTGAATAAAGAGGGCAAAGTACTTGACGAGGTTCATTGTATTATTACTGATATTGAGATGCCACTTATGGATGGACATAGATTGACAAAACTTGTAAAAGAAAACGATACAATGAAAAAAATCCCGCTTATCATTTTCTCATCATTGATTAATGAGGAAATCAGAATAAAAGGTGAATCGCTTGGGGCTGATGCACAGTTGACAAAACCGGAAATTGGAAAACTTGTTCAAGCGATTGATGACTTGATTGATAAATACGAGGCAGGTCGCAAATAAAATATCAGATGATTAGGGATGTGTTGTTACACATCCCTTATCTTGCTTTATGGGAATTGCTCTGCATTTCCTATTTTCATGCTATTAGACGATGGAGGGCATAATTTTGGCCAATGCAGAAGATTATTTAGATGAATTATTAGATTCTGTTAAGAATGTGCGGGATGATGTAAAAAATGCAGAGATACTGGCAGAAGCGAATCAAAAACAACGTGATGAACAACGCAACAGAATAAAGCCGGATGATGATTTCATGGAAGCAAACGGACTGAACAATTATTCGCCGAAACCATCGTCACATATTAATCTTCGAAAAGCATTTTCAGAAGAAGATTTTTTGCGCAGTTTTGAAGAGGAACTGGGTCTTGATGAGATGGATACAGATGCATTTATTCGCGATTTTGAAGAGGAAATTGAGCGCAATGAAAGAGCGATGATGGGTGACGAAGAGGATGAAAGTGTGTCACAAAATCCACCGACGGAGCAGGATATGTCATTTTTAGACAATATAGAAAGTATTGTGAGTCAGGCGAAAGAACAGATTGAGCAGGGAGAAATCCCGGATGATTTGCCGGATATTGCATACGACCTTCCGGATGACATTTCAGATGATAGCGAAGAGGCTGCAGAGGAAGGTGAACTCTTACCACTCATGGGATACGAACCGGATGATATGGATGCCATGTTTGAGGAGCCGACGGATGAGCCTGCACCTGTACCTGATGAAGAAATGCCGCCACTTCTCGATGAAAATGATGAAAATGCAGACCTGATGGACTTGCTGTCAGGGGACTCTGAACTCGGTGATATCGGCGATCTGTTGCAGGCAGACGATAAGAATATTGAGTTGGAGGAGGCACAGGAAGAATTTGATGCACAGGCGGATGCAGAAGGAAGTGCAGAGGAATTGTTGGCTGGGTTGGATGGCAGTGGCATTGAGGAAGCAGAAGAGGAAGAACAGGAAAAAGGCATAAAGGGAATCCTTGCGAAGATAAAATCCATATTTTCA
Organism: uncultured Roseburia sp.; assembly: GCA_964408625.1. Classification (GTDB taxonomy): domain Bacteria; phylum Bacillota; class Clostridia; order Lachnospirales; family Lachnospiraceae; genus Pararoseburia. The sequence goes on along the minus strand of CAYPAA010000020.1, from coordinate 7,982 downwards.
AAGAAAGAGAAGAAGCAGGAAGGGGTGCTTGATATCTCTCAATCAAACGGGGAGGAGAATCTAACCGAAGAGAACCTTGAGATTCTTAAGAGCCTGGATGCGGCAGAGGCGGAAGGACAAGAAAAAGAGGACACAAAAAAGAAAAAAAGAAAGGAAAGAAAAGAAGAAGAAAAAAAAGAGAAGGAAGAAAGGAAAGAAAAGAAAGAGAAGAAACCAAAGAAGGAAAAAGTCAAGAAGGAGAAAAAGCCGGACAATTCTCCTAAAATCCCGGGGAAGATTATCTTTGTTTTTGTGATTCTTGGCGCATCTGTCGTTCTTTTGATTACGATTGGACAAAAAGCGTTGGGTTACCGTATGGCGATGTCAAAAGCCAGAGCCGCTTATGAGAATACAGAATATTTTGATGCGTATGAGGCACTGATCGGCATGGAGATGGACGAGGATGATATTGATTTTTTCCGGAAAACGCGGCTTTTAGGAGATTTACAAAAACGTTATCAGGAGTATAATACCTTTGTCGGACGAGAAATGTACGATTTGGCGCTGGATTCGTTGTTGACAGGTGTCGGAAGGTACGATGAAAATTATGAAGAAGCAAAAAGCCTTGGAATAGAGAACGAATACAAGACATGGGGAGAGGCGTTGACACAGATCTTGTCAGACCAGTTTGGAGTCTCAAGTGAGGAGGCCATTGCGATGTACAAATTAAACCGTGAAGATTATTCTATTCGACTGGACGAGATTATAGATGAGTTGGAATTAAACTAGTTGAGAGGTTCACCCATGATTGCAATACTGGATTATGATGCAGGAAATATAAAGAGTGTGGAGAAAGCGTTTCATCGTATCGGAGAGAATACGGTGCTGACACGAGATTTTCATGAAATTCAAAAAGCAGATAAGATAGTTTTACCGGGAGTTGGCTCTTTTGGTGACGCAATGTCTCATCTGAAGCATTACGAATTGGATAAGGCAATTCGCGACGCTGTGGCAATGGGAAAGCCTTTTTTGGGTGTTTGTCTGGGACTTCAACTTTTGTTTTCGGGCAGTGAGGAGAGCTGCGGTGTAGAAGGTCTTGGCATTCTCGCGGGAAGCATAAAAAAGATTCCAGACGCACCGGGATTGAAAATACCGCATATAGGTTGGAATTCATTAGATTATCCGCATGAGGGCAGACTTTTTCAAGGGATAAAGGAAGGCGTATATGTATATTTTGTTCACTCATATTATTTACAGGCGCAGGACGAAAATATTGTGAAAGCCACATCAGAATATGGTGTCACCATTCATGCCTCAGTAGAACAGAACAATGTTTTTGCATGTCAGTTTCATCCCGAAAAAAGTAGTGACGTGGGAAGAAAAATCTTAGAGAATTTTTCTAATCTGTAGGAGACTAAAATGTTTACAAAGCGAATTATTCCATGCCTGGATGTGAAAGACGGGCGTGTTGTCAAAGGGGTAAATTTTGTTGATTTGATTGATGCCGGAGATCCGGTTGCCGTAGCTGCAGCTTATGATGCGGCGGGGGCAGACGAAGTTGTTTTTCTTGATATTACGGCATCGAGTGATTATAGGAATACAGTTGTCGATATGGTACGGGCGGTTGCCGCTAATGTATTTATTCCGTTTACGGTTGGTGGTGGTATTCGCACCGTGGAAGATTTTCGTATGCTGCTCCGTGAGGGGGCTGATAAGATTTCCGTGAATTCTGCTGCGATTAATCAGCCGACGCTCGTTTCGGAGGCGGCAGATAAATTTGGAAGTCAGTGCGTAGTAGTTGCCATTGATGCAAAAAGACGCACAGATGGGTCCGGATGGAATGTTTATAAGAATGGCGGGCGTATCGATGTTGGTATGGATGCGATTGCGTGGGCGATGGAAGCGGAACGATTGGGAGCAGGAGAAATTCTTTTGACAAGCATGGATTGTGATGGTACAAAAGCAGGCTATGATATTGAACTGACAAGACAAATTGCAGAAAATGTTTCTATTCCTGTTATTGCATCCGGCGGTGCCGGAACAAAAGAACATTTTTATGATGCCTTAACGAAAGGGAAAGCGGATGCTGCGTTGGCTGCATCGCTATTTCATTTTAAAGAGTTAGAGATTGTTACATTAAAAAAATATCTGGCGCAGAGAAATGTGCCGGTGAGACTGTTGTAGGAGTGACATATGTCGGCGATAGATAATGATTGGCTTGCACCATTGCAAGAAGAATTTCGCAAACCATATTATAGACAACTGTATCAGACTGTTTGCAATGAATATGCAAGTTGTGCTGTTTTTCCACCGGCGGATGATATTTTCAATGCCTTTCATTTGACTCCATTGTCGGAAGTAAAGGTTGTGATTATTGGGCAGGACCCGTATCATAACGACGGACAGGCACACGGACTCTGCTTTTCTGTGCAACCGGGGGTGGACATACCACCATCCCTTATCAACATTTACAAAGAACTCGCAGATGACTTGGGGTGCATAATACCAAACAATGGGTATCTTGTCAAATGGGCAAAACAGGGGGTGCTTCTTTTGAATACGGTATTGACTGTGCGGGCACATCAGGCAAATTCTCATCAGAACATTGGGTGGGAAGAGTTTACAGACGCTGTGATTCAAATCCTAAATAAACAGGATCAACCGATTGTGTTTTTACTTTGGGGAAAACCGGCACAGTCGAAAAAGAAGTTTTTGAATCATCCGAACCATTTGATTTTGGAGGCACCGCATCCGAGTCCGCTATCCGCATATCGAGGGTTCTTTGGATGCAAACATTTTTCAAAAACGAATCAATTCCTGCTGGCGCATGGGCAAACACCTATTGACTGGCAAATTGATGATATCATATAATAAAATCATATACGAAGTGAGAGAAAAGGGGGCATTGTTGATGACTTTTAGAAAGGACAAAAAGACGGATTCCTTCATTGATGCAATTGCGGAGATGAAGCAGGCAGATTATGCGAAAGCCGGTGCAAAATATCAGGAAGTATATGACCGATTGGTGGAATCCCGAAATGCATATTCCGAGGCATTAAAAAAGAATTTATCAGCCTTGATGCAGATCAGTTCACTTGATTTAAAATTCAAACATTACATCGAAGAGTTGATGGATATTACATCGAGTGTTAAGGATGCAACACAGGTGATCTCGGGAACCGCAAATGAGACTTCTAACGTTGCGACCAGTATTTCGGGTCAGCATGAAGAATTGACAAATACCATTATTACAGCATCAGAAGAATCCAGTGATGTCTACAAAAAGATTGAAGATGGGCAGGAAGCGCTGACGGCGATTCGGGAGTTGTCTATGAAGACAATAGAAGCATCCGATGAAATGCGTCAGGATATGGATGAGTTGCTTGACGTTGTCAATCATATGAATGAAGTTATTGATGGCATTAATGCTATTTCGTCTCAGACGAATCTGCTTTCGTTGAATGCATCCATTGAGGCTGCAAGAGCCGGAGAAGCAGGAAGAGGTTTTGCGGTTGTTGCTGATGAAATCCGTGGACTGGCAGAGGAAACACAGAATTTGACGGCAAACATGGGGGACTTTGTCAATGGCGTCAAAGAAGCATCCCAAAAGAGTGCAAAGAGTTCATCGGTTACGATAGAAGCTTTGACAACGATGACAGAAAAGATTGGATCTGTTTGGGAGATTAATGAGCAGAACCAGCAACATGTTGCACAGATTACAGAGCAAATCAGTTCTCTGGCTGCTGTCAGTGAAGAGATTAGCAGTTCTATGTTGCAGTTGGAGTCTCAGTCATCAGATATCAAAGAACAATGCCAGATTCTTGCGGACGACACAGAGAAAATGCAGAATGTCAGCGAATGTCTACAGGAATCTACAGAACCGATATCTTCTATTGAGGAAGAAATTGGAGAGGCAACTCAGATTATGGGTGGCATGACAAAGGATGCTTTCCATAGGATGCATGGCAGTGAATTGGTTGGGTTCTTAGATAAGGCAATAGCTGCACACGGAGTATGGGTTCAGAATCTGGAGAGAATAGTGAATGATCGCGTAATCATTCCATTACAGTTAGATCCCACAAAATGCGGCTTTGGACATTTCTATTCAGCGATACCGGTACATACGCCTGAGATTGTAGGTATATGGGGCGAGATCGGAGAAGAGCACAAGAAGCTTCACGGTATTGGCTCTCAAGTTACACAAGCACTGTTTAATGAAAACTATACGAAAGCAGAGTCTTTGCTTGAAGAAGCGAAAAAGTGTTCAGCCAACTTAGAGAAAAAACTTATCACTGTGAAAAATATGGTTTCTTAACCATCTACTTTTATAACTGAAATCACGAGAGTCTTTACATCGGGTAAAGGCTCTTTTCTTATAAATGAATATATATTAATTAGATGTTCTAATAGATTATATAAGCAAATCATCATAGTAAAATGTCACAATATAAGATATAATGTAGGCGACAACAGTAATTGCATTTTAGGAGGTAGTTTCATGGAAATATTATCATTACAAAAAGAATTACAGAATAATGATTATCCGGGCAGAGGTATCGTGATTGGAAAAACACCAGATGGTACCAAAGCAGTGACAGCATATTTTATTATGGGACGAAGCGAAAACAGCAGAAACCGTGTTTTTGTGGAAGATGGAGAGGGCATCCGTACACAGGCATTTGACCCTTCAAAATTAAGTGATCCCAGTCTTATCATTTATGCGCCGGTTCGTGTGCTTGGAAACAAGACAATTGTTACGAATGGTGATCAGACAGACACAATTTACGATTTGATGGATTGTCAGATGACATTTGAACAGTCATTGCGCACGAGAGAGTTTGAGCCGGATGGACCAAACTACACTCCTAGGATTTCAGGTATTATGCATGTGGAAAATGGAGCGTTCAATTATGCCATGTCCATTCTGAAAAGCAGTGATGGAAATCCGGACGCATGCAACCGTTTTACATTTGCATATGAGAATCCTGTCAATGGGGAAGGTCATTTCATTCACACATACAAGTGCGATGGAAATCCACTTCCGAGTTTTGAAGGCGAACCAAAACGTGTCAGTATGGATAATGATATGGATGTATTCACAGACATGTTGTGGAATAGCTTGAATGCTGACAATAAAGTGTCGTTGTTTGTTCGCTATATTGATATCGCAACCGGCACATATGAGACAAAGATTGTAAACAAGAACCAGTAAGAGAAAGGAATTATGATGCAAGAATTAGAATTAAAATATGGTTGTAACCCAAATCAAAAGCCATCTCGTATTTTTATGGAGGAGGGCGAGTTACCAATTAAAGTGTTGTGTGGCAAGCCGGGGTATATTAATTTCTTAGATGCTTTTAATGGCTGGCAGCTTGTTAAGGAGTTAAAAGCAGCCACAGGGCTTCCGGCAGCGACTTCATTTAAGCATGTTTCACCTGCCGGTGCTGCGGTCGGACTTCCACTTTCCGATGTTGAAAAGAAGATTTATTGGGTAGAGGATATGGATATGGAGTTTACACCGATTGCAAATGCATATGCCAGAGCAAGAGGTGCTGACCGTATGTCTTCCTTCGGTGATTTCATTTCTTTGTCAGATGTATGTGATAAGGCAACGGCAATGATTATCAAGCGGGAGGTTTCCGATGGTGTGATTGCTCCCGGATATACGGAGGAAGCGCTTGAGATTCTGAAGCAGAAAAAGAATGGAAACTATAACGTGATTGAAATCGATCCAAACTATGTTCCAAAACCATTGGAGCGCAAGGAAGTGTTTGGTATTACATTTGAACAGGGAAGAAATGAATTGGTTATCGATGACGCATTCTTTTCCAATATTGTTACAGAGAATAAAGAACTTCCGGAGCAGGCAAAGATAGACTTGGCAATTGCGATGATTACCTTGAAGTATACACAGTCAAATTCTGTTTGCTATGCAAAGGATGGACAGGCAATCGGCATCGGTGCCGGACAGCAGTCTCGTATTCACTGTACAAGGCTTGCCGGCAGCAAAGCGGATAATTGGTTCCTTCGTCAGTCACCACAGGTGCTAAATTTACAGTTTGTAGACGGCATCAAGAGAGCAGACCGAGACAATGCGATTGATTTATACATTGGTGAAGACTATATGGATGTTTTGGCTGATGGTACTTGGGAAAATATCTTCAAGGTAAAACCGGACGTGTTTACCAGAGAGGAGAAGCGTGCATGGTTAGATCAGATGACAGGCGTTGCACTTGGCTCAGACGCCTTCTTCCCATTCGGAGACAACATCGAGAGAGCTCATAAGAGCGGCGTTTCTTATGTGGCAGAGCCGGGCGGCTCTATCCGTGATGACCATGTTATTGCTACATGTAATAAATACAATATGGCGATGGCATTCACGAGAATTCGTTTATTCCACCACTAAGATAAAAGTGTAAATTTCTTAGTGTACTCGTTTGGAAATTGTTGCTGTGTTTTGGCTGTCAAAAGATTACGATAGACATCGGCTGCATAGATGTCGAGTTCTAACATATGTTGTCCTTTGGCAGATAATTTCACAGAAGCATCTTTTGGAGAGGTTATGATTGGTGTATGACCTCTCTTTTTTATATCGGAAAAAAGTGCTTCACATGATTTATCAGCACAAAGCATTCGCAAATAGGGAACAGAAGAAACATGTGTCATGCTTTGAAAGTCTTCTTCCGTAATGTGAAGCAAAATATGATTCATAACGCGTGTGATGCGTGAATGTGTGATTTCTTTGGACTTTAGGGCATCGCAGAACGAGGTAAAGTTTTGAAATGATGGTAGTTTTTTGCGGATCTTATTTGATAAATCAAGAGAACAGTCGCTGTATTTTTCAAAGAATGTCTCGGAAAGAAGTGCATAGTGAAGTACAGATGAAATATCATCCGGAACGATAAACTGATTTGTCTGAAGCAATTCTTTGTATTGTGATGTAAGGCACTTCGGCACTTGTTTCAAATAATCTTCATTGTCACTCGCAATCATGTTTGCGCGAATTGCAGTGGCAGATGCGTGAAACTTCTGAATGTCTGATGCATGATAATCTGCACCGACCCGCTGCATACAGACAGGTTTGATATCGGAAGAGAGACGCATTAAGGCTTTCACATATTCTACTGCTAAGATGTTGTTTGGTGTGTCTAAAATGTCGGAAAGCCCATAGACTTTCATTGCCATAGAGCGAGCTTTTGCAAAGGAAAAACCGTTGGAAAGATTGCGCTGTAAAGCGTCCTTATATACTGTGGGTTCGTCTAAGAGGATAGAAGCCGCATGTGAAATCTTTGCAATGTCCGGTGTCTCACAGCCAAATAGGACAGTATTTACGATACCTGTTGCGGCGAGAATGGAAATGGCGCCATAAGCAAAGGATGCTGCGCTGCTTGTCGCATAGATGACAGGAAGTTCAAGTACCATGTCAACACCACAGCAAACGGCGGCTTCGGCACGATGATATTTATCAAAAATAGCAGGGAGTCCTCTTTGTGAAAAAGGTCCACTCATAACTGCGATAACATAATCTGCACCCAAAGCTTGTCTGGCATAGTCGATTTGGTACGCATGCCCTTTATGAAATGGATTGTATTCTGCAACAATGCCTACAACGTTCATACTATCCTCCCAAGAATTCTTTTTATGAATCCAAGTATACAGTATTTTGGTACGATTTGCATCCAACGATTTACATGCATGTTGGTTGACTTTTTTGTTGATCCTCTTTGTTGATATTTTCACGCAAAAAATGATACCGTTTGCACAAAATTCGGTTTAGATAAAGAAATATGCGTAGAATCTCGGTAGTTTGACAAACTGATGAAAACTTTGTAAACATTTCAAAGTCCATTGATTTTTATAGGAAAATCAGCTACAATATATAATGGATAAGGGTGCTAACATAACGTTCCATTTGCATGGAATGTTTTGGCTTTGACAAAATTTATTCATTGTGATTTTACACAACAGTAATAGACTTAAAATGTATCTCCAAGCACGCTTAT
>CAYPAA010000019.1:0-38554 GCA_964408625.1 uncultured Roseburia sp. | reverse complement strand
CTCTTAGAATCTTTCAAGGTTGTTTCACTGTTCAGTTATCAAGGTCCTTCGTCGCGACCATTAGCCGCAACTCGTTAATAATATCATATGACCGTTTCCTTGTCAATAACTTTTTCACCAGCCATACAAAGTTGTACGCACCATACAAACGGTGCGAAGATTATATTAGCAAAATCATTTGTGGGTGTCAAGGCATTTTCCCCAATTATTTTACTTCCTTTTGTGATGTTTTTACGAAAAAATAGATATTGTGGTCGCCCAAAATTTAACCCCAATATCTATCCTCATTTAAATCTTGTTTTTTCTATATCATATGGTAGCTATAAACGCCAAAACCAAATTGTGATGATATAAATATGTCAGGAATCTACTTGCATTTATATCGGCCAAAATTCCCTGCCCTATTGTTGTACTACAAGTACAAGCAACGATATACATCACAATCCATATGATGATAAAGCCTTCCACCGCTCCTGCGATAATTCCCAAAAAGTTATTGACTCCGCGAATCACCGGCAACTTACCTATCGATTTTACCAATTCTGTAATGATAACCACGAAAATCTCCGCAATGACAAATGTGACGATCACGGCGATTCCCTGTGTCACAAAATCAGCTATTTGCAGAACCAAGTCAACCTTTATCTTCTGTTTTGTTTGATCCAGCATTGTTATATCTAATGCATCATCCAAAGATGTTTGAAGCATTATTTTTGTCTGCAATTTTTCAAGAACATTCTGTGGCACCCCATCTGTCAAGGACACCCACCACTCTTCTAAGCCGGATTCCTGTGCAACATTATCTTCTTTTTGCTGTATATACTGCTCTGTTTTTTCATAAACCTTGTCATCGACCTTTGTATTATCTCGAATATAGTCCTCAACATAAGGATGTGCAAATGCAACAAACACAAACACAAAAATCCATGAAACAAAGCCAATTACAAGTCCAAGTATTCCTTTTCTCCATCCCTGCAATATGGAGAAGAATAAAATGAACAGCGCAACAATAAAAAATATATTCATATGTCAACCCTTCTTATTCGCATGAAAAACAATAACTATTTCAGCCTTGCATTTGTAATGTCATTATCTCTCACAAAATAGTATCGTCTGGAACTATCTCCCGGTATTATTTTATATATTCCTGTTTCAAAAGTATATGCAAATTTTTTAATCCCATAAAGCGTATAAATAGATGCATCTCTGCCATTTGTAAGGCACACTTCATGGCTTGGCAATAATTCTGCTTTTGTATAGGAATCTTTCACTTCTTTTTGACATCTTCGAATTCCATTCTCTGAATACACAGACAGTTGATTGTACATCGTACCTTTTTTGTCTACTGCATTGCATATGATTCCAAAATATTTACCGTCTGAAAACACATTCTTTATTTCACCGTCGACAAAGATTTCTTTTGCAATTTCAGCTTTCGCGTCATTGTCAAACAGCACAATTTCACCGTCCCCAAAAGCAACAACCTTTCCATTCTCCAGAAACTCTACCTGTGGAAACACCTGATTGGAAAAACTGTAATTTGCTATGATATTATCAATTTTGTCTTTCCCCTCTTTTCCGAAATGATAGAATGCTATCGTGGTCTTTACATCCCCGCCATTCATATCCAACTGTGAGACAACCAGTCTCTCTCCGCTATCGGAAATATCGAGCGCCATCGGATAACCGCTGTTTTCCATATGTAACTCACCGGACGCCAAGACATCTCCCGATTCATTACAAATCTGAACATAGCCCGTATCCTCTTCCTGCATCAAAATTGCAACGGTTCCTTTACTTGCAATATTGGCATCTACAATAGGCATTGCTGTTTTGATCTTTTTCTTAAAGCCTGTACTGGTCAATATCGCTACCTGAGTGCCTTTTAAGTCATAAATCATGATATAGTTATCACAAATATCTATTCTGGGATTGTCCATTTCGTATGTATAATTCCAAATCAATTCCCCATTATACTTTGTATAAAAGGCACCGTCGCGGCTAAATTTTAAAAGATTGCCCTGAAACCCCAAATAGGTCGTTTCCGTAGCATCGCCCCTTTTATAAACCGCTTTTTCTGTGAACCCATGAAACTGTCTCAGATTGTTTAGCATAACAACAAGCAGTAGTGCGAATATGCAAAAAATTGAGATAATAATCTTTTTCTTTCCGTGAAATATATTTTGTTTTGGTTCTGATTCGTTGTCGTTTTCTATCACAAAACTTTGTTGTGCCAACTTTTCTACAACTTCCTTTTATTAAAATACAAAAACAGTTACACCATAAGCCGGTAATGGATATGCAATCGAATACTGCCTTCCATCACATTCTTGAGCTACAGGTGTGTATGTAAGCTGTCTCATTACATCCGTACCGCCAAATTTCACATCCTCACTGTTCAAGATAAGCTTATGTTTCTTCTTCTCAAGTACGCCAACGCGATAATCATCATATGCCACCGGTGTAAAATTACATACAAAGAGGATATTTTTCTTTCCGTCCTTTGATTTGCGGACAAAACTGAAAATTCCTCTGTAACTATCATTGGCGTTGATCCATTCGAACCCGGCCCAGGATACGTCCTGCTGATACATTGCCGGGTATTTCCTGTAAATATGTAACAGTTCCTTTACAAAGTCAGACATATGCTTGTGGTTTGGATTGTCCAACAGATACCAGTCTAACTCTCTTTTTTCACTCCACTCCTGTAATTGTGCGAAATCCTGTCCCATGAACAATAATTTTTTGCCGGGATGCCCCATCATAAATGCATATCCTACTCTCAGATTCTTGAACTTATCACCCTCCAAACCGGGCATTTTGTTGATCATAGAACACTTTAGATGAACAACTTCATCATGAGATAATACCAGAATATATCTCTCATATTCGTTGTAACTCATCGCAAATGTCATTTTGTTATGGTTGTCTTTTCTAAAATAAGGATCTAACTTCATATAGTCAAGAAAGTCATGCATCCATCCCATATTCCATTTGTATGAGAAATTTAGTCCACCGTTTTCAACATCACCTGTCACTTTTGGCCAGGCGGTAGACTCTTCAGCAATCATAATTGCACCCTTGTTTCGACCGCGTACCAAGGTGTTTAAGTGACGGAAGAATTCAACCGCCTCCAAATTTTCATTTCCACCATACTCATTTGCTATCCACTGTCCTGCCTCTTTTCCATAATCCAAATACAACATGGATGCAACTGCGTCAACACGCAAACCGTCAATATGGTATTTCTCTATCCACATCAGCGCACTACCGATAAGAAAATTCTTTACTTCGTTCTTCCCATAATTGAAAATCTTTGTTCCCCAATCAGGGTGTTCACCCTTCTTTGGATCTGCATATTCATACAGCGGAGCCCCATCAAAGTCAGCCAAACCATGTGCATCCTTAGGAAAATGGGCCGGTACCCAGTCTAAGATAACGCCAATTCCCTTTTTGTGCAGATGATTGACAAGATACATAAAATCTTCCGGCGTACCATAACGCGATGTCGGTGCATAGTATCCTGTTACCTGATATCCCCAGGAACCATCAAAAGGATATTCTGAAATACCCATTAACTCTACATGTGTGTATCCCATTTCAGCGACATACTCACCGAGACTTTTTGCAAGGTCCCGATAACTGTAAAACCCATCATTCTCCTCTGTAGGATGCTTCTTCCATGAGCCGGGATGCACCTCATAAATGGAAACCGGCTGCTCCCAAAACGCTTCCTGCTCCTCTCTTTTCTTCATCCAAGTACCATCCGTCCACTTAAATGTGTCCGGCTCCGCAATCTTAGATGCCGTACCCGGTCGAAGTTCTGCCGTAGATGCATATGGATCTGCTTTATATAACTTTCTTCCATCTGCCGTGTAAATCAAATATTTATATAGTTGACCCGGCTTTGCATCCGGTACAAACAACTCATAAATACCAATATCGGATGTTGGGAGTTTTTTCATCATGTGAGAATTTTCATCCCAATCGTTAAACTCTCCAATCACAGCAACCGCCGCCGCATGCGGCGCCCAAACATCAAAGTAAACGCCCTTAACGCCCTCTTCTTCGCCCACATGCGCACCTAGTTTTTTATAGATGTCATAGTGCGTTGCCTGTCCAAACAAATACATGTCCAAGTCTGTAAAATAGCTCATATTGTTCCCCCTTGTCTCATTTAATCTCAAAATCCTGCTCGCGCAAAATCAAATTACCTTCTTCATCATATCTCTTTGATCCCAATCTGCTAAAAGCAGCTTTAAGCCCTCCCTTCTCAGCATGGGCAATCGCTTCTTCCATAATTTCTCTCACTTCGACCAGAGAAGTTGGATGATCCAGCCGCTGAATAAGATTGATGCGATTATACATTGCCAAGATGCCCATTTCATCAACAACATAGCCATCCTCCAGCGCATACACCCTACCAAAATTCACCAACTCGTCAATTGTAAATATAGGGATGGTGATTTTCTCCGTAAACATATTTGCAAAGACCACATTTTTTGGTAATATTTTATCGATTTTCGCCTTCTCATCTTCCAGCAAAACTAAAATCTCACTGTCATCCCGCATCATATACTGACGCATCGTCTCCATCGTTTCTTCCGATAGTTGTCCTGCTTTTTCAATAATCAGGCATCCACCCTTCACCTTTGGCAAAACAGCATTGATATCCTTTTTATTCAACTGCGCTGCGTCTATTTTTCCTACATTTCCGCAGAGCTTTCCTGTTTCATTCTGCAATACTTTAATCAGATTTGATGCCAGCATCGTCTTTCCGCTACCGGCTCCGCCTTGGATAATAATATTACCTGCAGCGGAATTCTTTTTGTTTTCCAATCGATGCTTTGTCCCTGCGAGCACCTGACAAATTGTACTTTCCATCCCACTGATTGGCATAAAGTAGGAAAAAATCGTTTTTTCTTCTTCTGTCAATTGTTTGACAGGTACCTCCTCGCGAATGACTTCCTCCAATATATGCTCATCTACGAGTTCCGCCACCTCCTGTGGCTCTAAGACAACCTCCTCAATTTCCGGCAAGGCAATGTCCTGAGGCTCCTCCGCTATATCGTCCTCTGCCGCTTCCTTCTCTATGTCTTCTACCGATGGTTCCACTTCCTCTGATAGTTCCACCTCTTCTGTTGCTATCTCTACCGTCGTAGAATCCTCACCTTGTAATATACGATCTATCTCCTGCTGCAGCATCTCGTTCATGTCTGCTACAACCTTACTAGCTTCTTTTAAATCCACATCCGTCACTTCCTCGTCTATTGATTCTGTCTCTGGCGGCTGCTCATTGTCCTCTGGAACATCTGATTCTTTTTCTGTCTCATCAAGAACTGGCGGCTGCCACTCTTTGGTGTCTTTTTGTTCTTCTGATTTTGTAATGGATGGTACACCCAAACTCTTATCTTCTTTCAGAACATGTTCTTTTGGCAAACTGACAATAGGTATTTCTAAACCAACACCTGATATCTCACCTGCAGGTTCCACCTTTGGAATCTGAAAATGCTTTATGGTGTCTTCCTGCTTGTCGTCTGCTTTGGTCAGATACTCTTCCTTTAAAAGGTCAGTCGATGTTGCTCCCGCATCCAGTTTCGGCATTGCTTCTTCCAAACGATCCATAATCTGGCTTGCCTCCATTAATGCAATATTCTTAGCAGATTCCAGTTTCTGTTGTTGTGCCTCTTGAAGTGTGGCCTCTGCAGCTCGTCTTGTCTTCTCCCACTCTTCCATGACATCTTCAATGGCCATCTGTCCTCTTACCTGTTCCTCGGTTTCTTTCTGCTCCGGAACCAGTAGACTAATTTGTCCATCATATTCTTCTGCCAAATATTCCTGAAATGTGTCCATAATGGATGCATCAATTTCATCTTGTGCCTGTTGTTGCTCTAAGGCAATTGCCTCCTCCTGCTCATTCACCTGCAAATATGGAATCTCTTCAACAAGACTCTTAATGTTTTCCATGTTTTCAGACACTGTATCCTCTTCCGTTGCGCGCATAATCTCATCAATATTCTTTTTGATTTCCGCCTGAAGATTTATCGTGTTGAAGCCCTCTGTCGGCAGCTCAACACGCGGTATCGTAATTGTCTCCGGCACAATTTCACCGGAAGACAACATTTCGTTTGCACGAATCTCTGTAATACCATCCCTGCGTTGCTGAAAATGACGATACTTATTCTCCTGCATTTTATCAAGCGGCTGATAGATCATTTTCATCTCAAGCGCTCTTTCTACATATGGTCCGTCTCCAAACCATAGAATGATTTCATCACAGAGATCGATACACTTATCAATCTGCAGTGTCTTGTGGTACAAGTATGCCAACTCATAGGACCACTCTTCTAAAAAGTCATGTTCTTTCAACTCTTCCAAAATAGAAATCAGCGTCGTGTCGTCAGCACCTTGCGCCTTGCTAATCTGATACTTAATAATGTATTTGAGACTGTCGTGTGGTGCTATTTCCACAAAGGCATCGTAATGATCTTTCGCTTCTTCCAGATCACCCATCTTTACACATATCATTGCCAAATGGTACAGAATCATACGCCCAATTGGTGATCTTTCGTGTGCCATGTATAATAATTCTCTTGCTTCTTCCATGCGGCCGGCTTCTTCACATACTTCGCTGGCCTTTACCAAAGCATTTACATTGTGAACCTTACGCCAATTGATGCTATCAACCAAATCAGACGCTTCTTCTGTTTTTCCCTGCTTAAGCAAATTCTTTATTTCATCGTATTTTTCTTTGAATTCATTTTTATCCAATGTTTTTACCCCAAAAAGTGTTTTTCATGTTATCTTTGGACATAAATATACAGTTTTAGTGTACCATAGGGCGCATTACATGTCAAAAAATTTGCCCCTAAAAAGGTGAAAGAAAGCCAGTGAAAAAATGATTTCACTGGCTTTTTCCGATTATTCTTTTGTCTCGGAATTTTTGTATTTTTCTCCCCTTTTTTTGGCAAAAATTCTCACTCGTGTCTTGTTCTTATAATTCTCATCGTGTTCTATCAGCGTCTTGTTTTTTACGTCAATGTGATCCAACTGCATATACGAACTTGTCTCTTCCGGCAAATTCTTTTTTCGCAACAAGTATTTCACAAACACGCCTACCAGATAATAGAGCAAAGCCATCGTCGGCACGCCAATGAGCATTCCCGGTACACCGAACAAGCCTCCACCGACCACAATTGCAACCACAACCCAGAAAGACGATAAGCCTGTTGAATCACCAAGAATCTTTGGTCCGATAATATTTCCATCAATCTGTTGCAAGATTATTACAAATATCAGGAAGTAAATACCCTGCATCGGCTCTGTCAGGAAGATAATGATTACCGTTGGAACCGCACCAATATATGGTCCGAACACAGGTATGATATTCGTCACACCGATGATAATTGATACCAGTAGCGCATATGGCATTTTTAAAATTATCATACATACATAACAAATAATACCGATAATCAACGAGTCAATAATTTTTCCAATAATGAAACCATAGAAGATATCCGCCGCTTTACGCGAGATTTCCAGCAAAATGTTCGCATGTTCTGTCTTAAATACGCCATAGACAATCTTCTTTGTCTGTCCTTTAAAAATCTCTTTGCTACAAAGAACATACACCGAAACAATCATTCCTATAAAAAGGTTTAAAATGATTCTGCCCACGCCAATCACACTGTTTGCTACGAAGGAAATCATTTCCTCCGTTCCCATGTCTATGTAGTTCTTTACGAGTTCCAGACCCTTATCAATCGCTATGTCTGCAGCACTGCCCTTAGCGCTCATGATATTCTTCTCATAGCGACCCCCTGTAATATCGTTCGCCCAATCCAGAACCCCATCGATTTGCTCACCAATATGTGTTACCAAAAATTCAACTGTACGATAAAGCTCCGGAATGATAGCAACAATTGTCAATATGAAGATTCCCATTACAATCACAAGTGCAATCAACGTCGTTATCATGCGCGTCGTTTTTTTTGCATTTTGCTCTGTTTTGCAATGCCTTTTAAAAAACGGTAGCATCCGACGCTCGAAAAATACCATAAACGGATTCATCAAAAATGCAAAGATAAAGCCAAAGATAATTCCCTGCATAACAGTCATAAATTTATCCCAGCCTGCTCCTAGTCCCTGATAACGTTCCACACAAAAATAAAACAAGATAATGCAGCACGCTGTGATTAATGTTATTACTGCTATCAAAATAATCTGTCGCAGTTTTAATTTGTCGTCTTGTCTGTCCTTTTGAAAGTCCTGATTCATAAAGTTCTCCTGTTTATCCTCTGTAATAGTTTATCAAACATCCTTTAAGTATGATATCTCTCTCATCATCTGTTAAATCGCCAAGCTTTAACTCGAAGTTTTGAAGAGTTCCATTCTTTACAACAAATGCCTTTATTATATCCACCTTATCCTCAATCGCCTTGCGGATTTGCGGTATAAAGAGAAAATCGCCGTTTTCAAATGGCAAATCCCCTTCCGGAATCAAGAATGGAAGCATACCCCAGTTAATGAGATTTGAACGATATCTCTTTGTTGCATATTCATTTGCAATATTCGCCCAACCGCCAAGAACTTTTTGGCAAGATGCCGCTTGTTCTCTGGCAGAACCGTCACCCGGCTTAACGGCAAAAATCGTACTTCCCACGCCAAAATTGCTGTGATTAATCTCCGGATAATCCTTTTTTATTATCTGCATGATTTCCTTTAACTCCGGAACCGCTTCAACTGCACACTCTCCTGCCTCCAAAGCCTTCTGTGCCTTCTGAATAGCCTTCGCACGACCTACGTACTCCGGATCTTTTCTTGACAAAGTAAACTCGGCAAGTCCAAGCGGGTTTGAACGATATGATGATGTCTCACCGGATGGAATCAACTCATCTGTTGTTGTAACCGGATCATGAATCTCAGATACCACTTTTAATACCAGGTTCTCCGGCAACGCACTCATTGCAGGCCAGTCCTTGATATTCGGACCAAACTTAATCTCTTCACTTGTATCAGCCACACCCTTGCTGTCAAACACCCTATTTTCATAAATCGTCTTATCAAAAAAGTATTTTGGCTTTGTGTATTTTACATCCATATCCGTTGCTGCTGTCAAATAACCCATGTTTGCTGCCGTTGCTGCAATCGAACGGGCATCCATAAGTGCAACAGACGAAATCTGTCCGCTCTGCAGCTTAGAACCTTCACGGTTAGGGAAGTTGCGGGTTGAATGACGAATGGAAAATCCATTATTGCCAGGCGTATCACCCGCACCAAAGCATGGTCCGCAGAATGCCGTCTTTACAATTGCTCCTGTCGCCATAAGATCCGCAACACATCCATTCTTTACAAGTTCCATATAAATTGGCGTGCTTGCCGGATATACACTGAGTGTAAACTCATCCGGTCCGATGGATGCACCTCGCAAAATGTCCGCCGCATCTGTGATATTTTCATATCCGCCACCTGCACAGCCGGCGATGATTCCCTGGTCCACATACAGACGACCATTTCTCACCTTATCCTTCAAGGTGAACTCAACCTGTCCATCTAAACTGACCTTTGCTCTCTTTTCACAATCATCCAAAATATCCATAAGATTTGCATTTAGTTCGTCGATTGTATATGTATTGCTTGGATGGAACGGCATTGCGATCATTGGTTTAATCTTGCTCAGATTAATTTCAATCATTCCATCATAATAAGCCACTTTTCCAGGCGCAAGTTCTGCAAAGTCTTCTGATCTTCCGTGAATCTCATAGAACTCTTTCACTTTTGCATCCGTCTTCCAAATAGAAGATAAACATGTTGTCTCTGTCGTCATAACATCCACGCCGATGCGGTAGTCAACACTCATGTTGTCCACGCCGGGACCAATAAATTCCATGACTTTATTCTTTACATAACCCTTGTCAAACACTTCGCCAATGATAGCAAGGGCGATATCCTGCGGTCCAACACCCTTTGCCGGTGCGCCCGTCATATAAACACCAACAATGCCCGGCATTGCGATGTCGTATGTTTTATTCAATAACTGTTTTACAAGTTCCGGTCCCCCTTCTCCCATTGCCATCGTACCCAATGCACCATAACGGGTATGAGAATCGGAACCAAGAATCATCTTTCCACCGCCAGCTAACATTTCTCTTGCGAACTGATGAATTACCGCCTGATGCGGTGGTACATAGATTCCTCCATATTTTTTTGCACAAGAGAGACCAAACATATGGTCATCTTCATTGATCGTACCACCCACAGCACACAAACTGTTGTGACAATTTGTAAGAACATATGGAATCGGGAATCTCTCAAGCCCTGATGCTCTTGCTGTCTGAATGATACCAACATATGTAATATCGTGAGATGTCAATTTATCAAACTTAATCTGAAGATTCTCCATGTTGCCCGATGTATTATGATTCTTCAAAATGTCATATGCCATCGTCTCCTGTGCTGCCGCTTCCTTTGAAACATCACATCCTGTTTTTTGTTTAATCTGTGCTGCTGCCTCCGGACCATCCTCAACCAATTCGCATCCATTCAGCAAGTAAACGCCATTTTTATATAATTTCATCTGTTTCCTCCTAAATTTTATTTGTCTATCAATTTACCCAAAAGAGAAAATGGCTTCTTCCCTTCCGTCGGCTTATCTTCAGTTTCTTCTTCTTTCCAATCAAAGTATTCTTTATCTAAATCCTGAGAAAGGGCTGTCAATTCTTCCTCTGAAAGTTGCTTTTCTTCCGTTGCATCCTCCTCATCTTCAACATCATCTAGCGGAATACCATTCTCGATAAAGTACTCCTTGTTAATTCTTATCTCCGGTTGCATTCCGGCATAAGGAGATTTCGTAGTATTACCTGTTGGCGTACCTTTGTCTTTTTCTATCTGCAAACGTCGGTTTTCATCCTCAATAAGACGCAGATATTTTTGTGTGTCAATCAAATCTTCCAATTGAGACTTTAACTCGGATTGGTTCGTTTTTACAGTACGCTTTTCTTCCTCCAGCCTTTCTTTCGAATCAGAATATATTTTTTCTATCGCTTTGTTTGCTTCCGCCATGATATCCTGAATATTTCTCAGTGCGTTATCTGTATACATGATAGAAGCTGCATAGATGTCCTCCGCCTTTCTTGTTGCTTCGAAAATGATATCATCACCCTGCTTTTTCATCTCACGATTCGCTTTATCTTTTTTTCGTTGAGACAACTCGTGTTCCTCCATCATCTCATACATACAATCATTCAACTCTTTCAGCAAGTCCATGACTTCATTTTTGTCGACGATGATATCCTTCTTGCTGCCGTTATAAGGCTCTGCCTTAGAAAACAAAACATGAATATCCCGTAACACTTTTTCTGTGTTATCCTGTGCGCCCATTTTTATACCTCAATCCACAATTTACTTCGGAATCTATCCTTCTAATATTGAGAGAAGCGACATTCCTCATATTAAAATATATCATAGGTAAAAAATTATGACAATGGTTCTGTTACACGCTCCAAAATGCCCTGCATATAAGCGATTAGCACACCATAATTCGTTATTGGCACATGCTCGTCTGCTCCGTGTGAAATGCGATATCTCATCTCCCGCAACGGCAAGATACACCCTCCGCAATGAACCACCATTGCGTATTGTGACAAGTCTTTCGGGAACTCCCCACCACTTGTAAATGTAAATGCGATATCTTTACCGGTATATTTCTTTATCCATTTCGGCAATTTTTCCGTTCCAATGTCGCCACACTGACGATGGTGCGTACATCCCTCCGAAATCAAGATTTTATCGCCACCACTTATGTTATCAATCGCCTTTGCGCCGGCCACCTGTGTTCTCAAGTCGCCTTTGTATCGCGCCATCAGAATCGAAAAAGAAGTCAACGGTATCTCTGATGACACCATTTTTGAAACCTGCTCAAACACCTGCGAATCCGTAACCACAAGGCGCGGTATCTTTCCCATCCCTTCAAGCGTTTTCTGCAATTCTGAATCTCTGCAGACAACGGGAATCGCACCCGCCTCCAAGGCATCTCTTATCACCTGCTGCTGCGGCAAAATCAGTCGCCCCTTCGGCGCAGCTTTATCGATTGGCACCACCAAAACGATAAAGTCTCCCGGCGAAAGCAAATCTCGTATGAGCGGTCGGTTCTCATCCCTTTCCGTCAGTCTGTTCGCTATCATTTTTTTTAACTCGCTGATACCCATATGTTCTCTGGCGCTGATGCAGGCGATGGTTTCCTGATCAATAGATAACGCTTTTCCTATATCACAAGCCTTTTTTTCAACAGCCTGTTGTGACAGACAATCTACTTTGTTGATACATAGGATGACAGGCACTTCGCGTCTGCTTGCCTCTGCTACCATCTCCTTCTCCACAGAAATGTCCATATCATTGGCATCCACCACCAATAAAACCATGTCTATTTGGCGCAGGACTTCTTTCGCCTTTCTGATTCGCTCCTGACCCAGTTCCCCGTCATCATCAAGTCCCGGTGTGTCCGTAAGTACAACCGGCCCTAACGGCAAAAGTTCCATCGCTTTCTTTACAGGATCTGTCGTTGTTCCTTTCACATCCGATACGATGGCAAGACTTTGTCCTGTGATAGCATTGAGCAGGCTTGATTTGCCCGCATTTGTCTTTCCGAAAAGGCCGATTTGTTTTCGCTCTCCACTTGGCGTACTGTTCATCCTCATACTCTTCCTCTACTTTTTTAAAAACGGAAATCCCGATTTCCCTCATGAATCTTATCCATGTATTCTTTCGCTTTTTCCTTGACCTTAGGGTTTGTAATAGCCTCCAGTTCGCGTTCAATCAAGGCCTCTCCTACTTTTTTTGTCTCCGAAGATGCATAATCTTCAAGATACTCTTTCAATGTCATCAACGCATTTGGATGACAACAATTTACAATCTGTTTGCTCTTGAGCAACGACATAAATCGATCTCCTGTTCTGCCTTCACGATAGCACGCTGTACAAAAACTTGGTACATAATCCAAATCCATAAGCCATTTTACTACTTCATCCAATGTTCGGTTGTCACTGACATCAAACTGCGCTGAATTCTCCTCCTCCGGTTCCGGAGAAACATAACCACCGACACTTGTCTTTGAACCGCCACTAATCTGAGAAATTCCAAGTTCCAATACACGTTCTCTGCACTCTTTTGACTCTCTCGTTGATACGATCATTCCCGTGTAAGGTACTGCGATGCGAAGACAGGCAACGATTTTAGCAAACAAATCATCTGAGATACCATTATCAAATGCATCCGGATCGATGTCATCTGCATGGCGAAGTCTTGGCACACTGATTGTATGCGGCCCGCATCCCTTTGCCGCCTCCAGATGTTCGGCATGCATGATAATGCCTGTAAAGTCATAGCGATAATTGTTTAGGCCATACAACACACCTAAGCCAACATCATCTATTCCGCCATCCATCGCTCTGTCCATTGCCTCTGTGTGATATGCATAATCACTCTTTGGTCCGGTCGGATGAAGTTGCTCATAGGATTCCTTATTATAAGTTTCCTGAAATAGAATATAGGTACCAATTCCGGCTTCTTTTAGCATTCGATATTCTTCAACAGTTGTTGCCGCTATATTAACATTGACGCGGCGAATGTCTCCATTTTTGTGGTGAATTCCGTAGATTGTCTTAATGCTTTCCAAGATATACTCAATCGGATTATTCTTTGGATCTTCTCCTGCTTCAAGCGCAAGTCTCTTATGTCCCATATCCTGAAGTGCGATAACCTCTGCCTTGATTTCCTCTTGAGAAAGCTTCTTTCTGCGAATATGCCTATTTTTCGCATGATATGGGCAGTACTCACAACCATTAATACAATAATTTGATAAGTATAACGGCGCAAACATCACGATTCGATTGCCGTAAAATTCCTGCTTTATATCTTTTGCCAGTTGATAGATTTCTTGATTTTTATCCTCCAACTCACAGTCCAGCAGTACCAATGCTTCCCTATGACTTATGCCTTTCATTTCACGGGCCTTTGTCAAAATTTCTTCCATTAACTCACGATTTGTTTTGTTTGCCTCCGCATAAGCGAGACAATCCTGAATCTCCTCATCACTAATAAATTCTTCTGCTTTTGTTGACATTACATCGTACATTTTCGTATCTCCTTTATTAATTCCTGTTTAAATTTTTATAAATAGAGCCCAGTGCTGTCGTGGCCGGCAGCAGCACATTTGGCTTTATCAACCTGATTAGCGACAACAGATACACCGTTTTCCCCACAGTTCCCCGTTCCTCTTTGGAAAAAGGTGTCGCGTGATGCGGAATAAAGGGGCCAATCCCTACCATTTCCGGTTTTAAATCCGTAATCAGTTCCATATCCTTTACCAGAGTTTCAATCGTTTGCCCCTGCTTGAAACATCCTTCTGTAACTATTTTCACTTCTTTCTCCCAAAGAAAAAGCGTGACTGCACAATCCGGATAACCTGTATCATATCCTACACTGACACATGCAAGGATTTGTTCTTTTGATAATCTATAGCGTTTCGCCGTCTTATTATCCCTGCGAAGACCACATAATAACAATTGTTCCTACAATAATTTGATATTTCGATCAGCCCACGCGTAAACACTTTATTTCCGAACACCTCTTTGAGCGTCTTCTCGCCAATTCTGCTGCAAAACTTGCCACTTTATCATTTTCACAGCGGAGTAACACTTTCCATTCTTCCGATTTTAAGCGATGTTTCACGTCCAGTTTTAAGAGAAGTTCTCTTTCCTCTTGCATATTTAAGCCCCCGCCTTAGCGTAGACCGCCTTTGCTGTTACCCCCGGTAAATTTCCTATTTTCCCCGATATAGTGCTGATGATATCTTGTGGAGCATCCACCGCGACACTGATGAGCGATATCCCCTTCTTTTCATAAGGAATCCCCATACGACCAATTATGTATTGCCCATATTCATGCAGTATCTGATTCAATTGTTCCGCATATTCCCTCTGTTCAACAACAATCGCAAGCATTGCCACTCTTGTATCCATATTCTCCTCCCGATTTTGACATCTCTGATACAACAAAAAGGTCCCTGCATCCTATACAGATACAGAGACTTCTATCTCTAAACATATACGAACCATGCGTCGTTTTTTGCATTATATCTGTATCTTTACCCTCAGGTATCCCTTTGTGCTCAGATGCAATTTTTAAAAAGCGTTACCCCCACAGTTAACTCAACTCAGGCACCCTCGCGGCACCCGGAAACTCCTTCTTAGTGCTGCTCCATTCCTGACCTGACACGATTCGTAGGCATCCGTCGCGCAAGACCCAAGTCTCAACGCCACTTATGGAGGCCGCTCCATGTCATTGTATGGTAAAAGGGGTGGTTTGTCAACTTACACTATCCACTAAATTTTGTTCATTCTGTTTTTTTTCTTCCCGCAGTTCTGCAAAAAAGTTTGTTAACATCTTCGAGCATTCTTCCTCAAGAACACCGCGCGTTACCTCTACCTGATGATTGAATTCCTGCATTTCCAGTATATTCAAAATCGAGCCTGCACAACCTGCTTTTGGATTCATGCTGCCGATAACAGCACGTTGAAGCCGGGCTTGTACAATTGCGCCTGCACACATTTGACATGGCTCAAGTGTCACATATATGGTACAATCTTCCAACCGCCAATCGCCTGCCTTTTTACAAGCTTGTTGCATGGCAATCAATTCTGCATGCGACAACACGATTTTATCTGTATTGCGCTTGTTATAGCCTTTCCCAATCACCTTTCCATCACGGACAATCACACATCCAATCGGCACCTCATTTATTTTAGCTGCTTTTTCCGCTTCTTTCAGTGCCTGCTTCATAAATTTTTCATCTTGCTTGTCCTGTTTGCTCTTTCCACGATCATCAAATAGTCCCATATGGAAATTCCTCCCCTAAACTGTTATACTTTGTATTATATCACAACAATCTTTTTGTTGTAGTGTTTTCAAGTTATTAATCTATAGAAAAGGACAATGTTATGCAGATTTTTGGAATACAAAAAACAACACTTGTTGATTTTCCCGGGCATGTTGCTACCACTCTATTTACCGGTGGTTGCAATTTTCGATGCCCCTATTGCCATAATGGGGATTTGGTTACCGGATTTTCCGACATACCGCCCTACAGTGAACAGGAGGTTTTCGAGCATCTGAAAAAACGAAAGCCTGTTTTAGATGCAGTCGTTATCAGTGGAGGGGAGCCGACACTTCAACCGGATTTGCCGAATTTCATTCGAAAGGTGAAATCTCTTGGATATCTGGTAAAACTTGATACCAACGGCACAAATCCCGCCATGCTCAAAGCACTTGTAACAGACGGATTGGTTGATTACATTGCTATGGATGTCAAACACTCCCGTGTAAAGTATCAAACGGTGGCAAATTGGGCTTCCTTAGACATGGATTCCATCCTTGCATCCGTTTCTTTTTTAAAAGAGGGGTCTGTTGATTATGAATTCCGCACAACACTCTGTGTAGAACTTCACAAGGAGACGGATATCACCGCCATCGGCATGTGGATAGCAGGTGCAAAAGCATATTACCTGCAGCCTTATAAAGAATCCGATCAAGTATTGCAGTCCGGGTTTCATCCACATTCCAGAGAGCGACTTGACGAATTTGTAACCATTTTATCTACCTTTGTCGACAAGGTTGAAATCAGAGGATTAGACGAATGAATTTTGAACAGGAAACTACACGGCTTATCATGCGGGTTCTGACGCCGGATGAAGCGGACAAAGCACTTACTTTTTATAAGAACAATGCACCTATCTTTGAAAAGTATGAGCCAATCATCAGTGATAATTTTTATAGTTTGGAACATCAACGCCATTTGCTCGCTCATGAATTCGAAGAGACGCTAAAACTTCATATGGTTCGATTTTGGCTTTTTAAAAAAGAGGACCCATCTACCATTATTGGCACCATAAGTTTTCACGGTATCACACCTGACATCTTTGCTTCTACACAGGTAGGATATAAGATAGACCCAAAGTTTTGGCGTCAGGGATATTGCTACGAAGCACTGGTTTGTGGCATTCGTCTGCTTTCCAAGGAAATCGGAATTCGAAGGTTTGAGGCATTGGTCCTTCCGACCAACACACCTTCCATATCATTGCTGGAAAAGCTCGGTTTTCAACAGGAGGGACTTTTGAAAGATAAGGTATATTTACAAGAAAAATGGAGAGACCATTATTTATATGGACTTATTATAAAATAAACGAAAAGGACTTGGTATTATGGAACAACACGGATATTGGTATGAAAACAGCATTTTTTATCACATTTACCCTTTAGGTTTGACGGGCGCACCATTTTGCAATGAGGGTGCTGCAACTGCTTCCAACCGAATATTACAAATTCTCGATTGGATACCTCACTTGAAAGAACTCGGTATTCAAGTTGTGTATTTTGGTCCGCTTTGGGAGTCGGGCACACATGGTTACGACACGCATGATTATTACAAGTTGGACCGTCGTCTTGGCACCAACGAGGACTTTAAAATTGTTTGCGATGCTCTTCATAAAGAAGATATTAAAATTGTCTTGGACGGCGTATTTAACCATGTGGGACGTGGTCACTTCGCATTTCAGGATGTTCTGCAAAACCGAGAAAATTCCGCATATAAGGATTGGTTTTCCGGCATGAATTTCGGTTGGAATAATTCTTACAATGACAATTTTTCCTACGAAAGCTGGGCCGGTTGCGAAGAACTCGTAAAACTAAACTTATACAACAGCGACGTTAAGAAGCATATCCTGAATGCTGTTACATTGTGGATGGATGCATTTGATATTGATGGTCTGCGCCTGGATGCAGCCGACTGTATTCAGAAGGATTTCTTTCGAGAATTGCGGACTTTTGTAAAATCCCGCCGTGAAGACTTCTGGCTGATGGGAGAAATCATCCATGGGAACTACCGGGACTGGGCTAACCCGGAAATGCTGGACTCTGTGACGAATTATGAATGTTGGAAGGGCATCTACTCCAGCCACAATGACAAAAATTATTTTGAAATTGCCCACTCACTCAATCGGCAGTTTGGAAAAGGCGGTATTTACGAAGGGTTGCGCCTTTACAATTTTGTTGACAACCACGATGTGAACCGTATTGCCAGCCTGTTGCATGTAAAAGAGAACCTATTCAATGTTTATACCTTACTCTTTACCATACCTGGTATCCCAAGCATATACTATGGCAGTGAATGGGGCATCGAGGGCACGAAAACTCAGGGCGCAAATGCTGACATCCCGCTTCGCCCATCCATTGACATCAAAGAAATGTCTGATGTTAACCCGGATTTAATTGCTCACATTTCAATGCTGTCTTCCTTGTACCGGAAAAATGTTGCTCTCCGATTTGGAGACTATGAAAACATAGAAATACGCAACCAACAACTCGTATATGCAAGATGTTATCAAGATATACAAGCAGTGGTTGCGCTCAATCTTTCAGACATCCCTTGTGAAATCCATGTTTCCTACCGTGGTAGGAATTTTGACATCTCACTCGGTGCCTTTGAAAATCAAATTATTGTTTAGAAGTTGGATCCATTCCAACCCCAATCATTTACGCCATGATAAGTGACATAAACACAATTTCCCGGGATTCCCAATTCACTGGAAAGAATTTCGCAAATTGTGCCTGTCATCTTATCATAGGCATCCGAAGATGCATTTCCAAAAAGACTCACGGACACATAAGCTCCCTTTTCCAATTTTGTTCCTCCCATATAGAGATCGTAGTTGTCTTCAAATCCAACCATCAAATAAGTCTCTGATTTGTTCAGAATGCTAATTGCCTGACCTAGTTTTGCTTTGATCGTTTCTTTCTTTTCATCTGAAATAGAAACTGTTACCTTTGAATCTATAAATGGCATATAACGTTCTCCTATCCAAAGTATCTCTTAAGCATACCCTCAAGCGCCTTACCATGCCTAGCCTCATCACGAGCCATTTCGTGTACAGTATCATGAATTGCATCCAATCCATTCTTCTTTGCACATGCAGCCAAATCAAATTTTCCTGAAGTAGCTCCATACTCGCAATCTACTCTCCATTTTAAGTTATCTTTTGTTGTGGCCTTCATATTTGGCTCAAGATCTTCACCTAAAAGTTCTGCAAACTTTGCAGCATGTTCTGCTTCTTCGTATGCTGCTTTCTCCCAGTACAATCCAATTTCAGGATAGCCTTCGCGATGAGCAATTCTTGCCATGCAAAGATACATACCTACCTCAGAGCATTCTCCTTGGAAGTTTGCCATCAATTGTTCAAAAATATATTTTTTATCCTCATCGCTGATGTCTGGATTGTTCTTTACTGTTTTTGCATACACACCATAATCATGCTCTGCTGCGAGAGAAAGTTCTCCTTCAACTTTTTTAAACTTGTCTGCTCCTACATGACATACCGGACATTCTTCTGGTGCAGAATCTCCTTCATGAACATAACCGCATACACTACATACATATTTTGCCATAATTTTTTTCTCCTTTTCTTTATATTTGTTTTTTCAACAAGTACACTATATCATAATTTTTTTTTTTTCGTCAATGGAAAATACAACCTCTATACAAGCAAATCGCTTCTTTCTTTGCTTTCCTCAATTTTTTTATTTAATTTTTTGCACGGAATGCTGATGATAAGTCCAAATATAAGCGCCACAATAATATATGCAATCATTCCCGCCAGATAGTTCCAATAATCATGTTTATGCATTCCGCCGATTGTTTCCCGAATCGCGTTCATGCCATGTGCAAATGGCATATATTTATACATAATCTGGAATACCTTCGGTAATACTTCCACCGGGAATGTACCGCCAGACCCTGCCACTTGAATTACCATTAAAACAACCGCCGCCGCTTCTCCTACATTTCCAAATGCATATGCTAACGAATACATAAACAGTGTGAAAGTAAAACTTGTGAACGATGCTGCAATCCATAACAAAAACGGATGATGACATTGTATTTTTACATAGAATAGCGTTCCAAAAATTGTAATTACTGTCTGTAATTGGCCTATTAGAAAGAATACAATGTATCTTCCAAAAAACTTTTGATAGTTCTTTAAATTTTCACATCCCGGGTTCTTTTCGAGTCCTGTATGTATAATCGCAACCAGAATCAATGCACCGAACCAAACGGATAGCACAATATAAAATGGTGCGGTTGCAGAACCGTTATTCTCAATCGCATATATCGGCTGTTGATCAAGTTTTACCGGGCTGGAAATAAAGTCAGCTATCAGTTCCGGATCAGATTTAATAAGAGAAACCATCATGGTATATTGCTCGTTCGTCTTAATGCTATCCATGTCTGACATTACTTCTCGAAGCTTTACTTCCATTTCTTGAGCAGCATCTCGCGACGCTACCAGTTTATCCCGTCCGAACGCCATCATGTCCGGATAACTGCCCAATGCTGCTGCCACATCCACAACATTATCACTGGAGAAATTCAAAATCTGTTGAATCTCTGAAATGGATTTTTGAATGGAGCGCATTGTTGTATTTAACTGTGGCTCCACCGTATTCTTATATGTCTTGCTTAAGGCATCAATACTGTCTCTGCAAGTCTCAAAGTCCATCTGAATCTGTTTCGAAATTTGTTGTGCATCTGCGGAAGTTTGCTGTGAAACAGACTCCAATGCATCCAAATCAGCAATTATCTTATCAAAATCAGCATCAACCGCCTGAATCTCCGATTTGCAGGAATCCTTGACAACAGCACTCTCTTGCATTACCGTGTCAAAGCTCGTTTTTACTGTTGTAACCGCTGTTTTTAAGCTCTGTATTTGACTGGTGGAGACATCTCCTGTGTTTGCAACCGCCGATAGCATCGTATCAATCATATCCGCTATATTATCTAACTGTTTTGCCACGTCATCTAATGATTTTGTGACAACATCTGATACCGTATCCACTGCTTCTGTCGTTGCGTCTGTAGAAACATCGGCACCATTTGCTATGGAACGGCCTGCCGCCATAACCGACTCCAACTGATTCGTGACTTCCCCGGAAGCCGCCATCAGATTGCTTGCGGAATCTATAATTGCAATGTAGGAGTCTATGATGGTAATATAGGTAACCAAATCTCCATCCAAGGTTTCTAAGCGATTCATAACAGAAGAAGTAAGATTGCCTTCGCCATCGGGTGTCACAACATATTCACTTGCCTTCATGATGCTTTCCGCAACCGTTGAAACAAATGCACTATTAATCTCTTCCTGTACCGTTGTCTTTACCTTACCTGTTATCTTTGGTGCAATCGCATTCTTCTTTTCATTCTCATAATATGCAATCTTTGGGTTTTCAAAATTACCTCCCAAAAAACTTATCATATCTGCAGAAAATGTCTCATCAATCACAAGCGCTGCATAGTAATCTCCACTATATACACCATCTACTGCTTCCTGCTCGGTATCAACAAACACCCATCCAATGGTTTTGTTCTTTTGAAGGTTGCTGACTACCATATCACCAACATTGAGTTCAATCCCTTCAATTTCAACACCTTCATCACAACTGGCGACCACTACATTTAAGTTTGCGGTTGCTGACTCACCATATGGATCCCAGTTTGACATAATATTGAACCATGCATACAGGCTGGGTATGACAGAAAGCCCCATGATAACTACCACTGCTACGACATTCGTTGCTAAACGTTTGGAGTCAGAGATAAATATTTTAAGAATGTTTCTCATTATTTGATTCCTCCCGTTTTTTTATGTTCTCTATATTTTCCATAATAATAGGGTTTATTTCAATCAGTGATTCTTCCCTCTTTTCCGTAATACCAATATCAGCCATCTGATTCATCAGTTTGTAATCACTATATTCTACATACATCAGATATCCGGCGATTCCGAAAAGTGATATGATCCACAAAATCAAAAAAACCAATTTTGCACTTGAAATGGCAAAACTCAAAATAAGAAATACCAATGGCAATAAGATATTTATCTTTAAACCAATGCGAATTCTTTCCTGATTCTTTGTATGTATCGACTGTTCATAGTCAACCAGTTTATTATAAATATCTTCGTATTTTTTTTCATCTGCCAACGCTAACACCCCCTACATCATTTCTGTATCTTCCATTCGCTTCTCCATGTATTGGTTCAAGCCTTCAAACGGAATTCGAAGCAATAGTCCGACAACTAACGCCGGTATCAGGAAAATTGCCAGTTCAAGCAGATATATCACCAAATCTGCCTCATACAGACCGCAAATACACTCTCGCATTCCATTTATCGCATATGGGAACGGGAAGAAAATGTACACTTTTTGGAAAAACTCCGGTAACAACTCTATCGGATATGTTCCACTTGAGCCCGCAATCTGTATCACAAGAATAACAACTGCTATTGCCTTTCCGACATCTCCAAATGTGTATACCAACGCATATATCAGTAATGTAAAAGTCAGACTCGTAATCGCTGATGTCAGCCAAAACAAAAATGGATGTACACATTGTATCTTTAACAGATAAATATCACCAAGTACCGTGATCAATGTTTGTACCTGCCCCATAAACAGGAAAAACATACCCCTTCCAAAGAACAACTCTGTCGCACTCGCATTCGGGTATTTTTCCTTTCTTGGCTTCACTTTGATAATCGCCGCTAAGATGATAACACCTACCCAAATAGAAAGTGTTGTATAAAATGGAGCAACCGCTGATCCATAATTCTCAACAGGATATACGGCAATTGATACGATTTCGACAGGCTCTGAGAAAAACTCTCCGTACAAATCCGGGTCTCCTGTCAATGTGTTGACAAGAACTTTTACTCTTTCGTCGCCGGTAACTGCCTTTGCCTTATCGACCGCCTTTGAGATTCTTTCATTAATCTTTCCCAGGGCAGCCTGCGTTTTTTCCAAACTTGTATCACTGCTTGAAATCGTGGTTTGCAACGCTCCAAAAACATTTTCCATGCCGGAAAGAACACTGCTCATATTTTTCATCAAATCACTGGCATTTGCCATAATGTTTTCCAGACTGTCGATGCTGTCATTTAATTGTGGTATCAATTGTTGATTAATGCTATCACGTGTCTCTTGTATTCTTGAAATCGCCGAATCAATTTCTTTTATTGCCTGATCTTCTGCCGCGTGGATATCTGCAGTTGTTCCTTCCGAATTGATCTGATCAAGTATCTTTTGCATGCTCTTTACGGAATCAGATAATCTTTGCAATGTTTCTGATGTAGTCTGCGTTATTGCTCCCGACGTCTCAAGTGAACTTCTAAGAGCATCCAAATCATTTATCAGATGATTTGTGTCATCCTTTGTCTGCTGACAAATGTTTGCCATCTCATCAATATCACCACTCAATTTTGCTGCCTTTAGCTGGTTCTCCATATCTGTCAGCATCACGAGCATAATATCCACTGTTTGATTTACCTGTACGCGATATGTATTCAGTGTCACTTGACTTTGTTGCATAGAAGCGTGAGCATCCGCCAAATTGGCTGCGGAATTGCTTGTTTTCTCACTTAACTTCTCTGTGTCTTTGGCTAGATCACTGACATTGTCAGAAAGTACCGCATTGCCCGCAATCACGTGGTCAATCATTTCTTGGTATTCCACCAACTCTTCATTTGCCTTCTCGAGTTTTTCAATAAACGCGTCTACACCGCCTTCTTTGTCAAGATCCTCTCGTAATTCCGTCGCATCCGCAAAGATAGTCGTTGTCATGACCTTTATAAATTCCTCATTTATTTTTGTTTCTAAATTTCCAACAACTGTGTCAGAAATCTTCGTAGCAACAGGGTTTTTCTTTTGGTTTTGATAAAAAATAAGTGTAGGTTCCGTGTCGGTTTCAATAAACATATTGTACATGTTATATGTAAACTTATCATCGATGACAAGTGCAGCATAATACTTACCTGCCTCTACACCTTCGATGGCTTCCTCCTGCGTATCCAAAAATTGCCAATCAACTTTATCACTGGATGCCATGTCTTTTACAATCTCTTCACCCACATTTCGATACTTTCCATCCTCATCTGTATACCCTTGATCAAGACATACGGCCGCTAACTGCAGTGATCCCGTATTTCCATATGGGTCCCAATTGGAAAAAATATTGAACCATGCATACAATGCAGGTAAAAAGCAAACTCCAATTGCAATAATTAATGCAAATACATTTTTTGCTAGATTTTTTACATCCGTAAAAAATATCTGTTTCATTACTTTCATTTTCAATCCCTCGCCATACCTTTACTCATCATGAAAGGGTCAGCCCATCCGGTCTGACCCCAACAAAGTACTCGCTTCAATTAAACTAAGCTTTTCTTTTCGTGTAAGCTTTTTGATAGCAACTTCTCGCTTTAAGGCAAGTTGCTTTGTCTCGAATGTCTCATAATATACCAGTTCTACCGGTGTTCGCGTTTTTGTATATTTCGCACCCTTTTTTGCATTATGTGTTTGAACACGCTGATGCAAGTCGGTCGTATAGCCCGTGTACAACGTACCATCACTGCATCTGACCATATAGGTATAGTAAACTTTTGTATCTTTCATTTTTATGCTATATCCTCAACACGACCTATTCGTATACTGTTTCTGGAAATCTTTTTTACCTGATAAAGCAATTCATCTGCGGTATGCAAATATTCCCATATTTTTTCATTCTGTCTAGGTATTCCCCAACAAATTCCCTGCGAAATTGTCAGGATTCTTTCTACCGGAGAATACATATGTTCAATATTTTTTTCCATAATGCTGTTTTTTAACTCTTCTGCAAGAGCCCGCGTCTCATTTTCTGTGAATCCCTCATAAATAATTACAAATTCATCACCACCATATCGCGAACAAAAAACTCGACCACGGCTTTTCAACTGCTGCATGGCATTTGCCACTTCCTGGATGGCCCTATCTCCCTCCTGATGTCCGTAGTTATCATTAAACTGCTTGAAATAATCAATATCAAGAATTTCAATTGCTAAACTTGTTTTATTATTATATGCTCGCTCGAACGCCTCTTCGCCGAATTCATTTAACTTGGAACGATTGTATATCCCTGTCAGTGTATCTGTCTCCGACTTTCTCTGAAGCTTAATATTCTCCTGCTCGAACTCCCGGTTAATTGCCGCCAAATCGTTTAACGAGTTTCGCATACCTATCATACTTGTTACCATCAAGCGATTCTCTTTTTCCATCTGCTCGGAAATATCAAAGTATCTTATGGCTGTTTCTTTATATGCCTCTGTTTGCTCTGTCTTTTTCAAGTATTCAATTTTGAGAGATAACAGCTTTTTCTCAAGATTCCGAATCATTGTCCGCCCTGTCTGTTCTTCTACGGTATCGTACATTTTTTCGAAATCGGAAAACTGTTCCGTCTCTAATAGAAGTGTCATATAGTCATATAAGTCATCGAAGATATCCATAATAGGAACATCCCGTAACTTACAATCTCTCACCTCTGCCATCACTTCTGCAAATGCTTCCCGATCCCCTTTTTCCCGATACAGTCTCGCTTGGAAGCATCGAACCACCAGCATATCCAGCGGCGCCAAATATGGTTTGCATTCCACTTCAATCTTCCCGCTGTATTTTTCCGCAGAACTATACAACTCCATATGAAGATATGCTTTTGCCATTCCCAAATATGCCGTCATTAAATTCTGTATGTAATCCGGCCGTTCCTGATGTGTAATAATATATTGATATCCGTTTTCCAAATGGTCTAATGCTTTTTGATACTCTTCAATATTCAAATACAACATGCCCATATTCATATGAACAATCCATTCCAAATCCGGCAACTTATAAATATGACAATAATTCAGCGCCTTCATGTAGTAGTCCATAGCAAATGGCGCGTTTCCACGATTTAATGACATAATGCCAAGCATATTGTTTGCCATTACAACATATCCCCATTCGCCGATTCTCTCCATCGGCGCCAAACATGCCAACATCTGTGAATAGAAATTGCACATGTCATTCATCAAATAATAGGTTTCACCCCTGGAAAAGCAGGCAAAACCTATCAATGCATCATCAGAGGCCCTGCGTCCATAGTCTTCTACTTTATCGCAAAATTCTATCATCTGCTCCGGATCTTTGCCACGGTTACTCTGAATCTCTTTTATCCAATTTTGTACTTCTTCTGTGTAAAGATTAATGTTCATACGCCTATTATATACCCTCGTATACAAAAAATCTATGCGGGATTTCGATTTTATTGTTCCAAGTATTCCTGCGGATTTACCGGGTTTCCATCTCTCAAAATTTGGAAGTAGAGATTTGGTCCCTCCGATAAATAATACTTGGATGGTTCATTAATATAACCTATGCATTGTCCTTTTGCAACATATTCTCCTGTTGCCACCGGAATCTCCTTCAACTGGCCATATACTGCCTGATATCCGTCACCTATGTCTAAGGTTAATGTCGTTCCGGTCTTTGCATCGTTAATAATGGATACTACCTTTCCCTCACAGGCGCTCGCAACTTTATCATTCACTGCTCCTGCAATGATTAGCGCCGGATTATATTGGTACTGTTTTAATGTCTCGTAATACACTGTTTGATCCATACTATAATTTAGGACCACTTTACCTTCAATCGGCCAGGCTAACTGCTCCGGAAAGTGCAATGTAATGCCGGATGTCTCAGCCACCTGTTCCAGAACATCTTGTGCTGCATTTTCCTGATATTTCATGATCTGATCTGCTTGTGCACGCTCTTTCTGAAGCGCTTCCAAATCAACTTCTTTCGACTTTGGCTCAACTGTTCCGGAAACGGACTCCGATGTATCTTTGTCATTTGCCTCCGCTATTTCTTGTTTTTCAACAGCATTCTTCTGATAAAAATACATAAATGTAAATCCCAGAGTGGCAATTATAAGCAATATTCCCGCTATTTGATAGGATAATTGATGATTTCTTGCATATTGATTTTGTCTCTTCATTTCTAACCTCCTTCTCTTGGGTGTTCTGATTTCTTCACCAGATACTACCTTACTTATAGGATGGCTGAAATGAATTATTTTATACGAAAACTAAATGACTTTCTTTTTCAATGCTTCGCTAAGCGTAGCAAACTCCTCCAGCGATAATGTTTCTCCACGTACTGCTGCTGGATACCCCAATTCTTCGATTGTTTGGACAATATTTTCTTTGCTCACAGGAATCGATGGTGCATTATTGAGACCATTGGCAAGCGTTTTTCTTCGCTGATTAAATGAAGCGCGAATCACCTGAAACAAAAACGCTTCATCTGAAATATCTACGGGTGGATCTTCATAACATGTCAATCGAATCACTGAACTCGATACCTTCGGTTGCGGTACAAAACATGTCGGTGGCACCACACAGATAATCTCCGGCTTTGCAAAGTATTGGACTGCTAATGACAGGGCTCCATACTCCTTTGTTCCGGGATCTACCTGCATACGGTCTGCAACCTCTTTTTGAATCATAATCGTAATCGATGCAAGTGGCACATGGCTTTCAAACAGTTCCATTATAATGGGCGTCGTAATATAATATGGCAAATTTGCTACCACTTTAATGGGTTTGCCGTGGTTCTTTTCGTCAGCAAGTCGCCGAATATCAACCTTTAAAATATCTTCATTTAAAATTGTCACATTATCATACTCTGAGAGTGTGTCTTCCAGAACAGGAATCAGATTTTGATCTATTTCTACCGCAATAACCTCTCTTGCAGCCTCGCAAAGATACTGCGTCATCGTGCCGATACCCGGCCCAATTTCTAATACAAAATCTTCTTTTGTAATTTCTGCTGCCCCTACAATGCTCTCAAGAATGTGCGCATCAATCAAAAAATTTTGTCCGTATTTTTTTTGAAAATGAAATCCATGTTTTTCCAATACCGCCATTGTGCGCGTTGGATTTCCTAAGTATGCCATAGTTTCTCCTTTTCCTTATAAACGATACATTTTTTTTGCATTGTTCTCAGTCTGCTTTATTACCTCTTCTGCACTTACACCCTTAATTTCTGCTATCTTTTCTACCACATAAGTCAAAAGGGTCGAATCGTTTCTCTCCCCCCGGTGTGGTTCCGGTGCCATATACGGACAGTCTGTCTCTACCAGCATATGCTCCAAACCAATTTCTTCTACCGTTTTTACCAATTTTTTTGCATTTTTAAATGTGACAACGCCACCTACACCTATATAATACCCCATCTTCACGAATTCTTTCGCCATTTCCGGCGAATACGAGTAACAGTGAACCACGCCCGGCAGTCCGATTTCCGGATATTTCTCATGGTACTTCTTTAAGATTTTCATCGTATCTTCTGCGGCGTCTCTGGAATGAACAATGACCGGCAGATTCACTTCGCTTGCAAGCTCCAACTGTCGCCAAAACCATTCTCTTTGTGCCACCTGCACATCCTCGTATTTATCCCAGTAATAATCTAATCCAATCTCACCAATAGCAACAACTCTATTATCAGACGAAATGTCTTTCAACCAACGCATTGCTTCCTCATTCAAACAACCGATTTCACTCGGATGAACACCAACTGCTGCGTATATTTGATTGTATTTCTTTGCCAATGCTACGCTCGCCTTCGACGTCTCTATGCTCGAACCCACATTGATTACTGTTCCTACACCCTTTTCCTTCAAGGATGCAATTACCTGTTCTCTGTCGTCATTAAATTTAGCATCTTCATAATGTGCGTGACTCTCAAAAATCATGTTTCCACCTGATATAAAGCGGGGCCAGTCCCATTTGGCCTGACCCCGTCATTTATTCCTCTAAAATAACTAACAAATCTCTGCTCCGGCAGGCATTTCCTTTTCCGGTTTCATAAGTGCTAAATTGCCCTCTGCATCTTCTGCACAAAGAAGCATTCCCTCAGACAAAACCCCTGCCAACTTCGCCGGCTTTAGGTTAACAAGAACCATAACCTTCTTGCCAACCATCTCTTCCGGACTATAGTATTTTTTGATTCCGGATACAATCTGTCTCACCTGACTGCCAACCTTTACCTGAGAACAAAGAAGTTTTTTTGACTTTGGCACCTCCTCACAGGCAATAATCTCACCCACCTGGAACTGCATCTTCATAAAGTCATCAAACTCAATCTCTTCTTTTGCTTCGATATCAATTACATTTTCATCTTCCACTTCTTCTGACTCCTCTTTCGCCGGGCAACGCTTTGCCACCTCTTCCATCACGGCTGTCAAATCAAGTCGAGCAAAAAGAATCTCCGGTGCATCTGTCACTTTTGTGCCATTTACATAATGACCAAATGTTGAAAGCTCATCGTATGCCACTTCCTTTGCATTGAGTTGAGCTAAAATCTTGTCTGTTGTGCCGGGCATAAAGCTCTTTAATAGAGAAGCACCAATTGTGATGCTCTCCACCAGATTGTATAACACCGTAGCTAACCGGTCCTGCTGTGCCTCATCCTTTGCAAGTGCCCAAGGCATTGTCTCATCGATGTATTTATTGCAACGCTTAAATAATGCAAATACTTCTGTGATGGCATCTGCTACACGAAGTTTTTCCATCTTTTCTTCCACGCGATTAACTGTCGTTGTCACCACCTGCTTCAAATCATCATCAACAGGCTCTGCCACACCCTTATCACAAACAACACCATCAAAGTATTTGTTACTCATAGAGATAGTTCTGTTTACAAGGTTGCCGAGTGTATTTGCTAGGTCAGAATTTATGCGCTCCACCAGCAACTCCCATGAAATCACACCGTCGTTTTCAAATGGCATCTCATGAAGTACAAAATAACGAACCGCATCAACACCAAAGAGCGCTACCAATTCGTCTGCATACAGCACATTACCCTTTGACTTGCTCATCTTTCCGCCACTCTGAATCAACCATGGATGTCCAAATACCTGCTTTGGCAATGGCAAATCAAGTGCCATCAAGAAGATTGGCCAGTAGACGGTATGGAAACGAATGATATCCTTGCCTATCAAATGTAAATCTGCAGGCCAGTTCTTATTAAACGTCTCCGTAGAATTGCCATCACAATCATATCCTATCCCTGTGATATAGTTTGTCAAAGCATCCAACCATACATATGTGACATGCTTTGGATCAAAATCGACCGGAATGCCCCAGGTAAATGATGTACGAGATACACATAAGTCCTGCAAGCCGGGAAGTAAAAAATTGTTCATCATCTCATTCTTACGTGATACCGGCTGAATGAACTCCGGATGCGTATTGATATGTTCAATCAAGCGATCTGCATATTTGCTCATCTTAAAGAAATATGCCTCCTCCTTCGCCGGCTGAACAGGTCTACCACAATCCGGGCAGCAGCCATTTTCATCCAACTGTGACTCTGTCCAGAAAGACTCACACGGTGTACAGTACAAACCTTCGTATGCACCCTTATAGATATCCCCCTGGTCATAGAGTTTTTTGAAAATCTTCTTTACCTGCTTCTCATGGTCTTCGTCCGTTGTACGAATGAACTTATCATAAGAAGTATCCATCAAATCCCAGATATCTTTGATTTGACCTGCCACATCATCGACAAATTCCTTTGGCGTGATGCCTGCTTCTTTTGCCTTTATCTCAATTTTTTGTCCATGCTCATCCGAACCTGTCTGGAAGAAAACATCATAGCCTTCCTGTCTTTTAAATCGAGCAATACTATCTGCTAATACAATCTCATACGTATTACCGATATGCGGCTTACCTGATGTATATGCAATTGCTGTCGTAATGTAGTATTTTCCTTTGTTTGCCATAAACTTTAAATTTCCTCTTCCTCTTCAAAAATATCATTAATCTTTGCGCCGCACTCGCTGCAAAACGCTGCTGTGTTTCCAATCACAGCTCCACACTTCGGGCATGCTTTACCACCCTTTAATTCAGCGATGTCATCTTTCAGTTCCTGCATTCTGGCAATTGTCATCTCTATTTCACCGAATAAATCTGTATACTCTTCAGGAAAAGACGCTTTGTTTTGCTGATAAAACATTTTGCCAACTTCCTCATATTTTTTATTTAAAAAGTTTTCTTTCGTCTTCACTTCATATTGCAGCTTCGCAATATCCGTCATTCCCTTTGCTTTCTCGGAAACTTCCTGTGTTGCACTTACAATAGAATCACTCACCTTATTGAAAAAATCCATTTTCAACGCCTCCTAATCTTGATAACTCATACTGTTATTATTTTCCTATTTCAAGAAAAACATACTGCGTTTATTATAAACAAAAAATAGCAGTTTTTCAACCGCTATCCACAGTATGTTCATATTCACATGTGTATTATTTGTATGGTATGACTTTATCAATCACATTACTCTCTGTTTTTTTATCGTAACCTATCAACATATAAAGCATTCCAATAATGTTTCCAAGTAAAAAACAAACCAATCCTACGCATATGTCTTTGTGGGAACTAATAAACAGAATCGGTAACCAGATGCTGCCAAAAAGAATATTGACAGACAAATATAAACAGATTCTCTTTTTCTGCTTCTCCCGATAGTCATAATATTCCCATATATTTTCCAATGTTTTCTTTTTATCCATTTTTCCTCTTTCAAATATTCTTTTTATGTATAAAATACCACATATTGCTTACTATGTAAATAGTACCCACTTATAAGCGAATCGCATTTTTGTAATACTTTAAGTAGAATTTTTACATGAGGTGAAATATGGATAAAGAAGTTTACACAATAAAAGATTACGGCACGATATATATTGACATACATACAATAATGGAAGAGCGCAATATCTCAAGAAACGCTTTGGCAAGAGCCTTAAACACTCGTTTTGAAGTGATTAACAAATGGTATAACGGAACCGTCGAAAAGATTGATTCCGATATCCTTGCGCGCATGTGCTATGTCCTGGAGTGTAGACCGGAGGATATCATCAAGTACCAAGATTCCGACGAGGACAATAAATCATAACGCATTTTGAAAATTAAATAGCGATGCGGGAATATCCTGCATCGCTATTTAATATGTCTTGTTGTCTTTCTATGCGCAAGTTGCAGGTTTATGACCTCCTTTCACTGCCATAATACAGAGGAAAGCCTGTTGCGGCAAGCAATGCAGATTAACATTTCTCTATTTTCCGATTTGTATCTCTAATTAGCATACCACAATCACACTCAACATCAAATTCTTATTTCATATTTTATAATTGTTCTTCTGTTATACCCGAAATCTCTATTGCATCCTCTTTTGACAAGCCCCGCTCGAGACAGTTCTTATATACCTGAATGGCCTTTTCATCTATTCCCTCTAATCGACCTTCCTCAAACTCTTCCTTTCGGATAATCGGCTCAAGTTTTTCCCATGTCATATCTATAATCGCCATCTTTGAGACCTCCTCTCGGTTTTCAATAAAAAACTTTCGTAATACGTAATTATCAATACAGTACTGAATTGCTTGCTCCACAGCATCCTTTGCCGAATTGTCTTCCTCGTTATACTCTCGTACCTTATCAACAAATGTCATATAACCGCGAATAGCCTCACAATTCTTTTTCATATCTTCATTATAACCTCTATTGATGTTATATACCACACATTTTAGTTCTAAATCTGGTTCATCCGTCATCTTCTCAAACGAATCGGATAACTTCAGATACTCTACTTCCGGCCGTTTCTCTATCCATTATAAAAAACTACAAAATGTGGCACAGGAAGCCTTATTTGTTTTTGCCCAAAAAGATTCCTGCCCTTTGTCAGATCCTTAATCACACCAACAAAATAAATCAACCCCCGTAGCGGCATGTTGGGGTTATAAGTAGATTGATGTTCATAAAAATTCAAATCAGTGTCCACAATAAATGAAGCATCATTTCTCCGCGACAAGAAAATCCCACTATCGAGTCGCCTTATTTCTACCTCATCCGGGTCATCCAGATTCGAATGATTCAAGACATTATATGTCTGTAACGCATACTCAGGTACGCCCATAATCATACTAAACACATCACTTTTATATTCTTGGTTTTCTGTCATATCATTTCCTCCTACATACTATGTTTTTAGAGGAATCGGCATACAGTTATTGTTTTTGCATCTCGAAATCCTCTGCGTTTTTATCGTTAATTAGGGAAATAAAAAGCACGAATTTCTGAATCAATCGTCTTAGAATAATAGATGTGCTCATCACACAATAGTTTCTAGAAATAAAATATGCTTTTGTCAGATTTTATCACCTGACAAAAGCATATGCATGAGTTTTCTTTACATTATCTGTTTACCTAAATCAATTTCTCCAATATCGACTCCCCGATTGTATCCTCCGGCATATCGACATCAAAGTTGTCCGCTATCGTTGCGCCAATCACTGCAAAGGTATCGACCTCAGGTAATTCGCCTGCTCCTGCATGCGATGGTGAGTATGCGATAAACGGTACTTTCTCACGCGTGTGGTCAGAACCGATATATGTTGGATCGTTACCATGGTCTGCCGTGATAATCAACAAATCGTCTTCTCGCAGAAGAGGTAACAGCTCACCTAACTTCTCATCAAATCTTTCGATTTCTTTTCCGTATCCGATGGGATCTCTGCGATGCCCCCAAAGAGCATCAAAATCAACTAAATTCACGAAACAAAGCCCCTCAAAATCGCGCTTTGCAATTTCAATCGTCTGCTCCATTCCGTGTACACTGCTCTTTGAACGGTTACTCTCTGTGATGCCTTCACCCACAAAGATATCAGTAATCTTTCCAACGGAAATCACATCATATCCCGCATCCTTGAGCTGGTTTAGTGCTGTTCTGCCTGTTGGCTTCAGCGCATAGTCATGGCGGTTGCTTGTACGAACAAATTCACCTTTCTTCTTTCCGATATATGGTCTAGCGATAACACGGCCTACGCGCCATTCATCCTTCATCGTAAGTTCTCTGGCTATTTCACAGTAATGATAAAGATTTTCCAATCCCATCGTCTCTTCATTACCACAAATCTGCAATACAGAATCTGCCGAAGTATATACAATCATGGCACCTGAATTTATTTCTTCCTCTGCCAATTCATCCAAAATCTCTGTCCCGCTCGCCGACCTATTACCAATAACTCTGCGACCGCATTTTTCTTCCAACTCTTTGATGAGTTCCTCCGGGAAACCGGTCTCTGTAAATGTGATAAACGGTTTCTTTGTATGAATCCCCATCATCTCCCAGTGACCTGTCATCGTGTCTTTTCCATTGCTGGTCTCACGCATCGCCATATAATATGCCTTCGGCTCGTCCACCGGCTCTACCTGTTTTAAGGATTTCAAATTTGCCATACCCAGCTTCTGAAGATTTGGTATCGAAAATGTCTCCAGCTTCTCAGATATATGACCTAATGTGTCTACGCCTACATCTCCGAACTCTGCTGCATCCGGCATTTCTCCAATACCCAAAGAATCGATAACAATTGTAAAAATTCGCTTATATTTTTTTACACTCATTTCTTTGCATCCTCTCGAATTAAAATACGAAGTGCCTCTACTGCTGTCGCAATCGCAGTTTCGGTATCATGCGCTTGTACATTTGAAAGACCGGCCTTTGCTCTTTCCTGATTCGCAACCACCAAAAAGCAGGAACCTACGCGCACACGAAGAAAACTTCCCGCTATAAAAAGCACTGCCGACTCCATCTCTGACGCCAAACATCCCATACGAAGCCATGCTTGCCACTTGTTCTCCAACTTATAACTCACAGGCATCACTTCCGGTTCGTGTTGGCCAAAGAATGAATCTTTACATTGAACCACACCTGTGTGGTATGTAATTCCTTTTTCTTTTGCCGCTGCAACAAGTGCATTCGTCACATCAAAATCCGGTACTGCCGGGTATTCAATCGGTGCGTATTCCCTACTGGTTCCCTCCATACGAATCGCACCGTTCGCAATCACGATATCTCCACCGCACACATCCAACTGCATTCCTCCACAAGTACCTACGCGAATGAAGGTGTGCGCACCTACTTTTGACAATTCCTCAATGGCAATCGCCGCTGACGGTCCACCGATACCGGTCGATGTCACGCTGACCTTTACACCATCAAGTGTGCCTGTGTAAGTCGTATACTCTCTGCTGTCTGCAACCAATTTAGCGTCATCAAAATGCTCTGCAATCTTTGCACAACGCTTTGGGTCTCCCGGCATGATGATATATTCCCCAATATCCTCCGGACCAACACCTGTATGATACTGTTTTCCGGAACCTTCTGTATAATCTACCATATCCTTCTCCTTTATGCTAAATTTTTTGGTCCAAATCCCATCGGAAGTATTTCTTCTAATGTATACACATCCCACGAGATTTCTCCATCCTCTGCTCTCTTACCCAAAATCACAGAAAAATCCGTATCGCAGAATTCCATCATTACCTGACGGCAGACTCCACATGGTGAGCACATGACAAGAGCCTTTTCATTTTTATCGCCACCCACGATGGCAATTGCCCGGAATTCCTTCTCTCCCTCACTAACTGCTTTAAAAAATGCCGTTCGTTCTGCACAGTTTGTAGGTGTATAGGAGGCATTTTCAATATTACATCCCTGATATACTTTTCCGGTTTTTGTAAGAAGCGCCGCACCTACACGAAAATGAGAATATGGCGTGTAGGCCATATCTCTCGCTTCGATTGCAGATAATACAAGTTCTTTTTCATTCATACGCATATCTCCTCGCAATCTTTCTCTTGTCCATAGTATATCAATTTTATTTCTTTTTCTCAATGAAATCTGTCATTATCTCATACAGATATAAACGAGATAGACAGCGTACATGATTAACATCATAAGTCCTTCTACTCGTCCAATCTTCTTTCGTGTCACACAGAATAACCAAGTAATCAATGAGAATACCAGCAACACAACAATATCAATTATATTCTCCATCAAAAATACGATTGGACTAACCGTTGCTGCCATACCAAGAACCATCAAAATGTTGAACACGTTTGATCCTACGACATTACCAATAGCCATATCAAGTTCATTCTTTTTCGCTGCCACAATAGATGTTACGAGCTCCGGTAAACTGGTTCCTGCCGCACAGATGGTAAGACCTATGAGTGTCTGGCTGATTCCAAAACTTTTTGCAATGGAAGATGCGCCGTCAACAACCCATTCTCCACCATATTTTATGGCAATGATACCACCAACAATATAAACGATACACTTCCATACAGGAAGATCTTTCATCTCTTTCATCTCTTCGTTCATCTCGGCTTCCTTTTCAGAAACCTCTCCGTGCTTTCTTGCATCCATTGCGTTCTTAATTAAGACCAAAATAAATACTACAAAAATTGCGAGGAAAATGATACCGTCAATACGTTCCAGTTTCATGCCAATCCAACCGGCAATCAACAACAGAATCGCACAAAACACGGAAAACGGATAATCTCTTTTCAATACATCTTTGCTCACCTTAAGTTCTGCCATTAACGCGCAAGTACCAAGTACCACCATCAGGTTAAAGATGTTGGAACCAACGGCATTACTTACTGCAAGTCCGTTATTTCCCGTTACGGCTGCTGAAATACTTACCGCTGTCTCCGGAAGCGAAGTACCCA
The DNA here is from genome assembly GCA_964408625.1 of uncultured Roseburia sp. Classification (GTDB taxonomy): domain Bacteria; phylum Bacillota; class Clostridia; order Lachnospirales; family Lachnospiraceae; genus Pararoseburia. The sequence goes on along the minus strand of CAYPAA010000019.1, from coordinate 2,027 downwards.
TAGCGACGATTGTCATACCAATGATAAGAGATGGCACTTTGAGCATTTTTGCGGCACTTGATGCACCCTCAACAAAAAAATCTGCACCTTTTACCAAAAGCATAAAACCAATAATTAATAAACCGATTGCTTTTAAAATTGTCATTTTTCTCGTTCCTTTCTACAATCCCAATGTATGTTCCAATAAAATCTTTAGTCCCAGTAACACCAATATCAAACCACCTGCAAATTCAGCTTTTGATTTATATTTATTTCCAAAAATATTTCCAACAAAAACACCGATCGCTGAAATAATAAATGTCACTACACCAATAATTGTAACTGCTTCTGCAATATTTACTTTTAAAAATGAAAATGTTATGCCAACGGCAAGTGCATCAATACTTGTAGCAATTGCGAGAATAACCAATTCTTTGATATCAAACGGCGGATCCAACTGCTCAATTTCTACCGGTTTTCCTTTTTCTTTCACCGCCTCAAATATCATTTTTCCACCAATGTAAGATAATAATACAAATGCGATCCAATGATCAATCGAGCTGATTTTATCAGCAAATTGGCTTCCCAGTACCCAGCCAATAAACGGCATCAACGCCTGAAATCCTCCGAAGAATAGAGCAATCACAAAACATTGCTTCTTATTCACTTCACGCATTGCAAGTCCCTTACAAACAGAAACTGCAAAGGCATCCATGGCAAGTCCAACTCCCATCAAAAGAAGTTCCACTACACCCATAAGTTCCTCCCTTTCTTCCGACAAAAAAATGATAATAAAAAAGAGACTCTGTGCGCTTATTAAAAATAAGTACACATGAGTCTCACAATTCAAGATTTGCCAGGTCTTCCGACCGAGGTTGTTGACAAATCACACCTTCGTGCTCGCTACTCCCTCACGATTATTTAATTAATATAACTATTTTTCCTCTATCCGTCAATATACTATTTGCTTTCTTCTACACAATTCAGCTTGTTTTGTCTTTTTTGTAGATAGCACGGATAATGATTCCTGCCAGCAAAGCTTCCACGATTCCGAGCAGAACTCCCGCAATGACATCTGTAGGAAAATGCACAAACAGATACATTCTTGAAAATGCAACAAGTGCCGCTAATATCACTGCCGCTATTCCTTGCTTCCGATACTTTGTGTACTGTACAATGGATACGGAAGCGGCAAACGAAGCCGACGAGTGTCCCGATGGGAAGGAATACTCCGTAGGAGCCTTCACCAAAAGTTTCACACTGTCATCGATCCAAAACGGTCTTGCTCTGGCAACTGCATTTTTCAGCACAAGATTGATAATTAAAACAGAAAAAACAAGTGCTAGACCGGAAGTCCACCCAACCCGCTTATCTTTGCAAATGATTAACATAAGTACAGACAAAATAATCCAGAATATTCCGGCATCACCAAACTTTGTGATAAATGTCATAAATTTATCTAATGCCGGATTATGTATTGATTGTAACCAATACAAAAAGTCAAATTCCCAGTCAAAGTAAAATACGTTTCCCATATACTTTCCTCCTATGCTAATGTGACTTTGCAGAATTTCTTCTTTCCTTTTTTCAAAATAAACTCTTCTGCAAAATCCTCTTTTTTATATGAAGCATGTGAATCTGTTACCTTTTCCCCATTGACAGAAACACCTCCCTGCTCTACGGCACGTCTTGCCTCATTTCTACTGGTAGCAAGATTTGCACTGATAAGAAGTTGTAAAATATCTACACTTCCGTCTGTGAAAATATCTTCACCGACGATTTCTGTAGGCATATTTGCAGCACTGCCTGTTGAAAACAGTGCCTTTGAGGCATCTCTCGCCTTATCAGCTTCTTCTTCACCATGAACAAGTTTTGTCAGTTCATATGCAAGAATATCCTTTGCCCTATTTAATTGACTGCCTTCCCAAACTTCCATCGCATCAATCTGTTCCAATGGAAGGAATGTCAGCATGCGAATACATTTCAACACATCCTGATCCGATACATTTCTCCAGTACTGATAAAAATCAAATGGCGTTGTCTTATTC
>CAYPAA010000018.1:0-39974 GCA_964408625.1 uncultured Roseburia sp. | reverse complement strand
TCCGCAATGATGAACTGACAGTAGATGAGATACGACAGTTAAAGCCCAGCCACATTATTTTATCGCCGGGGCCGGGGAGGCCTGAAAATGCTGGTGTGATTGTGGAGGCTGCAAAAGAGCTTGGGAAAGAGATTCCTGTGCTTGGGGTATGTCTGGGACATCAGGCAATCTGTCAGGCGTATGGAGCGACAGTTACTTACGCAAAGGAGTTGATGCATGGGAAACAGTCGGATGTGGAATTTGATACAAACTGTCCGATATTTCTGGATTGTCCCAAGGTTGCTCCGGTGGCAAGATACCATTCTCTCGCGGTGGAAAAGACTTCGATTCCAAAGGAGTTAAAGATAACCGCAGTTACCACGGATGGGGAGGTAATGGCTGTACAGCATAAGGAATATCCCATCTATGGAGTGCAGTTTCACCCGGAATCCATTATGACACCGGATGGAAAGAAGATACTTGAAAATTTTATAAATAGTAACAGATAAGCGAAAGGAGCGAAAGACATGATAAAAGAAGCAATTGTTAAAATCGTAAATAAGGAGAACTTAACATTTGAGGAAGCCTATACCGTTATGAATGAGATTATGAGTGGGGAAACATCTCCTACCCAGAATGCAGCATTTCTGGCAGCACTTTCTACCAAAAGTGCAAGAGCTGAGACAACGGATGAAATTGCAGGTTGTGCAGCGGCTATGAGGGCGCATGCAACCAAGTTTGAAACTGACATGGAATTGTTTGAAATTGTAGGAACAGGAGGAGATAATTCGCAGAGTTTTAATATATCTACCACAGCGGCACTTGTTGCAGCGGCAGGTGGTATGAAGGTGGCGAAACATGGAAACAGAGCGGCATCATCGAAATGCGGAACCGCAGATTGTCAGGAAGCATTGGGCATTAATATTGAGCAAAGCCCGGAGAAATGTCAGGAACTTTTAGAAAAGGTGGGTATGTGTTTCTTCTTTGCGCAGAAGTACCATACTTCCATGAAATATGTGGGAGCGATTCGTAAGGAACTTGGATTCCGTACGGTATTCAATATTTTAGGACCTCTTACCAATCCGGGAAGTCCCGACTTGCAGCTGCTTGGTGTGTATGATGAATATTTGGTGGAGCCGCTTGCACAGGTACTGATTAATCTTGGCGTAAAGAGAGGCATGGTAGTATATGGACAGGATAAATTAGATGAAATTTCTATGAGTGCTCCTACAACGGTATGCGAGTTTAAGGATGGATGGTTTAAAACATATACCATTACACCGGAGCAGTTTGGTTTTGAGCGTTGTACAAAAGCGGACTTGGAAGGTGGTACTCCACAGGAGAATGCAGAGATCACCAGAGCTATTTTAAAGGGTGAGAAGGGGCATAAGAGAAATGCAGTCCTTATGAACGCAGGCGCGGCTCTTTATATTGGAGGAAAGGCTGATAGCATGGAAGCGGGAACCAGACTGGCAGCAGATCTGATTGACTCCGGCAAAGCGCTGGAAACGCTTGAGAAATTGATTGAGGTAAGCAACAGTTAGGAGAAGCATATGACGATATTGGAAGAACTGGCTGCACATGCCCACGAGCGGATAGCAGAAGCAAAGCAACAGATTTCCTTCGAGGAAATAAGGGAACAGGCATTGCAAATGCCAAAGGGCGGGTTTTCTTTTGAACAGGCGTTGCATAAGGAAGGCACATCCTTTATCTGTGAGTGTAAAAAGGCATCGCCCTCAAAGGGAATCATTGCACAGGAATTTCCTTATCTTACGATTGCACAGGAATATGAAAAAGCCGGTGCAGACTGTATTTCAGTGCTGACGGAACCGAAATGGTTTTTGGGAAGTGACGACTACTTGAAGGAAATTGCATCATGCGTTGGGATACCCTGCATCCGTAAGGATTTTACGGTAGATGCATATATGATTTATGAAGCGAAGGTGTTGGGCGCACAGGCGGTGTTGCTTATCTGCTCCATACTTTCGGAAGAAGAGATAAGGGAATATATCTCTATCTGTGATGAACTTGGAATTTCTGCACTTGTGGAAACACATAACGAAGATGAAATTAAAATGGCAGTCAGCGCCGGTGCAAGAATTATTGGTGTAAATAATAGAAATCTGAAGGATTTTACGGTAGATACCGGAAACAGTGCAAAGCTTAGAAGCCTTGTGCCAAAGGATATTCTGTTCGTGGCAGAGAGTGGCATACAGTCAGCGGAGGATATCCGTAAGTTAGAATTAAGTGATGTGGATGCGGTACTGATTGGCGAAACACTTATGAAGGCAGAGGATAAAGTGGCAAAACTGAAGGAATTGCGCGGAACGGAGTGGTGTAAATGACAAAAATAAAACTGTGCGGAATGCGGCGCGTGGAAGATATTGGTTATGTAAATGAATTACTGCCGGATTATATCGGATATGTTTTTGTAAAGAGCAGTAAACGTTATATTACACCCGAAGAGGCAGAAAAATTAAGCAGCTTGCTGGATAAGCGGATTATTCCGGTTGGCGTTTTTGCAGATGCCAAGCCGGAAACGATTGCTGCATTGTTAGAACAGAATAGCATTAAAGCAGTACAGCTTCATGGGAAAGAGGATAATGCGTATATCAGAAGGCTTCGGGAATTGACAGAATGCGCGATTATTCAGGCAATTCAAGTTAAGTCAGTAGAGGATATGGCAAAAGCAGAGGAATCAGAAGCGGATTATATTCTGTTGGATTCCGGAGCCGGAACGGGCAAGGCGTTTGACTGGTCTTTTCTTCGGCAGATAAACAAACCCTATTTTCTTGCAGGTGGTTTGGGCGCAGAAAATGTGGCAAAAGCGATAAAGGAGTTTTCGCCTTTTGGGGTGGATGTAAGTTCTTTACTGGAAACGGATGGATATAAGGATAAAGAAAAAATGACAGCTTTTGTGGAGGCTGTCAGAAAGGAAGACAGACATGGGTAAGGAAACAGGAAGATTTGGTGTTCATGGAGGGCAGTATATACCGGAAACTTTGATGAATGCTGTAATAGAATTGGAGGAGGCATACAATCATTATAAAAATGATGAAGCGTTCAACCGCGAACTTCAGGAACTTTTTCGTGAATATGCTAACAGACCATCAAGACTGTATTATGCGGAAAAGTTGAGCAAAGCACTTGGCGGAGCAAAGATATATTTAAAGAGGGAGGACTTAAATCATACCGGTTCCCACAAGATTAACAATGTTTTAGGGCAGGCACTTTTAGCCAAAAAGATGGGAAAAACCCGTCTGATTGCAGAAACAGGAGCGGGACAGCATGGTGTGGCAACTGCAACTGCGGCTGCACTCCTTAATATGGAATGTGTGGTATTTATGGGAGAGGAGGATACCAAAAGACAGGCATTGAATGTGTATCGTATGAAGTTACTTGGTGCAAAAGTAGTTCCTGTAACAAGCGGAACAGCAACTTTAAAAGACGCCGTATCTGAGGCAATGAGAGAATGGACATCAAGGATTGAAGATACCCATTACTGCCTTGGTTCTGTTATGGGGCCCCATCCGTTCCCAATGATTGTCCGAGATTTTCAGGCAATCATCTCCAAAGAAATAAAGGAGCAGATTTTGGAAAAGGAAGGTCGCCTGCCGGATGCAGTCATTGCTTGTGTAGGTGGTGGTTCCAATGCCATCGGAGCATTTTACCACTTTATAGAGGATGAACAGGTAAGGCTTATCGGGTGTGAGGCAGCAGGAAGAGGGATTGATACCTTTGAAACTGCGGCAACTATAAACACCGGAAGACTTGGAATTTTCCATGGGATGAAGTCCTATTTCTGTCAGGATAAATACGGTCAGATTGCTCCGGTTTATTCTATTTCCGCAGGGCTTGATTATCCGGGTATCGGTCCGGAACACGCGAATTTACATGACATTGGCAGGGCAGAGTATGTGGCAGTTACGGATGAAGAAGCGGTGGAAGCCTTTGAATTTTTATCAAAAACAGAAGGTATCATCCCTGCTATTGAATCTGCTCATGCAGTGGCTTATGCCATGAAACTGGCACCGACGATGGAGCAGGATAAAATCATCGTCATCAATGTATCCGGCAGAGGAGACAAGGACTGTGCTGCCATTGCAAGATACAGAGGGGAGGATATTTATGAGTAGAATACAGAAAGCATTTGAAAATGGGAAAGCATTTATACCGTTCATCACCTGCGGTGACCCGGACTTAGAAACGACGGGAAAACTGGTAAGAGCAGCGGTAGAAAACGGAGCAGACTTGATTGAGCTGGGCATTCCCTTTTCAGACCCGACAGCAGAAGGACCTGTGATACAGGCAGCAAATATCCGAGCGTTATCCGGTGGGGTGACAACGGATAAGATCTTTGATTTTGTAAGGGAACTTAGAAAAGACGTGACGGTTCCACTGGTATTTATGACCTATGCCAATGTAGTATTCTCCTATGGAACGGAAAGCTTCATATCAACCTGTCAGGAGATAGGGATTGATGGAATCATCCTTCCGGATTTGCCGTTTGAAGAAAAAGAGGAATTTGCACCAATCTGTAAAAAGTATGGTGTGGCGCTGATTTCACTGGTTGCTCCTACTTCGGATCAAAGAATTGCCATGATAGCAAAGGAAGCAGAAGGATTTCTGTATATCGTATCAAGTCTTGGAGTAACCGGAACCAGAAGTGAGATAACGACGGATTTGGCATCCATTGTCAAGGTGGTAAGAGAGAATACGGATATCCCATGTGCCATTGGTTTTGGTATTTCCACGCCGGAGCAGGCAAAGAAGATGTCAGAGATTGCGGATGGTGTCATTGTGGGGTCGGCTATTGTAAAAAAGATTGGAGAGCTTGGCAGAGAATCGGTGGATGCAGTCGGAAACTACACGGATTCGATGAAGCGTGCTATCGAAAAATAATAGAATGGTAGGTTAATATGAAGAAAAAAGTTGTTGTAGGCATGTCTGGAGGTGTGGATTCCTCTGTCGCAGCATATTTACTAAAAGAACAGGGATATGATGTGATTGGTGTCACTATGCAAATATGGCAGGATGATAATGAAAGGGAATTTGATTTAGATGGCGGCTGTTGTGGTTTGTCTGCTGTGGATGATGCCAGACGTGTTGCACAAATACTGGATATACCTTATTATGTTATGAATTTTAGGGCTGATTTTAAATGCAAGGTAATAGATTATTTTGTATCTGAATATGAAAGAGGCTATACACCGAATCCATGTATAGCGTGTAATCGATATATAAAATGGGAATCTTTGTTTCAGCGAGCGAGAGAGATTGGAGCAGATTATATTGCAACCGGGCATTATGCAAGAATTGAAAGACTGAATAATGGAAGAATGACAATAAAAAATTCAGTAACAGTAGATAAAGATCAGACGTATGTTCTATACAATTTAACGCAATATCAATTGGAACATACGTTGATGCCTATTGGTAACTTTGAAAAAAGTGAAATTCGTAAAATGGCAAAAGAATTAGATTTGCCCATAGCTTCAAAAAAGGACAGTCAGGATATTTGCTTTGTACCGGACCATGACTATGCAGACTTTATTGAAAAAGCAACAAATAGGAAAAGTGTGATAGGAAATTTTGTGGATGAAGAAGGTAATATCTTAGGGCCTCATAGAGGATTAATCCATTATACAATTGGACAAAGAAAGGGATTAGGAATATCATTTGCAAAACCACTGTATGTAAAAGAAATAAATGCAGATACTAACGAAATTGTTTTATGTGAGTCAGAATCTTTGTTTACTACAATCTGCTTCATCAGTGATGTAAATTACATGTCTGTGGATAGCATAACCAAGCCAATTCGCACATATGGAAAAATAAGATATTCACACAAGGGGGCATTATGTACCGTTGATCCCATTGGAGGTGGATGGTTAAAATGTACTTTTGATGAGCCGCAAAGAGCAATGACGCCTGGACAAGCGGCAGTTTTTTATCAAGGCGATCATATCTTATGTGGCGGCACCATAGAAAGGTTAAGATGAAGGATTACGGATTCTTGTCAATAATGGATTGTAGCGTAATACTGCTTAAATAGTTATCAATGACAGTGTTTAATCCTTCATATATAGGAAGAGTCATACAGTGATTACACTTTTCACAGATGTTTGGATTGTTATCCATGCAGCTTACCGGTGCAAGACTGCCTTCTGCACTTAAAAGAATGTCTTTTACCGTAATTTCAGAAGGTGATTTTGAAAGCTTGTAGCCACCCTGATGCCCCTTGTTTGCAATTAATAGTCCACTTCTATTCAGAAAAGGGATGATTTGTTCAAGATATTTTTTGGATATGTCCTGACGCTTTGCAATATCTTTTAGTGCAGTGAATTCATCCGGATTTTGCATGGCCAAATCGACCATGAGACGAAGCGAATAACGTCCGCGTGTTGATATTTTCATAAACGAAAGCTCCTTTAAAGTATTCTGAAAACCTATCTTACCACAGATAAGGTAGGTTTTCCAAGAATAGGATATAAGAAAAAATTTTATAATGGGTTGCAAATTCATAATTTTTGGCTTACAATACATACTAAATCGATAGGATTACTATATTATAAACAAGGAGTTTTCATATGGACAAATTAATTTACTTAGATAATGCATCAACCACAAAGGTTGACCATGAAGTGTTTGAAGAAATGAAACCATATTTTGAAGAGATATATGGTAATGCATCAAGTATCTATAACTTTGCAGGCAAGGCAAAAAAAGCGGTGGGGGATGCAAGAGAAAAAGTAGCTTCATACCTTGGCGCGAAACCAAGAGAAATATACTTTACCAGTGGTGGAAGTGAATCGGATAATTGGGCACTGAAGGCTACAGCTTTTGCAAAAAAGGATAAAGGAAAGCATATCATTACAACCAAGATAGAACATCATGCGATTCTTCATACTTGCGAATATCTTGAAAAACAAGGATTTGAAGTGACATATCTGGATGTGGATGAAAATGGTGTTGTGATTTTAGAAGAGCTGGAAAAAGCAATCCGGCCGGATACAATTCTAATTTCTGTCATGTTTGCGAATAATGAAATCGGAACGATAGAACCGATTAAGGAAATCGGAAAGATTGCTCATGATCATGGAATTGTATTTCATACGGACGCAGTACAGGCATATGGACATATTCCAATGAATGTAGACGAGCTCAATATTGATATACTAAGCGCAAGTGGTCACAAGATAAATGGACCAAAGGGAGTCGGTATTATGTATCTGAGAGATACAGTTAGGATTGGTGCACTGATGCATGGCGGTGCACAGGAGAGAAACCGAAGGGCAGGAACATATAATACACCCGGAATTGTTGGATTTGGAAAGGCTACTGAGGTAGCTGTTCGAAAAATGGAAGAAAGACATAAATATGAAAGCGAGCTACGAGATTATCTGATAGAACGAGTTTTAAAGGAAATTCCGTACACAAAGTTAAATGGTCACAGGACAGAGCGCTTGTCAAATAATGCAAATTTCAGTTTTCGATTCATTGAAGGGGAATCCTTGCTCATTATGCTTGATCAGAAAGGCATCTGCGGTTCCAGTGGTTCTGCCTGTACATCAGGCTCCCTTGATCCATCGCATGTTTTACTTGCAATTGGGTTACCCCATGAGATTGCCCATGGATCATTAAGACTTACATTGTCAGATGAAACCACAAGGGAAGAAATTGATTATGTAGTAGAGCAGTTAAAATTTATCGTAGAGCGATTAAGAAGTATGTCGCCATTATATGAAGATTTTGTAAAGGAGGACAAGTAAGATGAGTCAGGTAATAGAGTATAGCGAAAAAGTTATGGATCATTTCACAAATCCAAGAAATGTTGGCGAGATTGAAGATGCAGCGGGTGTTGGTACTGTTGGAAATGCAAAATGTGGCGATATTATGAGAATTTATCTTGACATAGATGAAAATCAGGTCATAAGAGATGCAAAGTTTAAGACATTTGGATGTGGTGCCGCAGTAGCAACAAGTAGTATGGCAACAGAACTTATTATAGGGAAAACAGTGCAGGAGGCACTTAATGTTACCAATAAAGCGGTAATGGAGGCTTTAGATGGACTGCCGAAAGTAAAAGTACATTGTTCTCTTTTGGCAGAGGAGGCAATTCATGCAGCACTTTGGGATTATGCGAAAAAGAACAATATCGTAATTGATGGATTAACACCTCCGGTAGAAGATATAGATGAAACGGAAGAATTCTATGCCATGGAGGGCGAGGAATAAAAAGAATAAAGGAAGTATAGAAGATGATGATTTCAACGAAAGGTCGGTATGCACTATCGTATTTGACAGATTTGGCGATATGTGGTTTAGATCAACCTGTATCAGTGAAGGAAAGTGCAGCACATTGTGATATATCAGCAAAGTATCTTGAGCAAATTGCAAGTACATTGTGTAAGAATCGAATCATCAGAGGAATCAAAGGCCCGAATGGTGGATACATGTTGGCAGTAGAGCCAAGGGAATGTACTGTAGGAAGTGTATTACGAATTATGGAAGGTAGTCTATGTGTGGCACCATGTTCAGAGGATGGAGGAAAAATGTGTGATAGAAGTGGAAATTGTACGAATCTGTTTCTTTGGGAAAAAATTGATAACGCATTAAATGAAGTGGTAGATAATATCACACTAGAGGATATGGTTGAGTGGAAAAAGGATTAAATGGAATGCAGGAGGGAGTCGGGTGACTCCCATTTTGCGTTGATATATTTGGGTTAGTGGAGACTTAAAAAGATGGATATAAGAACAAGGAAAGAGATTGAAACATTTAAACAGGAGAACGATGTGGTGATTTTGGCACATTATTATGTAGACGGTAAAGTGCAGGAGGTAGCGGATTATGTGGGCGATTCCTATTATCTTGCAAAGATAGCTACAAAGGTAAAACAAAAAAATATTCTTTTTTGTGGCGTGAAATTTATGGGAGAGAGTGCTAAGATATTAAACCCTGAAAAGAAGGTGGTTATGGCCGATGACAGTGCTGATTGTCCAATGGCACATATGGTAACGAAAGAGAAAATAGAAAGTGTACGAAAAGAGTATGATGGAGATGTTGCGGTAGTAACATATGTAAATTCTACAGCGGAAATAAAAACAGTATCCGATGTATGTGTGACATCTTCTAATGCAATTAGAGTCGTTAAGAAAATAAAAGAAAAGAATATTTTCTTTGTTCCTGACAATAATTTAGGAAGATATATTGCCGGTCAGGTGCCGGAAAAAAACGTTATATTTAATGACGGATTTTGCCATGTACATAAAAGTATAACCATAGAGAATGTTTTAGAGGCAAAAAAAGCGAGACCAGAGGCACTTATACTTGCCCATCCTGAATGCACGATGGATGTTCTTGAAATATCTGATTTCATCGGTAGTACATCGGAGATCATAGAGTATGCAACAAAAAGCGGGAATAAAGAGTTTATCATCTGTACAGAAATGGGTGTGTTTTACGAGTTAATGCAAAAAAATCCAGAGAAAAAATTTTATTCTGTGGGACATAGACAGTTTTGTCCAAACATGAAAAAGGTAACATTAGAAAAAGTTTTAGAAAGTTTACAAAAGATGGATAATGAAATTATTTTGGATGATGAGACAATTACAAACGCAAGTATTCCACTTCAACGGATGCTTAAATTGGCAAAATAAAAATTAGTAGGTGATTTTGTTATGGAACATATTTCAAGAGAAGACGCAGTTACATTATTAAAAAAATATAATGAGAATCCGTTTCATTTACAACATGCATATACAGTAGAAGCAGTAATGAAGTGGTACGCAAACGAGTTGGGGTACACAGATGAATCAGAATACTGGGGAATCGTCGGTCTGTTGCATGATATTGATTTTGAACGCTATCCAAAGGAGCATTGTCTTAAGGCACCGGAGTTACTACGAGAAGGTGGTGTGGGAGAAGATATTATCCATGCGGTATGTTCTCATGGTTATGGAATTACAGTAGAATGTGGTGTGACAATTGATGTAGAACCTGTTCATGAAATGGAGAAGGTCTTGTTTGCAGCAGATGAACTTACCGGACTTATCTGGGCCGCAGCGCTTATGCGTCCATCAAAGAGCACCAAGGATATGGAATTAAAATCTCTTAAGAAAAAATATAAGAGTAAGGGTTTTGCAGCCGGATGCTCAAGAGAAGTGATAGAGCGAGGTGCAGAGCAGCTTGGATGGGAATTAGATAAGCTTCTTACTATGACATTGGAGGCGATGAAAGCAACAGAAGATGAAATTCAGGAATAAAACCATTCCTTCTTGGACACAATATTTTCCAGAAACAGCGGGGAATAGATACCCGGCGAAAAGAAAGGAGAATTATGATGTTAAGCGAGAAGGAAAAGAAGGTTATTCAGGATTTGCATACACAGGAGAAGAACTGTGTCGAAAAATATCGACGTTATAAGCAGGAAGCAAAGGACCCGGTGCTGGTAAATCTGTTTACGGATTTGGAGCAAAAGGAGCAGCGTCATTATGATACACTCGGCGGAATGCTTCAGGGAGATATTCCACAGAACTGCAACTGTAATGATAATGATGGCAAGAATTACAATCCGACGGCAACCTACAGCAATGGAGGAAGCATGGAGGATAAGGCAAACGACTGCTTTTTGGCAACGGACTGTATCGGCACGGAAAAGTTGGTGTCTTCTGAATACAACTCGAATGTATTCGCCTGCTGCGCACCGAATGTCCGCAAGGTGTTGGCTGACATCCAGGTTGAGGAACAGAATCATGCAGAAATGTTGTACAAGTACAAAGCTGTCAATGACATGGTATAAAGGAAGCACGCATATATTAAAATAAAAAGGATTCTGCTATGGAGATATATGTTGTAAGGGAAGGAGATACCGTGGATTCCATCGCTGCTGCAAATAATGTGTCGGTGGGGGCAATCCTATACAACAATCAAATTGAGTATCCGTATGAGCTTGCCGTTGGGCAGGCTCTTTTATTGCCGGGAGGTATTTTAAGGCAGGAGCGAAAAACAGTGGGAGTCAATGGCTATGCGTATCCCTTCATCGACCAAAGTGTTTTAGAACAAACACTGCCCTATCTGACATATCTTTCGATATTTTCTTATGGATTTACTGAGAATGGGGATTTAATTTTTCCACAGTTGGATGATACCTTTATGATAAAGGCAGCCTACGAAAAAGGAACTGATCCCATGTTGACATTGACACCTCTGGGACCGGATGGGAAATTTAGCAATGTCCTGATTCACCATATCGTAAATGATATGACAGCCCAAGAAAGGTTGCTCAGCCAATTGGAGCAGACGGTAGTGGAAAAGGGGTTTCAGGGAGTAGATATTGATTTTGAATTTATTCTGGCGGAGGATCGAATTGCCTTTGCAGATTTTGTGAGAAATGTCAGGATGGCGATGAATGATATCGGCTGTTTTGTATCTGTGGCACTGGCGCCGAAAACCTCTGATGACCAGCCGGGTTTATTATATGCCGGCAAGGATTATGCATTACTGGGTGAGGCGGCAGACCAAGTCCTGTTGATGACGTATGAATGGGGTTATACCTATGGACCGCCGATGGCTGTGGCACCCGTAAATAAAGTGCGAGAGGTTGTGGAGTATGCCCTAACCCGTATTCCCACCGCAAAAATTAATCTGGGTATTCCAAACTATGGTTACGATTGGACGCTTCCCTATGTGCGCGGAGAATCGGAGGCAACGGTTATTGGAAACATAGAGGCAGTGCGCATCGCCATCGCAAACGGCGCAAATATCCAATTTGATCCCGTGGCAATGTCTCCGTTCTTTCATTATGTAAAAGATGGATTGGAGCATGAGGTTTGGTTTGAAGATGTGAGAAGCATGCAGGAAAAGTTTAATCTGGTGCAGGAATTCAATCTGCGCGGCATGGGCTATTGGCAGATTATGAGATGGTTTCGTGCAAACTGGCTTTTGCTGGCAGATCAATTCTGGATTCAAAAGAGATGATGGGAGCTTTATGGCTCCCATTTTTCTATAATACCACATGCAATTTTGCTTCCCGAATTTCCGGAGGGCTGTGAAGTGAAATCGTCTGCCTTTGCATGGACGACGACCGATCTCCCGATCACATCATCCAAGGTAAGTTGTTGTGCGTAAAAATTCATCCAGGCATATCCGTCACACGAAGTCAGCGGCGGCAAGTCTCCTGCGTGAAATGGATGGGGTTGCTCCTTGGGATTATAGTGGCCACCTGTCCTGGCGAAGTTGTCAGAACAGTCCGCATTCTCGTGAATGTGAAAACCATAGAAGGAAGGTATGTCTGCTGGTGTATAAAGTGGGAGTCGAAGAAATTCGGCTTGAATGATAATGCCTTTATAAGGAGTTTGGTAAAATTTTACAATGCCGGTAATGGCCGGATAATCTTTATTTCCATTTAATAGTGCAAGTGCATTAGGCTGGTCGTCATTCAATGTTTGCATCAAATTTCTTGGATAAGGGTAGGTTTGCATAAAGAAAACCATCTCCGTGTTTTAAAATACTATATGCGAATGCAAAAGGAATGTGAGGATGGCAGGTCTTGTGATATAATGATGCGAGGAGGATGAAATTTGAACAGTATGAAGATAGTATTTTTGGATCGAAAAACAATCGGTGATGATTTGGATTTATCGAAGTTTGAAACTTTTGGGGACGTGGTGACATATGACTTTTCCACGCCGGAGGAAGTACCGGCGAAGGTGGAGAACGCAGATATCATAATCTTAAACAAAGTGCCGATAAGGGAACAGACAATAGCAGGTGCAAAGAATCTGAAACTTGTATGTGTGACCGCTACCGGAACAAATAATCTGGACAAAGCGTATTTGCAGTCGCAGGGGATTGCGTGGCGCAATGTGGCTGGATACTCAACAGAATCGGTGGCACAACATACGTTTGCGATGCTTTTTTATCTCTATGAACATTTGGCATACTATGATGCATATGTGAAACAGGAAAAATATGTAAATGATAAGATGTTTACGCATTTTGACAGTGTGTTTCACCAAATTTCGGGAAAGCGTTGGGGAATTATCGGCTTGGGTGCCATCGGAAGGCGCGTCGCGGAATTGGCAGCCTGTTTTGGGTGCGAGGTACAATACTATTCGACCTCGGGTAAGAACCATGATGCGGTTTACAAGGAAGTGGACTTTGATACGCTGCTTTCGGCATCCGATATCGTGTCCATTCACGCACCACTTGATGAAAACACACTGCATCTGATGGATGCGGCGGCATTCGCAAGGATGAAGAAAACGGCGATTCTTTTGAATGTGGGGCGTGGCCCGATTGTCGTGGAAGCAGATTTGAAAGAGGCGCTGGAGTCCGGACAGATTGCAGCAGCAGGTCTTGATGTTCTGGATGAGGAACCGATGTCAGAGTCTAATCCGTTAAAGGATATCAAAGACAGCAAACGCCTTTTGATTACTCCTCACATTGCATGGGCGAGTATCGAGGCGAGGACCAATTTAATGGATATTATTTACCATCAGATAGAAGATTTTTTGGCATCATCATGAATTGTTAGCACTCTTTTTAAAAGAGTGCTAATTTTCTATTGACTTTTGAGAATGGCAGTATTAATATACTTTTGTGAGTAAAATTTTCTACAAAAGGAGTGTGTAATATGAGTAATAAACACGGTAGTTTATCTATCACAAGTGAAAATATTTTCCCGGTAATCAAGAAGTGGTTGTATTCAGATCACGATATTTTTTACAGAGAGTTGATTTCAAATGGTTGTGACGCTATTACAAAACTTAAAAAACTGGACATGATGGGCGAGTATACTTTGCCAAACGATTACAAGGCAAAGATGGACATCATTGTAAACCCGGAGGACAAGACGCTTACATTTATCGATAATGGTCTTGGTATGACGGAGGAAGAGGTTGATGAGTACATCAATCAGATTGCTTTTTCCGGTGCCACAGATTTCCTTGAGAAATATAAGGATAAAGCAAACGAAGACCAGATCATCGGTCACTTTGGTTTGGGCTTCTATTCTGCTTTTATGGTAGCAGATGAGGTTCATATTGATACGCTTTCTTATAAAGAGGGTGCAAAGCCTGTTCACTGGGAATGTGACGGCGGTACAGAATTTGACATGTCTGAGGGTGACATGTCTGAGGTTGGTACAAAGATTACCTTGTTCTTAAATGAGGATTGTTTGGAATTCGCAAACGAGTATCGCGCAAAAGAAGTGATTGAGAAGTATTGTTCTTTTATGCCTACAGAGATTTATCTTTCAAAGGCGAATGCGCCGGAGGAATATGAGACAATCGATGTCGCAGATAAGAGAGATACCGATACTGTTATCGAAGAAATCCATGAGGACGCAAAAATGGAAGAGCGGGAGAACGAAGATGGAACCAAGGAAATGGTTGAGGTTTCGCCTGCAAAGGATCAGTTCAAGATTGTGAAGCGTCCGGTTCCACTCAACGACACGACACCACTTTGGACAAAGAATCCGAGTGAATGTACAGATGAGGATTATATCGCATTTTACCGCAAGGTATTTATGGATTACAAAGAGCCGCTTTTCTGGATTCATCTGAACATGGATTATCCATTTAACCTAAAGGGAATCTTGTACTTCCCTAAGATTAACACGGAGTATGATTCTATCGAGGGTACGATTAAACTCTACAACAATCAGGTATTTATTGCAGATAATATTAAGGAGGTTATCCCAGAGTTTCTGATGCTCTTAAAGGGTGTGATTGACTGTCCGGATTTACCTTTGAATGTTTCTCGTTCTGCGCTTCAGAATGATGGATTTGTGACAAAAATCTCTGAGTACATTACAAAGAAGGTTGCGGACAAACTCAGCGGAATGTGCAAAACGGATAAAGAGAATTACGAGAAGTATTGGGATGACATCAGTCCGTTTATCAAGTTTGGCTGTTTGAAGGACAACAAATTCTGCGACAAGATGAACGATTACATTTTGTTTAAGGATTTGGAAGAAAAATATGTGACATTGCCTGAACTTTTGGTTGCCGAGGAAAAGGAAGAAGCAAAAGATGAGGAAGGCAATACGGTTGATGTTGAGGAAGTGAAAGAGGATGATACGGATACGGAAGAAGATAAGAGAAAGACCGTATTCTATGTGACAGATATGCAGCAGCAGAGTCAGTATGTCAACTTGTTCAAAGAGCAGGGTATGAACGCTGTTATCTTAGACCATGCGATTGACAATTCCTTCATCACGCAGTTGGAGCAGCGCAACCAGAACTACAAGTTCCTTCGCATCGATGCGGATGTGACAGAGACACTGGTTGAGGAAGCAACAGAGGAAGAACTTGCTGCAGCACAGGATGCGTTGAGTGAGTTGTTCAAGAAGGCAATCGGAAAGGACAACTTGACGGTCAAAGTTGAGAAGTTCAAGAATCAGGATGTATCATCTATGCTTACTGTTTCAGAGGAGAGCAGACGTATGCAGGAGATGATGAAGATGTACAATATGTACGACATGGATCCTTCGATGTTTGGTGGTGACGAGACACTGGTTTTGAATGCCAACAACAATCTGGTTCAGTATATGTTTGAGCATGCAGACGGTGAGCATGTGGAATTGTTCGCAAAGCAGCTTTATGATCTTGCCTGCCTTGCAAACAAACCACTCAGCCCGGAGGCGATGACTGCGTTTGTCACTCGCAGCAATGAAATCATGATGTTACTTACAAAATAAACACTTCCCAAAAACAAAAATGCGTAACAGATGAACAAATCTGTTACGCATTTTTTACTAGACCTGCTTATTTAAATTCTTGTTGGCAGTTGAGAGCATCAACTTGATGCGGTTCAACTGGTTTACTTCGGATGCACCGGGATCGTAGTCGATAGCAACGATGTTTGCGGTCGGATTCTCATGGCGAATCTTCTTGATAACACCTTTACCAACGACATGGTTTGGCAAACAACCAAAAGGTTGAATACAAATAATGTTTGGAACATCATCGTGAATCAACTCAAGCATCTCACCGGTAAGGAACCAACCTTCACCGGTCTGGTTTCCGAGAGATACAATCGGCTTTGCGCGCTCGGCAGTCTCATCGATAAAGCCAGGTGCAGTAAAACGCTTGCTTGCATCAAAGGCGGCCCTTGCGTCCTTGCGCAACCATTCAAAGAATTTGATTCCTGCATTGCAGAGGATTTTTGACTTCTTGGAAGCGCCCAAGTTCTCCTCTTTAAAATTCGTATTGTAGAAGCAGTAGAGCAGGAAGTCTGTCAAATCAGGTACGACGGCTTCAGCCCCTTCTGTTTCAAGCAATTCTGCCAAATAATTATTTGCTGCGGGGTGAAACTTAACCAAAATCTCACCTACAATACCAACCCTAGGCTTCTTGATATCATGAACAGGCAGGTTGTCAAAGTCTTCAATAATCTCACGACACATCTTCTTATACTCTTTGTGAGATAAGAACTTATCTCTTGTCACAAACTCAATAACACGTTTGCGCCATTTGTCGTGAAGCTCATCGGTAGAACCGGGTACTGCTTCATAAGGGCGCACGCGGTAGACACATCGCATAAAAATATCGCCAAAAATAAGTGCATATAAACCGTGCTGAATCAACTTCGGCGTCAGTTTGAATCCCGGGTTCTTCTCCAGACCATTCAGGTTGATGGAGATAACAGGAACATTCGGATACCCTGCCTTCTCTAAAGCACGTCGATAGAAACCAATATAGTTGCTTGCACGACATCCGCCACCGGTCTGTGAAATTAAAACAGCTGTCCGTGTCATATCGTACTGGCCGGTCTGGATAGCAGCCATCAGCTGTCCAACAACAATCACGGATGGGTAGCAGGCATCGTTATTTACAAAACGTAGACCGTAGTCGACACAGTCTCTTGTCGGTGTATCCGGAATTACTAAGTTGTATCCGGAAGCTTGGAATGCCGGTTGCAGCAATTCAAAATGAATCGGCGACATCTGGGGACAAAGAATGGTATAATTTTTTCTCATCTCCTCAGTGAAGACGGTTCTTTCATAGTTTGCAGGGCGAATCGTACGCTTTACCTCGCGTCGCTCTCGAACGCGAATCGCCGCGATCAGAGAACGGATACGAATACGGGCGGCGCCGAGATTGTTAACCTCATCAATCTTCAAACAGGTATAAATCTTGCCGGAACCATTTAAAATATCGGATACACAGTCTGTTGTGACGGCATCGACACCACAACCGAAAGAGTTGAGCTGGATAACATCCAAGTCATCTCTCGTCTTCACATAGTTGGCAGCGGCATACATACGAGAGTGGAACATCCACTGGTCCATAACAATAAGCGGACGCTCAACCTTGCTGAGGTGTGAAATGGAGTCTTCTGTCAAGACAGCCATCCCATAGGAGTTGATCATATCCGGAATACCATGGTTAATCTCCGGGTCAACATGATAGGGGCGACCGCAGAGAACGATACCGCGACGACCTGTTTCTTCCATATATTTGAGAACTTCTTCACCTTTTTTCGCCATATCCTGACGAAATACATTTTGTTCTTCCCATGCCGCGTGCGCAGCCTTTTTGATTTCATCGGCAGGAATCTCAGGAAATTCTGTGGCAAAAACTTTGACTAACTGGTTTGTGAGAATCGCCTCTGAGGTAAATGCCATAAATGGATTTAGGAAACGCATCTTACCACTTGTGATGTCCTCGACATTATTCTTAATATTTTCAGCATAAGATGTAACGATAGGACAGTTGTAGTGGTTGTCGGAATCCGGAAATTCATCTCTTTCATAAGGGATACATGGATAAAAGATAAAATCTACACCCTTATGAATCAACCACTGTACATGTCCATGAGCCAGCTTTGCAGGGTAGCACTCTGATTCGCTTGGAATGGAGTCGATACCCAACTCATAAATCTTATGTGTCGAGCGAGGGGAGAGAATGGTTGCAAACCCCAGCGCCCTAAAGAAAGTGGCCCAATAAGGATAATTCTCATACATATTCAAGACACGAGGAAGACCAACAGTACCGCGGACAGCCTCGTCCTTCTTCAGTGGCTTGTATTGAAACAGCCGCTTATACTTGTAATCGTATAGATTTGGAATGTTCTCCTTATTTTTCTCTAAACCAAGACCGCGCTCGCAACGATTGCCTGTGATGAAGGAACGGTCGTCGGAGAATTTGTTGATCGTCAACAGGCAGTGGTTGTTACAATGTGGACAGCGGGATAATTCTGTCGAAAAAGTAAGTGCATTAATCTGCTCAATGGAAAGCATTGTCGTCTTGGGGTCATCCTCATAACGTTCCTTTGCGATGAGAGCAGCGCCAAAGGCACCCATGATGCCTGCAATATCCGGGCGAATTGCTTCCACGCCGGAAATCTTTTCAAAACTGCGAAGCACGGCATCGTTGTAGAACGTGCCACCCTGAACAACGATATGCTTGCCGAGGTCAGAGGCATCTGTCAACTTGATAACTTTGAACAGCGCATTTTTTATGACAGAATAAGCAAGACCGGAAGAGATATCAGCAACAGATGCGCCTTCCTTCTGTGCTTGCTTAACTTTTGAGTTCATAAAAACAGTACAACGTGTACCCAAATCAATCGGATGTTGTGCAAAAAGAGCTTCCTTCGCAAAATCCTGTACTGAGAAGTTGAGCGATTTCGCAAATGTTTCAATGAAGGAACCGCAACCGGAAGAGCATGCCTCATTCAACTGTACAGAGTCAACCGTTTGATCCTTAATCTTGATGCACTTCATATCCTGTCCGCCGATGTCAAGGATACAGTCAACAGAAGGGTCAAAGTGAGCAGCGGCATAGTAATGGGCAACGGTCTCAACTTCACCTTCATCCAACATAAGTGCGGACTGCAAAAGAGCCTCCCCATATCCGGTAGAACATGAGTGAACGATGTGAGCATCAGCAGGTAATTTCGCATAAATTTCCTGAATCGCTTTGATTGATGTGAGAAGCGGACTACCATTGTTGCTGCTGTAGAAAGAGTAAAGGAGATTTCCGTCATCATCCACAAGAGCAAGTTTTGTTGTGGTAGAACCGGCATCAATACCGAGGTAACAGTTGCCATGATATTCCGAAATGTCGGCAGTGGTGACATGATTGTCACTGTGACGTGTCAAAAATGCGTCATATTCCGCCTGGTTTGCAAAAAGTGGCTCCATGCGGGCAACTTCAAAATCCATATGAATATCAGAAGAAAGCCGAGCCATAATATCTGTGATGGCAAAGACTTTTTCCGGTTTATAATTCAAAGCGGAACCAATAGCGGCAAACAGGTGAGAATTCTCCGGTGTAATCGCATGGTCCTCATCCAAATCCAACGTGCGGATAAAGGTACGCTTCAACTGATCCAGAAAATGAAGCGGACCGCCGAGAAATGCAACATGTCCACGAATCGGCTTACCGCAGGCAAGGCCGGAAATCGTCTGATTCACAACTGCCTGAAAAATAGAAGCAGACAGGTCTTCTTTTGTAGCACCCTCGTTAATCAGAGGTTGAATATCTGTTTTGGCAAATACACCGCAACGGGCAGCGATAGGATAGATTTCCTGATAATTCTTTGCATATTCGTTCAAACCGGAAGCATCTGTTTGAATCAAAGAGGCCATTTGGTCAATGAACGAACCGGTACCACCGGCACAGATACCATTCATACGCTGCTCGACATTTCCATTTTCAAAATAAATGATCTTGGCATCCTCGCCACCGAGTTCGATTGCGACATCCGTCTGCGGAGCGCAATGGGTGAGCGAAGTGGAAACGGCGATAACCTCCTGAACAAAATCAATGTCCAAATGTTTGGCAAGTGTCAGGCCACCGGAACCTGTGATGATAGGAGAGACTTTGATTTCACCCATCTCATCAAAGGCCTTATGTAATAAATCACTCAATGTCTCCTGAATATTTGCGAAATGTCTTTCATAATCGGAGAAAACAAGTTTATCCTTTTCGTCTAAGATAGCAATCTTAACTGTGGTAGAACCAATATCAATTCCTAACTTGTACAATCTATTTGTCATATGCTTGTAACCCTTCTTTCTGAATACTGATAGATACGAGTCATTTCTTATTAAATGTTATTTTTGTGCAAACACAACTATTATACGACATGAAGCGACAAAAAACAAGGAAGAGATTCGTTGACAAAATAGGGTTATCCCCCTATAATTAAAATAATTATGCAGTATCGTCAAGAACTATGTCTTGCGATGTGTTTTTGTCACAAAAATGTCGGTAAAGGAGAGAGTTTCATGTTAAATAAGCTAGAAAAAAAACTTGGAAAATACGCGATTCCAAACCTTATGAAATATCTGATTAGCGGCTATATTATAGGTTATGTATTGATGCTGATGAGCAGTGCATCCGGCACAAACTTTATTCAGTTAATGACATTAGAACCGTACTATATTATCCATAAATTTCAATTTTGGAGAATATTTACCTGGATTATGATTCCGGAATCTACCAATCTATTATTTTTTGCAATTATGCTGCTCTTATATTATCAGTTGGGCAGTGCGCTTGAAAATGCATGGGGGGTATTCCGATTTAACGCATATATTTTTGGCGGAATGCTGTTCACCCTGATTGGATCGTTTGTCTTGTATGGTGTGTATACGTTGACGACCGGGTCTCCGTTCCACACGGTGGGTGGATATTTTAGTATGCAATATATCAACTTGTCTATCTTTTTGGCATTTGCCGTTTGCTTTCCGGATATGCAGGTGCTCTTATATTTCATCATTCCAATCAAGATGAAATGGATGGCGATTTTTTATGTCGTAATGATTGTATTTAGCCTGTTTCAAACGGGTTGGTCCGGCAGAGTGGCGATTGTCTGTTCTCTGCTCAACTTTGCACTGTTTTATCTATCATCTCGTAATTATAAACGGATGGACCCCAGAGATATTCACAGACGAAAGGAATTCAAGTGGAAAGTTCGTCAGGGGCAGGAACAAAATACGGCGCGGAGAAATGGACAGATATCACGCCACAAGTGTGCGGTATGCGGTCGCACGGAATTGACAAATCCTGAGTTGGAGTTTCGTTTCTGTTCAAAGTGTAACGGAAATTATGAATATTGCAGCGACCATCTGTTTACGCACAAACATAAAGAATAGACTTACACACTTTTGGAAAGAGGAAGACATCAATGGAAAACGAAAAAGAAGTAGTTTCAAAAAATTTTATTGAGCTGGAGATTGAAAAGGATTTGGCGGAAGGTGTATATGATCGCGTGTGTACGCGTTTTCCGCCGGAGCCAAACGGATATCTTCACATCGGGCATGCAAAGTCCATTTTATTGAATTACGGTTTGGCACAAAAATATCACGGCGAATTTCACATGCGTTTTGATGATACCAATCCGACAAAGGAACGTATGGAATTTGTTGAATCCATCAAAGCGGATATCCAGTGGCTTGGAGTTGATTGGAAGGAGCATTTATATTTCGCATCCGATTACTTTGAGCAGATGTATGAGGCAGCGATTACGCTAATAAAAAAAGGGAAGGCTTACTGTTCGGATTTGAATGCGGAACAGATTCGTGAATATCGTGGGACATTGAAAGAGCCCGGGAAAGAGGACCCAAATGCAAACCGCAGCATAGAAGAAAATCTTCAGATTTACCAAGATATGAAAGAGGGAAAATATGAAGATGGCAGTATGGTACTTCGCGCCCGTATCGATATGACATCTCCCAATATCAATATGAGGGACCCTATTTTATATCGCGTCGCACATATGACCCATCACAACACAGGTGATAAGTGGTGCATATATCCAATGTACGATTTTGCACATCCCATCGAGGATGCGATTGAGGGGATTACCCATTCCATCTGTACCTTGGAGTTTGAGGATCACAGACCTCTTTATGACTGGGTTGTCCGTGAGGTTGGATTTGAAAAGCCGCCGAGACAGATTGAATTTGCAAAAATGTACCTGACAAATGTTGTTACAGGTAAGAGATATATCAATCGCTTGGTGGAAGAGGGCATTGTTGATGGATGGGATGACCCAAGACTTGTTTCCATCGCGGCACTTCGACGTCGTGGGTTTACACCGGAATCCATTGCAAAGTTTGTAGAACTTTGCGGGGTATCGAAGAGTAATGCCTCTGTCGACTATGCAATGTTAGAGTATTGTATCCGGGAGGATTTAAAAACAAAGAAGAGCCGCGTGATGGCTGTTCTTGATCCGGTTAAGGTTGTGATTGATAATTATCCAAAAGGGCAGATTGAGTATCTGGATGTGCCAAACAATCTTGAAAATGAGGCGTTGGGATCACGTCAGGTTCCATTCTCAGGAGAGATTTACATTGAGCGAGAGGATTTTATGGAAGAACCTCCAAAGAAGTATTTCCGTCTGTTCCCGGGGAATGAGGTGCGTTTGATGAATGCGTATTTTGTTACCTGCAATTCCTGTAAAAAAGATGCAGATGGTAATATCACAGAGATTCATTGCACATATGATCCGGATTCCCGTGGCGGAAACAGCCCGGATGGTCGTAAAGTAAAAGGAACGATTCATTGGGTATGTGCCGAGACAGCGATTCCTGCGACGGTACGTCTTTATGAAAATATTGTAGATGAAGAAGCAGGAGTGTACAATGAAGATGGCAGTTTGAATTTGAATCCGAATTCACTTAAGGTACTTACCAATTGCCGTGTCGAGCCATCGCTTGCCGACGCACAGGCATACGACAGTTTTCAATTTGTGCGTCAGGGATTTTTCTGCGTAGATGCAAAAGATACCACAAAAGAACATTTGGTGCTTAATCGCATCGTTTCGTTGAAGAGTTCATTTAAGTTACCAACAGCATAAAAAGCTTTTTAGATAGCAGAAGGAGTAGTAGTTATGAATTTATTATCAGGATTAGAAAAATTTGGCCTTGGTCAGACGGGAGAGTTGGATATTTTAAATGATGGGGCTGAGAAAAATAGTACAGCGAAGAAAGTCAACGAGGAAGCCGTTGCAGAATATACGGAAAAGGATTTTATCTTGGATCGAAAGGTGACATGTCCTGTATGTGACAAAGAGTTTTCGGTCAAAATGGTAAAGTCATCCAAAGTAAAGAGAATGGAACCGGACGCAGACCTGCGTCCGAATCATGAATATGTGGATTCGGTAAAATATGGCGTTAGTGCATGTCCGCGTTGTGGTTATGCAGCACTGAACAGAAATTTTGCACATTTGTCAGCTTCTCAGCGCAAATGGATTCGCGAGACAATAACGGTTAACTTCAAACCAACGAGCGATCCCGAAATGGAAACCTATACATATGAATATGCTGTGGAAAAGTATAAGCTGGCTTTGGTTTCAACAATGGCAAAAAAAGGTAAGTTGAGTGAGAAGGCTTATATATGTCTGAACATAGCATGGCTTCGCCGTAAGCAGTTAGAAACGATGCCGGAGGATACACCAACCAATGTAAAACGCAAAGAGGAAATCAAAAAGGAATATGATGGTTTCTACCGTCAGGCATATGATGGCTTTATGAAAATGACATCGACGGAGACACCTCCTTTTAATGGCATGGATGCAAATACGGTAGATTATATCTTGGTGAACATGGCAATGCATTACAAAGAGTACGATATCGCATCAAAACTTGTCGGACGATTACTCTCATCTGCAAGCACACCAAAGCGTATGAAAGACAAATGCATAGATCTGAAAGAAGAGATTATTGTAGCATTAAAAGAGCAAAAGTAGGGAGTAAACATGGCGGTTTATGACTTTAATAGTCGGGAGAAAGAAAAAAAGACGACGGACATCAATGAGTTCGAAGTTTTCCGTTCAAATAAAAGACAAGCTACTGCGCATGACCCGATTTTGGTTTTAAGCAATCAGGAAAAAGAATGGGCGCACCATGCAAGCGGAATGTTTGCAAATCCGATGAAAGCCAATGCGTTTGATTTCAACGAGGATGGAAAAGTCAGCCGATCTGATATTTTAGCTATAGATGCCAGATTTGTCAATTTGATGAAATGGCTGGGTGAAAATCATATTGTTGTAAAACTTTCGGGTGCAAACACAGCCAAGGGATATGCAGTGTATCGCATCAAGGAAACCGGGGTGACCGTTCGCGGGGCAAAACTATCGGCAGAAGATGGCTTCCTCCAATTCATGATCGAAAAATTATTTGCCAGTGATGCACCGACCGAAAATATGTTAGATGAAGATGCGGATGAAGATGGCGATGATATGAAATTGACCAGCATCCGCAGTATTACAGATTTTTTGACATGTGCCGGTTCTACACTTCCGGACAACATTCGCTTGTGGGCGAGACGCAATTTGGCGGTGGCGCGCTCGAGTGAAGTGACACCGGAGGAACGGCGTCACGCGCAGCGTGCGTTGTCTATGATGCTCAGTATTCAATGGAAAAACAATTATTTTGAGTCCATCGACCCTGTGGAGGCGCGTCGAATTCTGGACGAAGAGCTCTACGGTATGGAAAAGGTGAAGCAAAGGATTATCGAGACGATTATTCAGATTAATCGTACACATACATTGCCGGCATACGGTCTGCTATTGATTGGACCGGCGGGTACCGGTAAATCACAGATTGCATACGCCGTGGCGAGAATTCTCAAGATGCCGTGGGCGACACTGGAGATGAGCTCAATCAACGACCCGGAGCAGTTAACAGGAAGTTCGAGAATTTATTCGAACGCAAAGCCGGGTATTATCATGGAATCCTTTGCTATGGCGGAGAGTTCCAACATCGTGTTTATTATCAACGAACTGGATAAAGCAAATGCGGGAAAGGGAAACGGAAACCCGGCGGATGTTCTGCTTACCTTGTTAGACAATTTGGGATTCACCGATAATTATATCGAGTGCAATATTCCGACCACCGGTGTGTACCCGATTGCTACAGCGAACGACAAGAGTGAGATTAGTGCTCCGCTGATGTCTCGATTTGCCTGTATTGAATTGCCGGATTACACCATAGAGGAAAAGAAAGTGATTTTTAAGGACTTTGCAATGCCAAAGGTGTTAAAACGAATCGGATTGAAGCCGGAAGAATGTGAACTGACCGAGGATGGACTGGATGAGTTGATGGAATTGTATCAAAACACATCGGGTATCCGCGATATTGAACAGGCGGCAGAACATCTTGCGGCAAATGCGTTGTACCGTATTGAGGTAGACCATATGACACGTGTTGTATTTGACCGGGAAATGATTCGAGAATTATTGTAGAGATACGCCAATTCCATAACATTTTGGGGGAAGACACAGATGAAAAAACACATTACAAAAAAAACAGTGTTACTCCTTCTTGCACTCGCAGTTTTCATTGTGCTGATTTCAGTTGTGGCGGTGAGAAAGCAGCAGAAGAAGGACGATGTCGCGGAAGAAAAGGTGTACCCGGTTTCCGTTGTGGAGGCAGGTGAGACCGGAAGCGACGTATCTTTGACCTATACCGGTTTGGTGCAGCCGGATGAGACGATGCAGTGTACCTTTGAGACGGTTGGGACGGTGCAGAAGGTGCATGTAAAAAAAGGAGACGAAGTGCACGAGGGAAGTCCGCTTGTCACTATTGATGATGCGGATGCGTTAGACCAGTTGGATTCTGCCAACCGTACGCTTGACTATGCCAAAAAAAACAGGGACAGCGCGCAGGAGTCCTATGATAAAGCGGTAAAGGATTATGCAGATGCCTGTGGTGCCGGCAGGGAAAAGGAAAACCTGGAGAGTGCCTTGACCAGGCGTAACGAGCAGCAGAAAAAAGTGAATGAGTTAAAGGAACGTCTTAACAATACGCCGCAATACAAGGAAGCGGAGCAGAGCGGTGAAACAAATACTGGATCGAGCCCCGGTGTAGCGGTTATGCCCTCCTATGAAATTAATCCGGAGTATTATTCGCTTCAAGTGGAACTTGAGTCAGCGCAGAGTACCCTGGAAATTTATCAGCAGAATGTGGACAGTGCCCAGGAGGCTTACGACAAGAAGGTAAGGGAAGGTGCAGAGTCGGATGAAGCCAAGGTGCAGAAGGAGCGGATGGATGCGGCGGAGGACAATCTTGACAATGCCCGGGAAGCATACGATAATGCGCAGGATAATGTGGAAAATGCACAAAAAGCAGTGGAGAAATGTACACTGAAGGCACCTGCCGATGGTTATGTGGTGGATATACAAGCGAAAGAAGGCAGTGTTTCTACGCCGCTGATTCCTGCCGTTGTATTGGCAAGTCATGAGGTGGTTGTTAACTTTGGCGTATCCCAGACGGACATAAAAGATCTGACAGCCGGTATGGCAGCCGGCATTACCGTAGGACAGCAGATGTTTACCGGAAGCATCAAGGATATTGATGTTATGCCGGATGAGACGACCAGAACTTATTCTACGAATGTGACGATCGATGTGGAAAATCCCGATTTGTATCTGGGCGAACTTGCTACCGTGAAAATCAATATCGGAGAACGGCGTGGCATCTGGCTTCCTATTTCTGTGATTTTAAATGACGGAGAGGATTATGTCTATGTGGTAGAGGACGGACGGGCCAAGCGGGAGTATATTACTATCGAGCAGGTACAGGATGATTATGTGCTGGTGACCGGAACGAAGGCGGGAGAGAAAATTATTACCGAGGGCATGAAAACGATTCAGACGGGCAACGCAGTGTCCTATAAAAAGTAGGAGGCGTTGAGATGGAGAAAATCACAAGAGCGTTATTGAAAAACAGATATATTGTCAGTTTTTTTCTGGTCATTATCGCCGTGGTGGGCATGATCTGCTACTACGTCATTCCGAAGCAGGAAAATCCTGACGCCAGTGTGGCGGCGGCTCTGGTTACGACGTTGTATCCGGGCGCTTCTCCGGAAGAGGTGGAGGAATATGTGACAAACCGTCTGGAGGATGAGATCAATTCGTTGGAGCATGTGGACTATACCACCAGCATGAGCATGGAATCTGCCAGCGCCATCATTGTATATTATGATCTGGATGTGAAGATTGATGAGGTGGATTCTGATTTAAGGGAAACGGTATCGGACATTCAGGGCGATTTGCCGGATATGTGTATGGAGAGTACGGTTAATACGGATTTGGTATCCCAAAACCAGTTTATCATCAGTTTGTCCAGCGATACTTATTCTGCCGAAGAACTGGTGTCCTATGGGGAAACCATCAAGGACCAGTTGGAGGATGTGGAACATGTGGCGTCGGTGACCATGGAGGGAAAATCTACCAAGCAGGTGGTGGTCGAGGCCGATATCAGCAAGTTGCAGTCTTACCAGATTTCGATTGAGGATATTCTGTCGCTGATGCAGGCTCAGAATCTAAATATTCCTGCCGGCAGTATTTCCTATGATACCGGTACGATTACGGTGGCAAGCGACAGCTTGTTTACCAGCCTGCAGGATATAGAGAATACGGTGATTGGCGGTGCCGACGACAGCCTGTCCTTTGTCAAGCTGAAGGATGTGGCAAGGGTTTATGTGGAAAACACGAGCGAAAAACATTATCTGCAGGATGGGCGGCCCTGCATCCTTCTTGTCGGTACCTTTGATGATGATGTGAATGCGGTCAACATTGGAAAAGACGTGCGAAGTACCATCAATGAATTAAAAGAAAATTTGCCGAAGGAATTGATTTTTCATGAAGTGATGTACGCGCCGGAGGCCATCAGTGAAAATATCAATGGCTTTCTTATCAATCTGGTGGAGAGTATTCTGCTTATTATGATTGTGGTCATGATTGGCGTGGGCATCCGCAATGCACTTGTGATTTCCACCGCGCTACCCATCAGTATTATGAGTACCTTTACCGTGATGTATCTGCTGAATATTGAGTTTCAGTTTATTTCGATTGCCGGTCTGATTGTCAGTCTGGGAATTCTAGTGGATAATGCGGTCGTCATCAGCGAAGCGATTCAGCAGGGACTAAATGCGGGAAAAGAAAAAACAGAGGCTATTGTTGATGGGGTAAAGGAGACATGGATCCCAGTACTGACCAGTACACTTACTACCATTGTGACCTTCAGCATTATTTACTTCATGCCGGGCGTGGTGGGGCAGGTGGCAGGTACGATACCGACCGTTGTCATTGCCTCTCTGGTTTCCAGTTATGTCATGGCAATGTTTGGGACACCGGTGCTGGCTTACTTTTTCTTCCGGCCGGAAAAGCCGAAGGAAGGAAAAAAGGAGAACCTCCTGTATCGCTTTTTTGACCGTTTGCTTGGGCTTGGGATGCGCTATCCGAAACGTGTGCTACTGTTTTCCTTTGCAACGCTTGGCGTGGCAGCTTTTCTGGTGACGCAGCTCGGAATGCAGTTTTTTCCATATTCATCAAAGCCGGTTCTTTACGTGGATGTGAAAAATGAAACGATGAACATGGAGGGTACCGACAGGATTGTCGATGAAATTCAGGACGTGCTTGAGGATGAGCCGCTGGTGGATCATTTCACGGCAGCCGTTGGCGGTGGACTCCCCAGTTTCTTTTTGACTGTGCCGACGCTTAGTGATGCTGATAATGCATCACGGATTATGCTGGAACTGAACGAGGAGGAACTGAAGGAAGCGGGCGATACGGAAACGGCCGCAAAGATAATACAGAAGAAACTCGATGAAAGAGTGGCAGGGGCTACCATCGAAGTAAAATGTCTGGAATACTCCATGCCGACAGACGCGAAGATTGTATATACTGTTTCCGGGGATGACACAGATAAAATCAATGCGCTGGCCCGCGAGATGGTGGAAGGTCTAAAACAGGTTGAGGGAAGCACAGATGTTCGTGACACGACCGTGATTTCCCAGTATGAATACAGAGTTCATCTGGACAGTGAACTTTTGTCCAGTTATGGTCTGCTGAAATATGATGTGATTAAGCAGTTGAATACAAGTCTGATGGGAGCTACGGCTTCTGCTTATACCGGCTCCGAGGATGAGATGGATATTGTGGTGCGGGCGGATATTGACAACCTGGAGGAACTGAAAAATCTGCCGATTTCCGGCACGGTCAGCGATACCCATGTGCTGCTTGGTCAGGTGGCTGATATTACATTAGAGCCTACGGTTCCTCTCATCAATCATTACAACGGCAAGCGGTATGTGAAGGTGCTCTCCGGGGTAAAATCAGGATATGTTTCCGGCAATATTGAGTCTGAGTTTGAAGAAAAGTATCTTTCCAAAATGGATACCGGGGATATGACGATTGTGGAGCAGGGCGAAATGAGCAATATGACGGAGCTGCTGATTAGCATACTGAAGGCGGCCGCCGTAGCTGTTTTAATCATCTATGTCATTCTGTTGCTACAGTTTAAGGACTTTGCAAAACCTTTGAATGTTTTGACTTCGATTCCTCTGAGTCTGATTGGCTGCTGCTTTGGCCTCTGGGTGCTGGATATGCCACTTCAGGCCATGGCACTGCTTGGCGTGGTGGCGCTCTTTGGTATTGTAGTTAATAATGGGATTCTTCTGATAGAGGTGATTGATGCCAAGCGCGCGGTGGGCGAATCGGTAGAAGCGGCATGTCAGTCAGCCGTGGCAGCCAGGTTCCGTCCGATTATGATTTCCAGTATAACCACCTGTATCGGTCTGATTCCGCTGATTATCTCCAAGGACCCGATGTCAGCGCCGATGGCAGTAACGTTAATGTTCGGTCTGATGTTTTCTACTGTCCTGACCATGGTGGTGGTGCCGACCATTTATTACCTTCGGGAAAGAGATAAGTGAATATGAAAAGAGAATAATTTTTCCGAAAAAACTATGGGAATGTGTCCGTATCGTCTGATATACACATTCCCATTTTTTCATGTTTATTTTTGATTTTTGTTTTTGTGTTCATTCATCTTCATGGCGCGAACCTGAAGCGGAAGACCAAACAATGTGATGAATCCTTCTGCGTCATGATGATCATACATATCACCGGTTGTAAATGATGCCAACGTCTCGCTGTAAAGTGAGTAAGGAGAAGTTGTGCCGGCTTTGATAATATTTCCCTTGTAGAGTCGGAATTTTACTTCGCCGGTAACGCACTCCTGCGTAGATGTGACGAAAGCGGTGATGGCTTCCCGAAGAGGAGTAAACCATTTTCCTTCGTAAACAACCTGTGCCAGTTTATTTCCAAGATCCTTCTTTACTGCCATGGTGTCACGGTCTAATACCAATTCCTCAAGCTGATCATGTGCTTCCATCAGTATCGTTCCGCCCGGAGTTTCGTAGACGCCACGTGACTTCATACCAACAACGCGGTTTTCAACAATGTCGACGATACCGATTCCGTGTTTTCCTCCAAGACGATTTAACTCACGAATGATGTCGGATACTTTCATCTCAACGCCATTGACTGATTTTGGGACACCTTTTTCAAAGGTCATGGTAACTTCTTCGGGTTCATCAGGAGCATGCTCAGGTGAGACGCCGAGAACCAGCATATGGTCGTAGTTTGGTGCAAGGGAAGGATCTTCCAGTTCTAATCCCTCGTGACTGATGTGCCATAAATTACGATCACGGCTGTAAGACTGGTCTGTTCCAAATGGAAGGTCGATTCCATGTGCGTGGCAGTACTCGATTTCAGCTTCACGGGAATCCATTCCCCAACGGTCATCTCTCCAAGGAGCAATTACCTTGATGTCCGGGGCAAGTGCTTTGATTCCGAGTTCAAAACGAATCTGATCGTTTCCTTTACCGGTTGCACCGTGACAAATAGCAACAGCATTTTCTTTTCTGGCAACTTCAACAAGTTTTTTTGCGATTCCGGGACGAGCCATGGAAGTGCCCAGCAGATACTTATGTTCGTAAACAGCACCGGCCTGAACACAAGGAATAATGTAGTCTTCGCAAAATTCATCTGTGATATCTTCGATGTAAAGCTTTGTGGCACCGGAAAGTTTTGCACGTTCCTCTAAATCGTCTAATTCTTCTCCTTGACCACAGTCGATGCAACAACAAACAACATCATAATTGTATGTTTCCTTCAACCATGGGATAATTGCTGTGGTATCCAGACCACCGGAATAAGCTAATACAACTTTTTCTTTCATTGTGATTCCTCCTTGTATCCTATCTTTTTGATACATAAATTTACCTTGATAACGTAATTCCTATTTAAAAATGTCAGGACAAAAGCCCAACACAGATAATATACAATATAAAGAAAAAAAAGGCAAGTACAAAATATGCACTATATTTGCATAAATAATCATATTTGGTTGCACAAATAGCGAAAATGTGAAGGATAAATGAATAAATATACAAAAATAACTTATAAAATAATGAAAATATCTTTACTTCACACATAATTTGTAATAAGATAGTTAGAGTACAGAAAGAATGCAACTGGAAAGAGGGATTGTTTATGATTAAAGCAGGTATTATTGGAGCAACAGGATATGCGGGTGGAGAACTTGTCCGATTGTTGTTTGCACATAAAGAAGTGGAAATCGTTTGGTATGGATCTAAAAGCTATGTAGATGAGAAATATGCGAGTGTATATCACAATTTTTTTGAACTTGTGGACGAGCGATGTTTGGATGATAGTTTGCTGGAGCTGGCAAGACAGGTGGATGTTATTTTTACGGCGACACCACAGGGATATCTGGCATCTGTTCTGACGGAAGAAATCCTAAGTCAGGTAAAGATTGTTGATCTCAGTGCAGATTTTCGGATTAAAGATGTTACTACATATGAAGCATGGTACGGCATCAAACATAAGAGTCCACAGTTTATCGAGGAAGCAGTATATGGATTGTGTGAGATTAATCGGGATAAGATGAAAGGCGTACGCCTGGTGGCAAACCCGGGGTGCTATACGACATGCTCCATTTTGGCAACCTATCCACTTGTGAAAGAAAACATGATTGATCATAGCACACTGATTGTAGATGCAAAATCAGGTACGTCTGGGGCAGGGCGCGGAGCGAAGGTGTCAAATCTTTTCTGCGAGGTGAATGAAAGCATCAAGGCATATGGGGTGGCGACACACCGACATACACCAGAGATTGAGGAGCAACTAGGTTACGCATGCGGCGAAGAGGTGATGATATCCTTCGCGCCACATCTCGTTCCGATGAATCGGGGAATTCTTGTGACGGCCTATGCAAATCTCAAAGAGGTGATGTATCCGGATGGTCACGTGGATTATCCGACGGAGGAGATGTTGTTGGACATTTATCATCAGTATTATGACAACGAGTATTTCGTTCGTGTTCTGGATGCCGGATCTACACCGGAGACAAAATGGGTGGAAGGTTCTAACTTTGTTGATTTATGTGTAAAAGTTGATCCCAGAACACATCGCGCCATTATGATGGGAGCGCTTGATAATCTTGTAAAGGGTGCAGCGGGGCAGGCTGTACAGAATATGAACATTCTATTTGGACTGCCGGAGAAAGAGGGACTCGAACTTATCCCGATGTTTCCATAATTGATAGGAGAAAGAGGAAAAGATTTTGACAGATGTAACAATACGCACAATGCAGGAGTCGGATTACGAAGCCGTTTATGATTTGTGGCTTAGCATTCACGGATTTGGAATGCGCAGTATTGATGACTCCAAGGAAGGTGTGACACGATTTATAAAAAGAAATCCGAATACAAGCGTAGTCGCAGAGAGAAAGGGACAGATTATCGGCTCCATTCTATGCGGACATGATGGAAGACGAGGGTGTTTTTATCATGTGTGTGTGAAGGAAGAATTTCGCAAACGAGGCGTAGGAAAAGCGATGGCAACATCATGTATGCGACGACTGCAGGAAGAACAAATAAATAAAGTTTCGCTGGTAGCATTTACAAATAACGAAGTTGGTAATGCGTTTTGGAACGAAGAGGGATGGACAAAGAGAGATGACCTATATACATATGACTTTGTTTTGAACGAAGAAAACATTACAAGGTTTAACCAGTGATGACTTGTTACGGGAGGATATGAGATGAAACAGATTACAGGTGGTGTAACAGCTGCAAAGGGATTTTTGGCGGCAAATACGGCGGCGGGAATCAAATATAAAGAGCGGGACGACATGGCGCTTATTTTTAGTGAAAAGCCGGCGAGGGCAGCAGGAACATTCACCAGAAATGTCGTGAAGGCGGCACCGGTAAAATGGGATCAGTTGGTGGTAAAGGAGAGCGCGTTTGTGCAGGCGGTTGTTGTCAATGCAGGTATCGCAAATGCATGTACCGGCGCAGAAGGCATGGCTTATTGTGAACAGACGGCAAGTGCAGCAGCAAAGGCACTTTCTATTCCTTCGGATGCGGTACTTGTTGCATCGACCGGCGTGATTGGAATGCAGCTTCCTATGGACAGGTTGAAGTCCGGTATTGAAGCGATGGCACCAAACCTTTCGGCTTCATCGGAGGCAGGCGAGGCAGCAGCGAAAGCCATTATGACAACAGATACACATAAGAAGGAAGCGGCTGTCACCTTTATGATCGGAGATAAGGAGGTGACAGTCGGCGGTATGAGTAAGGGAAGCGGAATGATTCATCCGGATATGTGCACGATGCTTGCTTTTATCACAACCGATATTACCATCTCAAAGGAACTGTTGCAGGAAGCACTTTCCGATGTTGTAAATGATACCTACAATATGATTTCCGTGGATGGCGATACATCGACAAATGACACCTGTGTTGTACTTGCAAACGGCATGGCGGGAAATGACGAGATAACAGAGAAGAATGCAGATTATGATGCGTTTATCGAGGCACTGTTGACGGTGAACCGGGCATTGGCAAAGATGATGGCAGGAGACGGTGAAGGCGCTACCGCGTTATTTGAGGTAAAGGTGATTGGTGCAAGGACAAAGGCGGAAGCAGTGACGTTATCGAAGTCCGTTATTACATCCAGTCTGACAAAAGCGGCAATCTATGGGCATGATGCAAACTGGGGAAGAATTCTCTGTGCGCTCGGATATGCCGGTGTTGATTTCGACCCGGAAAAGGTAGATTTGTTTTTTGAGAGTGCAAACGGAAAAATGCAAATCATACAAAATGGTGTCGCACTCGATTACAGCGAGGAGGAAGCGACAAAGATTCTTTCAGCAGATGCTGTGACAGCGATTTGTGATATGAAGCAGGGGGATGCGAAAGCGACTGCCTGGGGATGTGATTTGACACACGAATATGTAACAATAAATGCAGATTATCGTTCCTAGTGAAATTGACAGAGATGAACATCAAAGGAGAAACAAAATGAATGACAAGAATATGCAGGAAATCCTGGAAAAAGCACAGGTGTTGATTGAGGCGCTGCCATATATACAGCGGTTTAACCGTAAAATCATTGTGGTGAAATACGGCGGGAGCGCTATGATTGATGATGAACTAAAAAAGCAAGTGATTCAGGATGTTACCTTGTTGAAATTAGTTGGATTTAAACCAATCATTGTGCACGGCGGTGGAAAAGAAATCAGCCGTTGGGTGGAAAAGACAGGTATGGAGACGGAGTTTATCAACGGTCTTCGCAAAACAGATGAACCGACGATGGAAATTGCGGAGATGGTTCTCAACAAGGTAAATAAGTCATTGGTTCAAATGGTGCAGGAACTTGGTGTGAATGCGATTGGCATCAGCGGAAAAGATGGTGGTTTATTAAAAGTAGAAAAGAAACTGTCAAACGGACAGGATATCGGTTTTGTAGGGGAAATCACGGAGGTAAATCCAAAGATTTTGACGGACCTTTTGGAAAAGGATTTTCTCCCGATTGTATGTCCAATTGGAATGGATGACCATTTTCTGACGTACAATATTAATGCGGATGATGCGGCTTGCGCAATTGCCCAGGCTGTATCGGCAGAAAAGTTGGCATTTTTGACAGATATCGAAGGGGTATATAAAGACCCGGATGATAAGTCTACCTTGATATCGGAATTGACCGTATCGGATGCGAAAGCGTTAATTCGTGATGGTTATATTGGTGGAGGTATGTTACCGAAACTTGCAAACTGTATGGAAGCAATCGAAAAGGGTGTATCGCGTGTTCATATTCTCGATGGGCGAATTGCGCATTGCTTACTATTGGAGATCTTTACAAACAAAGGAATTGGTACAGCGATTTTAGATGATGAGGAGAAAAAATACTACAATGAATAATTTGATTACAAGCGCGGAAGAAAATCTGTTTCATGTATACAATCGTTTTCCTGTTGTTTTTGAAAAAGGAGACGGTGTTCATCTATATGATATAGAAGGAAAAGAATATTTGGATTTTGCATCAGGTATCGGTGTGATGGCATTTGGTTATAATGATGAAGAATACAAGGATGCATTGAAAGCCCAGATTGATAAACTGACACATACATCGAACTTGTATTATCACAGACCGATGATTGCAGCAGGAGAAAAACTTTGTCGTATCTCCGGGATGGATAAAGTTTTCTTCACAAACAGTGGAGCAGAGGCAGTCGAAGGCGCAATCAAGACTGCGAAAAAATATGCATACCTTCGTGATGGCTTTGCAGGACATGAGATTATTGCGATGGAGCATTCTTTCCATGGACGTACTGTGGGTTCCCTTTCGGTGACAGGTACAGAACACTATAGAGAACCATTTTTGCCACTGATGGATGGCGTGAAATTTGCAAAGTTTAACGACTTGGAGAGTGTAAAGGCTCAGGTGAGCGATAAGACGTGCGCCATCATTATGGAGACAATCCAGGGAGAAGGTGGTTTATACCCGGCGCAGAAGTCATTCTTAGAAGGCGTCCGAAAACTGTGCGATGAGAAGGATATTCTATTGATCCTTGATGAAATTCAGTGTGGGATGGGACGAAGCGGTGCAATGTTTGCATGGCAGAAGTATGGTGTGAAGCCGGACATTATGACAAGTGCAAAAGCACTCGGTGCAGGTGTTCCTGTCGGAGCATTTTTACTGACGGATCGTGTGGCGAAGGCTTCTCTGGTGCCGGGAGATCACGGTACCACATATGGCGGGAATCCTCTTGTCTGCGCGGCAGTAGATAAGACGATTGATATGATGGAGTCGAGAGGCATTCCAAAACATGTAGAGAAGTTAAGTGTCTATTTTGAGCAGGTGTTGGATTCTTTTGTCGAGGCGCATGATATGATCGAAGGGCGCAGAGGCATGGGATTTATGCAGGGATTGGTGATGACAGTTCCGGTGGGGGACATTGTGAAAAAGGCATTGGAGATGGGATTGGTAATCCTCTCTGCGGGAGGAAATGTGATACGATTCCTGCCACCGCTTGTCATCGAAAAGGAAGATATTGATGCCATGGCAAGGATTCTGCACAAAGTATTAAAGGAATATTGATTATTTGAAATAATTTTGTAAAACTCTTGTAATGATTATCATATTTCGTTAAAATAGACCACATAGCACTAGGATTCCTTTCTGTTTTTCTGCGGAAAGGAGCATATATGAAACGAGACATATGGATCGTTTGCATAACGATTGTCGTTGGTATCACATGTTTTACGGGATGTGGTACAAAATCGTATTTACAGAATGCACCGGAGGATGCCATTTCCGAGGAGGCGACAGAAAGCGAGAGCGAGGCTGCCTCGGAGGTACAGTGTTTTGTGCAGGTGTCCGGCGCAGTGAAGAAGCCCGGGGTATATGGTCTTCCGGCGGGAAGCCGTGTCTTTCAAGCGATAGAGAAGGCAGGCGGACTGTGTGAGGATGCATGGGTGCAGGGTTTGAACCAAGCAAGAGTTTTGACAGATGGTGAAATGATACATGTCAATACGACAGAGGAGCAGCAGGCAAAAACGAGTATGGAATCGGTAGATGACAAGATAAACATCAATACCGCTTCCCTCAAAGAATTGTCCACGCTGCCGGGCATTGGGGAGACCAGAGCACAGGCGATTATCGATTATCGTGAAAGCAATGGTCTTTTTTCTGTGCCGGACGATATCAAAAAGGTGTCCGGTATCGGAGAAAGTACTTATCAAAAATTTGCAGATAGCATAGTAGTTGATTGAGGTTATTTATGGCAAAAAAAGTTTTAGTTGTTGATGATGAAAAATTAATTGTGAAGGGAATTCGCTTCAGTCTTGAGCAGGACGGTATGGAGGTGGATTGCGCATATGATGGACAGGAAGCATTGGATATGGCGACAGCAAATGCATACGACATGATTTTGCTGGATGTTATGCTTCCGAAGATGGACGGATTTGAAGTGTGTCAGCGCATTCGTGAGTTCTCTAATATGCCAATTGTCATGTTGACAGCCAAAGGGGATGACATGGATAAGATTCTTGGGCTGGAGTATGGCGCAGATGATTATATCACAAAGCCATTTAATATACTGGAGGTTAAGGCGCGAATCAAAGCCATTATGCGACGCACGACACCGGCGATTCTTCAGGAACAGAAATTGACAGAGATTCACAGCGGTGATGTGATGATGGATGCGGAGAGTCGTCGTTTGTTTATTCAGGATCAGGAGATAAATGTGACGTCGAAAGAATTTGATATGCTGCTTTTGCTGGTGACCAATCCGGGAAAAGTATATAGCCGTGAAAATCTTTTGCATGCCATTTGGGGGGAAGATTATCCGGGGGATGCGCGTACCGTAGATGTACACATTAGAAGATTACGCGAAAAAATTGAGCCAAACGCGAGCGAACCGAGATATGTACACACCAAATGGGGCGTGGGCTACTACTATCAGCAATAACAGAGGATTTTTATGAAAAAGAAATTCGTTCTTAAAGATTTTTTAAAACGTTTTAGAATTCGCATTGCGGTGTTAATGCTTGTTTTGGGAATAGTCCCTTGCACAATCTTTGTGCTTGTGTTTTCAGCACTCTATGAAAACAGGTCTGTGGATAGTGACGTCACAGATTTGGTCGCAAAAGGACAAGTGTTAAACAAGCAGATAGTATCAAGCGGCTATCTGAATCAACAATCATCCGAGTTGGTGGATAATCAATTGGATGCGCTGTCAAGGTCGTATTCCGGCCGAATTATGATTGTTAACAACATGCTCACCATTGTAAAAGATACATACAATGCGGATGTTGGCAAGACCATTATCTGGAGCAATATTGTCAGCACATTTCAAGGAAATAATACATCCCAATATGATGATGAAAATGAGATTCTCGTTGTCACTGTGCCCATCAAAGCAGAGGGAGATGATGAGATTTTAGGTGTCATTGTGATGAACAAGTCAATGTCATATATCAATGCCAACTTGGAATATTTCCAATCGGTATTTATCATATTGTTGTTGATTGTTTATGTGATTGTGGCAGCGATAGCCGTTTTCTTCTCAGACCGTTTCACAAATCCGTTTCGTCGGTTTTCCACATCGATTCGTGAGGTGGAAAATGGTATCAGTGAATACGTTATTGACGTAAATGATTACACGGAGACAAAAGAGGTCTCGGAACGGATGAACAGTCTGTTGAAGCGAATGCGTCTTTTGGATGAATCGCGACAGG
Organism: uncultured Roseburia sp.; assembly: GCA_964408625.1. Taxonomy (GTDB): domain Bacteria; phylum Bacillota; class Clostridia; order Lachnospirales; family Lachnospiraceae; genus Pararoseburia. The sequence goes on along the minus strand of CAYPAA010000018.1, from coordinate 1,632 downwards.
AATTTGTATCGAATGTGTCGCATGAACTGAAGACACCGCTTACATCAATGAAGGTTTTGGCAGATTCTTTGAATGGACAGGACAATGTGCCGGTTGAACTGTATCGGGAGTTTATGGCGGACATCGGTGCGGAGATAGACCGGGAGACAAAGATTATCAATGATCTTCTTTCGATGGTGAAGATGGACAAGGCAAGTGTTGCATTAAACATTGCGCCTGTCAATATGAACGAATTGATTGAGTTAATATTAAAGCGACTAAAACCGATTGCGGAAAAACAACACGTAGAGATGGTTTTTGAAAGTTTTCGACCGGTGACAGCGGAAGTGGATGAAGTGAAAATATCACTTGCCATTACAAATCTGGTAGAAAATGGTATCAAGTACAATATGGAAGGCGGCTGGGTTCATGTTTCCATAAACGCAGACCATCAGTATTGTTATATTAAGGTAGAAGATTCCGGCATAGGTATTCCGGAGGACAGCCTGCAATACATTTTTGAGAGATTTTATCGTGTAGACAAGTCTCATTCAAGAGAAATAGGTGGTACCGGTTTGGGGCTTGCCATTACAAAAAATGCTGTATCCATGCATAAAGGCGACATTAAAGTTCACAGTATTGAGGGGAAAGGGACAATGTTTGATATCCGTTTTCCTCTTAACTATATCGTAAAGGAGGCTCAGTCATGAGAAAGAAAATAATGGTTTGGGCTTTGCTGATATCATGTGTGGCGACGCTGTTTACAGGATGTAAGCAGTCAGACGAAAAAGACGGAATCAATATATATTACATGGATGCCTTGGGAAATGGACTGGTTCCGGAAAAACACGAACTAAAATCTGAGAGCAAGGAAAAACAGGTCGATGAAGCGATACAGTTATTGATGTCAGCGCCAGAGGCAAATGACACGAGACGCACCATTCCGGAAGATGTGGAAGTGCTCGATGTGGTGTTTGACCAGACAACATTGACATTGAATTTTAATCGGAATTATAGTGATTTGTCCGGTTATACTGAGGTGTTGGTCCGCGCTGCGATGGTTAAGACTTTATTACAGATTAAAGGTGTTGAAAGTGTTACATTTTATGTATCAAATGAGCCGTTGCAGGGACAAAATGGTGTGCTTGTCGGCGCCATGACAACAGATACTTTTATTGATGATTACGGTGAAGAGACAGACAGTCTTACAGCTACGATATTGACGCTATACTTTGCGAGTGCAGATGGTCAGTCGTTGGTGAAAAAAGAAATGAATGTGTATTGCAACAGCAATGTTGCAAAAGAACGTTTGATTATCGAGAATCTGATGAAGGGTACGGATAATAAGAATGCGAAATCTGCGATTCCATCGGGGACAAAGCTGTTAAATGCGACAATCAATGATGGCGTCTGCTACGTCAACTTTGACTCGGGATTTTTGAATGTCGACACAAGTATTTCCTCGGATGTCGTATTGTATGCTATCGTAAATTCACTGACAGAACTGGATACTGTGAATAAGGTTCAACTCCTGGTAAATGGTACATCCGTGATGCCGGATAACAGATTCAACTTCAAACTTGGCACTTCGTATGAGCGAGACACCTCTATGGTCTTAGATGCAATCGAGAGACAATATCAGGAAGAGATAGT
>CAYPAA010000017.1:4033-40927 GCA_964408625.1 uncultured Roseburia sp. | reverse complement strand
ATATGTAGTTGTTGAGTTTAAAAATCCATGATAACATAAGCATAGCAGTTTTTGTTTGTTTTAAGTTGTCTTGTGGTGATTCAACAATAAAACATATATACAAAAACTGCTACTTATTTTGAAAAATAATTAAAAAAGTGGTGATTTTACGTACTTAGGACTAGCTGTCGCGCTAGCGACTTGGTACAATAATATAGATAGGAGGGGTACTATGTACATATTTACTGGTTCAAATCAATATCTTGACGAAGATACTTTATTTGATACAAAATGTGAGGTTTTAGTACTTAGAAGAATTGAGTTATCGTAAAGCTGGAAAAAATAGTAATTGGATTATAATCTAGATATAAAAGAAAAGGAGACAGATCATGCGCTATAAACAGGTATCCATGCTTTAAACATTCCTTGTTCTTTGGATACATTCGGAGATTGGCATCAGAGAGCTTTGCGCTGGGTTGATTTATGTGAAAAATAATCCGATGGCAGGTCTGTTTGATAATTATGGTATTGAGTTAGAAAAGCATATTCCGGAGCATGATGGCGTTTATGCCGTTGCAAACATGATTCGCGCACTTTTGGATTTGCTGGAGGAAGGGAATTTCTCGGTAGTGCAGGGATGAATGAGAACTTTATAGGTAACAGTAGTTATGATAGGGAAGTCTTTGAAAAAGTGTGGCAGATGCGTTTTTTACCTCATTGGTAAGCAATCGATGACTTTATGGGGAAGGAATATGCAATGAAATGGATCAGATTTAAGGAGAATACTGATTTAGGAAAATGATTTTGAGGAAGATGAGCTGCGGGAAAGAAAAATAGAGGATATGATATATGGATAATAAAGCACTTATATGGGTTTTAAAAGTAGAATATGACAAGAAAGACAGAAGTGGTGTCTATGGATATACGCAAAGGACACTTGCGTATCATTCAAATCGTATAGAGGGGAGTACCTTGACGGAAGAACAAACGGCAGCACTCTTTGAAGAAGGTTATTTGCCGTCTTCTACAGATGTTTATCGAAGAAAAGATGTGGAAGAAATGAATGGGCATTTTCTGATGTTTAATAAGATGCTAAGTGTTTTGGGGCAACCATTATCTGAAGATATGATAAAAGAATTCCATTATGAATTAAAGGCAGGTGTTTTTGAGGATAGAGCGAATGGCTATGCCATTGGTGATTATAAGCGGTGGAGGAACACTGTTGGAGGACTGACACTGGCAGAGCCAACAGAAGTATCCGAAAAGATGAAAGCATTGATTTCATGGTATCATAGCCAATCAAATAAAACATTAGAAACATTAGGTAGGTTTCATGCAGAATATGAACTGATACATCCATTTCAAGATGGTAACGGAAGAACAGGGAGAATGATTCTATTCAAGGAATGTCTTGAGAATGATATTTTGCCTTTTATCATCCATAACGAGAACCGAATAGAATATATTTCAACTTTGAAGGAAGCACAGACGAAAGGCAGTTATGAAAAACTGGTAGTTTTCTTCAAAAAGGAACAGCAGGCATATAAAGAAAAACTGGAGTATTTTGATGTGGCGAGAAGATACGAGAACTGCAGAAACTGTGTGAAAGATGCATTAGTTGAAGAACCGTAAGAATGTTCGCCCCCCCAATTTAGGATGCGTCGTGGGGACTGTACAGACAGTTTTCACGGCTTTTTTGTACATAAAAAAATAGTGGTTTATCCGAGTGTGAATTCTGACAGGCCAGTTGTATATCTAAATAGATTTGCAGAAGAAGGCAGCCATGTATATAAAGAGCTACATGGGAGGCGCAGATAAATACTTACAACTTTTGACAAATGAAATTGTACCAAAGGCGGAGAAATTTATGCAGGGGCTGGCGGGATATTCCCTTGCCGGAGCATTTGTATTTATCACTCGGTGACAAGGAGTGTAAAACCCGAAATTCTTATCTGAAAACAGTACGGGAGCATACAGAAGCAATCGATACTTTTTATATGGAGAAAGACATTGACACAGTGCTTCAGTTTAATCCGGGAAATCATTTTAAAGATACAATAGTTATCGTTTAATGCATAATACCCTTCGTTCATAATACAGTAAATCGCATACACTAATACACAGTATAGCAAAAATCATAATAGGATAGCCAATAAATTGGTGGAAATATTCACCAAAAATATGTAAAATAAGATTGGAATATATCGCGTAATTGTTTATAATCAACATGAGAGATTTCTTTACACGAAGGAGGATTTGCCATGAGGATTTTAATTGTAGATGATGCATCCTTTGTTCGTATGGCATTGGGAAAGATACTGGAAGAGGATAATCACGAGATTGTCGGCGGAGCCGCAAATGGAGAAGAGGCAATCGAAAAGTATAAATTGTTAAAACCCGATCTTGTGACAATGGATATTACGATGCCGGGTATGAGTGGTATAGAATGTCTGGAAAAAATTTTAGAGATTGACCCAAACGCGAAGGTGATTATGTGTTCTGCGATGGGGCATCAGCAACTCGTTATGAAGGCGATTCAATGTGGGGCACTTGATTTTATTGTGAAACCCTTTGACAATGAGCGAGTAAAAGAAGCGATTCGCAGATATAAAGATTAAAGATAGCCCTGTCTGATTTGGACAGGGTATTTTTTTGGAGGATTGTATGGAAGTGAAAAAGGGATTGACTGGGTTTCATTTAAAACTTATCGCATTAATCACAATGACGATTGATCACGTGGCAGTTTCTATCGTGCAACGCATGCATCCTGAGGTCATAATTTCGTTTGGTGCAGACAACTGGTCACTTGTTTATACTATCATGCGAGTGATTGGGCGCATGGCGTTTCCGATTTATTGTTTTTTACTGGTGGAAGGATTTCACTACACGAGTAACCGCAAAAAATATGCATTGCGCATGCTTCTGTTTCTTGTAATTTCAGAGATTCCGTTCGATCTTTGTTTGTCGGGAAAATGGGTAGACTGGAGTTATAACAATGTATTTTGTACGTTGTTTTTGGGCTTGCTTACTATGTGGATGATAGAGGCAGTAAAAGGAAAAATCGAAGTGGGAATGATGGATAAAAAGAAACGACTCCTCTCTGATCTTTCGGTTATAGGTATCACAGCAGCGATGGCACTCGTCGCGCTGTTGGCACATACAGACTACGATGCGGCGGGGATTCTTGCGATTGTCATCTTATATGTCAGACGGGATAACCGGATGATTGGCATGGCACTTGCCGTCATCGTTTTAGGCTTGACGAGCAGCCTGCTTGAGTTCTTTGCACTGTTGATGTTGCTTCCGATAGCCTTTTATAATGGACAGAGGGGAAGGCAGATGAAATATTTCTACTATGCGTTCTATCCGGGACATCTGCTCGTCCTATGCCTGATATGTCTGCTGATGGGATTGCCGTTGTTGTATTAGCGTAATGAAAAAATAAAAACCAGAGCAAAGTATCAACTTGCTTTGGTTTTATTCTGTCTTAACGGAATTGATTTACCGTTTCATCGTAATAGTAATCGATGGAATTCAGTCTTTTCTCGATATCTTCCTTATTCAGGTTCTCCGCTTCGCAAAATTCCGCAAAAGAAGTATAGCGGTCACGCAGGTTTGTGTTTGTTACACTGAGTAACATTACAGAGTCTAATGGTAAAGTCATAGTTATTCCCCTTGCATTTGGTTAAAGATTTTTACTAATATAGGATATAGGATTGTGGCAACGATGACACCGAAAATTCCTTGAACGATGTTGAAAGGAATGCCAGCGGCCGATGATACAATGCCTGCAACAAGGCTGGTTGCGCTGAATCCATCACCTGAAGTAACGGTAACCATTATTATTTCGAAAACAAAATATCCAATCACCATAAACGATTCGCCAAGCGTGCCGGCGAAGATAACAGAAGGAACAGTGAATATCTTTGTGCCTTCGCCTGCAAAAATCTTAGTAAATGATTTTGCTAAGCAGGCAGCAATCACAGCGGTCAGAGCTTTGATGACGAAAGTAGCCGGCGCGTAGGCGAGATATCCACCAAATACATCAGCCAGCATAGAACCAACTCCCGCAGCAAATCCGCCATAGACTGGTCCGAGAATAAGTCCGGATAACAGAACGAGGGCATCGCCGGGATGTATATAACCCATCGTAGGTGTCGGCAACTTGATTGCCATTGTTGCAACACAGGTGAGCGCTGTAAACAATGCGGTAAATATCAATTTTTTTGTTTTCATGATTATTATGTCCTCCTTTTGTCAAAAATAAAATCGTTTGCATTATATAATTTAAGACAGAAAATGTAAAGATGTTTTCTAGAAAAAACACTTTTTTTGGACGTTCTATGTTTCCAAAAAATGGTTTGGGTGGTAGAATATCTTTATGATGAAAATAAGAAATACGTTACAGAAAGAAAGGGAAAGAAATGTTTGGATTTGGACAATTGATTGACATCTTAAAGAAAGACCCCAAAAAAATTGTGTTTACAGAGGGTACAGACCCGCGTATTCTGGAGGCTTCATCTCGTTTGCTTGCCAGCAATTTCTTGCATCCTATCTTGATTGGGAAACCAGATGAGATTGAGGAAGCAGCAGAGAAGAGCGGTTTTAATATCCGTGGGGCACAGATTATTGATTCTGAGAATTATGACAAAATGGATGAAATGGTGGACATGTTCTGTGAGCTTCGCAAGAGCAAGGGCGTTACACCGGAACAGGCTAGAGAAATATTGTTGCAGGCGAATTACTTTGGTACGATGCTTGTAAAGATGGGGGTTGCGGATTCCCTACTTGGTGGTGCGACTTATTCTACAGCAGATACTGTTAGACCTGCATTGCAGTTGATTAAGACAAAGCCGGGAAACAGCATTGTTTCTTCTTGCTTTATCTTGGTTCGCCCATCTGCTACAGGTGAAAATGAAGTGCTTGCCATGGCAGATTGTGCTATCAATATCAAGCCTACGGAGGACGAGCTTGTCGAGATTGCAGGCGAGACAGCAGAGTGCGCTCGTATCTTTGGTATTGAGCCACAGGTTGCATTCCTCAGCTACTCTACACTTGGTTCCGGCAAGGGCGAAGATGTGGATAAGATGCGCAATGCAGCAACAAAGGCAAAAGAGAAATATCCTACACTTCCTATTGATGGAGAACTTCAGTTTGACGCGGCGGTTTCACCACGTGTTGCCCGCACAAAGTGTAAGGAGTCACAGGTTGCCGGACATGCGAATACATTCGTATTCCCTGATATCAACGCAGGAAATATTGGATACAAGATAGCACAAAGACTTGGTAATTTCGAGGCGTATGGTCCGATTCTTCTGGGCTTGAATGCCCCTGTGAACGATTTGTCCAGAGGATGTAATGCGGCAGAGGTGTACTCAATGGCAATCATTACAGCCGCTTTGGCATAACAAATAAACGAGTGACAAAATAAAAAGCTTTTCGTAAAGGAAAATTCCTCGCGAAAAGCTTTTTGTGCTTGTACAAGAATTTGTAAATTTAGAAAAGCTGTCCTGTAGCACCAAGGTATGCACCGAGAATGGAATTGAGTGCAGTGAATAGCAAAGTGATGATACAAAGAACAATACCGGCAATGGCAAGTCCCTTTTTGTCGGATGATTTGCCTTTGAAACCAAGCACCAATCCAACGATGGTTACAGGGAAACCAACGAGTGGAAGAAGCCATGCGATCAACCCGATAATACCTAATACCAGAGATGCGATAGCGGAACCGGATTTGTTTTGTTGCGGTGCCTCCTGTGCTGTTTCTTGAACTGATTGTTGTTGTTCGTCCATTTTTCATATCCTTTCTCTTAAAAATAGTATAAAATATATTTATAGTATAACAGAAGATAAAAAGAGTGTGAAGTCAAAAATCGAAAACGCAAGCGATACACCACGCCTCACTATTTGCATATAGTAATGTAGAATACCATAGGGGGCAAATCATGGAAGTAGATTTGACAGCCAACGATGGATTTGTCTCATCGGGTGAATTTTCTGTCGAGATATTCGGCAGTGATTCAGGAGAACCTTTGCCTGGAGCAAGGGTTTCGATATATAATGCTACAGATGGGACATTGATTCGTTCATTTACTGCAGACGAGGCAGGACAGATTCCGACGCTGCGATTGGAAGCACCACCGCTAGAGTATAGCCTGGAGCCGAGTGTAGCACAGCCATATAGCCAATACAATGTGACAGTGGAGGCAGAGGGATATGAACCGCTTGAGGTATTTGATGCAGAGGTACTACCAGATGAACTGGCATTGCAGCCGGCACCGATGACACCGATTGAAGAGCAGGAAGAGTTGGGACAGGAGATTATTGTTCCGGGTAATACGCTCTTTATACCGAGCCAAGCGAAGATTCCGGAAGCAGAGATCAAACCGGTAACAGAAACCGGAGAAATTGTACTGAGTCGTGTGGTCATACCGGAATATGTTGTGGTACATGATGGCGTGCCGAGTGACAACAGCGCGAAGAACTATTATGTAAGATACCCGGATTACATTAAAAATGTGGCTTCGAGTGAAATTTATGCCACATGGCCGGATGCGGCGATACGGGCAAATGTACTGGCAATCATGTCCTTCACACTCAACCGTGTATATACGGAATGGTATCGTGGAAAAGGATATGACTTTACGGTGACATCCTCGACGGCATATGATCAAAAGTGGTCGTATGGGCGAACGATTTATGAGAGAATATCCCAAGTGGTAGACGAAATGTACACGAATTATCTGTCGAGACCAAATGTGCGTCAGCCAATTCTGACACAATACTGTGATGGACGAAATGTTTCATGTCCAAACTGGTTGAGCCAGTGGGGTTCCAAGAATCTTGCGGATCAGGGCTACCGTGCAATTGAGATTTTGCGATATTATTATGGAAGCAGTATGTTTATCAACACGGCGGAAGAAATCAGTGGCATTCCTACATCGTGGGCAGGAACATTGTCTGTTGGCTCTTCCGGACAAAAGGTCCGTCAACTACAGGAACACTTGAATGCCATCGCAAACAATTACCCTGCAGTTCCAAAAGTGAATGTGGATGGTATATATGGACCTTTGACACAGGCATCTGTACGACAATTCCAATCTATTTTTGGTTTGTCGGCAACAGGTGTCGTAGATTATCGTACTTGGTATAAGATTTCCCAGATTTATGTCGGGGTAACGGGAATAGCAGAACTTTAGAAATGAGGATATGCCATGGCAAAATGGGTTGTGTATAACAAAAAAGCAGATTTTAAGGCACTGGGGAGAACGCATGGAATCGACCAGGTGCTTGCGCGCATTTTGGTCAATCGCGGACTGGTTGAGGATGATCGGATTAAAGCTTTTTTGCATCCGACTTATGACAAACTGGAGGATGGAAATAAAATGAAGGACATGGCAAAAGCTGTGTCCTTATTAAAAAATGCGATTCAAGACGGCGCTCATATTCGCATCATTGGAGACTATGATATTGATGGTGTACAAGCCACATACATTTTACATCAGGGATTACTTCGGTGTAAAGCGCATGTGAGTTATGGCATTCCGCATCGTGTGGAAGATGGATACGGATTGCATGCCGGGATGATAGATTCCTGCATTGCAGATGGCGTTGGACTCTTGATTACCTGTGACAACGGTATTGCGGCAACGGAGGCGATACAAAAGGCGAAGGATGCGGGGATTTCGGTTGTTGTGACAGACCACCATGAGGTGCCGTTTACATATGTCGGAGAGAAAAAGATATTTCACTTGCCTCCGGCAGATGCAATCGTAAATCCGAAGCAGGAAAACTGCGCTTATCCCTGCAAGAAACTGTGTGGTGCCGCGGTCGCTTGGAAAGTTGTGCAGGCGCTATATCAAACCATGGATATTCCGAAGGAGGAAGCGGATGTATTCTTGGAGAATGCAGCGTTTGCCACAGTGGGTGATGTGATGGAACTTGTTGAGGAAAACCGCGTCATCGTTGCGTTGGGCTTGGAAAGATTACAGCATACGAACAACCTTGGTATGCAGACATTGATAAAGAGGTGCCATTTGGAGGACAAGCAATTGCGTGCATATCACATTGGATTTGTCTTGGGACCATGCATCAATGCGAGTGGACGTTTGGCATCTGCAACAAAAGCGTTGGAATTGTTGGAGGCAGATCATCTGGAGAATGCGACAAGGCTTGCCGAGGAATTGCGTGTTTTGAATGATGAGCGCAAAGTTATGACGGAGGAAGGTTTGCAGGCGGCTGTTGAATATGTTGAAACAACAATCAACGATAAGGAAACGGTGCTTGTAGTGTATCTTCCCGGAGTTCATGAAAGTGTTGCAGGGATTATTGCCGGGCGTGTGCGGGAGCGCTTTGCAAAGCCGACCTTTGTTCTGGTGGATGCTGCAGATGGAGAGGGCTTGAAAGGCTCGGGGCGCTCAATGGAAGGGTACTCGATGTATGAGGAAATGTGCAAATGCAAAGCACTTTTCACCAAGTTCGGCGGGCATCCGATGGCGGCGGGACTTTCTATGAAAAAAGAGAATCTGGAAGCATTTCGCAGGGAAATTAATGCACAATGTGAGATTGATGCAGAAAAGTTGCAGGATGTGGTGCGCATTGATGTACCGATGCCGTTTTCTTATCTGAATGAGAAACTGATTCGGCAGCTTTTGTTATTGGAGCCGTTTGGAAACGGTAATCCGAAGCCTGTATTTGCACAGAAGAATGTTCGGATGCAAGACGTGAGAGCCATCGGCAGACAAAGGAATTTTCTGAAGATGAGAGCAATCGGGGAGGATGGCACAGCAGTCGAGGCGCTATGCTTTGAGAGGAAGGAAGAACTTGAAATGTTGTTAGAAGAAGCGGATTCCATCAGTGTTACATATTATCCGCAGATGAATACTTATGGCAATCATACGGAGATTCAAATTGTAATAACGGATTTTTGTCGATAATTTTTTTCTAACAATGATTGCATAATATTACAAAAAATTGTAAAATAATCGTTGTACACTTACCTTGATAGGAGGGATGTGCTGACATGTTTCGTAACAAACAAATAAAACAACAACTCGCACAGGCAGACCAGTTGAAATTGCAGAATCAAGAGTATCAGCGTGTGATGGATGGTGTTGAAGCCAGGACAGCGGAAGTTCAGATGGAAATCGACCAGTTGGGTATGAGTGCAACCAGATTGGACCGCAGTTTGACGAAGGTTGTTGATTATGCAAAAAACACAAAAGAGAAACAGGTTGAAACAGAAGAACACGTGACGCAGATCGAAGAAAAAATGGATGGTGTGCAGCAGGTGTTTGCAGATGTGCAGCAAGCATATTCTGAAAAACAGGAATATATCGAACGACAGCAAGCGGGGTTGGCGGAATTACAGGATCAGAGTAAACACTATACGGGATTATCCAAGAAGGTGGCTGATATCTCATCGAAGGATGGGGAGAGTATTTCGGATTTGATAGCGTCTGTCAAGGAACTGCGTACCTTTGTAATTGGTATCGGGAACTATGCTTTACAATCAGCCATTGATGCAGGACGCATGGGAGAGGATGGTACGCCATACATAAGGACTGCTGAGGAAATTCGATGCATGGCAACGGAATTCGCCGATCGGACAGATCGGTTACAACAGGGCTTGGAGACACTACAGGAACAGTCGAAGGAGATGGATGCGCAGATGCATTCGTTCATTTCTCTTTTAAAAGAGAATACGGTTTCTTTGGGAAAGATTGCCCGAGAGGCGACAAAGGAGAAGGAAAAGGCATTGCCGGACACAGCGGAACTTGCCGATTCGATTGTCGAGGCGAAGGCACAACTTGCGGATTTGCATGCAGATGTGAGAGAGAGCAAGCAAAAGCAGGAGCTTATTATGGAGGAGATGGAAAACATCGGCACCTGCTATATGGAACAACAGGATAGTACCGCGGCGATGGAAGAGATGATTGGAAATATAAAGCGGATGTTATCAAATATAGATTTAAACGAAAAGATAAATAAGGGGGATTTATGATGACAGAGACACAAGAGTATCGGTTTGATTCAGCAGACGGAGTTTCAAAAATCCATTGCGTGAAATGGTTACCGGAGCAGGAGCCGGTTGCCGTACTGCAGTTGGTACATGGTATGGTTGAGTATATTGAGAGATATACCGAGTTTGCAGAGTTTATGACAAAGCAGGGATTTGTGGTTGTTGGACATGATCATATTGCGCACGGTGATTCCGTATCAAGCGAAGAAGAGTGGGGTATTGTTCATGTGAAGCATCCATCGGATGTTATGGTGGAAGATATCTGCACACATTACGAGATGACAAAGAAAGCGTATGCTGACATCCCATATTTTATTTTGGGACATAGTATGGGGTCTTATATGCTCCGTAAGGCATTGTGCAAAAAAGCGAAAGAGATGGATGGACTTACCGGCGCTGTCATTATGGGAACCGGTACAGAGCCTGATGCGACCATCAGCGCAGGTCTTGCGGTAATCAATCTCTTATCCTTTTTCAAATCCGACAAATATCGCAGCACGCTTGTAAGAGACATGACATACGGCGGTCCATACAAGCAGTATGATTGTACAGGTGCCACACCGGACAACAGTTGGTTGTCAAAAAATGTTGAGTCTGTAAAGAAGTATTATAAGGACCCAAAGTGTACATTTACATTTTCACTTGGAGCTTATCGGGGATTGGTGGAATCAACCCAATACGACAACAAGAGGAAAAATATTGCTAAGATGAAAAAGGACTTGCCTATTCTTTTTGCATCCGGTGCAGCAGATCCTGTGGGAAACATGGGAAAAGGTGTGCAACAGGCATATGACAAATTCAAAGAGGCAGGTATGCAGGATTTGTCAATCAAATTATATGAGAATGACCGTCATGAGATTTTGAATGAGTTAGACCGTGACAAGGTATATCAGGATATGTATGACTGGATGAAGTCAAAGATGTAGCATCATCTATAGATACCCCAAAGCCCCGTGCATTGTTTGCACGGGGCTTTTGTTTCCGCATTAGATTTTATCGGACAGTCGCTAATACCACACAAATTATGTAGAACAGTATCATGGCGATGCCTTCCTTCCGCTTAAGTTTCCGGAAGTCAAGGAAAACAGGTAAGTCAGAAGGCTGACAGCAATTCACGTTTTCGGACTCCGGTATCTACCGGAACCGGATGGATAACCGAACATACTCCCAGTACGCGTAACAGATTGAAAACATTGGAACCGACCACATAACTTAGGGCTATTTCATTTGCCCCTGCAGGGCCGCCGTTGTACTGACGAGTGCATGCCACATACAAGTGTATGTTAAGCTACTCCCTATTACTGGTTTTGTTTTATACTATACTCCGTAATTTTGTCAACATTATAACTGCATTGTTTGCATGGAGTTTCCTAAGGTCATGAAAGTATTATACTTTCCTGCTTAGGAAGCCCCAGAATTTTTTGAAGGGTTTTAAATCACCTTGAATATCCTCCACTTTCAAGCGATTTTCCTCGCTAAAACCAACTAATATATCATGGTTGGCTTCAGACAAATAATCAATGATACCATCGATATCAGACTTGATGTTTTTCGGACAATGAATATATTGGCGCTTGTTGGCAGTGATGTGCAGCGTATAGGATATGCTGAAGTGATGCCACAAAAATTTGTGAAGCGTTGAATACTTGTAAATCCATATGATTTCGCTGATGGGAACGATTGCTACGCCGTAGTTTGAGGTCTCGATAAAGAAATGTTCCGTGATGAACATGTCCTCCGTCGCTAACTGTGGCAGCGTCGCAAGTTCTTCCTCCGCCTGTTCTAAGATGTCTGCCGGTTTTCCGTAATAGCGTAATCGTTGACAAGGCGTAGACAAACTCGGTTTCAAAATATAAATAAAATAGATCATAGTGCTGCACAATGCATAAAAACCGGAAAGAAAGTACACCAATATTAAAAAGTTAGTGCGAAAATCCGTGGCATCCGGCTGGGAAAGCATGTAAGGGGAAACGGTAGAGGAAATGCCGCTAACGGTCCAAGATAAATCCTCCGCCAGATTCGACAGCAACTTGCCCATCGCATCTGAGTTGTGCAAAATTTTTGCCCGGAAAGAAAGGTTTTCTATGATGGGAAGACCCTGCTGACAGGTTTCCGGAGATAAAAGCACAATGACACAATCGTCATCGATATTTGTGTAGTAATAGTAGCCGACTGTGGTGTCCAGCCAGTTTTTGGTGTAGCCGGTGAAGTATAAGTTTTCCAATTCAATCTGCACATAGCGCTGTTTTTTGGCATAATTCTCAGCGATATCACTCTTTTTATCTATCTGTTCCGGCAACACGATGGATGCAATCGGATAGAGAAAGGCGAGGACACAAAGCAGCACCAGATATAGAATGGAACTGATGATTCTTTTCTTATAATATGAACGTATATGTTTACTAATGTAATGATCAAATGATTCTGTCATATAAACTCCTGCAAGAGATAATTTTATTCAAAAAACTTTCCTATAGTATAAGGGTTGCGATTGAAATAATCAAGTTTGCATTTGCACATAAATGTGGTAGTATATCATAAGGAAATACTAGGGTTAAGGGGGATATATGGCATCTTACGAAAGCTTTGCAGAAGTATATGATATGTATATGGACAATGTACCGTATGAGAAATGGTGCCAAAATCTCATTGCACTCTTGAAAAATGCAGGCATCAAAGAAGGGATTGTGGCTGAACTCGGATGCGGTACTGGAAAGATGACAAGGAGACTGCAAAGAGCAGGGTTTGACATGATTGGGATTGATTGTTCCTATGATATGTTGGGCATTGCCATGGAAAAAGGCCCGTCGGATATTTTGTATTTGTGTCAGGATATGCGAGAATTCGAACTGTATGGTACGGTAGCGGCGATTGTCAGTGTCTGTGATTCTATGAATTACCTGACAGAGGACGGCGATATGGAAGCGGTAGTGAGACTTGCCAATAATTACTTGGACCCCGGTGGTGTTTTTATTTTTGATATGAATACAAAATACAAATACCGGGAACTTTTAGCAGATCATGTTTTTGCAGAAAATCGCGATGAGGGTAGTTTTATTTGGGAAAACGAATATGATGAAGAGAGTGGTATCAATGCATATGACTTGACACTTTATATAAAGGATGAAACTCTGGATGTTTTTTACCGATATGAGGAGGAACATTTTCAGCGGGCATATGATTTGGAAGAGATAAAAGAGGCTATCGCGTCCTGCGGCATGGTGTTTGTTGACGCTTATGATGTGGATACGATGGGACCGCTGAGTGCGCAGACGGAGAGAATGTACATCGTTTGTAAAGAACAAGGGAAGGAAATAAAATAAATGTCAGATTACATTGTAAGGGCTACGGCAGCAGATGACGCGATTCGCGCATTTGCGATTACATCAAAAGAGATAGTAGAGGTGGCAAAGAACAATCATAACACCAGTCCGGTTGTAACTGCTGCGCTTGGTAGAATGCTTTCAGCGGGTGCGATGATGGGGGTGATGATGAAGGGTGAGGATGACATGCTCACACTTCAGATTCAGGGCAGTGGTCCGATGAAAGGAATCACAGTCACTGCTGATGCAAAGGGAAATGTGAAGGGATTCCCGAATGTTGCAGACGTCATGCTGCCGCCAAACAAAGACGGTAAACTGGATGTTGGCGGTGCAATCGATCTGGGCATCTTACGAGTCATCAAGGATATGGGGTTAAAGGAACCCTATGTAGGAACTATCCCGCTACAGACGGGGGAAATCGCTGAAGATTTGACATATTACTTTGCAACGAGCGAACAGGTGCCATCCTCTGTTGGACTCGGGGTATTGATGAACAAAGATAATACAGTAGCACAGGCTGGTGGATTCATCATTCAACTTATGCCGTTTACTTCGGATGAAGTGATTGAAAAGCTTGAGGAAAACATTAAAAATCTTCCATCTGTCACGACGATGCTTTCCGAGGGGAAGAATCCGGAAGCAATTTTAGAGACGGTGCTGGAAGGATTTGAAGTTACGATTCATGAGAAGACGCCGACACAGTTTCAGTGCGATTGTTCTTCCATACGCGTGGAACGAAGTTTACGAAGTTTAGGTGAGGAAGATATAAAAGAGATTATTGCAGAGGGAAAGCCGATCGAAGTGAAATGTCAGTTCTGCAATAAAGCGTATCGCTATACGGTAGATGAGTTGCTCGCCATTCGTTCGGCAGATGAAAAAAACAGTCATCATCATAGGAGAAAAATATGAAGGACGGATTTATCAAAGTTGCCGCCATCACACCAAAGGTGCGCGTGGCAGATGTAACATTTAATGTGAAGCAAATTGCAAAACACATGAGAGAAGCGACAGAAAAGGGTGCCAAAATCATTGCATTCCCGGAACTGGTGATTACCGGATATTCCTGTCACGATTTATTTTATCAGGAGACGTTGCTTCGAAAGGCGAAAGAGGGCTTATTTTATTTGGCGAAGAAGTCAAAGGATTTGGATGCCATCTTTTTTGTGGGGCTTCCATTGGAAGTAAATGGCAAATTATATAATGTTGCGGCGGTATTGCACCAAGGCGAAATCTTGGGAATCGTCCCCAAATCAAATCTGCCGATGTATGGTGAGTTTTATGAGGCTCGTCAGTTTACGCAGGGAATGGCAGAGGTCCGGGAGGTGCTGTTGGCCCCGGGACTCTACGTGCCAATGGGGACACAGCAGCTCTTTCGTATGGAACAGATGCCGGAACTTGTCATTGGTGTTGAGATTTGCGAGGACTTATGGACACCGTGTCCACCGAGTACAATGCATTGCATGCAGGGCGCCAGCGTGATTGTGAATCTGTCGGCGAGCGACGAGGTGACTGGCAAGAATGAATACCGCAAGGATTTAGTGGTTGGGCAGTCAGCACGCTTATATTGCGGATATCTTTATGTCAGCGCCGGTGAGGGAGAGTCGACACAGGATGTTGTGTATTCCGGTCACAATTTGATTGCCGAGGCGGGTGCACTGCTGGAAGAAAGCGCTTTGTTCTCAACAGGATGTATCATGACGGAAATCGATGTGAAGCGCCTGCAGGCGAGACGAAAAACCATGTCTACGTACTCGATTGTCAATGATGGGAGTTATGTGGTGACAGATTTTTCCATGAAGCTGACACAGACAAGTATTACACGTTATATAGATAAAGCACCATTTGTTCCTTCTGACGAGACATCACTGCGGAAGCGATGTGAAGAGATTTTAGATATTCAGTCGATGGGACTGAAAAAACGTTTGGCGCATACAAAGTGCCAACACGCTGTTGTAGGAATATCAGGTGGTCTGGATTCCACATTAGCGCTTTTGGTGACAGTGCGGGCATTTGATATGCTATCACTTGATCGAAAGGGAATTATTGCAGTGACGATGCCGGGGTTTGGGACGACAGACCGCACATATAACAACGCAGTTTCCATGATTCGGGCGTTGGGGGTAACCTTCCGCGAAGTATCGATAAAGGAAGCGGTTGAGGTGCATTTTAAGGATATCGGGCAAGCATCAGATAAGCATGATGTGACCTATGAAAATGCCCAGGCGCGTGAGCGTACACAGATTCTGATGGACATTGCCAACATGGAAAATGCCATGGTGATTGGCACCGGAGATATGTCAGAACTGGCATTGGGTTGGGCAACATATAATGGAGACCATATGTCAATGTATGGCGTCAATGCGTCAGTACCAAAAACACTGGTGCGGCATTTGGTACATTACTATGCGATGCATTGCAACGATGAGGAACTGTCAAAGATACTTCTGGATGTACTGGATACGCCGGTATCACCGGAACTTTTGCCGCCGGAGGATGGCAGGATTTCACAGAAGACAGAGGAACTTGTGGGACCTTACGAACTGCACGATTTCTATTTATATTATCTGATGCGCTTTTGTTGTGAACCGGCCAAAATATATCGGCTGGCGAAAATCGCATTTAAAAATGCGTATGACGATGCGACGATTTTGAAATGGTTAAAGGTATTTTATTGCCGATTTTTTTCGCAACAATTCAAACGTTCCTGCCTTCCGGACGGACCGAAGGTTGGAACCGTCAGCTTATCTCCGAGAGGGGATTTGCGCATGCCATCCGATGCTTGTGTGGCAATTTGGATGGAACAACTTGAGACACTGGAAAGAGGAGAACTATGAAAAAAACAATCATCATTGCGGGAAGCATTTTAGGAGTTTGCTTAGCAGTATATATTGGTTTTGGCTTTTTCTTTCAAACACACTTTTATTTTCGCAGCACGATTAACGGTGTGAGCAGTTCGGCAGAGACTTCTGCGACGATGCAGCCAAAACTTACAGATGCTGCAAAAGAATACCATCTGACATTGGTGGAATCCGGCGAAAAAAAAGAAATACTCACAACGACCGATTTGGGTATGGTCGTTGACATTGAGCAAGACAAAATACAAGAGA
Source organism: uncultured Roseburia sp. (assembly GCA_964408625.1). Classification (GTDB taxonomy): domain Bacteria; phylum Bacillota; class Clostridia; order Lachnospirales; family Lachnospiraceae; genus Pararoseburia. The sequence continues at coordinate 24,497 of CAYPAA010000017.1, read as the reverse complement.
TTCTGGAGGAACAAAACGGATTCCTTTGGGGCTATTATCTGTTTGTGGGAAAAGAGTATGTGGATGAGGACCTGATCAGATGTGACAAGAAGAAAATTCAGCAATCTGTCAGAACATTGGATTGTGTGCAGGACAAAAATCCGGTAAAGACAAAAAACGCGAATGTAACATACAAGAACGGTTCCTTTGAGATTACAGAAGAAATCTATGGTACGGAGCTTGATGTAAAGGACTTGACGGAGCGGGTTTACAAATCGGCACTTTCGTTAAAGAAAGAACTGGATTTGAAAGAGGATGGCTGTTACAAGCAGCCCCAATATACAGCTGACAGCAAAGAGGTAAAAAAACTGCAAAAAGAGTTAAACAACTATATGAAGGCTGAGATTGTTTATCAGGTGGGCAAGGAAAAGGAGACGATTCCCGCAAAGACAATTGGAGCATGGTTGTCGGGCGATGACAATATGAAACCTGCTTTTGACGAAGAGGCTATGCTGGAGTTTGTTTCAGAGATGAGCAAGAAATATGACACCTACGGACAGCCTAAGCAGTTGAATACACAGTACGGTGTGACGGTTACAGTGCCGGGCGGCAACTATGGCTGGCGTATCGATAAGGAAAAAGAAGTTGCGCAATTGAAAAAAGATATTGCGACAGGCAAGAAGGTTCAACGCGATTTTGTGTATCAGTATACAGCGGCAAGCCGCGAAGGCAATGATTACGGAAACAGTTATGTAGAAATTAATAAAACAGCGCAGCATGTATATCTGATCATCAATGGAGCTGTTGTGATGGATACACCGATGGTATCCGGCAAGGAAGATGGACAGCATGATACGCCAACGGGTGCTTATCGTATTACATATTGCGAGAAAAATGCGACCCTGCGCGGACCCGGATATGCAACACCTGTCTCATATTGGATGCCGTTTAACGGTGATATCGGGTTACATGATGCCAACTGGCAGAAGTCGTTTGGCGGCAATCGGTATCGAGAGGGATATGGCTCACACGGCTGTGTAAATTTGCCGGTCTCTGCAGCAGGTACCATCTTTAGTTATGTGTCAGCAGGCTTCCCTGTTTTGATGTATGATTTGCCGGGCACGGAGACGGTGGATACGCTGACGCGTCAGGCAGCAGATAACTGTAAGAATGCAATCAATGCAATCGGTGGCGTGACACTGGATAGCGCGGCGGCAATTGGAGCCGCAAGAGGAGCTTATGATGCCTTGACGGAATCCGGCAAGGCGTGCGTTGATAATTATCAGGTGCTTTTGGATGCAGAGGCGTCTTACGCGGCGCAGGCAGCGCAGGCAGCGCAGGCAAGTGCGGCTGCACAGGCAGCGCAAGTTGAAGCTCAGGCAAGAGCACAGGCGAGTGCGGTAGATATGATGATTCAGAATATAGGTCCTGTGACAACAGCGGAACAGGAAGGTGCCATCGCGGAAGCAGAAAGAGCGTATGCTGCATTATCTGAACAGGCAAAAGGATATGTGAAGAACTATGCTATATTGCAGGCAGCCAGACAGAAAGTGAACAGTTTGTAGAATATACACAAGAAAGGAATGCGATGAGTCTTTGGGAAGAATATGTGCGAAAGGTTGTTCCATACGTACCGGGAGAGCAGCCGGAGCAGAAAAATGTAATCAAATTAAATACGAATGAGAATCCGTATCCACCAGCACCGGGCGTGCAGAAAATCTTGAAGTCGTTTGATGCAAATCAATTGCGCTTATATCCGGACCCGGAGGCAAAAGATTTGGTGGAGGCGATTGCCGCATCATACAATCTGCGTCCGGAACAGGTTTTTGTTGGCGTGGGGTCGGATGATGTGCTGGCGATGTCTTTTTTAACATTCTTTGGGAGCGATAAACCGGTGTTGTTTCCAGATATCACATATTCATTTTATGACGTTTGGACGGAGTTGTTTCGCATACCATACGAACAGCAACCGCTCAAGGAGGATTTTCGGATTGATGTAAACGACTACAAAAAGCCAAATGGCGGCATTGTGATGCCGAATCCAAATGCTCCTACAGGGGTTGAGGAGCCGGATGGCACATTGGAAGATATTATAAAGTCGAATCCGGATTCTGTGGTGATTATTGATGAGGCTTACGTGGATTTTGGCGCCAAGAGTGTATTGCCACTGATTGATAAATATGACAATCTTCTTGTAGTTCATACATTTTCAAAATCGCGTTCTTTGGCAGGAAGCCGCATTGGCTTTGCGATGGGAAATCCAAAACTGATTGCATATTTAAGTGATTGCAAGTATTCGTTTAATTCCTACACGATGGACCGCCTGACGATTCAGGTGGGAAAGGCTGCGCTCGAAGATAAGGATTACTTTGAGAGTCAGGTGAAGAAACTTGTGGCGACCAGAGACTGGTTCACATGGCAATTGCGCAAAAACGGTTTTTTGCTGCTGGATTCAAAAGCAAATTTTGTCTTTGCATCGCATCGGATGGTTTCTGCAAAGACGATGTTTGAGGAACTGAAAAAAAGAGGAATTTTTGTGCGTTATTTTGATAAACCACGCATCGGCAATTATCTGCGAATTACAATAGGAACTCAAGCAGAAATGGAAAAATTAGTGTCTGCCATGGAAAAGATATTAGAGCAGACGAAATCATTATGATATAAAAAAGGAGAGTTTTATGGAATCGTTAGTACAATTATTTTCATCTACATTAGGGCAACATGTTTCGGAGGAAGTGGTTATCTTTCTTATTTCCATGATGCCGATTCTGGAACTTCGAGGTGGTTTGCTGGCAGCATCGCTTTTAAAGGTGCCGATTCTAAAGGCAATACCGCTTTGTATTATTGGAAACATTATTCCAATCCCATTTATTCTGTTATTCATCAAGAAGATCTTTTCCTGGATGAAGAATTTTAGAATCTTCCACGGATTGATTGAGAAACTCGAAAATCGCGCTATGTCAAAGAGCGGCAAAGTGACGCAGTACGAATTTATGGGATTGGCTTTGTTTGTTGGAATTCCGATTCCGGGAACGGGCGCATGGATGGGCTCTTTGATAGCGGCGTTGCTTGAGATGGATATAAAGAGAGCCGTACTTGCAGAACTGATTGGTATTGCAGTGGCAACGATTATTATGAGTATCCTATCATATGGATTGCTCGGAGCAATTATTCAGTGATGGAGTAGAAAATGGATTGGTTAGGATTAACGATTAATTTGGTGGCAATCTTTGTCGGTTTGGCGATTTATATTGGGATTGGACACACCCAATGGGGCAAAGAACATACGGAGTATCAATATGCAATTATGTTGGTGGCAATTCTGGCAGCATGTGTTGTTGGCGGAGTCTTGCGTGTAGTGATTGGTGCTGTTGTGGGCTAAGTTGTTGGTATGCAGTCTACTTTTATGACATAGAATAAAGCGAGAATACAGGAGAATATGATGGCACAGATTACAAATTGCGATATGTGTAACAACTTTATATATGATGATGAAGACGAATGTTATGTTTGTGATATCAATCTGGATGAAGATGATATGGTAAAATTTCTTACGGGTAATGTCAGGGAATGTCCATACTATCAATCGAGTGATGAATATTTAATCGTGCGCCATCAGATGTAATATGGAGGATGATAAGTTAGATTCTTCTCTGGGGCTTTCCATTCGGCTTCCAGTGGAAGAACGTCAGAAATCGGAAGGGTTGTCGACGGGGTTTTCGTTCGACGAAAACACATGGGAGGTGATTCTTCGCATTGCAGGTTCCGTGGAATCGTTGCAACAAAGATTTCCCACCGCATCCTTTCGGCTTTTGAGCGGAGGATATGTGATTGGACTGATTCCGCAGGAGATTCTGCGGGATGTCGCAAACGCAGATGAAGTGATTTATGTGGAGCAACCAAAGCGATTATTTACAGGGGTAACGCAGGGTATTAGCGCATCATGTATTGCGCCGTTGCAACAAGAGATAACCCCGGCCGGGGCATTGACCGGTCGGGGTGTTTTTGTTGCGTTGATTGATTCCGGAATAGATTATTTTCATGAGGATTTTCGAAATGAGGATGGTACGACACGAATCGCATGGCTATATGACGATGGCGTGGAGTATTCTTCGGAACAAATCAACGAGGCATTGCGAGCCCCGAGCAGAAGTGCCGCGTACGAAATTGTGCCGAGCAGAGATTTGTCAGGACATGGAACACATGTGGCCGGAATTGCAGCGGGCAATGGCAGAGCGTCTGGCGGCAGAAATCGCGGTGTGGCATATGAGAGTGATTTGATTGTGGTAAAACTGGGCAATGCGAGACCGGGAGGATTTCCGAAGACAACACAGTTGATGGAAGCGGTGGAATATGTAAAGAAAAAGGCAGAGCAAGCAGGCCGACCGGTGGCAATCAATGTCAGTTTTGGAAACAATTATGGTTCCCACACGGGAGAATCCCTGATGGAAACCTATCTGTCTCAGGTGGCAAACCAGTGGAAAATGAGCATATGTGTCGGCATGGGGAATGAGGGGAACACGGCGTTGCATAAGGAAGGCAGATTGTATACAAATCAGAGAATCATGGTCGAATTGGGCATTGGCAATTATGAGACTGGAACCAATATGCAACTATGGAAAAACTATCAAGATGTTTTGACGGTTGTGCTGGAGGCACCAAATGGGCAGGAGATTTTGCGCATATCAAATTGGGGGGAAGGGGAGCAACAGGACAGAATACTGCATGCGATCTGGCAGAATACGATCATTTATTTGTATGTCGGTTCGCCGAGTCCGTACACTGTGCTTCAGGAGTACTTCTTTTCTTTTTTACCGCGCAATGATTATCTGGACAGCGGAGTGTGGACCATACGGCTGGAGGCGAGAACTATAAAGGATGGGAGTTACAGCTTCTGGCTGCCGGCAGGTGGTGTGCTAAATTCGCAGACGGGATTTTTGCAGCCTTCGGAGGAGACGACGCTGACAATACCTGCCACAGCGGATAAGGTGATATCGGTAGGGGCTTATGATAGCAGAAGAAACCAATATGCCGCCTTTTCAGGAAGAGGATTTACATGGAAAATGAATCGAATCAAACCGGATTTGGTGGCGCCGGGAGTCGATATTTTATCCTGCGCGGTTGGTGGAGGGTATCAAGTGAGAAGTGGAACATCCATGGCGACACCGTTTGTGACAGGAACAACTGCACTTTTGATGCAATGGGGAATCATCAACGGAAATGATGCTTTTGCGTATGGGGAAAAAATGAAGGCATATCTTTTGCGCGGGACATCCGTGCTGTATCAGGAGAGCGTTCCCTCACAACGGACGGGTTGGGGAAAACTCTGTGCGCAGGCGGCGATTCCGGGCAATATTTCCCTGTAGCACAAGATGTAGTGTCCGATTTGTCGTAGATTTTAATAAAAATGTAGACTTATGTCACAAAATGTAGTATAATAAATCCGCAGGTTTTGGAAAAAGTTAACTATATGTAGTGAATGAAAGTAAGCTACAACATCTAGAAAAAGGAGAGTGTGCCATGAGTCAGGCAAATTCTGCTGAAGACAGTAGGCAGACAGCGTTTTCTGGGTGGTGCTTTAATGAGACAGTTGAGATTGCGCGAAACAAACAGGCACTGGAAGAGGAACGCAGAGAGGTCGCAGAACTACGACGCCAACTTGAGAAGGAGCAGGAAGAGTTTCAACGAAGAGTAGAATGGGAAGAGCAACGCATGAAACGGGAGAAGGAGTTGTTTGAAATGAAACTCCGTATCTTGGAGGAAGAGTTGCAGAAATTCGCAAACGATAAACAGAAATTTGAACAACAGAAGGCATTTTTTGACAGAGTTAACGAATACGAGTCGAAAAGCGCCGTTCAGCAGACAAATGTTGTTCGTGGCGAGATGTTCTTTATCGGCGTGGAAAACAAGTCGTCTCTGAAGAAGCGTTATAAGGATTTGATTAAGATTTATCATCCTGACAACGCGGCCGGAGATACCCTGACAATTCAGGAGATTAATGACGAGTATCAAAAACTCAGCATGGCGTTAGAGGCATAGACATTCTAAGGAGAAGTCCCTTCAGGGGCTTCTTTTTTGTTGTACTCTTTATGTTGAGTTTTGAAAAGTGGTGTTCTATAATGAGATGTGTATATTTATACTTTGATTTTGTGAGGGGTACAAATGAAAAAGTTTTTAAAAGGTATATTGGATCGGTTTTATAATATACAGACATTGGGAATGCGCTTGGTACTATTTAATATCATAGTGGTGATTGCAATTGTAGGCGGATTACTCTCAATGGTTATGTCGCTTTTCTCGGCGATTCCGTTCGCACAAAATATTCCGACTCTGGGATGTTTTGCTGTGGCATGGTACGCATTTTATAATGCAAATTATCGTGGGAAACTTGACCAGGCAGTTACGGTAGCGATTATTGTGGTTTGTTATTTTTTGTTTCCGTTTATGTTCTTCACCGCCGCCGGCATCAACAGCGGTATGAGCAATTGGTTTGGATTGGGCATCGTATTTATCTTTCTTTTGGCGGAGGGTGCCAGCTTTTTTGCCCTTTTGATTATTGATTTTATTGTGATTATAGCGTGTTATTTGTGCACAATTTATTTCCCGCAGTTGTTTGAGAAGCCGATTACCCGTGAGGGAATTGTACTTGACATTGTTCAGAGTATCATTATAACGACATGCGCCATCGGGCTTATCAGCAAAATACAGGCGCGGCTATACGGTCGGCAGGTTGGAATCACGGAGCAAAAGAGCAAGGAATTGCTCGAGGCTACCAACCATGCGGAGAAAGCAAGAAAGGAAGCGGAGATTGCCAATCAGGCAAAGAGTAATTTCCTCGCGAACATGTCACATGAATTGCGTACGCCAATCAACACGGTTCTCGGCATGAATGAGATGATTTTGCGCGAGAGCAGAGAAGAAAAGACGCTGGAGATGGCAAGAGATATCCATACATCCACAGAGTCGCTTCTTGGCATTGTAAATGAGATTCTTGATTTGTCTCGTATTGAGTCGGGTAAGATGGAACTCATGATGGACGAGTATGCGTTGAGCAGTATACTGCACGACACGGCGATGATGTTTGCTTTGCGCGCAAAAGAAAAAGGTTTGTCCTTTAAGATGAATGTATCCCCGGAGTTGCCGTCCGTCTATTTCGGCGATGAAATGCGCCTGCGCCAGATTCTGAACAATCTGATGAGCAACGCCGTAAAATATACAAAAAAAGGCGGCATTACAGTCAATGTCACAGGAACGCAGATTGATAATATTGCGATTCTGCGCTTTGAGGTGAAGGATACGGGTATCGGTATCAAAGAGCAGGATATCGGCAAACTGTTTGAGGCCTTTGAGCGTATTGACGAGAAGAGCAATCGAAACATTGAGGGGACAGGACTTGGCATGGCCATCACATGGAATTTCCTACAGATGATGGATACCACGCTTGAGGTTCACAGCAAGTATGGCGTCGGGTCTAACTTTTTCTTTGATTTGAAACAGAAGGTGGTAAACAGTACGCCGATTGGACAATTTGATATCACGCAGCGGTTGGAAGGGGAAAAGAAAGAAAAACGCGAATTCATCTATGCTCCTGACATGAGAATCCTTGTAGTAGATGACAATGCGATGAACCGCAAAGTCTTTCGCAAACTTTTGGAGGAGACGGAGGCGCAGATTGATGATGTTGACAACGGATACGCCTGCCTTGAACTGGTGAAGAAGCAGACTTACGATTTGATTTTCTTGGATCACATGATGCCGGAATTGGATGGTGTTGAGACATTCATGTATATGAAGGAGATGCAGGATAATCAATGTAAAGATACCCCTGTGATTGTGTTGACGGCAAATGCGATTGCCGGGGCGAAGGAAAACTATCTGGAGATTGGTTTTGCCGATTATATTTCGAAGCCGATTGATCCGCAATGTCTGGAAGATGTCATCATAGAACAGATGATGTTATCAGGAAAAGAGGTTCAGGTGTGTGAGGCGCAAGTTGCATCTGCAGAAAAAGCAGATGGGGCGAAGGCTTCACGTGATTTGTCAAGTTTGCCGGAGATAGAGGGCTTTGATTGGGATTATGCCATGCTTCATTTTCCGAGTGCAGACATGCTGTGGGAATCCGTAGAGGATTTTTATAAAACAGGTCCGCTTTCGAAGGAAGAAATCGCAGAACTGTATGAGCGGATTGATGAGGAGACTGGCTTGGACAATTACCGCATTAAGGTGCATGCGCTGAAGAGTAACCTTGCGCTACTCGGCTACATGCAATTGTCGGCAATTGCAAAGATATTGGAATTTGCAGCGAAAGACAAAGACATTGCACGTATACGAAGTCTACAACCGGTATTAATGGAAGAATATGACGTGTGTTTGGAACGCATTGCACCGTATGTGAGTGAACAGGAAGACAAGCCAGTTATGACGGACATGGCGTGGATTCAGGGCATTCTTACCATGCTTCGTATGGCGCTCGAAGGTATGGATTATGATACTGCAGACCAGATGATGGCGATGTTAGATGCGAATATATATGAAGAATCTTTGCAGCCAAAGATTGATAAACTGGGACAATTCCTTACCAATCTTGAGCGCGAACAGGCGATGGCATTGATTGATGAGATTGGGGTGGAATAATATGGAGGCATCCTTTCGTTATTTTGAAAATCACGCGTGTCAATATTACCCATGTCATGAGGGACAGCAGGAAATCAATTGTCTGTTTTGTTATTGCCCGATGTATACATATGAGAAATGTTTGGGTAATCCGTCTTTTATCGAAAGAGATGGCAAACGTATTAAGAATTGTGCAAAGTGTTCCTACCCACATCAGGCTGAGCACTACGATGATATCATATCATTCCTGCGTGCCCATGTGGAACGCTAGGGATAAGAAAGGAGTTTACTATGAAAAAAGTAGAAGATTACATAAGAAGTATCCCGGATTTTCCGGAGGAGGGAATCATTTTTAGAGATGTTACAAGTATCCTTCAGGATGCGGAGGGATTAAAACTTGCAATCGACGAGATGATCAAACTTTTAGAGGATGTTGATTTTGATGTGATTGCAGGTACAGAGTCCAGAGGTTTTATCTTTGGCGTACCTATCGCGTATGCACTCGGAAAACCGTTCGTTCCCATTCGTAAGGTAGGAAAATTGCCATGTGAGACAATTTCAAAGACATATGATTTGGAATATGGCACCGCTACGATTGAAATGCACAAGGATGCCATTACCCCGGGACAGAAGGTGGTTCTTGTTGATGATTTGATTGCTACAGGTGGCACGATTGAGGCTGCGGCTGCATTGGTGGAAGAACTTGGTGGGGACGTCGCCAAGATCATTTTTTTGATGGAACTGGCCGGGCTCAAAGGGCGTGACAGACTCGCAAAATATAATGTGGCATCTGTTGTTACATACGATGGGAAATAATAGGGATGACATCAGCCAGACTTGGTGCCCAATCATAAAAGATTTCTTCTAAGTCAGGAGTCGGTGCTGTCAAATCGGGAATCATAATCGCCATACATCCTGCGGATGCGGCAGAGCGAATTCCATTCGGGGAATCCTCTAATGCGATGCAGTTTTTTGGTGCAACGCCGATTTCATTGCAGGCATACAAATAAACATCGGGATGAGGTTTTCCGATGGTAACCATAGATGCACTCACGATCGTGTCGAAAGCATTTTCAAGTCCGACGGCTTTTAAACGCTTGATGGCGCGGTCGTATTTTGTTGCGGTAACGACGGCAGATTTGATGCTGTGCTTTCTGAGATAATCCAATAAAACATCGACGCCCGGTTTTCTCTCAATACCTTCTTTTTCCATCATCTGAAGAACAATTTCATTGTTTCTTTTGTGTACTTCCTCAAAACAAAAATTCTCACCAAAACGACTGCCCCAGAGTTTTTGTGCGTCGGCATGATTTAAACTGCGTTGCAGCAAGGCATCCTCCCTGGTGAAATCGGTATATCCAAACTCGTGAAAGGCAATCGGCCAAGAACGGTTATAGAATTTTTCCGTGTCAGTGATGACGCCGTCCATATCAAATAAAACTGCTTCTACCATAGTGTTTCCTCCCATTTTTTCTATTGTATAAAAGTATCATGAATTCTGCAAGGAAACAAATATTTATAGATTTTTGTTGACATAATGGAAGAGAAAGAGTATAAATAATAATAGTTAAACCGATGAGCAAGAGAAGTACTTTCTCGAAACATTCACAGAGAGCTATCGTTGGTGGAAGATAGTAATGGGAAGAGTTAGGAATGGACTTGTGAGGGCGCTTTTGAAATTTCGAATCTTAAAGTAGGGAGCGACGGGAACCAGGCTCGTTATCAAACTGGCACGTATGATGGTATGTGGAATGAGTGGATTGCATAGCAATCAATTTGAGTGGTACCGCGATAATGATTTATTACCGCCTCAGAGATTTTCTGGGGCGGCTTTTTTTATGGAGGAAAAGAAATGAAAAAAAGAATAGTAGCAGGAATGATGATAGCCGTGATGGCGCTTGCAACAGTCGGTTGTGGCAATAAGGCAGAGGATGCCGGTAAGGGCGACGCAGAGTACACGATTGGCGTGGCACAGTTCGCAGAGCACGGCTCTCTTGACAACTGTAGAGAAGGCTTCTTAGAGGGCTTAAAGGAAGAGGGCATTGTGGAAGGTGAAAATCTGGAAGTGCTCTATGACAACGCACAGACAGACACCGGTACAGCAAGTACTATTGCGGATAATTATGTGTCCAAGAAGGTGGATTTGATTTGTGCCATTGCAACACCATGTGCCATGAGCGCATACAACGCAGCAATGAACACAGATATTCCGGTTGTATATACAGCAATTTCTGATCCTGTGGGTGCGCAGTTGGCAGACAAAGATGGAAATTCGGTAGGAAACATTACAGGTACATCAGATGCGCTTCCGGTAAAGGAGCAGCTTGAGATGATTCGAAATGTTTTGCCGGATGCACAGAAGATTGGTATCATCTATACAACAAGCGAGGCGAACTCAGTAAGTACTATTGAGGAGTACAAAAAACTCGCAAAAGACTATGGTTTTGAAATTGTTGAAACAGGAATTAACACGGTTGCTGATGTGGATATGGCGGCAGCGGATATGGTGACGAAGGTAGATTGTATTACAAATTTGACAGACAACACGGTAGTTAGCGCATTGCAGACAGTATTAGAGCATGCAAACAAAGCAAAGATCCCGGTATTTGGTTCAGAAGTCGAGCAGGTAAAGGCAGGATGTGTAGCGGCAATCGGTATTGATTATTTTGAACTGGGGAAACAGACCGGTAAGATGGCAGCAAAGATTTTGAAAGGCGAGGCAAAAGCGTCTGAAATGCCATATGAAGTAATTGCAGAGCCAAGTGCTTACTTTAACTCAGAAGCAGCGGCAAAGATTTCTCTTGATGTTGCAGATAAGTTTGCAGACGCAGAAGTTTATGATAAAATTGTTGTCAGTAAATAACAGGTATTGAGGCGGAAAGAACATGACATTAATTATCAGTGTTTTTGAACAGGGTCTAATCTACGCGATTATGGCTTTGGGTATGTACATCACATACAAAATATTAGATTTTCCGGATATGACAGTGGATGGCAGTTTTCCTTTGGGGGCTGCCCTTTCCACTGTATTGATATCAAACGGAATGAATCCGTATTTGACATTGGTTCTCAGTTTTGGAGCCGGTCTTGTCGCCGGGGCAATCACAGGATTCATCCATGTGAAATTAAAAGTGCGAGATATTCTGGCAAGTATTATCATGATGACAGCACTTTACTCGGTGAATCTTCGAATCGCGGGAAAAGCGAACCTGCCAATCTACAATTGCGATAATATTTACAGCAATGGATTTACAAATAGGATTCTCGGCGGCATATTGGCGCCATATCAGAATTTGATTGTTATCGCTGTGATTACCATTGTCGTAAAACTGGTTTTGGATTGGTATTTAAAGACAAAGTCAGGATATCTGCTCAAGGCGGTAGGAGATAATGAGACAATTGTGACATCTATGGGAATTGACAAGGGCAAGATTAAGATATTAGGTCTTTCCATTGCCAATGGAATGGTGGCATTGAGTGGCTCCATGTTTGCTCAGCAGCAGCGTTTCTTCGATGCATCTATGGGTGTGGGAACGGCAGTTATCGGTCTTGCCAGTGTTATTATCGGAACAGCATTGTTCGGACAGATCAGTGTATTTACATTCTCCATCAGCGTTATTTTGGGTTCCGTTCTCTACAAGGGTTGCGTTGCGGCGGCCATACGTTTTGGGTTACAGTCTACGGACTTAAAACTGGTAACAGCAGTATTATTTTTACTGATTCTTGTCATCAGCATGCGAATCGAAAAACATCAGGGTAAGAAAAGGAGAAAGGAACAGTCATGATAGAATTAAAACATATACATAAGTTCTACAACGCAGGTTCTGTCAATGAAATGTGCCTGTTTGACGATTTTTCCCTGACCATTCAAGATGGAGCGTTTGTCTCTATCGTGGGAAGTAACGGCTCGGGAAAGACATCCCTGTTAAATATTATTTGTGGCAGCATTGAAGTGGATGGCGGTGAGATTTTTGTGGGAAATGAGAATATCACGAAAAAGAAAGATTATTTGCGCCATCGCAATATTGGTCGTGTTTATCAGGACCCTTCCAAGGGAACCTGTGCACAGATGACGATACTGGAGAATATGGCATTGGCTGACAACAAAGGAAAGCCATACAACTTGGGCATGAGTGTGAAAAAGAATCGCATTGAATATTACAAGGAATTGTTACAGCCATTGAATCTTGGGTTGGAAGACAAATTGCATACAAAAGTGGGAGCACTTTCGGGTGGTCAACGTCAGGCAGTTGCACTTCTGATGGCAACGATGACGCCGATTGATATGTTGATTTTAGATGAGCATACGGCGGCACTTGATCCGAAGACCGCGGAGATTATCATGGAATTGACAGACAAGGTTGTAAGGGAAAAGAACTTGACGACGATGATGGTGACACACAATTTGCGATATGCGGTAGAGTATGGCAATCGCCTTTTGATGATGCATCAGGGAGCGGCAATTATGGACAAATCAGGTGCAGAGAAAGCAAACTTGAGTGTAGATGATATTATGGGCGTATTTAATGAAATCAGCGTGGAGTGTGGTAATTAGAGATGGTTTTATCGTTAGCGGTGGATAGTGTAGAAAAGAAATTACAAATGCAGGCATCTGTACTTGTGGGCAATTACGAGTTTTATTATGCCGTCGGCAAAGTGACGCAATATTTGCAGCTTTCGGTTGATGGGAAGACACTGCCGCTGATGATAAAGGAAGTGCTTGACCGGGAACTGCCTAATTTTACACCGCCGGCAGACGATGCAAAGGGACAGTATCTGATTCGTCTTTTGGAGCAATATCGCCCATCGGAGAAGTATGATGAGCAGATGGAACAGCTTTTTTTGTGGGGCAAGACAGGCGAGGCACAAAACTAAAAACCAAATTTCATGAAATTGTGTTGCAAGAACAGCATGAATATGGTATCTTTTTATTTGGTTGTGATTTCACACCATGTGCGGATGTGGCGGAATTGGCAGACGCGCCAGATTTAGGTTCTGGTGTCTAGCGACGTGCAGGTTCGATTCCTGTCATCCGCATTTTTTATTTGGAGTCAAACACGGCGTGTTCAATGGTATCTGTGACTTCTTTTCGCGACTGTGCCTCGATGCGGTAGTTTTCTTTGTATTCTTTTGGACCGATGCCGAATTCCTTTTTAAAAGCACGGAAAAAATTTGAATAATCTTTAAAGCCGTATGTGATGGCGATCTCATGAAGTGGAACACCGGCAAGGATATTATTCTTGCAAGCATACAGGCGTTTCTTAAGTAAATATTGATGTACCGACATTCCCATGTTTTCTTTGAAGACATGGGAAATGTGATATTTACTCACAAAAAATTCTCGGGCGAGTGCGTCCAAACTCACATCCTCCTCCAGATGCAGGTTCATATATTCACAAACTTTGGCAAACAAATGGTCCGGCTCTGCAATATCGTGGTCGGGAGACTGGTCCGCATAGACGATACGATTAATGCTCAAAAGAAGGGAAGCAATATAGCACGAGATCATTGGTTCGTGAAATGGAATATCGCGTTTTCTCTCCTCGATAATGTCGATCAACTTATCAAAAATTACCTGTGCTGATGCAAAATCGGATGGAAAATGATGTCTGTGAATCTCATTTCCGTAATTAAAACTGTATGTGATATCAGGATGCAGATTCTGTAACCGCCTAAAGTAATCCGGTGATAACCAAAGAACCATACGGCGATAAGGCACATCGCTGCTATGAAATTTCGGACGATGAAAAACGCCGGGCGGAATCAAACAGATGTCTCCATATTTCAGAGGATACACATTTTGACCAATTTGGTATGATAAATCGCCTTCTAGGAAAAAATAAATCTCATAGTAGTCATGACGGTGCATAGAAACATCAGATAATACTTTATCCTCATAATAAAAAATCTCAAAATCGGATGTTTGCATTTCTTGTCTCTCGTTGAATTTTGAGTGATAATGCTTTGCCATAATTGCACCTCCTATGACTTGATTTTACAACCCAACCACAACTTTTGCAATGTATACAACAAGATTTGTCATTTCAATGTTTTGGTAAAAAAGATAGAGTAATAGTAAAGAAAAAACGAGGAGGGTTTTTACATGAAATTATCATTTCGATGGTATGGAGAAGATGACAAGGTGACATTGGAACAGATTCGACAGATTCCCGGTATGGATTCTATCGTCACAGCCGTTTATGATGTGCCGGTCGGTGAGGTATGGAGCAGAGAGTCCATTGCCAAATTAAAGAAGCAGACAGAGGACGCAGGACTTCATTTTGAGGTTATCGAGAGTATTCCGGTACATGAGGATATCAAATTGGGAAAACCTTCCAGAGACCGCTTCATTGAAAACTATTGTGAGAACCTTCGCAGAGTGGCGGAGGCTGGAATCAAGTGTGTTTGCTACAACTTTATGCCGGTATTCGATTGGACAAGAACACAATTGGACCACAAGTTGGAGGACGGTTCAACATCACTTGTATACTATCAGGAGCAGGTTGATATGGTAAATCCATTGGCTTCGGACAGCGATTTGACTTTACCGGGATGGGATGCGAGCTATTCAAGAGAAGAGTTAAAGGATATCGTAGCGCAGTATCAGGAATTATCGGAGGACGACTTGTGGAATAATCTGCAGTACTTCTTGCAGAAGGTTATCCCAGTGGCAGCAGCGTGTGACGTAAACATGGCGATTCATGAGGATGATCCATGTTGGAGCATTTTCGGACTTCCTCGCATCATCACTTGTGAGGAGAATCTGGATCGATTCCTAAAACTTGTCGATGACCCACATAATGGGATTACGCTTTGCACAGGTTCTCTTGGATGCTCTGCAAAGAACAATGTCGTTCACATGGCGGCAAAATACGCAAAGATGGGTAGAATTCATTTTGCCCATTTGCGAAATGTACAGGTGCTTGACAATGGTTTTGAGGAAAGAGCACATCTATCCAGCTGCGGAAGTTTAGATATGTATGAGATTGTAAAAGCACTTCACGATAATGGGTTTACCGGTTATGTTCGTCCTGACCACGGCCGCATGATTTGGGGTGAGACGGGACGTGCCGGATATGGCTTGTATGACCGGGCACTTGGTGCAACATATATTAATGGATTATTTGAAGCTGTAGAGAAGGCTTCCAGATAAGAGGAGGAAATAAAATGATGAAATTACCACTTAACACAGATTTATCAGGGGAAGTAGCTGTTGTAACAGGCGCAGGCGGCGTACTTTGTGGAATGTTCGCAAAGGCATTGGCGCAGGCAGGTGCAAAGGTTGCCGTATTAGATTTGAATCAGGAAGCAGCACAGGCTGTTGCCGATGAAATCGTTGCAGAGGGCGGCATCGCAAAAGCATACAAGACAAATGTATTGGAGAAGGAAAGTTTAGTAGCGGTTCATGAAGCTGTCGTGGCTGACCTTGGTACCTGTGACATTTTGATTAACGGTGCAGGTGGAAACAATCCGCGTGCTACGACAGACAAGGAATACTTTGAGCCGGGGGATATTGATGCAGACACCATCTCATTCTTTGACCTTGACCCAAGCGGAGTGGAGTTTGTATTTAACTTGAATTTTATCGGCACATTGCTCCCGACGCAGATTTTTGCACAGGACATGGTAGAAAAAGAGGGATGCAATATCTTAAATATTTCTTCTATGAATGCCTTTACGCCGCTTACAAAGATTCCGGCATATTCCGGTGCCAAGGCTGCGATTAGCAACTTTACACAGTGGTTGGCGGTGCATTTCTCCAAGTCCGGTATTCGTGTCAATGCAATTGCACCGGGTTTCTTCTCGACAAAGCAGAATGCAAAGCTTTTGTTTAACGAGGACGGCACACCGACACCTCGTACAGGAAAGATTCTGGCGGCAACGCCGATGGGACGTTTCGGAGAATCAGAAGAGTTAATTGGTAGTTTGCTGTTCTTATTAAATAATGATGCTGCCGGATTTATCACAGGTGTGGTACTTCCTGTTGATGGTGGCTTTTCAGCATACTCAGGAGTTTAGGATTTGGATATAAGGAGAACATATGGATATGGAAATGCAAGAATTATTAAAAGAGGTTGAGGAGCGAAAGATTGTTCCGGTTGTAGTATTAGAAGATGTGAAGGATGCGATTCCTTTGGGACAGGCGCTGTTGGATGGCGGTCTTCCGGTGGCGGAGGTGACATTTCGTACCGCTGCTGCAGCAGATTCCATCAAGGCGATGGGTGAAGTTTTCCCGGAGATGCTTGTCGGCGCCGGCACTGTAATCAACGTGGAACAGTGCAAGCAGGCAATCGAGTGTGGGGCAAAGTTTATCGTGACACCGGGATATTCCGAGGAAGTGACACGGTATTGCTGTGACAATCACATCCCGATTTTGCCGGGGGTATGCACACCGACAGAGTTGATGATGGTGGCTAACCACGGTCTTCCGGTTGCAAAGTTTTTCCCGGCAGCACAGTTCGGTGGTTTGAAGATGATTAAGGCTTTGGCAGCGCCATTTCCTCAGATGCGCTTTATGCCGACAGGTGGTGTCAGTGAGGCGAATGTGTTAGAGTACTTAGCGGATCCGAAAATCATTGCAGCAGGTGGAAGTTGGATGGTAAAAGGCGATTTGATCAGGGCCGGTAAGTTCGATGAGATTAAAGCGATGACAAAGAGTGCAGTTGATTTAGTAAAGAATGCATAGGAGCATGATATGAAAAAATTTATGGATCAGGATTTTCTCCTTTCGACAGAGACAGCAAAACATTTATATCATGATTTTGCAAAGGATTTGCCAATCATAGATTATCACTGTCATTTGAACCCGCAGGAGATTGCCGAGGATGTGAAGTTTGAAAATATCACACAGGTTTGGCTTGGAGGCGACCATTATAAATGGCGTCAGATGCGTTCCAATGGTGTGGAGGAAAAATATATCACAGGTGATGCTTCGGATAGGGAGAAATTCCAGAAGTGGGCTGAAACCTTGGAACTTGCAGTGGGAAATCCGCTTTATCACTGGTCACACCTCGAATTACAGAGATATTTTGGATACGAAGGCGTATTAAATCAAGAAACGGCAGAGGATGTCTGGAATATCTGCAATGAGAAGATAAAGGACATGTCTGCGAGACAGTTGATTCTCGATTCCAATGTAGAGATGCTTGCGACAACAGACGACCCGATTGATGATTTGCACTGGCACAAGCAGATTGCGGAAGATGCCTCGTTTCCGGTGAAGGTGCTTCCTGCTTGGCGGCCGGACAAGGTGGTTTCTATTGAAAAGCCGGATTTTGCTTCTTATATCGGAAAGTTGGCAGAGGCGGCAGAGATGGAGATTCAGCATTTTTCGGATGTGAAGACAGCACTTGCAAAGCGCATAGCATTTTTTGACGAGATGGGATGTTGCATCAGCGATCACGGTTTGGAATATGTGATGTGTGTAGAGACATCGGATGACGCGGTTGAAAGAATTTTTGCAAAAAAGATGGCGGGTGAATCGCTTTCGCGTGAAGAGGCAGATCAGTATAAGATGAGCCTGCTTACCTTCTTGGGACAGGAGTATCACAAGTTGGGCTGGGTAATGCAATTGCATTACGGTGTAAAGCGCGATAATGACAAGAAACGATTTGAACTGCTTGGACCGGATACCGGATTCGATTGTATTTCCAGCAGTGCGCTGATGAATCAGTTGGCAGATTTTTTAAATACGTTGGCATATACGGATCACCTGCCAAAGACAATCATCTACTCTTTGAATCCGATGGACAATGCAGCTATCGGTACGATTATCGGTTGTTTTCAGACATCGGAGACTGTCGGAAAAATCCAGCAGGGAAGCGCATGGTGGTTTAATGACAACAAGATAGGCATGATGGAGCAGATGACTTCTCTGGCAAATCTTGGTTTGCTTGGCAATTTCATCGGAATGCTGACAGACTCGCGAAGTTTTTTGTCCTACGCGAGGCATGAGTATTTCCGGCGTATCCTGTGTGAATTGATTGGAACATGGGTAGAAAATGGGGAATACCCTGCAGATGAGAAGGCACTGAAAAAGATTATTTGTGGCATTTCTTATGAAAATGCAAAGCGATACTTTGGAATATAGTTGCATTTTTATACAAAAATGGAAAAAGTTCAAAAAAATGTCATATTTTGTCCCTATCTTGTCCTATTCTAATATGTATAATTATAAATAATTTATGAGAATCGGATGGCAAAGAACTTTCTACTTTCTAAACGATTCGGAATAGTTAACATAATTATGTAATTTCGTAAAACTTTTTATAGTTAACTTCCAAATTCTCCTTAATGGCTCTCTTCAGAAGAAGAGGGCCATTACCTTTTGATTGCCACGGCGATTTGGAGGCGACACTATCTTACGCAATGCAGTATATTGCAATTATCTTGATCGGACTGGTGCCGTTTGCTAATGCGCAATCGTATGCATCAACACTTCGTGAGACCGGGGAAACCATTCTGCCGATGAAGGCAGAAATTGCGTCGGTATTTGTGAATTTATGTCTTTATCTATGGAAAATTTGGAACATCGCTTTTTTTGAACGAGTATTTGTGGTCGGCAGGTGTGACTACCAAGCGATGATAGAAGGAGGCAAAGCATGCAGGGAGTGCTATATGGAATTGGTGTGGGTCCGGGCGATCCGGAACTTCTGACGCTAAAGGCTGTGCGTTTAATTCGAGAAGCGGATATCATTGCTGTTCCGGGCGAGACGGTGGAGGAAAGCTTCGCCTATCAGATTGCGGTGCAAGCGCTACCAGTAATAAATGAGAAAAAAAGGATGGCGATTCCGATGCCAATGAGCAGAGACAGAGAAATTCTGCAGACAAGTCACGAAAATGGCGCAAAGATACTGGAGGCTATTCTAAAAAAAGGACACAATGTGGCATTCCTGACATTGGGCGATCCTACCGTGTACTCCACGTTTACATATTTGCAGGAAATTGTTGAGAGGGACGGCTACCACACAAAGATTGTCAGTGGAATACCATCGTTTTGTGCTGCAGCGGCGGAGGCAAATATCCCGCTGGCAGTAAAAGATGAGCCGCTACACATATTGCCGGCAGGCTACGCATTGAAAAAAGGAATGATGGATGAGGGCAACTGCATTCTGATGAAGTCCGGAAAACAGATTGGCAATGTAAAAGACATACTCGTGAAAGGGAAACGAGATGGCATACTGGTGGAAAACTGCGGGACAGAACAGCAGAGAATATACGCACATCTAAAAGATATTCCGGAAACGGTGGGATATTATGCTTTGCTCATTTCTAAAATGAATAAGAGTTAGGAAGATAGATTCAAAATGAATGTTTTGACGCAATATAAGGGACTTAGAAAAGAGAACTACATATTATTTTTAGGACGGTTGGTGACAAACTTAGGCTCCATGATCTGGCCAATGATGACAATGATTCTGAGTCAGAAGATGGGGATGGATGCATCAAAGGTTGCCATTATCATGTGTTTATCGGGGATTGTATTACTACCGGCAAGTTCGCTGGGAGGTAGGCTTGCAGATAGGTACAATAAAAAATATTGTATTATTTTTTGCGATTTGATTTCTATTATATTATATGTCATATGCGCATGTATTCCCTTGTCTACAACGACCGTGATACTTATGGTGTTTGCGGCTGCCTGTCAAAATATGGAGTGGCCGTCGTACAATGCACTTGTTGCAGATATGACGCATACAAAAGATAGAGAAAGGGCATATTCGTTGCAATACTTGGGTGGAAACATTGGATTGGTAGCATCCCCTACAATCGCCGGTTTTTTGTTTAAGGATTACTTGTGGCTAAGTTTTTTAATCAGCGGTATAGCGATTGGATTGTCGACATTGTTGATCTTCTGGAAGGTGCAGGATAT
>CAYPAA010000017.1:0-3933 GCA_964408625.1 uncultured Roseburia sp. | reverse complement strand
GATATATGGCGGTGTATCGAGTTTGAACTGTATTGTCGTGGTGCTATGCACACCATGGATTACAAGAGTATTTCACAAGATGTCATTGACTTGGAAGACGATGTTGGGTCAGTTATTTATACTGGCGGGTTTTCTCGTATTTCTGGTCTTGCTGGGGCACATTCCGGCATATTATGTGGCGATTACGTTATTCACGTTTGGTGAGATATTTAATGCGATAACAATGGGACCCTATTTGACGGCGCGCATTCCCGCTAGTCACCGTGGAAGAATCAATGGATTGACTACGGTCACACAAGGTCTTATGCGAGGCATATGTATGCTCGCGATTGGACTGATTTATGACCGCTATAGTTACAAAGTTGCATGGCTGGGTGTCAATGCAATGCTCTTGGTGGGCATTGCTGCAACGGCAGTCCTGATTTTTGTGGACAAGAAAGTCTATCGCGATTTGTATTAGATTATAATCGCTTGATTTCCATCCATTTGCCCTTTCGGGTATAGAGTATCATTAGGATGGCTCCAATGATAAAAGACATCGGATAGGTGTAGTATAACACACATATGCTTTTGAAATGGGGCGCCCTGCCGGCACCAATGTTTTGTCCAGTGAAGGTAGTGGCTGCCTGCTTGGATGAGCATATTGGAAATGCGATGACAGCATTTTTAATCGCCAACAGCATTTAAGATACCGGATGCCATGTTGTAGATGACATTGAGGATGCCGACTCCGCTGGATGCACCGATGCAAAAAATTCCCGATAATCAGCGGAATAGAATATAGAAAAATGACACGAGGAATCGAGCCGGTTGTCATTTGAAATTCTTGTGATGCAACAAAAGGAATGATACAATAAAAATATGTCAAAAGAAATGGAGATAAAAGATGGCAGAAAAAGTGAAAGTGATAGAAATACATGAAGACATTTTTGGGGAGAATGAAAAAGAAGCGGATAACATTCGTGAAGAACTAGCAGCCAAGGGCGTATTCTTTATCAATGTAATGTCGTCGCCGGGAAGTGGAAAGACTACGACACTATCTACATTGATTAACATGATAAAGGATGAGATTCGCATTGCTGAGATGGATGTAGATATCGAGTCTACCCTTGATGCGCAACGCGTCGCAGATGCGACAGGTGTCCGTTCGATGCAGATTCACAATGGTGGATTGTGTCACATAGACGCGGATATGACAGCTCGTGCGATAAAGGAGTTTGGTGTTGAGAACACGGATCTTTTGATTCTGGAAAATATCGGGAATCTGGTTTGCCCGGCAGAGTTTGATACAGGTGCGCATAAAAACATGATGATTTTGTCCGTCCCGGAGGGCGACGACAAACCACTCAAGTATCCGCTTATGTTTTCCAATTGTGATGTCGTGTTGATCAACAAAATTGACACGATGGATTACTTTGATTTTGACATGGACAAGGCAAAAGAACGCATTCTCCGCCTGAACCCGGATGCTGTCATTTTGCCGGTCAGTGGTAAGACAGGCGAGGGCATGGATGCTCTGGTTGACTGGCTCAAAGATGAAGTGGCTAAAGTTAAGAAATAATGGTTGGAGTATGTAGGTGCAACCTTATGGAAAATGACGTGATTCGCAAAGAGATAACATATACCGGCGACGTGCATGGGGTTGGATTCCGATATCGGGCACGGTATGCGGCGATAGAAGGTGGAAGAATGCGACTTCCACTTTTTCTATTTATTGAGGGCATTTTTCCAATACGAAATCAGTTTGTCCAAACTCCACGCTGCATTCGCCGGGCTTGTCGATGGGAGGCAAATTGCTTCGCGTTCAATAACCGGTTGAATGTGATTTTTGTATAGTTGTTCCGCTTTCTTTCCGTTGACGTATATCTGCTGGATTTTAGCAGTCTCAAAAATGATTTTCAAGTCATTTGGTGTGACATTTTTTATACTGCTATCAGAAGAACCCTCGATATCGCAGGCATGAATGACATCCCAAAGTGCGATGTGATGCTTCAGCAAAAAAGCCTTTTTTTCATCTATGGTTGTGGGTAATGCATCCTCAAACACAGCGGCAATGACTTTCCAAAAACGATTCTGTGGATGCCCATAGAAGAAGTTTTGTTCTCTGGATTTCACGGAAGGAAAACTCCCCAATATTAAGATTTCAGATTGCTCATTAAAAATCGGTTCCAGCGGATGCGTAATCATCTTGATCTCTCCTTTGACATTGTAGTATGTGTCATTTATTATAACATTATATTTGAAATAAAGGATTTGAAAAAGAATACGAGGTAATAAACAATGTGGATAGTATTTGCAGTTTTGTCTGCAGTTTTTGCGGCACTTACATCAATATTGGCAAAGATAGGAATTGATGGAGTCAACTCAAATCTTGCGACAGCGATTCGAACGGTTGTGGTGGTTGTTATGGCTTGGGGAATGGTCTTTCTTACGCATGCACAAAGTGGTATGGCAGAAATCAGTAGAAAAAGTTGGCTGTTTTTGATTCTATCGGGTCTGGCAACCGGCGCGTCCTGGATCTGCTATTACAAGGCATTGCAGATGGGGGAAGCATCCAAGGTTGTTCCAATCGACAAACTTAGCGTTGTTATTACCTTGGTTTTGGCATTTGTATTTTTGCATGAGGAATTCACTGCCAAGTCATTGCTCGGCTGTATTCTGATAGGAGTTGGGACACTTGTCATGGTGGTTTAAATCGTATATGATATAGCAGATTAAAAAATACATAGAAATGAGAGTGTGATATGAGAGAGTTATTTGAATTGTACACAGCATTCTTTCGCATCGGCGGTCTTACCTTTGGTGGCGGTCTTGCAATGCTTCCGATGCTGAAATATGAACTCGAAGAAAAAAAGAATTGGGTTACTGAGGATGAACTTTTGGATTACTATGCCATTGGGCAATGCACGCCCGGTATTATAGCGGTCAATGTCGCAACTTTCGTAGGGTATAAGCGAAAAGGCGTGATAGGAGGTATCTTTTCTACCATGGGCATGGTGAGTCCGTCGTTGATTATCGTGTCGATTCTGGCGATGTTTTTGGAACAGTTTATGTCAAATGTCTACGTGTCACATGCGATTGGCGGAATCAAGGTGGTAGTGTGCGCGCTTATGTTAAATACAGTGCTTACATTGGCAAAGAAAAGTTTTGTCAATGCACTTTGTGTTGTGATAGCGGTTGTAGCGTTTGCATTGGCAATGTTTTCACCAATTCCGACCGTTCTCGTGGTTGTACTTGCCGGAGCCTTCGGTGTGATTTTGCATAAGGTGGGGAGGCTTGAAGTATAATGGTATTTTTGAAGTTGTTTATCGAGTTTTTTCAGATAGGACTATTTGCGGTTGGTGGTGGTCCTGCGACGATTCCGTTTCTTATGGATTTGGCGGACAAATATGATTGGTACACAAAGGCGGATGTGGCAAATATGTTGGCAGTCAGCGAGAGCACACCGGGACCGATTGGCATCAATATGGCGACATACGCGGGTTACAATGCAGCAGGCCTTTTTGGGGGAGTTGTGGCGACATGTTCACTCGTTTTGCCAAGTATTATTGTGATTATTATTGTTGCCAGAATGCTGAAGAGTTTTTCGGAGAATCAATATGTGAAATCGGCATTTTGGACAATTCGACCAGCAGTTACCGGATTGATTGCGACAGCGGTTTTGGGTTTATTTCAGACGGCAATTTTTACTGCATCTGACGGGGCATTTCAATTTTCGGTTGTGCCTGTCATTTTATGCATTGCCTTTTTCGCATGTATGCAGATAAAAAAACTGCAAAAGCTTCATCCGGTTGTATGGATTGCAGCCGGTGCGGTAATCGGGCTGGTATTGAAACTGTAAAACGTGAAGCTTTAACACGCCGTGAGCAAGAAATCCTCCACTTCTATAAGTGGGGGATGAATTGCGGATTACACGGTGTTCTCTTGACTTTT
>CAYPAA010000016.1:0-42137 GCA_964408625.1 uncultured Roseburia sp. | reverse complement strand
TCTATGAACTCAAACACTTCCTGCCACAGTTCCTTTGTCCCCTTGCTTCCTGCATTTCCATTCTGGTCAGGTAGCATTACATCTAATAATATCAAGTCAGGGATTACATTCCCCAACTGTTTCTAAAAGTCCTTCGCATTCTCAAATCCAAGCACCTTGTGACCTACATTCTTCAGAGCAAATTTTTCGATCTCTCGAATACCCTCGTCATCTTCCACGATATAGATTAAAGCCATATTATCACCTACTTCTTTTCCTTTTTTTATCTGCACAAACTATTCTTTACTAGCCTGGGTTTGCAGAGAATAGATTACCCACTCTGCGATATTGGTGGCATGATCCCCAATTCGCTCAAAGTATTTTGCCACCATCAATAAGTCCGTAGCCTCCTCCCCATCCTCAGGATCTTTTAAAATTAACTGTATAATATCCTTTTTCACTTCGTCAAAAAGTAGATCTACAATATCATCGTGGGCAATGACCTCCCTTGCCTTCTCCATATCTTTTTTTACATAAGCCTCAATGCTCCAATGCAACATCAGAACTGTCTCAGATGCCATCTTGTTGATATGTTCAAAATTAGCTTCTCCCTTTCCTTCTCCCATAAAGATTGTCATCTCCGATATGTCCGCTGCATGATCCCCAATTCGCTCCATATCCGTTACCATCTTCATGGCTGCGGTAATGGTTCTTAAGTCCTTTGCCACTGGCTGTTGCTGAATCAGCAGATTAAAGCAGATATTCTCAATCCTCTTTTGCGCGTGGTCGATTTCCTCATCGCTCTCCATCACTTTTTTCGCCAACTCTTCATCTTTCTTGCTCAGAGCTGTCACGGCTTTTGCAATGGAATCTTCAATCATAATACCCATCTTCGTCATCTGGGTATTTAATTCTGCCAACTGCTCATCAAATTTACTTCTCATCTTTATCTCCCACCTCATATTCTCGATAATTTCATTGATCATATCCTAACCAAATCTTCCTGTAATATAGTCTTCTGTACGTTTATCCTGCGGATAGGAAAAAATATTCTTTGTCCTTCCAAATTCCACCATCTCACCCACCAAAAAGAATGCTGTGTAATCAGAAATTCGAACTGCTTGCTGCATGTTATGGGTCACAACGATTACGGTATACTTTCTTTTTAATTGTTCCATCAACTCTTCAATTTTCGATGTGGAAATAGGGTCCAGTGCCGATGTCGGCTCATCCATCAAAATCACCTCAGGTTGTACTGCCAAAGCTCTCGCGATACAAATTCTCTGTTGCTGTCCGCCGGACAAACCCAACGCTGATTTCTTGAGACGGTCTTTCACCTCATCAAAGACTGCTGCTCCTCGCAGGCTTTCCTCCACAATTTCATCCAGCCTTGCCTTGCTCTTAATCCCATGAACCCTCGGACCATAGGCAATATTATCATATATACTCATAGGAAAGGGATTTGGCTGTTGAAAAACCATACCAATACGCTTGCGAAGCAAGGTTGTATCAACATTATTGCCATAAATGTTTTCTCCATCCAGACAAACCTTTCCATCAATCCTCACATTTTCCACCAAATCATTCATGCGATTTAATGTCTTTAAAAATGTGGACTTACCACATCCGGAAGGACCGATAAATGCTGTGATTGCATTTTCACAAATATCCATGTTTACATTTTTCAGTGCATGATTTTCTCCATAGTAGAGATTTAAATCTTCAACCGAAATCTTCGTCTTTCTTCCCATTCAGTTTTTCCTTTCTAAAATATTCTGCTGACATCGAATTTCTTTGCCAGCCATTTTGTTCCTAAATTAATCAGCAGTACAATAAGCAGAAGCACCACTGCAATGGCAAATGCCGCGTCAAAATCTCCCTCACTGGTAGCGCTGAGATAGAGCTGGATGGTAAGGGTTCCTCCTGATTGGAATACTTTTGGAAAGAGCATCGACAATGTCTTTGGCAAAGCTTTTGCGCTTCCCGCAGTAAATAAAAGTGCCGCCGATTCTCCCACGATTCGGCCTACAGAGAGAATCACACCTGTAATGATTCCCGGCATGGCACTGGGCAATAACACGGTTCGTATCATATGCCACTTGCCCGCTCCCAGACCGATGGCACCATTTCGATAGGAATCAGGAACCGTTTTTAATGCTTCTTGGGTATTTCTGGTTATCAAAGGCAACACCATCAGTATCAGGGTGAGAGAACCGGTGATAATGGAATATCCCAACCCCAGTGTCTGTCCAAAAAACATCATTCCAAAAAGTCCAAATATAATAGAAGGAATGCCTGCCAATGTCTCGGTGGCAAACTCAATCAGGTTTACAATTTTTCCCGGTTTTGCATATTCATTCAAATAGATGGCTGAACCAACGCCAATTGGCGTGGCAATCAACATGGTAATCAAAATGATGTAAAGTGTATTCACAATGTTTCCTGCAACTCCCACCGTCCCGCGCAGCACCGAAGTGACGGAGGTCAGGAATTCCCAATTTACATGAGAAAGTCCTTTGACAAATACATAAATAATAATACCTGCCAGAAGGATAATAGAGAGGGAAACACAAAGATATATCAGCCCATATATGAAACCATCTATTACTTTTCTTTTCTGACTAATCATTTTCCACTCCTTTTTTTCTCATCCGCAGAAGAATAAAGTTTACAATTATAATAAAGATATAGAGCACCAATCCTACGGTGAAAAGAACTTGCCTGTGGACGCCCTCTGCATATCCCATCTCACTTACAAGTTGCGTTGTCAAGAAACGGACAGCGTTAAACGGCAATGGAATGTTAACTGTTCCTCCAGCCACCATATTAATTGCCATTGCTTCGCCCAATGCACGTCCGATCCCCAGAACAATACCGGTGAGAATTCCGGATTTTGCCGCCGGTACTACCACCTTAAAAATCGTCTGGATTTTGGTTGCCCCCAACGCCAAAGATGCTGTGCGCATACTGTCTGTCACAGCTTTCAGTGAACTTGTACTTACACTGATAACTGTTGGTAGTATCATAATGGCAAGCACAATAATCGCGGAAAGCAGATTTGCGCCTCCCGTAAACTGATGATTCTCATTTCCTTTAAAAATTATCTTCTCCAGTTGATACATCCACGGATTCAAAATCATCATGCCTATCAGACCATAGATAACGGATGGGATTGCCGCTAGAAGCTCCACTGCACTACTCACCACATAAGCCACATGCTTTTCCGCAATCTCAGATAAAAATACGGCTGTCATCAGTGCGATTGGCACACCGATCAGTACCGACATTGCCGTACCTACCACAGATGATAAAATTATGTAGAAAATTCCATAGATTGGCTGCTCCGCTGTAGGCTTCCATTCTGTTCCAAAGAGCAAGTCAAAAACCCCGACGGTGGATAATGCCGGGGTTCCCTTCAAGAACATATAGACTGTAATAGAGCACACAGCAAAGATAGCTAAGACTGCACAAATGAAAAATCCCAATTGTACCGTTTTTTCTACTATCGTTTTTCTGTTCATCACACACTCCTTATACATGTTCTAGTTTGGAATGATAAGACCAATTTCAGAAATTACACTCTTACCTTCTTCTGACTGGATATAATCAAACCATGCTTTTACCAGTTCATTCTGCTCAGAAATCTGACCATTGGTTGCCATAACAAATGGTCTTGAGAGAAGATATTTGCCGGCAAGGATTTCCTTCTCTGTAGGTTCTACGCCGTCAAGAGACAATGCTAAGACGCTGTCATCAACGACATCAAGAGAAACATAGCCAATGGCTCCCGACGTGGCAGCAACTTTTGCCAATACGGCACCTGTTGAGTCAAGTTCCTGTGCATAATCACACTCATCAGCCACTTCCAACAACTCCTCAAAAGCATCTCTTGTACCGGAGCCGGCCTCACGACCAATGACTACGATAGCCTCATCATCTCCGCCTAGTTCGCTCCAATTGGTGATCTCGCCTTTGTAAATCTTCGCAAGATCCTCTGAAGTAACATTCTTTACCTTGTTATCCAAATCTGTCACAACTGCAATACCATCAATGGCAACTACATTCTCTACCGCACCGGTCTCTGTCTCTCCATCCTTCAAATGACGAGATGCATTTCCGATATCAACGCTGCCTGCTGCCAAAGACTCAAGACCTGCACCGGAACCTGTATATTCTACTGTGACGGTAATATTTGGATTCGCCTCCATAAAACTCTCCGACAAAGCCTCACATAGCTTTTCCATAGAAGTACTGCCTGCCAAAGTAAGAGTTCCATTAAGTTCTTCTGCGTTATTCGCATCTCCCGCTGCATTCTCTGATGGCTTGTTTCCACATCCAACAAGTCCAACAGCCATAACACTGAGTGCCATCATCATTGCTACAATTTTCTTCTTCATTGATTCATTTCCTCTTTTCATCATTTCATCATTTTCCAATGCGCTTTGGTTCTTACAAAAACTATGTTATGTTCTCAATGTAAAATCCAAAACCTTTCTCATGTAAATCCTATGTAAAACAATGGTAAAAAAGGTTTGTACACAAACAAAACCTATGCTTTCACATAGGTTTTGTTCATCTTTGTCAAATCTATTGATATCGAGGCGTCAATATCAACGCATAACGTGATGTTCATACTTTTTAAGTTCTTCCACGTACAAAGCTCCATTACCGGATAATTTCGCATGCTTTCTCTTGATATAGCCGATTCTCATCTCCTCGGACTCCTCCAGACGAATGGCCTTGTAGCCATCTCCGTTTAATTCCTCACAGATAATGCCGGAGCAAAGCGTATAGGCATTTAATCCCACCATGAGATTCAAAAGGGTAGCTCTGTCATTGGCCTTAATCAGCCGTTTGTAGTCGTAGGTGCTTTTCATCTCTTCTGCCAAATAGAAGGAGTTATTGTTTCCCTGGTCAAATGCCAAACATGGATAATCCTCCAAATCTTTCATGCTAAGACGCGTACTCTCCGCCAATGGATGACCTGCCCAGAGATAAACATATGTGTCACAGGTAAACAATTCCACAAATTCCAGACTATTCTCCCGAAGGGTTTTCATAATTACCTGCTGGTTAAAATCACTGATATAGAGCACACCAATTTCCGACTTAAAGTTTCGCACATTGTCAATAACTTCCCCTGTCTTTGTCTCATGAATGGCAAATTCGTAATTGTCGATACCAGCTTGCTTCACCGTCTCAATAAAGGCATTGACAGCAAAGGTATAGTGCTGTGTTGATACAGAGAATTTCTTTTTTGATTCTTTGCCAATATACTTGTCTTGAAGAAGCCCAAATTGCTCGTTGACCTGTCTGGCATAACCTAAAAATTCTTCCCCTTCCGGCGTAGTAGAGATTCCTCTGTTAGAGCGGAGAAAAATTTCAATCCCAATCTCTGTCTCCAATTCCTTTATGGTTTCCGATAAACTTGGCTGAGAAATAAAGAGCTGTTTTGCTGCCTCGTTCATGGAACCACAATCTGCAATTGTAAGAGCATATTTCAACTGTTGAAGTGTCATTGTTCTACTTCCTTCCTATCTCTAATCTACCTCTGTGACACTCGCGCCTTCTCGCTTAACTGTCGCATTTCACTACTCCCTAAAATACCCCAAAATATGTCTTTTGTACCACACTGTGATATACCAAATCAATCATTGTATTAAAATCAAACACCGGCAAACCCGTAGCTGCTTGTATTTCCTTTGCATATGGGGGAAGATCACTACACTCCAATAAAATCGCTCCAATGTCCGGATTTTTCTCTTGTAATGTCCTTACCACCCGCACCAAATCCTCCGTCAACTTGCCGTTGTCTAATGCTGTCTTTCCCCAGCGAATCGACGCAAAACTATCCAGCGAACCAATGTCCTTCACCAGCAACCGCCGTGAATCTGTTCCCACTTTTTCCAGCAAAGCATCATCTATATTATCGCCGCTGGCCGCCAAAACTGCAATCCTCTTTTTAGAGGAAATCCCCAGTTTAATCATCGGAAGCTGACACAAGCTGGACAGATAAACCGGGATATCCACTGCCTCTGCCACTTGTTGTTGAAAATGGGCAAAATATCCGCAGGCTCCAATGATAGCTCTGACTCCGGCTGTTTCCAATTCTTTTGCGGCACTGACTATCTCATCTCCTATGCTAGGGTCCCCCTCAAACAATCGTTCAATCTGAAAATTCACTTCCTTATACAAAACAGGGAATGGGTATGTAGACGCATTCGCCACATTTCCCGGCAACTTCGGATAAACTAAGTGAACCGCAATAATGCCAATAGCAAATCCGGAGGTATAATGACCGGGAACTGTATGCACACCATACAGTTCCTCGCGTGTTTCCAATGAACAATTCCAGCCCATTTTATTTTCTCCTTCCATGGATTTATTCCACATACACTCCGTTGTTTAAGTAATCTAATAGTTCTCCTTTACTCAAATGTCCAATTCCCAAGTCGTCAAGGGTAAGACCTGTTTTGTAAAAGTCCTTTCCTGTCATTACCGAGCCCAAGGTAATCATGGAATCGATGACCGGTGTTTTCACACCGTATTTTAATCCCAATTCATGATAGATATGACACCCCACCGGGACATCCTCCGTCACATAGCGATCTTGAATAGAAAACGGACCTGTTCGATACCCTGTCTCCCACTGTTCATCAAATGGAACGATACAATCATCTCCCATATATTCAGGTCCCAGAATAGAAGTTCTCGACAAGAAATTCTTCTTTGGATACTTTGCAATACCCACGCCAATGGCTTCTGCCAATTCTACTTCCTCTAAAAAAAATGCATACTGTACTTCTGCAATGGAATTACAATATGCGTGGCTATAAATAGAATAGGTATATTTGTCGTTTCCACCATATATCTTTCCCCAGTTCTCCATTACGCCAACGCCAAGAATGGTTCCTGGACAATGCAATACCGGATTTACATTGGAAAAGCCAATGTCTAACACAGTATTTCCGCCCACCGGACCATCCCCCTCCGTAATGGAATCAAAGCATCCCAAATACTGGGAGCTATTGAGGAATATCTCCTGATCTGTGGAAGGAAGAGACGCTCCTCGCAGCGTCTTAGCCCGGTAGACTAGCCACATATCGGAAGTCTGAACGCCACCTTCTTTTTCCACTCTGGTACCATATGGTGCAGAAGACCAGCCACCGATAATGACTTTTTTGTCTGACCCCAACTCTCTCATCTTTCTACGAAGTTTTAACGATCCATAATTATCCGGAATGATGTGAATAATCATTCCATCTTCCAAGACCGGAATCAACTTTTCAAAAAAAACATCGTGAGCTATAGAAGGAATTGCAATGATAATCAGCTTAGCTCCCTTTACAGCTTCCGCAATATCATCTGTCAGCAAGTTAAAATGGGCCGTCCCTGTTCTTTTAAATCCATACTGATTTTTCTGGATACCTCCCAAGGTAATTCCTGTCTTTGCCACATTGCCTAAATTCTCTTGAAAGAACTCTGGCAACTCAAACAACCTTACCTCTTTATTTCCACCAAGCACACAATCAGCTGCACATGTTTTTCCCACAGCACCGGCTCCCAGAACAGCAACCGGTGAGTTCTTTAATACTTCCTCTTCAAACATATCTACGCGCTCCTCAATCTTTAAAATACCGGGACAACGGCGCCATTGTAATTATCGTTAATATAAGATTTCACTTCATCGGAAAGAATAGCTTTTGTCAAAGCCTTTGTCTTGGCGGTTTCTTCCTCTCCCTCACGAACGCACACATAATTCGCATATGTTTCTGCTGCAAGTGAATCAGATGCCTCTACTGCAATGGACTCAGTGAGACCTGCCTCAAGAGCATAGTTGCCATTAATCACTGCAAAATCCACATCTTTGATGCTCTTTGCCACTTGCGCTGCTTCCAGTTCCTGAATCTCCAAGTTATATGGATTTTCTTCAATATCAAGCACAGTTGCCTCTACGCCGACGCCCTCTTTCAACTTGATTAAGCCCTGTGCCTCTAAGAGTAACAATGCTCTGGCTTCATTTGTGGTATCATTCGGCACAGCGACGGATGCCCCATCATATACATCTTCTAAACTGGCAGTTTTGCCGGCATAAATTGCCATTGGCTCAAAGTGAACGGCTGCCACACCCACAATATGAGTATTGTTCTCTTTATTGAAATCCTTAAGGTATGGAAGATGCTGGAAGTAGTTTGCGTCCAAATCGCCTGCTTCCAATGCAGTGTTTGGAAGAACATAATCGTTGTATGTCACAATTTCCAAGTCATACCCCTGCTCCTTTAAATCATCCTTAATGACCTCAAGAATCTCTGAATGAGGTGTCACGCAAGCTCCTACCTTGATGGTTTTGTCCTCTTCCTTTGCGCTTTCCTTCTTTTCCGCTCCACATCCTGTAATAACGGTTGTCAACAATGTCGCTGCTAATACTACACTTAATAATCTTCTTTTCATTTTTCTAATCTCCTATCTAATTCTTTTATCTATTTTATTTACAAGTCGTATACCAACTTCTTGGAATACTTGCACTATGATAATCAACAGTGCCACCGTAATGAACATAACATCTGACTGATATCGATAGTATCCAAAATTTACTGCAATGGCTCCCAAACCACCGCCGCCAACAAATCCGGCCATGGCTGAATATCCAAGGATTGTTGCAAACGCAATGGTTCCTCCCACAAGCAGAGAAGGTTTTGCCTCCGGCAGCAAGACTTTTATTATGATTTGCCATGTGGATGAGCCAAATACTTTTGCTGCCTCAACCACTCCCAAATCCACTTCCTTTAGGGAGGACTCCACCATTCGAGCCACAAAAGGTGCAGCCGCAACAACTAAGGGAACAATGGTTGCCGTAGACCCAATGGTTGTTCCCACAACTGCTCTGGTAAACGGAAGAATTGCCACAAGCAAAATCAAAAATGGAACCGAGCGAACCACATTGATGACAAATCCTGTAACCGCATTCACAACTCTGTTTCTACAGATTCCATTGGTGTCCGTGATATAAACGATAACGCCCAAAGGAATTCCGATCACATAAGCAATCACAGTGGAAACAATGACCATATAAAAAGTTTCACCAATCCCTGTCAAAAGCAAGTCGATAATTTGACTATTCATAATGTTTTACCTCCTCATATGCAATGTTGTGTTCCTCCAAATACATTCGGATTTTCTCCAACGCGGTCTCTGTTGGTCTCTCAATCAAAATCTGACCATAAGCACTTCCACCGATATCTTGTGTATTTGCACCTAGAAGGTTCAGCTTTTCTCCACTTGTCAAAATCAAATCTGCCAAAACAGGTGCGGATGAAGATTGTCCGTCAAACACCAGCCGAATGTAATCTTGCTTTACTCCATTGCCCTGCTGCTCTCCGGTTGAGCGAATCAACTTCTTTCCTGTCTCGGATTTCGGATTTAGGAAAAATTCACGGACATCAGCCTGTTCTTCCACAGTTCCCTGATTCATAACCGCCACTCTGTCACAAATCTGTTCCACCACTTTCATTTCATGGGTGATGACAACAATAGTAACGCCCAGTGTTTTATTAATCTCTTTCAGCAGTGCAAGGATGGATTTGGTGGTTATGGGATCCAACGCGCTGGTAGCCTCATCACAAAGCAGCACTTCCGGGTTGGTAGCCAGCGCCCTTGCAATTGCCACTCGCTGCTTCTGCCCACCGGAGAGTTGTGCCGGATAAGATTTTTCCTTGTCAGATAGTTCCACAATCTCCAGAAGCTCTCTTGCCCTTTCTCTGGCTTTCTTGTTCGATACGCCGGCAATCTCCAAAGGAAACGTAATATTATCCAAAACCGTGCGCTGCGCCAGCAGATTAAACTGTTGGAAAATCATTCCAATGTGTTGCCTGTAATTTCGCAACTCCTTATCAGACAGTTTTGTCAAATCCTTTCCTTCCAAATATACGGAACCGGCAGTGGGACGTTCCAACAAATTGATACATCGTACCAATGTGGATTTTCCCGCACCGGAAAAACCAATGATGCCAAAAATTTCACCTTTATGAATTTCCAAGGACACATCCTTTACTGCAACTGTTGTACCCTGCTTACCGGAAAATGTCTTTTCCACATGTTCTAAACGAATCATTTTTTTGTTCCCTACCTTTTTGGTATGATTTTGATGGTTCTATTATTGCACATAGATATCCAAAGGTGTTAATATTGCAAACCTAGCATCAGTTATAGGCATTCCCTATAACTATTCGTAATTAAAGTTTTTCAAAAACCTTTGAGCGCGTTCTGTCTTTGGACATTCAAAAAATTCTTTTATATTCCGGCTTTCCTCTATAATCTCGCCCTGATCCAAAAATAAGATCCTGTCGGCAATGGCTCGGGCAAATGCCATTTCATGGGTGACAATGATCATCGTAGAGCCAGTCCTGGCAAGTTCAATCATCGTCTGCAATACCTCATGGACCATTTCCGGATCCAAAGCCGCTGTCACCTCATCGAACAGTAAAATATCAGGATGCATACACAGTGCCCTAACGATAGCCACACGCTGCTTTTGACCTCCTGAAAGCTGACGTGGATAAAAATCCTTTTTTTCCGTCAAACCTACCCTCTCAAGTAATTCCAGTGCTTCTTTTGTGGCTTCCTCCTTCTTTTTCTTTTGCACTTTTACCGGGGACAGTATAATATTTTCCAACACTGTCTTATGAGGAAATAAGTCATAGGACTGAAATACCATACCAATTTTCTGGCGCATTTTAGTGATGTCTTTCCTTTTTGCCTCCACCGGAAGACCATCTACCAAAATAACTCCTTCCTGAATTTCCTCCAGACCATTAAGACATCTTAAAAATGTGCTTTTCCCACATCCGGAGGGACCTATGATTACCACCACCTCACCTTTTTTCACAGTGAGATTGATGTCCTTTAGCACCACATGATTTCCAAATTGTTTATGCAGCCCTTTTACTTTTAATAATTCATCCATGGCTTATGCCCACCTTTTCTCAAGATATGTTGCAAATCTGCTAATTGGCCAGCAAATAATGAAATACAACAAAAAAACTACCGCAAACACGCCAAATGCGGCATTGGGGGATGTCCTTCGATTTGCCTCGATAATTTGTTGCGCCACCTTTAGTACCTCTACCATTCCAATCATCATGACAAGGGATGTGGTTTTAATCATTCTTGTAATCAAGTTAATTGACAGAGGTAATAATCGGCGAAATGTCTGTGGCAAAACGATGTAATAGTTAATTTGCCTCCGATTCATTCCCAATGCAGCTGCAGATTCATATTGGATTTTGGGTATGCTTTTGATGGAGCCCCTCACCAAATCTCCCATTTCAGCTGTTCCCCAAAAACAGAACACAAAGATAGCGGCCTTCTCTGCCGTCAGATTCCAGCCAAAAACTCTGGTGGTTCCAAAGTAGGCGATAAACAGCAGCACCATCTGGGGCATGATGCGAACAATTTCCAGATAGATACGAAGAATCCCTTTGATAAACTTATTCTCATAGGTCATCAGCGCTCCGACCACAAGTCCAAGAAGGATGCTAATCACCACAGAAATAAAACTGATTTCTATAGAAACCCAGAGACCCTGAAGAAGTCGCCAAAAATTACTTCCCTTAAACAAAACATCAATCCCCAAATTCTGCATGGCGCATTCTCCTTTCCAGAACGGAACCTATCATAGACACCGGCAAAAGCATTATCAGGTAAAACACTACCAGCAAAAACAGACATTCCACCGTCTTTGCATACATCCCTATCAAGTCCTTGGCTGTAAACATCAGATCCATTAAGCTGATGGTAGAAAAAACCGAAGTTTCCTTCAATAGAAAAATTACATTTGCCAGCAAGCCCGGTACACTAATGGACGCTGCTTGCGGCAATATAACATGGCGAAAGATCTGCCCTCTCGTCATACCTAAACTCAAGGCGCTCTCCACTTGAATTTTTGCAATGGATTCCAATCCACTTCGAAATGTCTCAGTCATATATGCGCCACCTAAAAGTCCCAGCCCCAACCAGCCACAGGTCTCCGCCGAAATCACAAGTCCTACTTTGGGCAGAGCAAAATATAGGAAAAACAACTGCACCAAAAGGGGCGTATTTCTAAATAATTCAATATATATCACCACTATTTTTTTAAGCACCGGCACCTTAAAATGAAGGATAGCAGCGTCTAACAGTCCCAAAAGAAATGCAACTGCTATGCCCTGCCATCCAATTCTCAATGTGATTATCAGTGCTTCCCTATAAAGTGGAAGATATTCGATAATTACATTTGTATCCAACGTTTTACTTTTCTACCTTTCCACCTTCAACTACCAATGTGTCTTCATATTC
Organism: uncultured Roseburia sp.; assembly: GCA_964408625.1. Lineage (GTDB taxonomy): Bacteria > Bacillota > Clostridia > Lachnospirales > Lachnospiraceae > Pararoseburia. Next base: position 29,825 of record CAYPAA010000016.1, on the reverse strand, counting down.
TGAACCATAAGTATCAAGCAAAGTCTCCTCGTAATTCTTGTGGAAAAAATTCTTTGTTCCCAAAGATTCAATTTCTTCATTTATCCATTTTAACAAGGAGTCATTTCCCTTTGTTACAGCCGGCGCGATGGTATCCGCACTTCCCAGAGAAGAAATACCTACTTCATATCCCTCATTTTCAATAGCAAAGGCAATAACCTCTGTGTTATCATTTGCCCATGCCACACCGTTTCCATTTTCAAAAGCTGTCTTCGCCTCTGCGTAAGCGTCGTATTTCTGTAATTTGATATCCGGATAGTTCTTAGTCAAATAGGTCTCTGCTGTGGTTCCGGAGATTACAATCACTTCATCATCCTCACCAATTTGTTCCAAGTCTGTGATAACGGCATCCTTTGGTGAAACCACACCAAGCGCTACATTCATATATGGCAACGCGAAATCAACCTCCTGAGCTCTCTCCTCCGTCACGGTGAAGTTTGCCAGAATAATGTCTACCTTTCCCGTCTGCAGATACTCAATTCTGTTTGCTGCTTCGGTGGAAACATAATTGATGTCTACCCCCAAATCCTTTCCAATTTGTTCTGCAAAATACACATCATATCCTGCATACTCACCATTCTCATCCACATATCCAAATGGACTCTTGTCCGAGAACACACCAATATTGATATAGCCGCTTTCCTTAATCTCTTCCACAGTTCGATATCCCTTGTCGCCCGCGTTTGTATCCGCATTATCTGCATCTGCTGTTTTTCCGCATCCTGTAAATAATGTCCCTACAAGTGCCACCGCAAGAATTCCTGTTCCAATTTTTCTTAACCACTCTCTTTTCATTTTTTTATCTCCTTCTTTATTATTTCATATATTGCTTGGGCCAAGGCCAGATGACCTGCTTCTGTGAGATGTTCCTGATCCACTGTAGAAGGTTCAGCCACATCTGATGCTGCCAAAAATTTGCATCCATACTTTAATGCCAATCGTTGATACACAGCTTTCAATTTCTTTGACGTTTCAACTGATGTTCGGTTAAACTCGGGATCGTATTGTTCCTGCCAAACCTGTTCGCCCAAATGAATCGGTGACACCAGAACAATATGAATGTTTTCGCCTGCCGCTTTGATTTGTAATAAGAGTTTTTCGATACCCTTTCCTATCACTTCAGCAGAGGCACCATAAACAGTCTTGCAATCGTTGGTTCCCAACATTAAGACAACTGTGTCCACGGGACAGTGGCTTTCTAAAAGAACGGGAAGCATTTCACTTCCATTTCTTCCCGGACGCAAATAATCGGGAAATACACTAGTCCTTCCCACTAGTCCTTCCTCAACTACCCGATATTCCAGACTTTCCACCCTTTTATTTAAAATTCCGGCCCAACGAATGTTTTCCGGATATCTATCCTTTGTCTGCGGAGCATAACCATATGTATTTGAATCGCCATAACATAATATTGTTTTCATCTATGACAACAACCTTTCATAATGTCACCTCCCTATTTTTGTTCTTGTGTATCATACCAGATTGGTAGGAATTTGTGGTAATATGTAAAAACTAGGATTGGCAATAGGGAAAGCCTATAACACAAATTTGACAAATAAAAAATCGCCATAGTGATATCTATCACTATGGCGAAATGTTTTGATAAATGATTATCTATAATCTCTCCGGATTATCAACAATATTTATGTATTCTGCAATGGAACGATCAAACGCCTTGATATGAATAAACAGCCAATCTACCACGTTCTTCTTCACTAACTCCACAAACGCATCATTCGGTCCTTCATGCTCATCTAAGAATTCATACAAGGCAGAAATCGTCTTTTTAAATTCTTCATGCTTCTGATGATGTGTCTCAAGGTCAGGATAATTCACCGTTCTTTGTAATTTTTCTTCTTCATTAAAGTGGAACTCCGTGTACTCATCAAGGTAATCCAGCATCTTAATTGCTTTTACTTTGCTCTCGCCGTTCTCGCAAGCCTCCACGAATTTTGCAATGCGATCAATTAATTCCTTGTGTTGTGAATCAATTGTTTCATTTCCTGTAATCAAATTCTCATCAAATACAATCTGCATAAAAACCCCTCCTCTATCTCATTGGTTATCTGTAGTTTCATTTTACTATCAAAGACCACGCTTTGCAATGATGAATCTCCCCCAAATGCTAAACCTCTCACTATAGAATGCTTTGTTTTTTATTTGCACTAGCTCTTATCCAGTTTCCAATGTTTGTTATGCATAGCAAAGTTACGACAAGGAATAATCCCGGAACCAATATAATCCACCAGGATTTTGTCAGCATCGCTCGCTCTGCCAAAGAAAGCATGCTTCCCCAAGAAACAATTTCAATGGGAAGGCCAATCCCCATAAAGCTAAGTGTAGACTCTGCAACAATCGCACTCCTTATATTCATCACAACCATAAACATAATTGATGAAATAAAGTTCGGTGTCAGGTGCTGCCAAAGGATATGAAAAAAGTTTCCTCCCATGGCTCGTGATGCGATAACATACTCACTTGAACGAATTTGTCTAACCTCTGTTCTAACCACTTTCGCAATGCTTGTCCAACTTGTCAGTCCAATGACAATAGATATACTCGCCACGCTTGCCTCTCCTATCATCGCCTGAAGCAAGATTGTCAAAAGAAGGTTCGGAATGCTTAGAAAAATCTCTGTAAAACGCATCAGAATGGAATCAATCCAATCAGACGCCAAACCACTGATGGAGCCAAAAATAACTGCTATCAATGTGGAAATGGCTGTTGCCAGAAATCCAACCAACAGTGAAATTCTCCCTCCAAACCATATCATGGAAAAGATATCTCTTCCCAGCGTATCCGTACCAAAAAAGAACTCCTTATTCGGCGCAACGCTACAATTGCCCAAATCCATATAGGTGGGTTCCTTTGTCATGATGAGTTCTGCAAAGACACATAGCAATGTCAAAACAATAAATACCACGATGGATACATAAGGTTTTTTCTTTTTATATTTTACTGTCGATGTTGTCTGTTGTTTTTCTTCTTTGATACCAACCAACTCAAACCCTGCGTTACTCATCCTCTGACACCTCCAATAAAAGTGCTGCCTGACTTGCCTTCATTCTAGGGTCAATCTGTTCATTGATAATCTGGCTTAAAATATTGAAAAAAATAACAACCACGCCGGAAATAATACAGAGTATCATTAAAAGATTATAATCATGATACTTTGCGGATTCATACGACAGAGAACCTATTCCCGGATAGGAAAAAACAGTTTCTATAATATAAGTTCCACCAAGCACATGGGGCACAGATATTGCCATAATACTAAAATAAGCCGGCAGTATCCCCCTAATACAATGTTTAAACATGATCTCTCTCTTATTTAATCCTTTTACCTTGGCAAGAAGAACATAGTCCTCTCTTATTTCCTCCAAAAGTTTGTTTCGAATCATAAATGCGTAATACCATAAATGATTCAGAACAACAATCGTAAGGGGCATAATCAGGTGATATATTCTGTCACCCACATCATTGGCATGTCCGATTGAGTAAGCTCCGGAACTCGGAAAAATCTTAAATGTCACAGAAAACACTAAAATCATCATAAGGCAAACCCAAAATTCAGGTATGCAACTAAAAATAGTTCCCAGCTGACACAACACTTTATCTAAAATACTATCTTCAAACCATGCACACAAAACTCCCAATAGAAGTGCCGACACAAACAGAACAACAAACCCGATTCCCCCCAGCAAAAGTGTGTTTAACAATCTGCCACTAATCACTGTCACTACATCCTGCTTATACTTAAATGATATGCCTAAGTCCCCCTTTAGTGCATTTGAAAACCACTTGATATACTGCTCATAGATAGGGGCGTTTAACCCCAGTCGTTCCATGGCATGCTCCCTCTCTGACGGAGCCATCTGCGTTGCCCGTTCTCCATAGTAAGAGAGCAACGGATCACCCGGTACCAAACGAGAAATAAAAAATACCACCACAGAAAGAATCCATACACTCACAACAAAAAGGAGTATTTTTTTTAGATAATACTTAATTTTGTTTTTCTTTGACATTGTCCCCTCCCTCTTGATATACAATAATCTTTCTTCCCCGTTCCTTTTTCGGATCCGGTATCGGGATCGCCGACAGCAATGCTTTCGTGTAATCATGTTTTGGATTTTCAAACAATTCTTTTGTCGGTGCAACCTCTACCAGTTTTCCATTGTACATAACCCCCACACGATCACATAAATACCTGACCATCGCCAAGTCATGAGCAATAAACAAAAAGGAAAAACCATGTTCCTTTTGCAGATGCTTAAATAGATTAATCACTTGGGCTTGAATTGATACATCAAGGGATGCAATGGGTTCATCCGCCACCAACAATTGCGGTTCCATAGAAACAGCCCTTGCTATAGCGACTCTTTGTCTTTGCCCACCGGACAGTTCTGCAGGATACCTGTCAATGTAACTTTCATCAAGACCAACATAGGAGAGTTGAAATATCGCCTCGTCTTTATAACTTCCCCGCGGTGGAGTGATATGGTTTATCTTCATTGGTTCTGCTACGATATCCAGCACCTTCATCCTCTGATTCAAACTTGAAGATGAGTCCTGAAAAATAAGCTGTCTCTCCGTTTGCAGTATTTTTTTGTTCGAGCGAAATTCCTTTCTATCACAAACATTTATGTCTTTGTACCAAATTTCCCCTGCCGTGGGCTGATACAAGTTCATAATACATCTTGCCACCGTTGATTTACCTGAGCCTGATTCCCCTACCAAACCAAAGATTTCGCCTTTTTTGATATCAAAGGAAATATCATCCACCGCCGTCAAATATGTTTTTTTCGACATCTGAAAGCGATGCGTCAAATTTCGAACACTTAATAAAACATCACTCATTTTTCATTCCTCTTATTGGTGACTTGATTTTTGGTGCTCTCTCATCCAAAAGCCAGGTGGCGGCGTAATGCGTCTCACTGACCTGAAACAATGGCGGTTCCTCCTCATAGTCAATGGCAAGGGCATACTCATTTCTAGGGGCGAATATGTCATATTCAGGAGGATTCATCAATGTCGGGGGCATTCCCGGAATGGTGTATAACTCCTCCCCTTCTTTTGCAAAAGATGGCAACGCCCGCATCAGCCCCCATGTATATGGATGTCTGGCGTCATAAAAAATTTCATCCGCAGTACCAATCTCTGCGATTTTGCCTGCATACATGACAGCAACTCTGTCAGCCACTCTGGCTGCAACCCCCAAATCATGTGTCACAAGAACGATGGACATGCTTGTCCGCTCTTTGATTTCGGTAAGAATATCCAAAATCTGCGTTTGCATTGTAACATCCAATGCCGTCGTTGGTTCATCCGCAAATAAAACAAGTGGATTGCAGGCAATGGCAATAGCAATTACCACTCTCTGCCGCATACCGCCGGAAAAGTTGTATGGATACAGCTTACTTCTCTCTTCTGCCCTATCAATCCCAACCAATTTCATCAGCCCGATAACTTTATCGTTTACTTCTTTTGCGGACAGTGTCTTATCATGAACCCTTATCGCTTCAGCGATTTGATACCCCACCGTCATAGTCGGATTCAGTGATGTCATCGGGTCCTGAAAAATCATGGAGAATAGTTTCCCTCTTTCCTGACACATTTCTTTCTCTGTCTTATCAAGAATCTGCTGTCCGTTGATTTTCATCGAGCCCGATTTTATGCGGGCTGTTTTCGGCAGTAGTTTCATGATACTTTTACACAAAACACTTTTCCCGCAACCGCTCTCGCCTACAAGCGCCAATATTTCACCTTTTTTTAACGAAAATGACACATTTCTTACTGCTTGAACTTCTCCATAAGGAGTATCAAAACTGATGGATATGTCATTTACCTGAAGTATGTCTTCCATTTTATCCTCTCGCGATTCAAAGCAAAAGAGGCTGCGAAAACAACCTCTTTTGTACTGCCAGTTATCTACTCTATCCCTTACTCAATTGTCCAGTCGCATACATTCCAGAAGATACCGACACCGTGGTGTCCCAGAACGGTATCCGGATTGATTCCCTTGATATTTGAAGCACCAACATACATGGCATCAATATAGCAAATGTATGTATATGGCGGATTCTCAGACATAGCTGTAAGAGCTGCGGCATAAGCTGCTTTTCTTGCCTCTGCATCATCTGTCTGTCTTGCTTGTGTCATATATTTATCTGCCTCTGCATTGGAATATGCATTATAATTTGCTCCCTTATCTGTTCCAAACACCTTGTACATGTGATCATCAGCATCAAATGGGCTACCCCATCCGATAATACAGCATTCCTGGCCTCCCCAGTCAATTCCTTCTGCCGGAACATTTGCCTTTACATCCAGTCCAATCTTCTGTAACTGCTGTGCACAAATCTGTGCCATATCGATTCTCACCTGATCGCTTGGTGTTGCATTGATGGTAAATCCGATCTTCTCACCATCTCTGTAATAGAATCCGTCTTCCTTCTTTTCACATCCGGCTGCAACTAAGAGTTCCTCACATTTTTCAGGATTGTATTCATACTTTTCCACATCCTCAGAATTGTAAATATTTCTCTGAAGAGGACCGTATGCTACATCTCCTTTTCCCAATACAACAGAATCAAGAATTGCCTGCCTGTCAATTGCGTATGAAATTGCAGGGATTAAGTCTGCATTGTCCTGCCAATACTCATTGTTAAAATTGTAAAGAATACCTCTGTAATCAGATGTTGACATATCGTAAACTGTATACTGATCCTTACCCTCAAATGTTGCTGAGTCCTTTGGTGTGACCTGTGTGAAATTAAGGTCACCACTCTGCATAAGCAATGCCTTGGCATTATCATCTTCACAAATCTTGAAGATGATTGTTTCAATATTTGGAGCACCAAGGAAATAATCATCGTTCTTTGTAAGTGTAATAGATTGTCCGTCATCATGCTCAGCCACCTTATATGGGCCTGTTCCTATCGGCTTAAAGAAATAATCTGCCGTATGTGGGTCTTCTCCCTCAAGAAGATGCTTTGGAAGAATTGCCATTGACATATACTCAAGGAATGCGTAATTCGGTTCAGCAAGTTCAAACTTGACTGTTGTATCATCGATCACTTCAATATTCTCAACATCCTCATAATTTGGCGCATTCTCTGACTCGTTTTCCGGATTCTTAATCAATTCAATTGTGAACTTAACATCTTCAGCCGTAAACTTCTCACCATCATGCCACTTTACTCCATCGGCAAGGTGGAATGTGTATGTCTTTCCTTCATCGTCAATATCCCATGACTCTGCAAGGCAAGGAACAATCTGATTATTGGCATCGTGTGCGGTCAACCCGTTAAAAATCAATATATTAATTTCACAATGCTCGTTGATAGCAGGATTAATCTCTGTGTACTCATCCGTTGTACCATATACAATCGTACTGTCTGTGGCTGTAACATTGTCGGAATTCGTGCCCTTGTCACGACTGCCACATCCGGCAACAGATACTGCCATCGTCATAGCCAATAACATAGCTATTACTTTCTTTTTCATTATCTTTCCTCCTAATATCATCCGTATTTTTCAACTGTGATATATTATAAAGGAAGATAATATCCTTGCGAAGCCCCCTGGGGGGTTGTTTTTTTATTAAACCAGCGCTAATAAAACTACAATTCCAAGGACGATCCTATAATAACCAAAAATTTTAAAATCATGTTTCTTGATGTAACCCATCAACCAATTGATGACAATTGCTGAAACAAGAAACGCCGTAAGAGTACCAAGGATAAGAATGAACCATTCCAGACCGGTCATGGCAAAACTATGCACAGCGAACTTCACCACTTTTAACAAACTTGCGCCAAGCATAACCGGCACACCAAGCAAAAACGTGAATTCAGCCGCTACCGTTCTTGATACTCCAATAAGTATTGCTCCAATGATTGTCGCACCGGAGCGCGATGTGCCGGGAAAAATTGCCGCAAGTAACTGAAACAATCCGATAATGAGTACCATCTTATATGACATTTCTCTAATACTGTTACATGTCGATTGTTTGTCACGATGCATGGTCTCAACAATAATGAACATGGCACCTACCACAATCAATGCAATGGCAACGGTTATGGGATGATAAAACAATTCGTCTATTTTCTCATCAAAGAGTACGCCCACAACAGCCGCCGGGAGACAAGCCACTATGATTTTGAGCCACATATCGCTGGCTCCGTCCTTCCACTGTATCCCCTTCTTTTCTTCAAATGGCCATAATTTATCCCAGAAAAGCATCACAACCGCCATGATAGCCCCCAGTTGGACAACCACTTGAAACATCTCATAAAATTGTTCCGATACATTTAAAGATACAACCTCATTTAACAGAATCATGTGACCTGTGCTACTGATGGGCAACCATTCTGTTATGCCCTCCACGATACCAAACAGTATTGCTTTTAAAATCTCCATCATCATATCGTACACTTTCTTTTTTCGTGCCTCTTACTAATTATATGTATCGTCTCTCCTACCTTTTAAGAACAAGATTTCTCAATTACTGAAGATATTACTTCTTCATAAGTTCTGCACCTGCATTCCATGCCTTGCCGACCTGTTCGCCGGATTCCTTTTCAAACGATATTCCATAATCACCAATCTTCTTAGTTGCTCCACTTACCAATTCTTCCTGAGTGAATCCGCTTTCTTCCACAATTTCTTTAATATAATATCCTGAGTGAAATGCAACCGTATCATTATATTCAATGTAATTACTCATAATACTTGCTCACCTCCATTATTTCAACAATCCTCACATTTTGCGTTATCTCATCGATATTGCACGGAACATATGGTTCCTTATTTTCAAGTTTATGAAAGTGAAAGGTTGGTTGAACTATAATATCTTTAATAGTTTCTGCTTGCTTCAAAGCATTTATCCCAGCAAAATGACTTTTTGCCAATGTCAACTATCATTTGTCCGACATCATACGCACTGGCAGAATATACAATTGCGAAAGACAAATGCGAATGCTATAATGTGCATAAAACTGAGTATTCATTTTTCTACATTAGAACATAACAGAAAGGAAAGGTATCATTTATGTTAAAAGGAAAAATTGCAATCGTAACCGGCGGCACCAGAGGCATTGGCTTCGAAATTGTCCGCAAATATCTTGCCAATGGCGCAAAGGTCGTTTTATTCGGCTCCAGACAGGAGACCGTAGAGAAAGTTCTCGGAAAACTGAAGGAGGAAAATCCTGCATGGGAGGTGGATGGAAAGTTTCCTAGTCTTACCGACGCTGCGGAAGTGGAAAAAGCAATCTCTGAAGTGAAGGAGAAATACGGAAGGATTGATATTCTGGTAAACAATGCCGGGATTTCCCAAAGCACCCCTCTTTATGATTACACACCCGAAGAATTTGACAAAGCTATTGATTTAAATGTAAAGGCAATATTTTATGCCATCCTACCGGCTGCAAAAATCATGAAGGAACAGGGTGGCGGCTGCATTATCAATACCAGCTCCATGGTCAGCATTTCCGGCCAGCCAGCCGGCGTGGGCTACCCAACCAGTAAATTTGCAGTAAACGGTATGACCATTTCCCTTGCAAGAGAACTCGGAAAAGACCATATCCGCGTGAATGCTGTGGCTCCGGGCGTGACGAGAACCGACATGGTAGCCGCACTTCCTGAGCAGACCGTACAGGCAATCTCTGCCAGAATTCCATACGGAAGACCGGGCGAACCGGAGGAAGTGGCCGACGCATTTCTTTATCTTGCCAGCGACATGGCAAGCTATGTAACCGGCGAGATTCTTTCGGTGGACGGTGCTTCAAAAGCATAATACAACTAGAAAAACGCAATCAATTAGGAGGGGCTGTGTCCCCTCCTTTGAATACTAACCTTTCTTCTTATACACTTTATTTTTTGTTCTTCCTTCGCTGTCCAACAAACCTATTTTATGTGCCTTTGAAAGAAGCCTTCTTGCTGTCTTTATTTCAACGTTTAGTAATTCAGCCGCCTTTGTGCTATTTATCACATCATATTGCTCCAAATACTTAAAAACAAGCTGCATCCTTGACGCTTCCAATTCGGACATTATTTCGGACATTGATTCGGACATTGATTCGGACATTAAAATATTCTTTTCAAACCCATCACGAATATGAATGATTGTATTCAAATATGTTCGTTCCTCGTCCATCTCAAACTCTGGTTCTGGAGAACCATTTACCTTTAATTCACGCAAAATCTTTGGAATGCCTGTTCCCTTCTTCTCAGACAATTCAATTTCCTTAAACAACTCTCCAATACGGCGGTTCCGGTATTTTCTTCCTTTTAACTTACCGGTTGCAAATTTCTCCAAATTAATCCATTTCGCCAATCCCGGATAATTAAGTATTTGAATGCTGTCTACATAAATACGAATCTCCACCGGCTCCGCTTCCCGATATGACTTATGAAACACCGCATTTACGATTGCCTCTTCCAATGCATTGTATGGATAATTAAAAAAGCGTTCTGATTCTGCCTGCCCATTGATTTTAACAACTTTTTGTTCAATCACGTTTGTTTTAATGTAAAAACCGGCGTAACTTTCGCCACGCCGGTTCTTATCATCCTCCGCCTAACAAACGGATCCCTTATTTTTTACATGGTTTTTTTGCTAACAATACCTTTCAAAAATCATGAGCATGGAAATTCCAATCACCATGATTGTCGCCGGCACACATATCTTACAATATTTTTCCCAACCAACTTCATAGCCATTCGTTGCAGCCACCGATATACCAACAACATTCGCAGAAGCACCAATCGGTGTTGCGCTTCCACCAATATCCGCACCCATAGAGAGCGTCCATGCCAGAACAGCCAAATCGACACCCTGCGTTGCCGCCAAGTTCTTTATAACAGGCACCATCGTCGCCGCAAACGGAATATTATCTACAAACGCACTTGCAATAGCAGATACCCAGATAATAATTGCAATCACGAGCTTTGCATTTCCCTGGCTGGCATTTCCAATGAAATCAGCCACCTTTTCTAATATTCCGGTTTCCTCCAAACCGCCAACAACGACAAACAGACCAACAAAGAATAGTAACGTTTTATAGTCAACCCCTTTTAGAATCTTCATCATGTCTTTGCCGGCTGTAATTAGTGTAAGTATTGCAACAAAAACTCCTATGGTTGCAACTGTCAATCCCGTCATGGCATGCGTCACGAGAAGAACCACGGCCACACCAAATATCGTTGCACTAATGATAAAATCTTTTTTGTTTGTGATAGATTCTGCCGGTTCCGGCATATGTGATACGTCGATACTTCCGGCATTTTGATTTATTTCTTTTCGGAAAACGAAATAGAAATATACAATGACAAACGCCAAACTGACAAATGCAATTACGCCCGTGTTCGTCAGGAAATCACCAAACGAATATCCCAATGATGTACCGATGATGATGTTTGGTGGGTCTCCACACATGGTCGCAGACCCACCCAGATTCGCACAAAAAATCTCAGATAGAATCATAGGTATCGGGTCAAACTTCAGTAGTTTAGAAAGTTCCATGGTCACTGCTGCCAAAAATAAAATCACCGTAATACTGTCGATAAACATCGCAAGTACTGCCGACATCACCATGAAGGCAATAAAAAGAGGAACCGGCTTGTAGTGAACCAATTTGGCAAGGGACATACATAGCCAACCAAAAAATCCCGCTTTTGCCATTCCTTCTACCATAATCATCATGCCAAACACAAATAAAATGGTTGACCAGTTGATTCCTATGGCTGATTCACCAACAGTTTCTGCCTGATACCAAAAATCCAAAGCGAAAAAACTTCGGATATTCAACACTTCAAGCACTGCTTCCCCGTTCCTCATAATTACGCCAAATACAATTCCCAATGTAAGTAAACCGCATCCGAGCGTTACCACATGTCTTTCCATTTTGTCCATCACAATCAGTACAAACATGACTGCAAAAATAACAAATGACACAATCGCTGCCAAAATCATAGCCCCCTTATCATAAAGTTATATATTTCCATATTAATAAAAAACTATGTTGACAGCAAGTTATTTTTATGCCTGTGTAGCCGTTTCTTCTTTCATATGAAATGCCATTTTCAACAGAACCGGTGTCACTAATGTTGTAATAATGACCACCAAAATAATTGGTGCAAACATATTCTCATCGATCAAGCCACACTGACGGCCTTTTTCAGCGACAATCAATGCAACCTCCCCACGAGAAATCATACCAACACCCGTCTGTAGTGATTCCTTCCATGTGAATCTGCAAATCTTTGCGCCCAATCCACAACCAATCAGCTTTGTCAAAATAGCTACCAATGTCAGGATAACCGCAAACAACCATGTGTTCAGTCCCATGCCGCCAAGGGATACCTTGATGCCGACACTGGCAAAGAAAATACTCGAAAAAAACACGGTGGAAACATCATGAATCTTGACATCCACATATTCTTTTATCTTTGACTGACAAAGCATAACGCCGGCAAAATATGCACCTGTGATGTCTGCAATTCCAAAACCAACTTCTGAAATGTAGGCAAGCAGGAAACAAAACGCAATCGCAAAGATTGCCACACGTCTCTTGTGATCCGCCTTTTCCAACACAAATTCCAAACGACTGGAAATCATAAATAAAATCACAATCAAAACTGCATATAAAACAATTTTTATCACGACCGTTCCCGGATTGACAGAAGTATCTTTCATGCTGGATACAATGGCCAACACAACCATTCCAAGAATATCATCAATAATAGCTGCTCCTAAAATAGTCGTTCCAACTTTTCCGGAAAGCTTCCCCATTTCCCGAAGCGTCTCAACCGTGATACTAACCGATGTCGCCGTCAGAACAACACCGATAAAAATACACTTCAGTAACTGATCGTATTGCGTAAAGTCTGCCTTATAATAAAGCCCATAAGAAATCGTTCCACCGATCAATGGAACAATTACGCCTATCAGCGCCGTCACAAACGAAGCACCTATATTCGCTTTCAGTTCCTTCAAGTTGGTATCTAATCCTGCGGAAAACATAAGGAAGATAACGCCCAATTCTGCAGCGTATCCTAAGAATGCACCTGTATCTCCGTTCATACTCATCAGGTTCAGTGCGGATGGTCCCAAAATCACTCCTGCCACAAGGGCACCGACAACCTCCGGCAGATTCAGCATCTTGCAGAGAATTCCGAGCAATTTTGTCGAAAACAAAATCAACGCAATCCACAACAAAAATTCATAATTCATTACGCTCACCTTCTATTTAATTATTCTTTAAATCCAACTTATTTTACCCCCGAAGAAATTGGTTTTCAATAAAATTCTTACTTTTTGTTAACTATTTAAAAGCTTCCAAAATTGTTCCTCTTTTTGTTGTGATTTATCACTATTCGCAAAGGTAATGCTCCCTAATTTTTGTGCATCTTTTCGGAGAACTCCCGCAACCTCCATTCTTCTTTTTATCTCTTTTGCCGTTCCTTCTCCGCCGTCAAAAATATCGACATCCTCGCCGAGAATACGGACAATCGTTTTCTTTACAAACGGGTAGTGCGTGCACCCCAATACGACGCCGTCCAAGCCCTCCTTATACGGTTCCAAAATGTCGCGCATGAAGCCGTAAACTTCGGGACTGTCTATATTTCCGGCCTCCACAAAATCCATAAGTCCGGGACAGGCCAGCGGAATCACTTCCGCCTCTCCGCCAAACCGCTCTATCAAGTGATGCAATTTCTCTTCTCGAATCGTTATCGGTGTCGCCATAACCAGAATCCTGCCATGTGGATATTTCTCTACTGCCGGTTTGACCGCAGGTTCTATGCCGACGAGCGGAAGGTTGGGATACATTTCCCGCAGTTTGCGCACAGCCGCACTTGTAGCTGTATTGCATGCAATCACTACGCCTTTCGCTCCCATTTTTATAAAGTCTTCTGTATGTACAATTGTCAGGCGGCGAACCTCCTCAAGCCGTTTTGTTCCATAGGGTGCATTGGAAGAATCTCCATAATAGTAAAAGTCCTCATGTGGCATAATCTTTATCATTTCTTTCAATACGCTCACACCACCCAAGCCGGAATCAAACACAGCAATCGGTGCGTCTATATTTGCCATAAACAACCTCTTTTCTCTCTAAAAAAACATGTCTACTTATGATATTAGCATTATAACATAGTTGAGGCAAACGCTAGAACATTTGTCACAACTGTGATATAATGAAAAAAAATTCGAGGGAAAACGATGAAATTTGAAGAGCCGATTAGACAAAGAGCCGTATGCTCAAATTGTAACAGACCTATTGCTCGCAGCCAGAAAGGATCTCTCTGCCCTGCGTGTGAGGATATGCTCCTGTATTCTCAGGTCAAGAATTACATCTTACAAAACAAAGTGACCGAAATGGAAGTTGCAGAGCATTTTGATATTCCATTACAAAAAGTTCGGCAGTGGATTCACGATGGACGTATCGAGTACAAAATGCCCCTTGAGTAATCTATGTCATTTTTTTGTTTTTTCTTCTTTGATAACATCTTGATATGCCCACATATCTTTTGCGATTTCTCCACTGAGAAGAAGCAGGCAAATCAAGTTTGGAATCGCCATCAATGCATTCGCTATATCCGAAAAACTCCAGACAATTTGAAGCGATGTCGTCGCGCCAAGATACGCCACAAATGAAAACGCAATACGATATATTATGTTATACTTTGGTCCATCAAACAGATACTCAAAGGCTTTCTCGCCTTGATACTCCCAACCCAAAATTGTAGCAAATGCAAACAATGTAATCGAGACTGACACAAGGAGCGCTCCCGCATCACCGAGCGCCGTTTGAAAAGCCATGATAGTAAGCGCAACCCCCGTGACATATTCCCCTGTGGCATCCAACGTACCGAGCACACCGGAACTGGCAATGCAAAGACCCGTGATTGTACAAACCACGATGGTGTCCCAGAAGGTTCCTGTCATACTGATGTACGCCTGCCCCACCGGTGTATTTGTTTTTGCCGCCGAAGCAGTAATTGCTGCCGAACCCATTCCGGCCTCGTTGGAAAAGACGCCTCTAGCGACACCGTATCGCACAGCATTCATCATCGATGACGTGAGCGTTCCCGCAACACCGCCAGCCACCGATTGCGTCGAGAATGCCATTTTAAAAATCATGGCAACACCCTGCGGTATGTTTTGTATGTTTCCAAGAATCACTACAACACCTGCCACCATGTATAAGGCAGCCATCAAAGGGACGACGAAGCAGGATATCTTTGAAATGTTTTTTATTCCACCAATGACAGTCACAAGCACGAGCAGGGTAATGACGGCGCCCGTTACCCATACCGGAATTGCAAACGTTTGCTTCAGAGAATATGATATCGAATTTGACTGTGTCATATTACCAATGCCAAACGATGCAATAACTGCAAACAAAGCAAACAACCATCCCATCACCATGCCAAACGTCTTGTTCTTAAATCGCCTGCGCATCACATACATAGGGCCACCTGTCATCTCGCCCTGCGCATTTACTTCGCGGTATTTGATAGCCAAAAGGCATTCACTAAACTTGCTCGTCAAACCGAATGCGGCTGAAATCCACATCCAAACCAGAGCACCCGGTCCACCGGAAACCATAGCGGTTGCAACGCCAACAATATTTCCCGTTCCTATTGTCGCAGCAAGTGCTGTCGTCAACGCGGAAAAGGGAGAGATATCGCCCTCGCCATCTTCTACTTTTCGTGACTCTTTGCTCAGCGTTTTCTTAATCGCATAACCAAGATTCCTCCACGAAAGCGCTCCGGTGCGGATTGTCAAAAAAACGCCTGTACCGACAATCAGACCCAGCATCACAGGTCCCCACACAAAGCTGTCAATTTTCTGAATCACATTCCCTATGTATTCCATGCCTCTCCCCATTTTCTGTTTATTCTCACTCTTTATTATATTAGTAATAAAAAAAGTCAGACCAACAGAAACGCCAAGCCGCGCGTTTTAGGCGCAGCAGCTTTTAAGAATACGGTTCGTTCCTGTGATTTCTGCATCAACTAAATCAATCATTCGTTTTACATTCGCTGAATGTATGGCAGGAACTTCGCTTTCCCATAGGGGATTGACTTGCTTTTCTATTCCTTCACGGTATTTTCGCAAAACACGAAGACGTTCCTGTAAAAGTTCCTGCTGCTCAGTAGGTGTAAATGTGTTCAAGAAAAAAGCGGCAATAGAAAAAATGTTTGTATCATAATGGAAAAGGAAGAAAATCTGTTTGACATTGTATCGATGTTAATGCAACAATATTTTAAAAGGTACTTTTATCTGCCACGGCAGGAGTGTAGTGTGCAAGGACGAATCATTTATTCTATGATAATATTTGCGTATGCGATATTATTTGCAAGGTCATAAACTGTACCATTTTTAAGAGTTACTACCTTTGGACGCATGGGATAACCAGGGTTATTCTGTACCACCTTTGCACGTTCGCCGGTACTTAAGGTAACAACAGAGTCCACCGGATAGAGAATCACACTATCAAGAAAGTTCTGAATCGTGTTAAGATCCAGTTCGACGGTCATTGCCATAATCATTTCCACTGCATCTCTTGGTGTAAAGGCTTTTTTATATGGACGTTCCGTCACAAGTGCATCATAAATATCTGCAACGGATAAGATACGGGCATACTTATGGATTCTCTCTCCCTCAAGTCCTAGGGGATATCCTTTGCCGTTGATTTTCTCGTGATGCTGCAACACTCCCATTTTAATCTCCTGGGCAATATCCGATTTATCTTTTATAAGATTATATCCCAAAAGAGGATGTTGTTTCATGACGGCAAATTCCTCATTGGACAATTTGCCGGGTTTATTCAGTATTTCATTCGGAATCTGGGATTTCCCAAGGTCATGGAGCAGACCGGATATGCCAATCTGCTGTACCTGTTTATCATCAAGTCCCAACCGTTTGGCAATAATCATGGACATGGAAGCCACGTCCACACTGTGCTTAAAGGTGTATTCATCGCTAACCTTTATTGTGCTGATATCAACAGCAATTGCATCATTATCGACAATGGCTTTCATCAGATCATTGGAAATACTGTTGGCAGCATTGGTAAAGCCTTCCGATTCCGGATTGCTATAAAGGTACTGTATGCTCTCGGAAACCCTGGCCTTTACACTTTCTGAAAGCTTGAACTTTGCGTTATCCGGAACCTTCAACTTTTCTATTTTATCTATGACCTCTGCAGACGCCTCGATACCATCTTCAATTTCTTCTTCTTCCCCTTCACGAATATAGACACCACCAATACCTAACTTTTGCAGGGCATTTATGTAGTAATTATCTAAAGGTGTTTTACGTTCTAAGAGAACTCGACCCGTGTGGTCAACAATGGACTGGTCAATTATCATGCCAGGTTTTAGAATTCGAGTGCTTATAAATTTTCTTCTGACCATTGTAATTCTCCTCATTTTTACAGTACAAATATACACTTACAATTATTATTATAAATGATTTGAACATAAATGGCTATTGCAATCCTCAAAAATATGCCGTATTTATGCGGCTTTTGGCGTTTCGCAAACGTCTATTAAGAGAAAGAATGTGAAATAGGAGAAACAGATATGAGTAAAGTATTGTAAATTAATGGCAGCCCGAATGAACATGGCTGCACTTACACGGCATTAAAAGAGATTGCAGATACTCTCTTAAAAAATGATGTGGAATCCGAAATCCTGTATCTTGGTAAAAAGCCAGTGGCGGGGTGCATTGCCTGCGGCAAATGCTATCATACCGGGCGCTGTGTATTTGATGATAAAGTTAATGAAGTGCTGGAAAAACTGGACGAGTATAGTGGAATCGTTGTTGGCTCCCCGGTATATTATGCCGGCCCCGCGGGGCAGCTCTGCGCTTTTCTTGACCGGCTGAATAAATACTTTGGCATCTGCAATATGCACATTGTAGGGTCACAGTATTGGAATCAAGTACATGGAATTACCCCAGATGATGTCCGCAAAGACAAAGAAAGTTTGCAGACTATGCGAACACTGGCGCAGAATATGGCATGGATGTTAAAAATCATACAGGCAGGACAGGAAAAAGGGATATGTCTCCCCAATATGAAGAACGCGTAAGAACGCATTTTATCAAATAGTTATAAAGAGAAAACTATTTTCAGGAAATGCGAGTTTTTATCTTTCTATACTCCATATTAAAGTGGCCTCTTGTTAGTATATTTCTCTATTCATTATCGGCCTCTTCCGATTCCAGATTCAAGCGTTCCAAAATATCCTTAATGATCCTTGTATCTTCAATCAAACTGATACCAAAACACTTCTTTCCAGCATCTTTAATGGATGCTCCGATATGATAAGCGCAGGTATCGTCTATTATCAAGAATCTGTCATGGAACACACCTGTGTACTTAACTTCTAAATTCGGATATTGCTGATTAAAGTTGTTTACATCTGCTTCCGATAATCTCGTACTTCTTACCGTGTACACAATGACTTCTACATCAGATTTCTTCTTGGCTAACATATTTAGTGTGCCTACTTCAACATAATTATCTACCAGTACCAACTTCTTTTCTGCCCTTGATACCAAATCAACCAGAAGGCTGAATGCATCATATATCCGTCCATCGAAGAATAGCTTTTGTGATGATTCTTCATGTTCTGATATGTAATGAAAAATCTTATCGAACTTCTCTTCGGTATTCTTTTAAAATGCCAAATGCTTGACTTCCATTTCGCTTATTTTTTCAAACATTAGCGCATTGCTTGCCAAAAATCTTCGCATTTCAACAAAGGCATCCATAATCTTTATACTTATTTGTATCGCAATGTCACTCCGCAAAACAGCGGATAACATATATTAAATTCTTAATTGTAACTTCTGAGATTTCAATGTCGGAAAACTGTTTTTTCTCTTGGTCCGTAATCTCTTCTATCTTCTTATCTGCCATAAGTACCTCCTCTGATAAACTTAACATCACAAAATAAAATTAGATATTGAATTTACGCTTACATCTATTGAAATTAAGATTTGGAGAACAACTAATAAAGTGAGAATGGGGAATAAACAGAGTGTATCAGATTGTCAAACAGAAAAAAATAAGAAAGCGGGTGATGGGAATCGAACCCACGTATTCAGCTTGGAAGGCTGATGTTCTACCATTGAACTACACCCGCACACTTCCTGTTTTCAGGAAATGCCCAGTTCCGGAATCGAACCAGAGACACGAGGATTTTCAGTCCTCTGCTCTACCAACTGAGCTAACTGGGCATGCCGTTTCTCACAGCAAAGATTATTCTAATGGAAATGAAATCCAATGTCAAGCCTACTTTGGCATACGACTGTTATGGCAGGTAAAATATATAATCTGTCGCTCTTTTCCAATTTCCTGCAACAGCAAAAGCGCTCTCTTAATCTTTTCCTCATCCAAATTTGTGAACGGATCATCCAACACAATCATCGGTTTCTCTTTGCGATAAATAACGTCTACAAGGGCAAGTCTCGCACACAAAGAAACCAAATCCTGATATCCATTGCTGAGATAATCACTTGAATGTGTAGTTCCATTATTCATAACCTGAATAGACAAATCCATCGTGATGTCAAAATCCATCGAATCTGCTTCGCCCTTGTACTTCTTATCCAACAGTGTCATATAGTGATCCATACCCTTGCGAAGTGGCCCCATATATTTTGACAAAAATTGTTCCTTCGCCATCTGCAGGAAATCTTCTGTCTTTTCTAACAGTTCAATCTTCTTCTCACACTCAGTGCGCTCTTCCAACAAAACTTCCCGACGATTCTCCGCTTCCTCAATGGTATCCATCTCATCGCTGAGTGAGAGCAGCGCGTCTCTGTCTTGTGTGATTCCCTTATGGATGTCGTGTATTTCCAAGTCAATCTGCTCCTGTTTTGACTGCAGTTCTTCTACCGATATACTGTCTTCCTCAACCTGATTGTTATCTGCAAACTGCTTCACTTCATCCTGCAGTTTCTGAACACTCTCCTGTGCGCGCTCATATGCTTCTATATTGCTTCGAATATGCTTCAAGCAATCGGAAATCGAAAGCGAAGCATCCATCGGAAAACGACCAATATACTGCTCCAGTAAATGCTTCTGCTTGTCCATTGTCACATGAAGTGATTCCATCTGCTTTCGATTTTCCATGTATTCTTCATACGCAGTGACATCTTTTTTTAGTTTTTCCAACAGTACAATCTCACAACCATCATGATATAAATCCATATCATAAACCGTTGCAAAACGATTCAGCACCGTGTACAACTCCATACGTGCATCCACCAATTTTTCAACTGTACCCGTTGTACTCGCTGTCGCCTTCTCCTCTTCGCTCCGCAATCTGAGATAGTGGTCCAGATTCACTCGAATCTCATACACCATCTGCTGCATACTGTCCGCAGGCGTAAGCATAAAATGCGATAAAAATTCACGAACACGATCCGTCAGTTCCTCTCTGAGACCTCTGCTTTGGTCAAGCGCAACTGCCGCATCCAAAAGTTGTTGCTCCAAATCATCCTGTCGACTCCGTCCCATTGAGCGAATGCGAATATGCTGCATAATACCCGCTACCAGTGATGCTACAGCACCAACAAAGCAAACCACCTGCAAAACAATACTGTTTCCCGAATTTGGTACAAAGACACGGAACGCAACCGCCCCAACCAAAAATGCGACAAACAAAGCGAACAAAAACATCACACTGCCGGTTCTGTCCCCCTGATTTGCACTCTGACTGGCAACATCCTTTCTTGCCTTCAGGTTGTGATAATTTTCATCCTGTTCTACGATACGTCCTTCCAACTTAGAAAGTTCCTGTACATCACTTTCCGCCTGCGATAGTTCTTCCTCCGTAGGAACCATCCTGGAGAAGAAGTGCTTTAACTCTTCCAACTGTTTGCTCATCTCGTCTGAAAGTTGTGCATGCTTCCCCTGTAATTCCAATTCTTGAAGATGGACTGCATCGGCATTCCATTCCTCGATATCCTGCGCAGAAGGCACTCCCTCCGAAAACAGGCTCTCCCATTTTTGTATCTGTTGATCAATCGGAAGTTTTAATACCAAATCTGATTCCGTACGGCAACTGACATCATGTTGTCGCTCGATGTCCTCCATCTTTTCCTGTTCATCAATAGAAGGCAGCCCTGCTGCAAAAAAATCATCCAGTTTGTTCAACTCTTCTTGTTGTTTCGTCAAAAACTCCAACTGCTGGCGATATGCCCCCATATCCTGTTCTTTTTTGCTCTGCTGACGAATTTTTTCTGCCAATCGTTTTTTTTCCGCTTCCATCCAATCGAGTTTCTTTTTCTTTTCCTCTAACAGTTCCAATTGTTTCTGATAGCCGTCCCAAATAGCCGTCTTCTTATCAACAATCTCATTGCATGTTGAAATCTCGTCCTTGATGATATTTAGTTTTCCATTGTTGACCTTACTTTTTCTGGTGTAATTCTTTCGCAATTCGGATACGCGATTCACTGCAGCATCAAAATTATTGATATCATCCTTGTTCGCTGCCAAATCACCCATTTTTGCATTCAGACTATCCGTCATGCTCGTAGCGATAGCGGACTGTGGAATAAAAATGCTCTTCTCAAATGATTCGCGGTCCACCTGAAACAGTTCTTCTCCCAGATTCGTCGAAAAATCCGACGACTCGTTACCAGTCGTCACATCAATGAGTTTGAATGTATCTTCTTTATCTGTGCGTCCAAAGGTTCTTTCTACGCGGTACGTCTTATGGTCTGTCTCAAAAACAAGATGACCGCCGCACATCGTTCCATCCCATGGCAAATAATGCTTACGCTCCGTCAAGACCTTCGTTCTGGCTGAATAATCCATGCCATAAAACATCGCCTTTAAAAAAATGCTGAACGTAGTCTTGCCCCATCCGTTCTCCTGACAGGTGGCATCTAACCCTTGCCCGAATTCATACGAGAAGTCTTTCATTTGTCCAAAACCCGTAATATAACAGGACACTAATCTCATACTTCCAAATCCTCTCCCATAATTGCTTTCATACCCAACTCAATGATGGCAGCCCGTTCATCCTCTGCCATATGCTGCTGCTCCACCAGACGAACAAATTCGCCCTTCAACGATCTGTCATTTCGGAAACTTTCATAATCTATCGCAACCGTTGTACGGTCATACCCTTTGATATAAAAGAAATCCTTGTCCAAACTGCGCAGCAATCGCTTCATATCAATATCAAAATTCATATCCGTAACACCCTTCACAATAATCTTAACCAGATCGTCACTTGAAATATTTACTACGCTCTCCTTCGCTATGCGGATGATTTCCGGCATATCCATCTGTGGGTCAACCAAAACATTCACCTCATGCAATTGTCTTTTTGCAATCGGGACAAAGGTAGATTCCATTTTACCGCCCTCCACCTCCAAAAGGTAAAATCCCTTTTCACCGCACTCATCAAACCCACGTCCCTCAAGACATCCGCTGTAACAGTACACACCTCGTTCATCCAGTCGTTCTTCCTTTCGACTATGAATGTGTCCAAGGGCAAGATAATCGATGTATTTGTTGCGGAGCATCGACAGATTGATGATCTCCGTCTTATCTTTTCCCTGATAGTCAGACTCCTGTCCATGGAGCATAACAATGTTAAATCGGTTTTGGTCAAGCACAAGGTTCATGCCCAGCGTCTGGCTATTCTCCTTCACAAGTTCCATTCCCGTAATAACGACCTCGTCATAATCATAGGATGTCCAAACTTCCGTCCCAAACAGTCTAAGATTTGATATTTCATCATCTGCCTTCAGTTCCTCAATCAAATCGCTCTGGTCATGATTCCCCCGAAGATAGCAAAAATCAATCTCCGGATGCGCCTTGATCTGTTCCACAACGCGTTGCTTTGCCACCTTGCGGACATTCGGCTTGTCGAACAAATCGCCTACAATCATAATCACACGAACCTGCTCTCTAGCGGCATAGTCCACCATATTCTCAAATGTATCTAACAATTCATCTCTTCGCATGCTTGCCGCGTCCCGGTCCAAGTTGCTTTCCATTTTGGAATCCAGATGCAAGTCGGCACAGTGAATAATTTTCATACACATTCTCCCTAATGCATTCTTTTAAAAAACTCTATCTTATAGTATAACATACATTACTCCTCGTTGTCATTTCGTTCTCGAAAGCGTTCCATCGCCTCATCATTTAATCTCTTTACTTCCTTCTCCAACTCTCTTGCAGAAATTCGTCTGGCGCCCTCTCCAATAACAATCATTTGCTCAAGACGATCGGATGTCGCTACGGTCACCTGATGCGTTTTCGCCATATCGTGTGTCGTGCGTTCGATATAGGCATCCGCCGTTTCCGCCTCCTTTGTGTACACCACATGAATGTTGTGGTAATCGATTACTTCTTCAGCATGCCCCTTTAACCGATACGCATCAAAGACAAGAATCAATTCCTGTCCCAGGTGTCCCTGAAAGTTACACATAATATCCATCAGCCGACCTCTTGCTCCATCCAGATTCGTCTGTGCAATCGCATTCAATTCTTCCCATGCAAAAATCACATTGTAGCCATCCACTAAAAAGTATTTCTTCATATCTTTTTGCTTTTCCGGTTTTGTATGCGTTTGTTCATATAATTCTTTTGCCTCTCTCTGCCGTTTTTCCCTGTCAAAATCGGTAACACGCTTCTCCTGCGATGGCAACCGGTGTTTTATCTCTCCAAACTCACGAACAAAAATCTCTTCCAAGTCGGATTCCAATCCGCCATAACCATCATACTTTCTCGGCTCGCCCTGTCGCATCGCCTCCGCCCGTGCTTTGGCTTGTGCAATCACCTGTGCGTCGTCTGGCTCCTCCTCCTTTTCATATAAGTGGGACGCAAACGGCACATGCATCATCTCTTCCACCTCGTACCACGGAACGGTATATCCCGCCCCATGTCCGCAAAACACAGAATCGCTTGTGTTTTTCACATCACGGTCCGGATCATATCCGATTTGCTCAATGACCTCTTCCGTATTGTGACAAGGGAAATATCCTGCCAATGCGAGCGTCATCTGCCCGCGCCCTCCTGTGTAGGAAGCAAGCTCCACGCCGTAATCCCGCAGTAAGGACACCGGTGCCACTCCTTGCAGAGAAGCCACTGCACCTTCGGTTATTGGCGCTTCAAACCTGCCGTTCATTCGACTCATATCTATCATAGCGCGACCAATACATTCATTTGGGACCTCCAGTCGCACCTGATAATATGGTTCCAGCAAAACGCTCTCCGCCTTGCGAAGTCCCTGTCTGACGGCGCGATATGTAGCCTGGCGAAAATCGCCTCCCTCGGTATGCTTCTTGTGTGCCCTACCTGTCACGACTGTCAATCGCACATCCGTCAGCGGAGAACCCGTCAGAACACCTTTGTGCGTTCTCTCTGCTAAATGAGTATAAATGAGCCTCTGCCAGTTCAAATCAAGTACATCTGTAGGACAGTCCATCGCGTATTCCAATCCACTTCCCTGTGGCAATTCTTCAATCAAAACATGCGCCTCCGCATAATGACGAAGCGGTTCAAAATGGCCAACGCCCTCCACAGCGCCGCGAATCGTTTCCTTGTATCGAACAGCACCCGCCCCGAAAGTCACCAAAACACCATAGCGCTTTTTCAGTTGCTGTTGCAAAACCTCTGTCTGTACAGGCCCCATCAAATGCACATGAACCTGCCGCGCCGACTCCTGCCAAACAACGCGAAGTGTAGGATCCTCCTCCTCCAACTGTCGCAAAAAACCTAACAGCGTATGTGGCGCACACCCCTCCGGTGGAATCACCTGATATGACAAAACAGGTTCAATCGGCTCTTTCTCGAGTGGACCACATGCACCGAGCCCCATTCCCGCAAGAGACGCACCAAGACCGGTGATGGCACACACTTCCCCCGCTTTTACTTCCTCTGTCGTTACGTATTTGTCTCCAGTGTATATGCGTATCTGGTTTACTTTATCTTCGCCAATACTATCCTTTACTTTCAAAGAGCCACCCAACATTTTTAGGTAGGTCAGTCGATTTCCTTGTTCGTCCCGCCCGATTTTGTAACATCTGGCTGCAAACGCTTTCCCATATTCCGCCATACACATCCATTCCTTCATACAGCAAAGCAACGTGTCTATGCCCTCCAGTTTCAACGCCGAACCAAAAACAACGGGAAACAGATTTCGTTGTACAATCGCCCGCTTCATAAGACCCTCTGACAATTCCCCCATTTCCAGAAAATGACTCAGCAGATCTTCATCGCAGAGTGCTATCGTTTCCTTTTCCTCGTCTGACCATGGACATGTCTCATCATACCTACCCGAAAAATCCAGACAACTATCTGAGAGCTTGTCCTGTATATTACAAAGGAGTTGTCCCTTATCTGTAAACTCGATGTCCATCTTGTTCACAAAGAGAAAACACGGAATCCCATATGCCTCCAACAGTTTCCACAATGTGCGGGTATGACCCTGAACGCCGTCAGTTCCGCTTATCACCAAGATAGCATAATCAAGCACAGATAGTACGCGCTCCATTTCCGCTGTGAAATCAGCATGTCCCGGTGTATCCAATAGAATATATTCTGTGTCTCCATATGTCATACGCGCCGTTTTTGAAAAGATCGTGATTCCCCTCTGACGCTCCATGTCATCGGTATCCAAAAAAGCGTCTTTATGGTCAACTCTCCCGAGGGAGCGAATCACACCCGTTTTGTATAGTATCGCTTCTGACAATGTCGTCTTTCCCGCATCGACATGCGCCAGAATGCCAAGCGTAATCTTTTTCTCCATACTATTGCACCTTTTCAAAATGTTGATAATCTAACACTCCGTTCCATTCACCACCCCAGATAAATCCGTACTTCGTAAATATCTGATAGCAGATGTCGTCTTTTGTTATCATGTGTTCCTTTACATTTGCCCTGTCGCCATAATCCTCTGCACCCATATCTTTGTAAGCCAATGTACCATCCGCATTGCACGCCATACTCGGATTCTGTAATGGATTGACATCAAGTGCCAGACCATATCCGTGTGCCGAAAGTATATCTGTCCCCGCCACCTCGCGGTAGTTGAATGCGGAGGTGTTGTTGGCGCTGATGGAATCGTTGTCCGACGCCTCCTGTTTCTGCTTCCTGTCACCGATACCCAAAGTGTAATACCGATCTATCAAATACATGGACTGTATCTCGTATTCATTCGCAAAAAGTTCCTCGAAAATGTTTTTGCAGTCGTCTGCAATCGCTACATTGACAACCAACTCTCCCACCTGTACCTGATGGTCATAGTTATAGTGCAACACTCTTACATATCGCAGGTCGCTCAACTGAATATCATCATTTTCAATGTATGACTTTCCGTCCATACGCTTTTTTATGTCCTCCGGTATGTCCTCTACGGAAAAGTTCTCTGCCACCAATTCCTCAGTCACTTCCTCTGCTGGTATGACATCTCCCACCTCATAAACGACGGATTCTTTGTGCGTTTTCGACTCCGCATCGTCCATAGTTACATTATTAAAATACAGTGTAAGACCAACCATCACTCCCAAAAGAATCGCCAGCTCCGCCGCTATCATATAAAGTTTTCCCGATTTTCTGTTTCTCATTTTTTTCATACTTGTTATTATACCATAAGCCTAATGTCTTAGATTTAAAAAATAACAAACCCTCTTGCGCAAATGATAAAGGTCTGTTAAACTTCCAACCATAACGTCGGCGCAACATTCTTGTTGTGACCTTCTGTTTTCAGCAATCCGCTGAAATCTGTATGTGGTTTCCTACATACAAGAATTTTCCACTTTGGAAAATAAACAAATTGAAAGGAGATGCCTATGGCAAAAAAATCACTGTGTAGAATGCCCCGAAATATGCTATAATGATGGCGTAACCACTTTGTATTTTTACACGAAGGGTGAAGTGGGTTGCACAAGTGAGAATGCAAAAAAACTATTACAGTATTTTGAGGACAGTCGCAAGGAAAGCGCTACCAGCAGCGAATTACTGGAAATACAGACAATGGTAGATCGGATTAAATGCGACAGCCAGATTGGAGTGAGATATATGAGTATGTCAGATGAGATATATCAAAGAGAGCGTATCGCCAGAGAAGAGGGCATGCAACAAGCAACGCAGCAATTAATTCTATCCCTACTCAACGACAAAGTGATAACTTTTGAGGAAGGTGCTAAAAGGCTGGATGTCTCTGTGGAAGAATTAAAAGCAATGTGTATGTCTGAAAAAGTGTAAAGTTATGCAAAACAGTCTCGGCTGCCAACAAGAGTGGCTACCCACTGGCAGCCTGAAAGGCACCTAACTCATTTAATCCAGTAAGTTTGGTTTTTCATCTTTATCCATTTCTTTTTCATGCAATGTGCGAATAAGGCTATATTTTTTCATAACAGGTCTCCTCTAAAATAGTTTAAAAATTTGCCGCTCCAGTGGAATATGTCGCACCCCATAATAATATGCGTATCATGCCGCATATGAAAAGATGTAGCGGATAGTAAATATAAAACAATTTTCCAATTCCTTTCATTGTTCCACGTTTTCCATTATATAACCGTAATAGCGGAATGGTCAGACAAGTGCCTAACTGTATCATTGCGTATATCTTATCAATAAAAATAAAATATACAATGGCATACATCACTGTACAAAACATCATAAATATCATTTGCTTTTTAAAATTTCCTCTGTTTGTTCCGATAGCTAAAATTGCTAAAGTTGCAATACAACTCCAATCGGACGGAAATGTAATCAGACAGATGATGATAGTAATCAAATTTTTCTGCCACGACTTCCATGCTGTTTTATCATGTATGTATAGTAAAACCAGTCCCCATGCCAATGACCACACAACCCCGGTTTGATTAAAAACTGATGTCTGAAAAGGAATAAAAGATATACCAAAACAGAAATTATATGCAAAATGCGATATCAATGCCAATAAAAACAGCCTAGTAACATATTTCTTTATATCATGTGTATAATGATAGCCCTCTGCAATAAAAAACCACATAATAGGGGCTGTAAGTCTACCGACAATGTGAAACAGAATTACAAACCATTCCGTAGAATATCCGGGAAATAATGTCCATGTCAAATGATCCAATGTCATTGCTACAATAGCTATTAGTTTTAGCTGATTAGAATTTAATCCTTTTTCCTTATCCGTATGCAACATTATTCATTCTCCTTTGAATTTTTCTCATTTATGCTTTCTAACTTCTTAATGCACCGTTCTGACCATTCGATACAGTTTTTGATAAAACTATAACCATAGTCAACGGTAAACTGCCAATACATCGTTTGATAAGTTTCCATATCAGAACCATATTTCTCTATACTTTCGGGAGTTGACCCCATGCTTTTAAGATATCCTTCGCAGTCCGCCTTATATTTTTTTAACATTTCAATGCTTTGTACCGGAGACATATTACCACCAAAAAAGACTTTCATAAGAAAAGCATTTTTAAAATGTGTCGTATTTTCGTCTGCGCCTTCAGCAAGCCAATTCATAAATTCTTTTTTTCCTGCTTCGGTTATCGAAAAAATTCTTTTATTCGGGCGGTCTGATTGGATAACTGTCTCACCGCAAATATATCCTTCTTTTTCCAGTTTTTTTAGTTCAAGATAAATATGGCTTTTTTGAACATGCCAAAAAAATTGTAAAGAAGAATCAAAGGCTTTTACTAAATCATATCCACTCATAGGCTCATAATTTAAAAATCCTAAAATTCCAAAAGCTAGAGACATATTTTCTTCCCCCATTAGTATAATTTTATACTAGTATAAAATTATACTAGAGTCAAGAATCATAAACTTGAAAATGTTACCTGACCACGTATAATTCGTTTAGTGATAGTGGTAAGTTCAGATAATGGCATATCGCCATATTTTCCTGAAAGCCAATCTAAATAGGAATATGCAATAGTTACCGATGCAAGATCACTAAATACCATACTCTCCTTATCAGAAAGTTGTAATTCTTTCGCAATATCTATCGTAATAAGCTTATTTATTGTCCGGATAAATGCGACAATAAAATCCGAGCATTTACCTTCTGTAGCTACATAACGAAAAAAACTCTCTTCACTTAGCATTAATCCATTTAACAGTTCAAAGAATTCATCTATATCAAAGGATTCTTTCTCTAGCATCGCCGTCTCTATCTCAGCTGCCATATCGTCAACAAATTCTGTAAAAACATCCTCCACGGTATCATAGTGAGCGTAGAAAGTCATTCGATTGATATCTGCTCTCTCAGCAATGTCAGATATCGTTATCTTCCGATAGCCCTTCTCAATAACCAAATCTATGAAAGCTCGCCTTATTTCTTTTTTGTTTTTTCTAAATCTTCTATCATTCGATGATTTATACATCCTATTTTCTCCTGTTTCTAATTATTCCTATACATTATGCTTGTTATCCATCATACTATATATAATTGCTCATTGTATTATCGCTGTCAAGGCAAGATAATACAGTTACAAATTGAATTTAACAATGGGAATTTTTGAAAGACTTGTTTCCGGATATCCTTCTGGCGATGTTTCGCCTCGGGTTTTTATTGATCATTTATCTATTGGCGCCAACGGATGGGTTGGTGCATGGATATCTGTAGCACTTGCTGTAGTATTTGGACTTTTAGTTTATATCATTCCAATCTGCCTGACTGAAAAGGATAAAGTAGGTCCTTATCCACTTTGGCTCCACACATTTTACTGTACGGCTGATTTCATGATAATTCCCTTGCGCTCTAAGCGGGAGAGAATGCCGGCCATA
>CAYPAA010000015.1:0-42339 GCA_964408625.1 uncultured Roseburia sp. | reverse complement strand
CAGCGGAACAAGTGGTGACTGTACACTTAACCGGGTGTGTCCTACTCTGGTTTACTAAATAGGCAGGACTCCCTCTTTTCTGCAAAGATGCAGAATTATGAAATTGTACAGTGACTTGTCGCCAGTTTCCTAACTTGACATTCGCTCCACGGAAAACCTGCCAGATAACTATGACGATTATCGGCAGCAACCTCACGCTTCATCGCTATCAATGTCACAGCACAATCTAATATACACGATAAAATAGGGCTTTGCAAGTATTTTGCATGAAAAATTGTTTTTTTTTGAGTACAATTTAATTATGGCAGAAATCTGTTTCTTCCTATATAATGGAACCAGCGCGGGAGGATATCATATGTGGATTGCAGATCATTGGAAAGATTATCGGGTTATCGATTGTTCTAAAGGAGAAAAACTAGAATACTGGGGAGATTATATTTTGCTTCGTCCGGACCCGCAGGTCATTTGGAATACACCGAAGCAGGTTCCGGAGTGGAAAACACTGAACGGACATTATCACCGAAGCAAAAAAGGCGGCGGCGAATGGGAGTTCTTTGATTTACCTGAACAGTGGACCATCGATTACAAATGCGGCTGCTTAGACTTAACATTCAACTTAAAACCATTCAGTTTCAAGCACACTGGTCTGTTTCCGGAACAAGCCACAAACTGGGATTGGTTTTCCCAGTTAATATATAATAGAAAGAATCAGTATCCGGAAAAACAAATCAAAGTACTAAATCTCTTTGCCTACACCGGCGGCGCCACGATTGCCGCTGCTGCTGCAGGCGCGCATGTCACGCATGTCGATGCTGCAAAAGGTATGGTCGGATGGGCAAAGGAAAATGCCATTTTTTCCGGTCTTGGCGATGCACCGATTCGTTGGATTGTCGACGATTGTAAGAAATTTGTAGAACGCGAAATCAGACGTGGCAATCATTATGATGCCATCATTATGGATCCTCCATCATATGGTCGCGGACCGAAGGGCGAGATTTGGAAGATCGAAGAAGCTATCTTCCCATTGATTACATTATGTGCGCAGTTACTTGCAGACGAGCCGCTCTTTTTCTTGGTGAACTCTTATACAACCGGCTTGCAGCCTGCCGTGTTACATTATATGATTTCAACTGCACTGAAAAAGTATCCCGGCTCCGTTATGGCGGAGGAAATTGGATTGCCAGTTTTAAGCAATGGATTGGTGTTGCCATGTGGAGCAAGCGGAAGATTTGAAGGAAAATAAAAACGGCATCTATAGGATTCCAACTTCCTCTTTTGCCATTTTGTCGGCCAATTCATTCCCGGGAATACCGGTATGTGCCGGAACATGTTGAAACTTTACCACTAAGTGTT
Organism: uncultured Roseburia sp.; assembly: GCA_964408625.1. Taxonomy (GTDB): domain Bacteria; phylum Bacillota; class Clostridia; order Lachnospirales; family Lachnospiraceae; genus Pararoseburia. The sequence continues at coordinate 40,986 of CAYPAA010000015.1, read as the reverse complement.
TCTTGATTTCCTCGTATTCGCTCACATACCTTCTTGCCACCGGTTTTGACGCCTTCCACGACCCGTTGGTCCACAACTCTATGCCCCTATAGTCATAATACAGGGTCAGCGCAGGCAGCCCCAATTCAATTGCCTTATGCATTGCCGCGAGAGCACCCAGTACTTCTCCGGAAACATTGCGCGATGTAGCATATTCCGTATTGCAATCATTCCCGCGGATTTGAATATCTTCCTCCCCATCCTTGTAATGAAGAAATCCCCCATAACCATATACATTTGTTTTCTCATTAAAAGACCCATCTGTAAATGCATATACCTCTGGCAAATCCAAATCTTTTCCGTGCTCCATAGCAGTTTCTGCCATGTCACCACCAGTGTTTTCCATCCCGCACCCCATGTAGGCTTCCGCTTCCTCTCTGGTAGGAAAACTCTTAAACTCTGCTCCTGAATAACCATGTGTCTGTTTTTGACACTCATCCCATGTATAAAATATCCCTGTTTGATATCCCTTGCGAACTGCATAATATTTTTTTTTCGCCATCAAAGCACCTCCATAAAGCCATTTCGCATTCTAAATCATCATCTCCCACTGTGTTAAAAACTGTTCTCCTCTATCCACATCCAGTTTCTCCACTGCATCTCGCAATTCTTTATACACAACATTTTCCACTTCTGTGAGTGAATACTTCTCAATTTCGTGCACGACATTTTCCATTTCGTCCATATCAAGATTGTCAAAAGCTTCCCGCAAGGATGCACAAATGCCCTCCAACACTTTCTTTGTCATCGGTGGTTTGTCCTCCTGTTTCCCTGCATCTTCTCCATTTACAAAAGGAGCCAGCACACTTTGATACCATAAATAGCTGTTCAAAAGTTTCTCGTGTTTTTTCTTTACCAAATGGATTTGCCCATTCTTTGTCGCCAACTCCTGCGCTTTGGCGAGTTCTGCCAGACCAACAGCGCCTATCATTTTCGACGAACTCTTCAACGCATGCACTTCCACCTCATATGACTCCCAATCCTCATCATCAAAAGCGGTCTCAATCAGTTGCGCTTTATGATTAATGCCAATGTAATAGTCTCTCAGGACCTTCCAGAGCAGTTCTTCGCTCCCCACAATTTGCATACTATAATCAACATCGATTCCATCAGTATGACGAAGTTTTGCCAGCTTGTCACTCTCTTCCTGTACATGCACTTCTTTCACATTTTTAACCGGGCGAACTTTCTCCTTTGGAAGCCACTGTTTTATAACTGAGAATAAGACCTCTGATTCAATTGGTTTTGCAATGAAATCGTCCATTCCTTCCACCAGGAATAAACTCCTGGCTTCCTCCATTGCATTTGCCGTCAATGCAATAATCGGCACCGCATCATAATCCGGATAAGAACTTCGAATGATTCTGGTTGTTTCCACTCCATCCATGCCCGGCATCATATGATCCATAAAGATTAAATCATACTGATTCTCCGCAATCTTTGCTATTGCATCCGCCCCGCTCAGAACTGTGTCTATCGTCATTTGCAGTGGCAACATTAATCCTTCTGCCACTGTAAGATTCACTTCATTATCGTCGACAATCAATACTCTGGCTTCGGGAGCAATAAAGTCGAGAACATTCTCCTTCTTCTCCTGCGCATCCTGCTTGTCCTTGTCTCCGTTTAACAATTCCACAATCTGTTTGGCATATATCGGCTTCTTCTCAACGACCAGGTTTGGATATTCCGATGTCAACTCGGAACAAAACGATGCCATCAGCTCCACCGCAATATCCGGGTGTGATATCACAAATTCTTTCACACTCTTTGTGTATACCGGCTCATCGACAAAGATGTATTTTACACCCTTACTTGCAACATCCCCAAATTCCTGTTCATCCGATATCTTTATGCACGGTACTCCAAGCCGACTCAAATCTCTTTCCAAACTTTCTGAGACATATGTATTTTCCGCATACAGCGCCACCGGCGCATCCGGCTTGTTTTTCAACTGCAAAGAAGGTCCTTGGTCCCGCAAAAGGATTTGCGGAATTTCAAAATAAAATACACTGCCCTTATTATATTCACTTTGTACGGACATTCTCCCATTCATCAAAGTGATCAATTGTTTTGAGATTACCAGTCCCAATCCGGTGCCTTCCACATTTCGATTACGTTTACTGTCCAGCTGGCTGAAAGAATGAAAAAGTTTTTTTAGATTTTCCTGTTTGATTCCAATTCCTGTATCTTCCACATACACACGGAATATCACCGTGTGCTTTTCCGAACGAACCGCTGTCACCTTAATGGTCACTTTGCCGGAATTTGTAAATTTTACAGCATTGTTTGCCAGATTCATGATAACCTGCCGGATTCGTATATTATCCCCCATAAGAACCTTTGGAATTTCCGGATCAAAATCAATCAGCACTTCCAGATTCTTTTTCCCCACACGTGTTTCTATCACATTTGCGACATCATGGATGAGCTGCAATGGTTCATAATCCACAAGATTAATATCCATCTTTCCCGACTCAATTTTAGAAAAATCCAGAATATCATTGATGATGGCCAAAAGAGATTTTGCTGCAGATTGTATCTGGTTAACATAGTCTCTTGTATTTTGAGGCAATTTGTCGCGAAGTGCCATCTCTGCCATTCCGATAACAGCATTCATCGGCGTACGAATCTCATGGCTCATATTCGCCAAGAAATCCGACTTCATCCGGGATTCCCTCTCTATTTCCTTACTCTCCACTTTAATCTTGTACTCATCATAGGCAACCTGAGTAACGACCTTTAACATCTCGCTTACTGTATGTAGTTTTATTTCCAGCTCCTTCTTTGACAAAACCGGTACATCCAGCGAAGCCCGGTAATATGCTTCCGGGTCCAATCCCAGTTCTTCCGCTTTTTGATAGATTTCTTCCCGGGTAAGCCGTCGATCCAGCATCACTTGTCCACCAAAAAATCCCCCCACAACTTTATCATTAATCACGATGGGAATGATGCACTCGCCCAGACCATTATGACACTCATACAAATATATTTCCTTTGTTTCAAGCACATGCGCGGCTGCCTCACGGTCACATTTCGAACATCTTGCGATGCCTATATTGGAACCTTTGGTATACTTCCCACAAAAATCATGCTTTGCTTCATGCATTGTCAACGGTTTTTCGCTCGCGCTGAATGCACAAAAACTCATCCCTGTAATCTCACATAGACTGCTCTGCAAATCCTGTAGCATGTGCGGTGAAAAGATTTCATCTATCGTATCTTCTATCTTATTCTTTCCCATATACTCTTACCCCAACAATTCACAAATCTTTTCTGTCAATTGTTCCTTTGTTACCGGTTTCAACAAATACCCTTGTGGTTTCATTGCAATAGCCTTGGAGATTTTTCCCCACTCCGAGGCTCCCGTCAGAAAAACAACCGGAATATCTGCCAATTCCGGATTTTCTCTTATCCGCCTCAACACTTCCGGGCCATCCATCCCCGGCATCTCATAGTCGAGGAAGATGATATCTGTCTTTTTATTTTCCAAATAGTGCAATGCAATGATACCATTTACGGCAGTGGCAACCTTATACTCTCCGCCCAAGAACCCTTTCATCGTCTTCAGCAATGTGACATCATCATCAATCAGCAAAATATGCTTTAATGATTCCTGTTTTGTCTCATTCTTCTTATCTAGCTCAGCCTGTTGCGTAGCGCGAAGTTCTTTCTCCTCTGCAATGCGGATTCTATCCAAAAACTCCTGAATATTGGTCCGAACAGATGCCGCGCTGATTGGTTTGACAATTGTGTGTGAAATCGTATTTGCCCCTATCTTCATACAAGCATCGCATTCCTCCTTTGTTCCAAGAACAATAAACGGAATACCTGCTCCCATAGATTTTTCTTGAATAGACATCATATTTGTCATAATCTTTCTGGCGTTATTGTCAACGCAGAAAATAATGGCATCAGGCGCAAAAAACTCAATATGGTTCGTCAGGTCCAAGAAGTGTGCAGAAGAAGTCACCATATCAAAATCATTAAACAACTGATGAAAAAAATCACTTATCACAGCACTCTCATGTCCCAAAAGCAAAATCTTGTACTTCATAAACCCCTCCCATTGATTTATAACATTTTTCTCTTGTGCAATATAATCCATACAACCACACAAATCAGTAAGGTGATCAGGCAGATAATTCCAAATCCGTGCGGAGCCATGGAAAGCGGCATCCATTTTTCGCTCACATTCATACCATACAATCCAGATATGATGGTAGGAATTGACATGACAATCGTGATTGCCGCCAGATACTTCATGACATTGTTCAAACGGTTGTTGATAACTGTCGACATCAGTTCTCTGGTACCATTTATAATATCTCGATAAATCTGCGTCATCTCGATCGCCTGCTTGTTCTCAATAATAACGTCCTCAAGCAATTCCTGATCCTCTGAGTATTGCCGAAGTCTTCCATATCTTGTCAAGCGGTCAAGCACCACGCCATTCGCACGAAGAGATGTGGCAAAGTACACGAGGTTTGACTCCAACTCGTGCAAATCAATCAAATCAACATCCTCAGTATTCTGATCAATTCTCTCTTCAATCTCTGTTCGCTTGCGGTCAATGCTTCGCAGCAAGCTCTGGTATACCATGCATGCATTGTACAAAATTTGATAGGTAAAGCGCATTTGCTTCTTGGTCGAAAAGTCTCTCACCCGTTGTTCCACAAACGAGCGGAGAACCGCTGTCTCCTCAGCGCATACGGTGATGACCACCGTATCGGTAATCAGAATTCCCAGCGGAATTGTCGTATATGAATGCCGATTGTTACGCATCTCAGCAGATGGAATATCGACCAGGATCAGTGTATATTCATCCTCTAAACTGATACGAGAACTCTCCTCATCATCAAGTGCAGCGCGGATATCCGCTATATCCATTTGGTAGCGGTCACCAATTTCTGCACATTCTTCCAATGTAGGAGCCGTTAACTTGACCCAAGCGCCTTCGCAAAACTGATCCATTTCACTGATGATGCGATTATCTGTTCTATAAATATTAATCACGCCTTTTTCCTCCTACTTTCCAGCCACTTTCAAGATTATTCTCTCAAAGTGCTTTTTGTCATAAATCACAGGCACAGGATACAATGGGTTTGCCTCCTTGTCTGCCCTTGTTGCCATTCCCGGCACATCCTCTATATTGATTTGAGTAATTCTATCTGGAATTCCAAACGCCGCATTCATTTGTCTTATATGGGCAATAAAATGTTTCGCCTTTTCTTCCACGCTACCCTCTGTATCAATTTGTGTCAATTCCGCCAGCCGCGCAAGTTTATCGTAAACTACCGAGCCATAGTCTTCCAAAACAATCGGCAGTACCACCGCATTCGCCAACCCGTGTGACACATGATACCGTCCTCCAATTGCATGTGCTATTGCATGGACATTTCCGACACATACCCTTGTAAACGCATACCCGGCTTTATAAGATGCAATCAACATCTCCTCTCTTGCTTCCAAGGAATCCCCCTGTTCGTATGCCGCCTGTAAGAACTCTACGATTCCCACTACCGCTTCTTCACAATAGCGAAGTGTATCCGGGGTATGATAGATACAATTCAAATACGCCTCAACTGCGTGCGTCAAGGCATCCATGCCGGTGTGTGCTGTAATATCCTTTGGCAGCGTCACGGTAAGACTGGGGTCCATCACCGCATAATCAGGAATAAGCGAAGCGTCGTTAATGACAAATTTATATCTGTTTTTTTCATCTGTGATAACAGTAGCCAGACTTACTTCCGATCCGGTCCCGGCGGTCGTTGGAACTGCAATAAAAAACGGCGTAGTCCGTCTGATCTTATAAGCACCCTTTAAAGAACACAAATCTTTTTCTGGTCGCGCAATTAATGCTGCCATTGCCTTTGCAGCATCGATATTTGACCCTCCGCCAATTGCCACAATTCCGTCGCATTGGTTTTCCCTATAAATCGCTACCATCTCTTCGATGCAACTGACGGACGGATCTGCTGTCACGTTGTCATACAAAACAGAGCGCTCTGTGAGTTCTCCATAAAGCGTCTTTACAAAATCACTTTTCCCAAGATGTGGTCCTGTCACAATCATAGGTGCCCACACCTCTGCCTGCGCCAAAATCTCAGGAATACTATGAAAACTGTCTACGCCTTCCACTCGCTCCGGCTCGCGAGTGGGAAGCATCTTCATAAATATATGTATGATTCTTTGTGCCACACGACACAATATTCTTTTTATACTCATACCAACCTCCACCATGCAATATTTTATTCCAGAATAAAATCAACAATCTCCTGTGGTGTGTCTACAATAGCAACTCTCGTCAATGTCTCCAGCAGTTCCATTGAGCGAAATCCCCAGGAACATAGCACACAATCCACACCTGCATTCTCCGCAGTCGCCGCATCAACCTCGGAATCTCCTATGTATATGACATCTCGCAGAGGATAATCCACCGTTTCCTGCAAACGTTGTAATGCCTCTCGCACAGGTGCAGCATCCGGCTTTCGCGGGCGCACACCATTATCGCCAACCGCCACACGAACATGCCCGCAAAACACATCGCGCAAAAGCACATCCACGCTCGGTTGGTTTTTATTTGTGACAATCGCCATCGGTACCTTGTGACGCTCCAGCGCAATCAACATCTCCATGATTCCATCATAAGGTCTTGTCTTTATCTGATTGTGCATTAAGTAATATGCGGTAAACTTCTCAAACGCCTCTTCAAACTGTGGATTGTCTTCCCCATCCGGCATCGATTTGATCATGAGATTGCGGATACCATTGCCGACAAAACTTTGAATCTCATCCAAGCTATGCAGCGGATACCCCATCTCTTCCATAACATGGTTCACGCTGTCCGCTAAGTCTTCAATTGTATTTAAAAGTGTCCCATCTAAATCAAATAAAATCGCATCATAACTCATAGTGCCATTGTACCATATTCGCGCAAAAAAAGAACCCACCTTTTCATTTCAGTGGATTCTCCTTTTGCTATTTAGACGAACTGTTTCGAATTGCCTCTCGCACATGGAGAATCATGGAAGGACTTACCGATAATTCATCAACCCCCATCTTTACGAATCGTTCCGTCAATGTCGTATCTGCGCCAAGTTCCCCACATATTCCAACCCAGCACCCTTCTTTATGACCGTTTGATACAATCGTCTCAATCATTCGAAGTACTGCCGGATGATGTGCATCATAGATATCATCCAACTTTGGATTCTGGCGATCAATCGCCAGTGTATACTGTGTCAGGTCGTTTGTACCGATAGAAAAGAAATCAACTTCTTTGGCAAGCAGATCGGAAACCATCGCCGCCGCCGGCGTTTCTATCATAATCCCAATTTCGACATCGCCATAGGAAATCCCCTCACCGTCCAACTCCTCCATCACCTGACGACAAAGTTTCTTTGCTTCCAGCACTTCGTTCACGGAAATAATCATTGGAAACATAATCGAAATATTTCCATAATAACTGGCCCGGTAAATTGCGCGCAACTGTGTGTGAAAAATTTCCTTTTGTTTTAAACAGATTCGAATGGCACGATATCCCATCGCCGGATTTTCCTCTTTGTCCAGATGAAAATATCCAACCTGCTTGTCTGCTCCGATATCAAGTGTGCGAATAATCACTTTTTTTCCTGCCATGTTTTCCGCAACCGTACGATAAGATTTAAACTGCTGTTCCTCTGTGGGAAAATCCTCAGCTTCCAAATACAGAAATTCACTGCGAAACAGACCGATTCCGCCCGCATCATTTGCAAGTGCGGATACCACATCACCTACACTGCCGATGTTCGCATACAGCATGAGCTTCTTTCCATCTTTGGTAATGTTGTCCTGTCCTTTTAATTCCTGTAGCAAGCGCGCTCTTTCTATTTCAGCCTTTTTGCGCTGCTGATACTGTTCTAACTCCCGCTCACTCGGTTCAAGGATCAATATTCCCTTCTGTCCATCGACAATTGCCAGCTTTCCGTCTGCATCCTGCGGAAAATCAACGCCAACCAACGCAGGTATATTCATGGTTCTGGCCAAAATCGCAGTATGCGAATTGGTCGAACCATGTTTGGTCACGAAAGAAAGTACTTTCGACTTATCGAGCTGTACCGTTTCACTTGGTGCCAAATCATCCGCCAACAAAATTACCGGTTCATCCCCCAGCTCACCACCGGACGATGCTCCCTGCAAAATCCGAATAACACGATTTGAAATATCCTTCACATCTGCGGCACGCTCACGCATGTAATCATCTTCCATCGCCGCAAACATCTCGGAAAAATTATCGCCCGTGGTGGCAACTGCAAATTCCGCATTGATTGCCTGTGATGAAATCATGTTTGTGACAGACTCCACATAATCAATGTCATCCAGCATCATCTGATGCACCTCAAAAATCATGGCATTCATCTCTCCCACTTCCTTCAGCGCTTTGTCATACAATTTCGCCAGTTGCGCTTTTGCCTGCTCCTTTGCCTGAGAAAAGCGCTTGATTTCAGACGCAGTATCTTCCACTTTGCCTCGTTTTACCATACTGTCTTTCTGTCCGAAAATCCTACACTTTCCAATGGCAATTCCGCTAAATACACTTTTTCCTTCTAGATTCATTCCATACTCCTTTTTCCGGTATGTCTGACAATTATAGATTCTCCTGCAAAAACCGGCTGAGCGCCTCCATTGCAGCGTCTTCCTCTTCCCCGTCTGTCTTTAAAACAACTTCCTGTCCGTTTTTTACGCCAAGTCCCATAACACCCAAAATCCTTTTGGCGTCTGCATCGTTTCCATCTTTTCCAAGTGTGACATTGCACGCAAACTTTGCTGCTTCCTTTACAAACATTCCGGCCGGTCTGGCATGGATACCTTCCGGGTCTGTGATTGTATAATGAAACTCCTTCATCTTCTACCTCCTATCTTTTTTCGTTTCTTATTTTGCATCCTTTTTAATAAATCCCAGCATAATTGCTGTAACGACAGAACCCACAATCCATGAAATAATGTATAACAGTGGCTTTCCGACCGTGGCGAACACAAAGATTCCTCCATGTGGCGCCATAAGTGTACATCCAAAAAACGCACTGAGTCCACCGGCAACACCTGCCCCTACCAAAGTACAAGGAATCACATGTGCCGGGTCACTGGCTGCAAACGGGATTGCACCCTCTGTGATAAAGGAACATCCCATGACAAAATTCGAAATTTTTGAACCTCTTTCTGTCTCCGTAAACTTTTTTGGAAAAATCTGGCATGCAAGTGCAATACCGATTGGCGGAACCATACCGCCCACCATGATGGAAGCCATTGCAATGTAGCAGGCGCGAACTGCAGGATCACTTGCCTGCGCACCACCTGCCATCATATCTGAGGCTGCAGCCAACATACCCGTGCCAAATACATACGCTGCTTTATTGATTGGACCACCCATATCAATTGCCATCATTGCACCCAGAATCAATCCAAGTAGTGTGATAAGTCCTGCATTCGCCAATGATGTCAACATGTCGCCGAGTCCTGTATTGATCAAACCAATCAACGGGTTGAAGATAAAGCACATCAAAGCGCCTACAATAAATATACCTACCAAAGGATAGATTAATGTCGGTTTGATGCCTTCCAGGGAATCCGGTAACTTCTCGCATAGTTTCCTCAACCCGAGAACAACATAGCCGGCTAAGAAACCAACCAGAATACCACCGAGGAAGCCTGACACCGTTGTGCCACCGCCTTCCCCTTGGAATGCAAATCTTCCAACAAATGTGCTAAATCCGCCCAAGTCACCCCATCCATAGTCTGCAAAGATGGCATTTCCTTTTGCCGCAAGCAAGCCGCCAGTAAAACCGACAGCCAATCCCGGTCTGTCCGCAATCGAATACGCGATATAGCCTGCCAACACAGGAACCATAAGTCCCATCGCTAAGTCTCCAATATATTTGAAGAATGCCGACACCGGTGTACATGTACCAAATTCTCCTCCTCCGGTCGCGCCGTAACCCATAAGGGTGTCAATCAAAAACGCCAGTGCAATCAGAATGCCGCCGCCGATAACGAATGGCAACATGTGAGATACACCATTCATCAAATGGGTATAAATCTGATGTCCAACACTTCCGTTCGTTTTTTCTTCTTTGTGTTCTGCCACCTGCACGCTCACCTTATAAATTGGAGCCTGTCCTTTCATAGCCTTTTCCATCAATTCCTCTGCCTTGCTGATTCCATCTGCCACCTTACACTCGATGACCTGTTTCCCCGCGAATCGCTCCATTGGCACCTTTGTATCGGCCGCAACAATTACTGCTGCTGCTTTTTCGATATCCGCATCGGACAAAACATTCTTTGCTCCGCCGGACCCCCTTGTCTCCACCTTAAGCTGACAACCTTTTGTTTTTGCTGCTTGTTCCAACGCCTCTGCTGCCATATACGTATGTGCAATACCGGTAGGACATCCTGTCACCGCAACAACAAATGTATCCACATGATTCTCCTTTGCAGGCTCAGCGGTTTTCTCTTCCTTGCTCGCCTCCGCTGCATCGATGACACCCAAAAATTCCTCCGGCGTCTTCGCCTGTAACAACTGCTTTGTAAACTTTTCATCCATCAAAAGAACCGACAATCTGCTCAATACATCTAAATGTACATTATCTTCCGTGTTTGGTGCTGCAATCAGAAAGATAATCTTTGCAACTTCTCCATCCAATGAATCAAAATCAACACCTGCCGGAACAACCATAGCTGCAAGCCCCGGTTCCTTTACTGCATCCGACTTGCAATGTGGAATGGCGATTCCCTCTCCGATACCGGTCGTCCCCTCTTCCTCTCGAGCAAATACCCCTTGCATATAGGCATCGACATCTGTGATGTTTCCGCGTTTGCACATCAACGCAACTACCTGCCGAATTGCCTCTTCTTTGCTCGCCGGAGTGCCGGAAAGTTCGATGCTTTCTATACATAACAAATCTTTCACTCTCATTTTCAAATCCTCCTTCCCTTTGTAGTTGTTATCTTTATGCATCACGCATTGAAGTCATAATGTATTTGCATCATCAACTCCATCACTTCATCTCTCGTAGCCAGTTCCTCTGAGAACGCAGATGCACTTCCACAGCAAAGTCCCATATAAAACGCATCTTCGTACGAATGTGTTTCCATATATCCCGCGATAAAACCGGCGACCATCGAGTCTCCCGCTCCAACGGAACTCACCACCCGACCATCCGGTGGAAGACGGTCATAACTTTGTCCCTCTTCCGTCAAAAGCAATGCTCCATCCCCCGCCATGGAGACCAGAACATTTCTTGCCCCCATCGCCTGAAGTTTTTTCGCATATGTGATAATCTCATCTGCATCTTGTAATTCCACGCCAAAAATTTCTCCCAGTTCATGGTTGTTCGGCTTAATCAAAAATGGATGATATGGCAAAACATTGATAAGCAAATTCTTTGTTGCATCCACCACCATCATGACATTTTTATCCTGCAAGTGCTTCATCATATCCATATAAATATCATCCGGCATCCCTTCCGGTATACTGCCTGCCAGCACCAGCGTGTCCCCCGCTTCCAAACATGCAAGTTTTTCATATAATGCCTCAATATCCTTCTGTTTAATCACAGGTCCCTGCCCATTGATTTCTGATTCTTCATTGGAACGTATTTTTACGTTGATTCTGGAATGTCCTTCCTCCACATGAATGAAATCAGAATTGACACCTCTCTCCTGCAGTCTTCTGGCAATTTCGTCTCCGGTAAAGCCTGCCATAAAACCCAACGCGAGGCTTTCATGTCCCAGATTTTCCAACACCATGGAAACATTAATACCTTTTCCTCCCGGGTAAATGCGTTCTGTTTTTGTCCGGTTGACTCGACCAAGTGTAAAGTCATCCACAGAAACAATATAATCCAAAGATGGATTGAAAGTTACCGTATAAATCATTTTTTACCTCCGCACTTATAGTATTGACAAAATGTTTCCAAATCTTTCTATCATTAGCAAAAAGAATCCATCACACGATGGACTCTTTTATAATGCACCATTATATCATTACTATGCTTGATTCTTGTGTCGTTCTTGTTTGATAGCGTACATCACATGATCTGCGTCCTTTACATACTCATCAAGCGTCTTTTGTTCTCCCGGCACAGCAACCACATGACCAATGCTTGCACTAACCTTATATGGCAATCCCATATTTTTGCTTTGCCTTTCCATGTCATCCTCCACGAACTTGCAGAAAGCGTGAAATTCCCCTTCGCCTTCATGAAGTACCAGGAACTCATCCCCGCCATAACGGAACACCTTCGTATTCTCATCTGCAACGTTGATTGCCGATTGTCCCACAATACGAATCACCACATCTCCGGCCTCATGCCCAAACTGGTCATTGATTCGTTTTAATCCATCGATATCTACAAAGATAACTTGTAACGCTTTGCCTTTCACACGAGCATCGTGAAGCATGGTATCTGCATACTTTGCAAAACCATGGCGATTATATGTGCCTGTCAAATAATCCGTCTCATAGAGCACCTCCAATTTATTGTTTACAAAGGCAAATTTTTTCTTTTGAATCATGTTTTCCAACGAAAATCCAATACTCTTTGTAAAATTATATAACTCCTTATTGCTCATAAGCTGTGGCACGTCACGCAAAACGCAGAAGCCGTATAAATGATCCAAAAAATGAATCGGCGCATATAAATATGCGTGTCCGGTAATGCATTCATCTTTATTTCTTTCTCCCTGCCAAAGCAAGTATTCTTTTGTACAAGTGCGATATGTATTATTGTAAGAAGACTTGGGCTGTTTCTCCAGATTTGGCTGTAGAAGGATACGACATCTCCCCTCCTCAAAACGGTCAAACACATTTTTCGTACTTTTGATCATAACCTCGATACCGTCACCTAAAATCATGTTTTCTTCCATATGCTCAAGCATAACGCTAAACATATCCCGATTGTTAAATGTATTGAACACATATCTGCGAAATGTTGTATCGTTACTGCAATGTGAAGATGCACAGCCGCAGGATTCCCCAAAGACAATATGTGCCTGCTCTTTTTTTGAGGTAACGCCCTCGTATTCCGCAAGCATCTCACATGCATGAAAAGCGATGGATTCCCTCGGTCTGCGAACGGTCGTCAGGCTCGGCGAATAGTTTTCGCCAAAAAAGTATTGGTCAAACCCGGTAACAAGACACTCTTTTCCTATCTCGACGCCGGCCTCCTGCAGCGCCTCGCAAACTCCACCAGCCATGTCATCGTTTGCACATACAATGGCGTCCGGAAAATCATCGCGGTCCTGTAGGAGTCGCCTTGTCACATCGTATCCATCATTATACTGGAAGTTCTCTTCAAACACCCATTCATCGCGAATCTCCAATCCGCTCTCTTTCATTCCATTACAGAAACCAGCCAATCTCGCAGAGCTTTCGACGTTGGAAGCCAAACCACCAATATAGCATAGTCTCTTTGCTCCATGTACTTCCACCAAATGCTTCACAATCTGATTAATACAATATTCCTGATCAATGTAGATACGCGAAAAACCATCAATATTGTAATCCATCACGATGCAGGGAAGCCCGGATTTCCGAATTCTCTTTTCCAAATCCTCGCGAACATTCTGCGCGTTAATGTTTGATGCAATCATAATAACACCATCATACTCGGAAAAATCCGGATAATCGAACATAGCATACTCGCCTACATTATATAGATTGTCCATATCGGTTTTCCCATAACATACGAAGAGATCAACAATCCCTCCTGTCTGCCGCGCCCATTTGTTTAATCCGTCATAATAATACCTCATGACTTCTTCATTCCACATCGTTCCAAAAGCCGCAATTTTCATTTCATCACTTTCCCCATCAATAATCGACTTTCACAAGGCAGAGTCCCTTTGCCGGTGCTGTCGGCCCCGCCTGTTTTCGATCACACGCTTCCAAAATTTCCTTCACCTGTCCCGGTTCCATTCTTCCACACCCAACTTCCAAAAGTGTGCCCACCATAATGCGAACCATATTTTGTAAAAACCCTGTCCCATGAAAAGTAAGGTACACATACCCCTTCCGCCGACGTATTGTGATTTTGTCCACAATACGAACTGTCGATTTTTTCATGTGACTGTTTCCGCAAAAGCTTTTGTAATCATGCTCCCCTTCCAGAAAAGCCGCTGCCTGCTGCATTTTCTCCACATCCAATTCCTTATCCAAAGGTGTGTAGTATTTACGGTCAAACACCGGTTTTACGGGACCATCATAGCATGTATACATATATGTCTTACCAGCCGCCTTATATCTCGCATGAAAGCGTTCTGCCGCTTCCTTCACTTCAAGAACCGCGATATCGTCCGGAAGATATCGATTCATGTATGTCAGAATCTCATCACAAGCCATGTTTGTATCAAGGTGTACATTGGCTATCATCGCTCTGGCATGAACCCCGGCGTCTGTCCTGCCTGCACCGACCACATCAACCGGTTGACCGTCACACATACAAGAGAGTACCGTTTCCAGTTTTCCTTGAATTGTATCTCGATCCAACTGATGTTCCCAGCCATAGTATCTGGTTCCATCATAGCTGATTTTTAATTTGTAATTTTTCTCCATTTCCATCCTCATTTTATACCAGTTTTAGTATAACAATTCCACTTATGGATTACAATACACTCCCAAAGCAAAGTTGACAAATTATTTCCAATCTTCTATGCTAGGAATCGAATTACTACATTGTATAAGGAAAAAACTATGAATTCTACAAAAAACATAACAAACCCTCTGGGAACAGCACCGGTGGGAACACTCTTAAAACAATTTGCGATTCCAAGCATCATCGCTATGCTGGTCAGTTCACTGTACAATATTGTCGACCAATTTTTTATTGGAAATGCCATTGGTGAACTTGGCAACGCAGCAACAAACATTGCTTTCCCATTAAACACCTCCTGTGTTGCAGTTGCGCTGTTGTTCGGTATTGGTGGTGCCTCCACCTTTAACCTTGCCTTAGGTCGGGGTGACAGCAGGCAAGCCGGTAAATTTATAGGAAACTCTGTCATTATTATGGTAGGACTGGGTGCAATTCTTTCTACGATTACACTTTTGTTTTTACGCCCTATTTTGCTCTTCTGTGGTTCTCCCGCAAATGTACTGCCGTACGCGATGGAGTATACCAGCATAACAGGATTGGGCTTTCCGTTCCTAATTCTTTCCGCCGGCGGCGGCCATCTGGTTCGTGCAGATGGCAGTCCCAAAATGACGATGGCAATCAATATGACCGGTGCTATAATCAATACAATCTTGGATGCCTTATTCGTTTTTGTGTTTGATTGGGGCATGCGCGGCGCCGCATGGGCGACTGTAATCGGACAAGTCATCGCCAGTCTGATGGTCATATGGTATCTATTTCATTTTAAAACAGTTTCCCTGACAAGTGAATGTTTTAAATTGCAAAAGGATGCCATACTAAAAGTAATGTCTCTGGGTGCCGCGCCATGTTTTAATCAACTTGCTATGATGATCGTTCAGGTTGTAATGAACAAAACTTTGAAATACTACGGTGGTTTGTCTGTTTATGGAGAGTCAATACCAATAGCGTGTTCCGGCATTATAGCCAAAGTGTCTACACTTGTCATGGCGTTTGTCATCGGAATATCGCAAGGTTTACAACCGATTGTGAGTTTTAATTATGGTGCGAAGCAATATGCGCGTGTCAAAAAATCATTTCTGTTAGGTCTTTGCAGCGCCGCAACCATTTGTATCGCCGCCTTTATTTGTTTTCAGACATTCCCAAGGCAGATTATATCTATCTTTGGAAACGGATCTGATTTGTATTTTCAGTTTGCAGAAAACTTTTTCCGCAAATTCTTATTCTTTATCGGATTATGTTTCCTGCAGCCGATTTCCGCCAATTTCTTTACCGCAATTGGCAAACCGAAAAAAGGTATTTTCATGTCTCTGACACGACAGATTATCTTTTTGCTGCCGCTACTGATTTTCCTTCCTCTTTTTATGGGAATTGATGGTGTCATGTATGCAGGTCCCGTTGCTGATTTAGTCGCAACAATCGTATGTGCCGTTTTAGTCATCGGCGAATTGCGTCATCCGGAGTTTAAAAATAAGGAGTAACATTATGTCATTATGTAAATTATTTGTTTGGTTCATTATGTACAGTTTTATGGGATGGGTTTATGAATCCATCTATTGCACAATCAAGAACCATCATTGGGAAAACCGTGGTTTCTTACATGGACCGATTGTCCCAATTTACGGTGTGGGTGCATTATTGGCCTCCATTGTATTTTTTATCTTGCCAATAGAGGGGCTTCACGATGTCAATCCTCTCACCATTTTTATTATTTGTTTTCTGGGAAGCATCGTTCTCGAATACTCTACCTCGTGGGCACTGGAAAAACTTTTTCATGCCTACTGGTGGGACTATAGCAATGTTATTTTGAACATTAATGGCAGGGTCTGTCTTCCTGCATCCATTGGGTTCGGTCTTGCCGGCATCCTTGTAACAAAAGTGCTCTATCCTTTTGTAAATAACATTACCATTGGCATCCCTCCGATGCTTATGGAATTTCTTGCTCTGTTATTTATGCTTATTTTTGCAATGGATTTGTCACTCACCATTTCTGCTTTGACAAACTTTACAAAGAATTTTACCAGAATCGAAACAGAAATCAATGACCAGATTGCTGCCGCCTATCAAAAATTGGATACGAGTGTTTCCGGCGCTATTGAGACTGTTGTCGAAAAATCCGAACAGCTGCAGGAAGATGCAACGGCAAAAAAAGAGACGGCAGAAGAAAAGATCGCTGCACTTCGAGAGCAGCTCACCACAGAACGTTTGGAATCTCTGTTCCTCACTTCATCAAAATCGCAGAAACGTACTATGCTGAGTATTCAAGGGTTCCGCAAAAATGAACCCGCCAGCGCAATACGACAGCGTATGCGTATCATGATGGAAGAAAAAAGACATAACAAATCGTAATAAAAGCCATAGAAAAAGTGGGTTGGATTTCTCCCAGCCCACTTTTATTACAATAATTGTCCAAGAATCTCCAGAATTTTTTCCGCTTTAGGTGGTTTCAATAAATATGCCGAAGGATTCAAATCCAGCACCAGGCGAATGTGTTCCTCATCCCCATGCCCTGTCAAAAACACGACCGGGGTCTCTTCTGTCTCTTTCTTTGCCCGAATCATCTCAAGCGTTTCCTTTCCGTCACACTCCGGCATTTCGTAATCCAAAATAATAGCATCCGGCCTTTCCTTTTCTATTGCCTGTATCGCCTGAATGCCCGATGTCGCCATCATAATGCGATATCTGTCCTCCAACATCTGTTTCATCCCACGCAAAATCACAGGACTGTCATCCACAAGAAGAATCAGTTTCTGTTCCTCAACAGTTGCATCCTCTTCCCCCTCCAAACCAATATAATCACAAATCGCTCCAAATATCTTCTTTGCGTCTGTCGGTTGCATCACATGGCGAATCTGTCCCGATGCATGATACGCTTGAAACAAATCGTACTCTTCTGCAGTCCCAAATGTCAAAGCCGGCAAGCCGGCATGATTCTTGGTCAGCTCATCAAAAAGAGGAAAATGGCTCTCACCCATTCCATCCAAATGAATCAAAACCAAATCCGGGTCGCACATTTTTAACATGCTTGTGACGATTGCAACATTGTCCACGCAAAACTGTACTGAATAAGAATCAGATAAATAACTATGTATTGCTTTTGTTGTCTCATTCAATTTTCCCACAAAAAGTATCTTTTTCATCGTTTCTTCACCAAAATCCTTATTGTTTATTCTAGCAACTTTTTATATAAAGCGCAAGTTCTCATGCCTGCCCCTTGATCCACTTCTTATTCTGGTTCATGATGTTTTCCGCTCTGCGATAAACGTCTGCATATGTTCCATCCCGCCTTTTTTCAAAAATAGCCACGCCTCGCGCAACAGACAGTTTTCTGTGATACGCATGTTCCACTCGATTAAAACGCTCTACCTCCCGCAGAAAAACCTGTGACATACAATGGTATTCCATAAGTTCTGTTGTCTCAAGTATTGCGACAAAGATATCACCGGAAATTCGGTAGACATTGCTGTCCCCATACACTTTTTTCATGAGGAATGCTGCATCCTGAACAAGCAAATCTCCCATCTCATGTCCTTCCTCATCGTTCACCTCACTTAGGCCATTGATATCTAAGGTCACAACGCCAAACGCCGCTTCCCCGTTTTTTATCTGCTTGTCAATTTCCGACAACCGATTCTCGTATGCCTGTCGATTCATGACGCCCGTCAGGGTATCGCGATGCGCATGCTTCTCTTCATAAGCGATGAAGTATTGCAACTGTTCTACGATCTTCTCCAGATTTCCCGCTATTGCGCCGACCTCATCCTGATATTCTGTCTCAAACGGAATTTCATATTGCCCATCCACCACTTTACCGGAATTCTCAGCAAGCCTGCGCAGCGGTATCAGCAACATTCTTGTAAGAAAGATGGAAACACCTGTGACAGCAAATAAACAAACCAGCGTGGCAAGCACAATACCAGACAACATTTTCCACCCCGGTCCCGCAATCTCATATATCGGCACCAAAAGACACACTTCCATCCCATTTCGCAAACCTTTCGATATGACACACATATTCATTTGATGGTAGTTGCTGATATCCGGCTTTTCATTTCCTATTTTGATGCTTTCAAAGAAATCCCGTTCCTCCTTTGTCAGGCTCTTCCGTTCACACCCCTCTTTATGGTCCTTATGGTATATGATATTTCCATCTGCCGCAATGATACATGCGCTGCCTTCTGAATAGACCGAAACACCTCCCGCCACCTCTCTTAACATCGTCAGGTCCACATCCATCCCGATTACACCATAGCATACATCTTCGTACACGAAAGGAACCACATATGCAATCAAATCTTTTCCAACAGTTTCATCGTAAAAAGGGTCACTCCAACATGCTTTTTTGCTTTCAGACGCCATACGATATCTGCCAATTTCATTTTCATCCAATGTTTGGAACGCATACTGCTCCTGTTCATCCAGTTCCTTCATCTTTTGGTCTTCCGACATTTCATAGGTGAAGTTGTAAAAATCTTCTGTCATTTCCGGATTTGAAAGCAGATATGTCCTGACACACCACGCAGTCGCCTCCCCTTGGGAACAGGATAGATCGCGAACGGAAGCATCACTTTTCCAAAGGATTTTTTCGGAGGCGTCCGGGTCACTCTCCCCCGACTCCGTACAAGCATACCGGTACATGGATTGCACCGCCATTTCCACCTCCTCCAAAGAATGGTCCATGTCATCCGCAGTATCATTACAAACTGATTTTAAATACCCTGCAGCATCTTCCTGTAATGTCTGGCTCATTTTTGTGAATGCAATCAGCGAAACCACTGCCGTTGATGCCAGCACACATGTAAGAATTAAGACGATAAACTTCGATTGTATTGTTCTCATAGATCCCTCTCCTTATTTATCCTCTATTGTACCATATTTAAACAGTTTTCTACAAAAAAAGACCCGATGCTAAAAAGCATCGGATCTTTCTCCTCGTATTTAACCTTTTACGGAACCAGCCGCAACACCTTGCACGATATGTTTACTCAATATCAAGTAAACTACCACAACTGGGAGGATGGAGAATAGAATCATTGCATATACCTGACCCATATCAAACTTCAGGAAATCAGCTGAACGAAGCTGAGCAATCAGGATAGGCAAAGTCTTCTTTGAATCTGTATGAAGCACAAGTGCCGGCATAAAGTAATTATTCCAGCTTGCTACAAATCCGAAGATTGCCTGCACTGCAATTGCCGGTTTGATAATAGGTAATACAACCATATTAAAGATACGGAATTCGCCTGCCCCATCAATACGCGCCGCTTCGACAAGAGAAAGTGGCAACGTGCTGTCCATATACTGCTTCATATAAAAGTATGTGACTGGCGAAGCGATGGATGGCAAAATCAACGGCCAAAAAGTATTATCCATTCCCAACTTGTCAATCAACTGCAAAAATCCAAGTGCAGTCACCTGTGTAGGAATCATCATAATCATCAAAATAAATGTGGCAATAAACTTTCTTCCTTTAAAACGGTACGCGTGAATTGCATATGCTGTCATCGCTGAAAAATATGTGACCAGCGCTGCTGATGATGCAGCAATAAACAAACTGTTCCACAATCCACTCCATATTGGTTGCGTTCCGTGCTGAATATTATAAAAGTTTTTGAATAAGTTCGTTCCCGGAACTACTGAGAACCCACTTGTAATCTGTGAATTTGTTCTTGTTGCATTAATAATTAATACATAGAACCAGAACAAACATAACACTGTAATCAATATCAAGACGACCTGCGCAATGACGCGTCTGGCTTTTATACTTAATCCCTTTTTTGTTCCCATCACGCACCTCCTACTCATCATCCATCTTGTAGCCGGCCATCTTAAAGACCAGCAAACTCAATGCGCCTGTAAGAATAAAGAGCATAACTGACAGCGCACCACCCATACCATAGTTCTTACTGAACAAGTGCTTATTTAAGTACATAATCAGTGTCATAGATGAACGCATCGGCTGCCCTTTACCGTTTGTCAAAATCTGTGGCACATCAAACATCTGCAAACCACCAATCAAGGACGTAATCATTACATAAATAAGAATCGGCTTTAATACAGGCAACGTGATTTTAAAGAATCTCTGTGTGCTTGTAGCACCATCTACTTCTGCCGCCTCATATAATGAAGTATCAATACTCATCATTCCTGCCATCAAAAGAATCGTCGTATTACCAAACCACATCAAAAAGTTCATTGTGGCAACCAAAGTTCTCGTCGACCAGACATTTGATAAGAAACTATACGGTTGATCGATAATATGTAAGTTCATCAAAATCGAGTTGATGGGACCCGTATCCGAAAACAGTGTAAAGAACAGCATTGAAAACGCTGATGCCATAATCAGGTTTGGCAGATAAATAACAGTCTTGTAAAATCTCGACCCTTTGATACGAAGTCTGTTGTCTGAGAACCATGCTCCCAATACCAGAGAAAAGATAATCTGTGGTATAAATCCCATCACCCACATAATCATCGTATTCTTGAAGTACATCAGCAGATCCCCGTTTTCTATCAATTCTTTGTAATTGTCAAGTCCTACCCAGTTTGGTCCAACCCACATCAGCCCGGCAGCACGATAATGCTCAAAGAAACTGTTGTAGATGGTTGTTGCTAATGGTATTAATTGGAATACGATATAAGTAATAACAAACGGAAGCAGGAAGATATACCCCCATCGATTATACTTATTTATCTTTTTATTTTTCTTCTCCACAGTGACACCTCCCAATTTTTCACTAATTTATACCCTTTTTCATTAAAAATCTTTATTTTTAATCAAAAAGAGTGCCTGTCTGCCTCATGTAAAGCGGACAGGCACATCTTAGTGATATGTTTTATTGTACAATCCGAAGATTACCCTTTAATTTCCAAGATCAAGTTCCGGATACTTCTCTCCAATAGCCTTGTAGAACAATTCCAAAGCTTCTTCCTTTGTAGCCTTGCCATCGAAGTAATTCTTCATAGCACTCTGGAATTCTTCATTACATCCCTGATCGTATGCTGAAAGATTTGAAAGGTCGATCTTATCAGCACCTTCTATATACAATGGAAGTGGATTCATTCCGCCAAGGATCTCGCTTGTGTAATCTGACTCAGCCATCTCTTCCATAGCTGACTTGTTGTTTACGAAATCATCATCCTGCTCTACGATTTCCTTCATAATATCAGCATCGCATGTAAGCTTTAACATAATATCTTTAATCAAATCAGCATTGTCTGTTCCTGTAGCAGCACAGATCCATGTGCCACCCCAGAAGAAACTCTGAGGACCTACACAACCCCCCATTTGCCGGCGTATCCAACAGAACCTTCCTCATCAGCATGCATTGAGAAGTTTATTAACCAAGCAGGTCCGAAGTAGCAGAACACACCAGTATCTTCGAACATACCCTTTGCCCAGTCATCTGACCAAAGATCATGTGTTGCCGTCTCTTGTTTTTCTACCAACTCCATTGAGTCATCAACCCATTTGTCAATATTCTCATCGATGTTTAACTTGCCGTCTTCGACCCACTTAGATGATACATTATTTGAGTATACACGGTATGTATCATTTACTGTAGATGTCATGTTGTATCCGGCAGCTTTTACCTTGTCAGCCGTATCAGCAAATGTATCCCAATCCTTTACAGCTTCCTGAACTGTTTCAGGGTCATCTGTACCTAATACTTCTTTGGCAATATCTCTGTTGTAGAACATGATACCCGGGCAGCCCTGCCATGAAAGACCTTTTAACTCACCATTTGAATCTGTAACAATGTCCTTTGTGTACTGGAACTGCTCTGCTGTATCAGCATCTGTAATTCCAAGTTCAGAAACAGGCATTACATAGTCTGTATCCACATACTTCAATGCATAATCCGCTTCTACCAAAAAGATGTCAACCTTATCGTCAGCATCTGCACTCTCCTGTGCTTCCAGCACACGGTCCAGGTTATCTTGATATGCATTGTCGTCACTAGGTGTGATAATCCAGTTAACTGTCACATCTCCGATCTTACCTGTTGTGTCGTCAACCTTCTCATATCCCGGGTAATGGTCAGCAACACGACTCTGGAACTCATCGTTCCAACACTGAATGTTTAACACTTTGCCTTCTGATGATGTCGAAGAGTCAGAAGATGTTTCTGTTTTGCCACATCCGGCAACCATTGTCGCTGCCATTGCGGCTACCATGATTAAGCTTACTATTCTCTTTTTCATGTAAAAATCCTCCCTTTTTTAAGATTAATAGTTTATATAAAGCCACCTCGTAGCATTTATATCATAATAATATGTATAATATGTATGATTATCCTCTCTTATGAAACAGGCCCAACGGATTCCCCTTCATACAAAGAACCAGTAATCATATACTGTTGTATCAGTGTCGTCTTCGGATTTTCAATCAAACTGACCAATCTCTCGGCTGCTGTAGCACCAATTCGCTCCGTGTCCTGACGAAATGTGGTAAGTCTCGGGCTCGTATGACGCCCCAGTCGCAAACCATCATATCCTGCAATCGAAATATCCTCCGGAATCCGCAGCCCCCTTTCGGAAATAGCTCGCATTCCTCCAAAGGAAGCGAAATCGTCCGGATAAAGAATGCAGGTCGGTCTCTCCGGCAAATCGAGCAGTTCCAATGTCTGCTGATATGCACTTCTCGTATTTCGGTATGGTGCCTCTCTGATATATTCATCCGGAATCTCGACTCCATATTCCTCGGCCATGCGATAAAACGAAGTCAGTCGGGCAGATGTAACAGCTGAGGCTTCTCCATGAATATATGCAACATTGCGATGCCCTTTATCAAAAATGTACCTTGTCAGCTCCGTCATACCACCGATATTGTCCGAGATCACCGCTGTAGTATTGTTGAAAATATGATCGATAGTGACAACCGGTATTTCGCTTGCCGCCAAATCCAGCACCTCCGGATTCGAGAAATCAACACAGGCAATACACACACCGTCAAATCTGCGAAATCTTGCATGTTCTAAATATGTAGCGCGACCCGGATAATCTTTGTTATTACTGATGAATGTAATATCATATCCATGTCTCTCAACTTCTCTCTTGAATCCATCCAGTACATGAGAAAAATAATCGTGTGTCAGTCCGCTTCCAGCCTCGTCTACAAAAAGTACTCCTATATTATAAGTGCGATGCGTCTTGAGTGCTTTTGCTGCAGCATTGGGAACATAGCCTAAGAAATCTGCCACCTCAGTAATACGTTTTCTTGTATCCTCGCCGACATCACTATGACCGTTCAACGCTTTGCTGACTGTTGCGACTGACACGCCACATTTTGTAGCTATATCTTTTAGTGAAACCACCTGTTCCGCAATCCTTTCATGTATGAAACTAAAAAGCGAATATACTTAATCGTTTTCGTGATTCAAATATACAACACATTTTTCAAAACTGCAACCACTTTTTTTAAAAATTTTGTATATTTTTTACTAATACCTTCATTTTAGGGCATTCCGGGACATTTTTTTATTTTGAGTATTGCAATTATTCACAACATATCTTATACTTTCATCAGGGATTTTATGTCTTTTTACTTAAACGGTTTCGCAAACGTGGATTTTAATTAAGGGGGTACTCACTCATGAAGTTTGGATATTTTGACGACGCAAACAAAGAATATGTCATTACAACTCCAAAAACACCTCTGCCTTGGATCAACTATCTTGGTTGCAACAACTTTTTTAGTTTGATTTCAAATACTTGTGGAGGATATACATTTTATAAAGATGCAAAGCTTCTAAGACTTACCAGATATCGCTACAACGACATTCCGGCAGATTGCAACGGCAAGTATTTTTATATAAAGGATAACGATTGCATCTGGAACCCGGGTTGGCAACCGACCAAAACAGAATTGGATACATACGAGTGTCGTCATGGTATCGGCTATAGCCGTTTTACAGGTACAAAGAACGGCATCAAAGCTTCTTTATTATCTTTTGTACCTTTAAATGATAATTGTGAAATTACAAAAGTAACACTCACCAACATCGGAAAGGAAACAAAATCTTTTTCGCTCTTCTCCTATGTTGAATGGTGTTTGTGGAATGCAGATGACGATATGAAGAACTTCCAAAGAAATCTTTCTATTGGCGAAGTAGAAGTTATCGATTCTGTCATTTATCACAAGACAGAATACAGGGAACGCCGCAACCACTATGCCGTATACTCTGTAAATATTCCTGTCGCCGGATTTGACACCAGCCGCGATGCTTTCTTGGGTGCTTATCGTGATGCAAGTAATCCGATTGTTGTAGAGCAGGGCAAATGCACAAACTCTATTGCAAGTGGCTGGAGCCCGATTGCTTCTCAGCAAATCGATATCACATTGGAAGCCGGCGCGTCGAAGGAACTTGTTTTTGTATTGGGTTACTTGGAGAATCCGGAAGATGACAAGTGGGAATCACCCGGTATCATCAACAAAAAACCGGCTGAAGCAATGCTTGCAAAGTATAACACCGTTGCCGATGTTGATGCTGCATTTGCAGAGCTTAGCGCTTATTGGGAGCAGCTCCTCAATAAATATACCATCACCTCTGAAAATCCGGAAGTGAATCGCATGGTAAACATCTGGAATCAGTATCAGTGTATGGTCACCTTCAACATGAGTCGTTCTGCTTCCTACTACGAATCCGGCATCGGTCGCGGAATGGGATTTCGGGATTCCTGCCAGGATTTGCTCGGTTTTGTGCATTTGATTCCTGACCGCGCAAGAGAACGCATTATCGATATCGCGTCCACCCAGTTTCAGGATGGAAGTGCATATCACCAGTATCAGCCTTTGACAAAGAAAGGAAACTCTGATATCGGTAGCGGATTCAACGACGACCCACTGTGGTTGATTGCCGGAACATCCGCTTATGTTCGTGAGACCGGCGATGTCTCTATTTTGAAGGAGATGGTTCCATATGACAACGATGCATCCGTTTCCACTTCTTTGATGGAACACTTAAAGAGATCACTCGATTATATTATCAACCACAAAGGTCCTCACAATTTGCCACTGATTGGCCGTGCTGACTGGAATGATTGTTTGAACTTAAACTGCTTCTCCGCTCATCCCGGCGAGTCCTTCCAGACCTATGGTCCGAGTGAAGGCCCGGTAGCAGAATCTGTCTTTATTGCAGGTATGTTTGTAAAATATGGCGAGGAATATGCCTTGTTGGCAGAGCTTCTCGGCGACGATGCCGAGGCAAAACGCGCCCGAGATGAGGTCGCAAAAATGACGGAAGCCATCGAGACGAATGGTTGGGATGGCAAATGGTTTGTCAGGGCATACGACGCCGAAAGCCATAAGGTCGGCTCTGCAGAATGCGAAGAAGGTCAGATTTATATCGAGCCTCAAGGCTTCTGCGTACTCGCCGGCGTTGGTGTGGATAACGGCAAAGCCATCACGGCACTCGATTCTGTCAAGGAAAGACTTGACACAAAATATGGCATTATGTTGTTACAGCCGGCATATACACGTTATCACCTCGAACTCGGCGAAATTTCTTCTTATCCACCGGGATACAAAGAAAATGCCGGTATCTTCTGCCACAACAACCCTTGGGTTTCCATTGCAGAAACAGTTGTCGGTCGAGGCGATCGCGCATTTGAAATTTATAAACGGACTTGTCCTGCATACATCGAGGACATCAGCGAAATTCACCGCACCGAGCCATATGTGTACTCACAAATGATTGCCGGTGCAGATGCTGTTTTCCACGGCGAGGCAAAGAACAGTTGGCTGACCGGTACTGCTGCATGGACATTTGTAAATATTTCGCAGTATATTTTGGGTCTCTACCCGACACACAACGGTTTGTCCATCAATCCATGCGTTCCTAAGGGCTTTGGTGATTTCACTTTGACCAGGGAATATCGTGGCGCAAGTTATCATATCGAAATTAAAAATCCAAATAACATCGAAAAAGGCGTTGTAAAACTTACCGTTGATGGTGTGGATGTTGCAGGCACTGTCATTCCTTTCGAAGAAGGCAAGCAGGAATATAATGTCGTTGTTACAATGGGATAATCGGGAGGAAAAAACATGCAAGTATGGAGTGGCTATCAGACAGGTGTGAATCTAGGCGGCTGGTTGTCGCAGTGTATTCATACCAAAGAACATTATAATAGTTTTATTGTAAAAAAAGACATAGAAAAGATAGCAGCAAGCGGCGCGGACCATGTCCGCTTGCCTATCGACTATAATTTACTTCAAGATGAAAATGGTGATTTTATTGAAGAGCATTTCATTTATATCGACAACTGTATTGAGTGGTGCCGGGATGCCGGATTAAATCTTGTTCTCGATTTACACAAAACGGCAGGTTATTCCTTTGATGTCGGAGAGCGGGAAAGCGGTACTTTCTTTACAGATGAAGACCTAATCCAACAGTTTCTTCGTCTTTGGGAAGCACTCGCCAAAAGATATGGCAAATATGACCCGGCAATTGCTTTTGAACTGTTAAATGAAGTTGTTGAAGAAAAAGACAATGCGCCATGGATGACAATTGCAAAGCGCGCAGTTGACGTCATCCGTCCATATGCGCCAACCGTCAGAATTCTCTTGGGAAGTTATTTAAATAATAGTGTATTGACTGTAAAGCACATTGCCGATCCATTTGATGAAAACATCGTTTACAACTTCCACTGCTATGAGCCACTTCTTTTTACGCATCAGAACGCTCATTGGATGGAAGAAATCAAAGGTCATTTTCTCAAATACCCAATCTCGAAGTCCGAGTATGAGAAAGCAAGCAAAGACTTTGGGTATATATATCATATTACAGATTGGGCAATCGGCGATCATGGCTTTGACACAGATTATTACGAAGCATTATTTAAAGAGGCAATCGAAATTGCCGAGAAAAAAAATGTAATGCTGTATTGTGGCGAATATGGCGTAATTGACCAAGCAGACCCTGTCTCCAGGGATGCCTGGTTAAAAGATGTACGAGAGGTTTTCCATAGACACAATATCGGAAACGCTGTATGGAGCTACAAAAAGATGGATTTTGGAGTATTTGAAAATTAACCCCACAAACTCCTTATACCGGATACCTTTTTAGGTATCTTTCCAAAATCATGGCCGCGCTCCCTATCATCTTCGGGCATGGACGCTTTTGATAATATTCAGGTGCCCTCGCCTCCGGAGTGGGAGTGTCCGGCCCTTCTTTTTTTATTCCCAACAACTCTCTGCACACAATGGAACCATGAATATCTTTAAACTCAGCCGCAAGCTGCTGTACTCTTTCATACTGCTCTTTTTTCGCTACAGGGTCCTTCGGATTATCATATCCATAGACTAATCCCAACACCATAAATACACCCGACATGCCTCCGCATACTTCGCGCAAGCGCCCCATTCCTCCTCCAAAGGAACAACTCATCGTCAGTGCTGTTTTCCGGTCCAAGCCATGCACATCCTCAAACGCAAGCATAATTGCCTGCGAACAATTATATCCCTCGTAAAAATGCGTCATTGCGCTTTGGGCTCTGGCGCTTTCTTTTAGCATTCTATCCAGTTCTTCGTCTGTCACTCTAACGCGCGATTCCATACAGTGGATCCTTTCTATGCTCCGGGAACAAAACTGTCAAATATAAACAAATCAAAGTCTTTTTCCCTGTCCTTCAACTGCTGTTGGCTTTGAATCGTCCACGCGACTGCAGGCGCCTTATAAAGTTTATGACACAATGTTCTCGACAAATCTTTGTAATAGATATGATGGTAAGCAACAAAATCAGGTTTGATTGCGAAATTAAACAGTAAATTTCTCAACATCACATAAACCGGCTTCGGAAGCCCGGTAATACCTTCCTTTATGTACGAATCTGATAAGATTCCCCGCATCACATCATTGTGATATCTCCTGTACCACAATACAAGCAGCGGATTAAAGGACTCGACACAATAGAGACCGGCGTATCGGCTCAGCATCTCATCCCCCAACTGAAAGAGAAGTGTTTTTGTATCTTCCGACTTGTATTCAACAATAAGCGGCACCCTGCCATCCACAAGTGCAAGCACTTCCTCCAATGTCGGAATGGTTTCTTTTGAATCATACAAAGTATATTGTTGCAATTCTGCATAGGTCAATTCCCGAATCTTTTTATCTACGCCACAAACGCGCTTCAAATGGAAATCATGGCAAACGACAATCACATCATCCTTCGTAAGTTGAATGTCCAGTTCTATTCCATAACCGCTCTCAATGGCTTTTCGAAAAGCTGCCATTGAATTCTCCGGTGCTTCTGTCGCATTGTCATAGAGTCCCCTATGGGCATACAGTCTGCCTTTAAATGGCTCTAAGTCCGGACGATGCATCATCCTGGGCATGATTGCCAACAGATATAATGCGACCAATATAATGATTAGAATACACACGACCTTTATCCCTTGTATCATTTCTACACCCCTATTCCACAAAAACTTCTTTTGTCAATGCATTTATCACAGTTTCCATAAGTTCTTTTTCTGTTATCGGCGGCACCAAGAAGTCCGACACACCAAAATATGCTGCTTTTTCCATGCTTTCAATATCATTGTCTGTTGTAAGCATAATCACCGGAATCTTATCGGTCACAAGAAGAATGCGTTCCAGCACTGCCATTCCATCAAAATCGTCTGACACATCATCGAGAAGAATTAAGTCAATATGATTTTCCAACATAATCGCTATGCCTTCCGGCTCGGACTTCGCTTCAAAAACAATATATTCCTCCTTGCCTTCAAAGAAACCCATCATCGTTTTCCGACTCGACTCAACACAATCAATGATAAGTACATTTTTCACTGTAGTTTCTTCTTGTTTTAATTCATAGTTCACATCATCATCTATAATCTGAACCATGATGTCCGCAATTTGCGGATCAAATTGTGTGCCCTTATTTTTCACGATTTCCGATCGCACAACTTCCTGTGGTAGCGCGAGGCGGTACGATCGATTTGACGCCATTGCGTCATATGCATCTGCCACTGCGATAATGCGGGCAATTTCCGGAATATCGTCACCTGACAGACCGTTTGGATACCCCATACCATCATACCGTTCGTGATGGAATCTTGCGCCTTCTGCAATATGCGGGATGCTTTCCACGCCCTTCAGAATGTGATAGCCCGCGTTGGGATGTAGCTTAATATAATCGCCTTCCTCATCCGTAAGGGCCCCATTTTTATTTATGATTACATTCGGTATTCGGATTTTGCCAACATCATGAAGCAGACCAGCGATATATATTTCACGCACTTCCTCATCTGTCTTTCCCATTCGCTTTGCGATTTCATGCGCGTACTTTGCCACACGTTCCGAATGTCCGTTTGTGTATCGGTCCTTTGCCTCGACCGTACGGCACAGTGCTTTGACAAACTGAATATTCGTCTTTTCCATTTTCGCCTGTACTTTGTCCGCATTCCTCTTCCAGACGCCAAGCAGCAGAAAGAAGAGACAAGCGACGATTATGACAGACACGATATACCAAGATAGCATATTCCTTCAACTCTCCAACTTTATTATTTTTGTTTTATCATTTCATTTGTCACTATACTTCGCCGTCAATATATGCCTCAAACTCTTCTTTCGGCATAGGTTTTGCGTAATAGTATCCCTGAATATAGTCACATCCCAATGATTTCAAGCGTTGCATCTGCGCCTCTGTCTCAACACCCTCCGCAACTGTCTGTAAGCCAACCAGTTCTGCCAGTTGCAAGGCGAATTCCAAAACATTCTTTTCTGATCCAGGAACATCATTTCTGACAATACTAATGTCTAATTTCATAACATCGAGATTCAGGCTGTTTAGCGTCGCAATGGAAGAATAGCCAACGCCAAAGTCATCCAATTCTATCACAAAGCCACATTCATGTAATTGCGATATATTCTTCGAAATCTGTTCTGCCTCGTTACTATATGCGGACTCCGTCACTTCGAAATGTATCAAGCGATGCTCAATGCCATATCGGTCAACAATTTGTACGATTTGTTGCGTCAAATTCTCCTGTTCCAAATCACGACGAGAGAGATTCACAGATATCGGTATGTTCGGTTTCCCCATACTATATCGTGCATACACACATTTGCACACCTCTTCTAGCACATATAAGTCTATGAGCGTAATAAAACCGTTCTTTTCAAACAACGGTATAAATACGTTTGGATTCATAAAGCCCAAATCCGGGTGTACCCAGCGCACCAAGGCCTCTGCACCACCTGTTTTGTTTGTATCCAAATGATGCTTGGGTTGGTAGTACACCTGAAACTGGTGTGTGCGCAAAGCCTCTCTCATATCGTCAATAATCTGTTGTTCGTGCAACAGTTCCCGGTGAATCGTGTCATTATACTCCACTGCATCTACGCCAAATTTTCCCTTGATGCGATTCAAAGCTATTGTCGCGCGATCACACATAAGCTGTACGGATGTTTCGTTATCCACTTTATAAAACCCCGATTTTAATACAATGTTCGGTACGGAAAGCATGGACGACAGCTGTTGCACCAGTTCCTGTTCTGCATCAAGACTGAAGTCCTTGTATTCGCGCAGGCATACGAACCGATCTCCATCCAACCGTCCTCCCATTACATAAAACGGAATTATGTTGGGACTTACCTGGGCAATCGTCTTTAAGACATCATCCCCCACACGCATACCATATTTTTCATTGATGAGTTTAAAGTTTTCAATGTCTGTCACATGAATCGTATATTCCTTGTCCGGATTTGCCTTAAGTATTTTTTCCGCGTAGTTGTAAAAATACTCTTTATGATAAAGACCTGTTAATCCGTCTCTTTCCAACACCTTGCGAATGTTTTCATCATCCTCCGAAAAAGGAGTGGCACCAAACAAATTCTGTGTCAGGTTATCAAAATACTCGATATAGTTGTTCTTTTCCTCTGTAACATCTGCGTATCCCACTGCAAACCGGCGCAATTCGTCTCCCTCTGCAAGATTGACAACCTTCATTCGATACCAGAGTATTTTCCCACCGCTCGACACTCTGTGATCGCAAGAATATGCCGGCTCCTTGCGAAGGATACGACGCAAATTAGCAATACTCGTCTGTTCCCGAATCCACGCTTTATCCTCCAAAATCACCCATCCTTCGATATACATATTCATAACATCTTCGTACGATGGATTTGTCGCGACATAATTCCAAAAAGAAACCGGTAGGCGATAGTTCATCCGATATGCGGTAAGTTGTCTGTTGACCAAATCAACATAGAATATGGATTTAAAATCGTCACCCATAGACATGATTACCCGATTTTTTAACAGGTCTGCATCATCGTCCTCCACCGGAAGTTGTTTTGTCACAAGCACGATATGTTCACTTTGTGCGGATACGCGCGAGAAAATCATTTCCCCCATAGACTCTCTTGGTGTATTATGAAATGATGGCTTACAATGAAATGTTAAACGATACATTGGTTCGCTTTCCAACTTGTTTAGAATCTGTTCCATATCAACAGCTTTCATAAACATTTCGTAGTCTCTTATTGACACATATTTCTTCGCAAACCACGCAATCGCATCTACAAAATGGCTCTCATTGATGATATGGTACAGTTCCTCCGGCAAATTGTTATATTTGTAGATGTGTACATCTCCTTTCACCGGATTAACCAAACACATTAGGGTATATTCTCTATGGATACCCTCAAGAATTTCTGATTCCTCGTCAGCCGTCTGTCGCTCATTCATTCGTTCTGACATATATTGGTTCAGACCACACGAATAAAATATAGCCTTTGTCAACACACCGTCCCGAACTTCTGCCTGTCGGAATGTAACCTGTCTCCATGCACCGTTTTTCATCTGGTAATCAAATGTAATCGTAGGGTTCTTAAGCAAGTCTTTGCGGAGAACCTCTATCGATGCCATTTTTTTCAACATCTTTTTTGAATCCGGAGTGACCAGTTTCTCTTGAAATCCGGTAATATATTCCCGAAAAGAGCCGCTCGGCGGCACATAATTGATGGAAGAATCAAACTTTATCAGGCGATAGCTCTCATCTACCATATCAACAACGCCAAGTGTTGTGTATGCCTCTGACAGATTCATGATAATCGCTGTCATCTCTTCGCTGTATTTGCGGTCAATCGCCTCACGGCTAAACTCCGGATGCAACTCGTATAAAGAACGTTTCTGTTCATACATTCTTCGCTCCGCTTCTTTTATCACCTCAAAAAAGTCCGTTGTGTTTTCGACCCAAATCATGCCGATGGATGCAACCGATATAATCTGACAGTTATTCCAGTCGATAAGCGGCTGCATTTTTTTCCGCATTTCCTCCTCGGACATATCATGGAAAACCAGCAAAAATTCATCGCCACCCACACGATATGCATATGGGGAAAGTTGAAACTCCCGAATCTTATTCGCAAAAGAACAAATAAAGTCGTCTCCGGCCTCATGTCCCTGTATATCATTCACATTCTTCAGACCATTTAAATCCGCATATACCACTCCCACCGAGATGTTATGCACCGCCTCCTCAAAAAGTACGCACATTCGCCGAAAAGCATACTGGTTGTTGATTCCTGTGAGTGGATCTACACTTGTAACACGCTCCAATTCCCTAAATTGTTGAAATTCCCGTGAAAGAGAATCCCCCACATCCCTCACAAGCACAAAAACGCATGGATACTCCAGAGTGTATTCTTTCGATTTCACAATCTCCAGCATAACCCATCGATATTCATCATCGAATTTCCTACGATATCGTATGTACATGGGTGTGTCATTCTCCATGAAGTATCTCTTTATATTTTCTATGTTTGAATAATTCAAAAATAGTGAAATATCCTCGTCATATACATTCCCGGAAAGCGCGAATTCTCTAATCCATACAGAAATATCATCTCCCCATCTCTCTGCATCTGGCAGTTCATCTTGATCCACCTTAATAATCTCATAGGATCTGTCTGACAAGTTTACCTGTAAAATTTTTGTATAAGCTTCCCCCATTGCCATAAAGGCATCTATTATATTATGCATAAAAGTAATGCCCCCTCGTCTGCTGTAAAATCACTTCATTATCCGTTATTCTCTTCGAAGCTTTTTACCACTTTAATCCAACATAATTTTATCATTATAAACAGATAACCGCAATAAAAATAGACCTACATTTCACAGGCCTATTCTTTGTTCATCATATCTTTTATTACCATTGGATTATCACCTGCCTGAATGGACAACACTCCTTCCATAATCATTTCTTTTTGCATTTCTGTTATCTGACCGCTTCTTCTAAACTTCGCCGAAACAGGAATACATACCCAGTTTGCCAGAATTGAGCCATATAATGTTGTGATCAATGCCAGCGACATTCTCTCTCCAATCTTTGCCGGGTCCGTCCCATCCACAATAAGGCGGATTCCTTTTTTTAAAAACGGATCTTCTATGCTCTGTGCCCGTTCTTCAAGTGCGAGCAAGCCCTATAATGATACTCTGTTTCTCTACTCTTCTCGTTCGTCCTCCGCCGATTCGTCATCATCCCACTTTTGTGTCTCGCTACTGCCAACGATAATGTCAACGTCCATTGCAATTTCCTGCGATTTTGATACCTTGTCAGACTGGAATTTGTTTGCCTTCTTTGCAGTTGCCAAAACTGCTGCCGCTGACGATTTCATATCCGCCGGTGCTTCCGCCGCACCCTTTTGCGCAGCTTCCTCCTGCAACTCGCCCATCCGCTCAAGTTCTTCCTTGACCTCATCCATATAGTTGTCAAAATGCTCTACAAGCTTATCCCATTCTTCTGCTGACATCTCATGCCAGTTTTCCATATGGGAAGCTGTTCTGTCTGTTCGCCAGAATGCTTGAAAAGGTCTGGCTGTTCACAAAATAATCCGTACTGCCTATTAAAACATGATCCTTAGTGTATTTTACTCTATTCACAAACGCAGCATCATAATTGTCATGTATTAACATATCTGCTCCTTTCTTTGTGCATTCTGAAAATAAAAGGCACCTTATCCCAATCATTCCATTGAAATAAGATGCCTTCCCTGCTTTATGTATATCGGCAATTGCCATTATACATTGAACCTGTGTATGCACTTTTATATCCAGTTGTTATAGTTTGAAAAATAATTCGTAAATTGTCCGCTGCTTGTATACAGGCTGGAATTTCTGACAGCAGAATTTTCAATACTGCCGGCTTTTTGTGATACTTGTCCACTATAGGAATACTCATCGGAGAATAAGGCTTTTACCTTCGTCATATTTGCTTCCTTCAGCGTATCCTCGTTCACTGACAGTTTCCCGTCTGTCCCCACGGTAATTCCTATCTTTGATAAAGAGTTTGACATTGTGCTTGTCAAACTCATCATAAATCTTGTGTCAGAAGCCACATCACTTGCATTTACTTTTCCGGACTGTTCGATAACATCATTGTATTCGTTTGCAAATGTCTTGATCGCACTCACAATTTTGTCCGTGTCATATTCCCCATTGGTCTTCTTCCACAAATCTTCATCCTTAAAAGCATCTGCCGCATCTTTCAGACCCTTCGCTTCCGTCTTCATCTTTGACAAGCCTGTTGTGTCAGTCGTATCCAGTGTATCCGTTTTTTTGGTCTCATTGCTACTGCTTGTACTGCTTGAAGTATTCTGTTGTGCGTAATACGACTTCAAAAGTTTTTTGTAACTTCCGTTTCTAATTGCAGCATAATCGCCAAAGTTGAATGAACTGAATAAATTTGATGAATTGTTTCCAAAAAAAGATGAAATATCAAATATTGCCATGTCTTTTTCCTCCTTGCTCTCATATCGCTTACTTGTTTCTTTGCAATCCTGCAGGATATCCCATGTTTCCAGAATATCCTGCATATGTTAATATTGGTAGTACACCAACATATTAACCTGAATTACTCTGTCACTGAATTGGAATTTGGAAACACTGTCAGAACTGCACAAAGATGAGTTTACAGGGTATTATCCCCGTAAATATACTTCTCCATCCCTGAGAAAAATGGCTCAAAATCCTTTTCAGCCTCTGAAATTAAAGATACTACTTCGTATCTAATTCTTTTATCGTCGCACCGACAAAAAAAGTTAACCCCTTTTTTCAATTTTTTTAATTTTTTCTAAAACTCCACGTGAATCTCTGTTCCCTCATTTACAACACTTTTCAGTTCAATCTTAGCATCGTGGATTTCTACAATATGTTTTACAATGGCAAGACCGAGACCTGTCCCTCCGGTTGCTTTCGAACGGCTCTTGTCCACGCGATAAAACCGTTCAAATATCCGTTCCTGATCCTCCGCCGGGATCCCAATTCCGGTATCTTTTACAACAAGACACGGGATGTCCTTTGCTTCCACACGAACCCAAATCTTTCCATTGTCTTTATTATAACGAATGGCATTCTGCACAAGATTGTCAATTAACTCCCCCAGCATTTCCCTATTTCCATTAACGTTACAATGCTCGCCCTCGAAGTAAATTTCTATCTGGCGCTTGTTTGCATTCACTTTCAATGTCTCCATACTGTCCGCGACAATGTCATATAAATCAAGTGGTTCAAATGACGGTTGTTTGTCACTCCGATCAAGTTCAGACAAACGTATAATATCATTAATCAAAGATAACAGTCTTTCTGCATTTTTCCTGATTTCCCGAATAAAATGATCATGTTGTTCTTCCGTCACCATCTGATTTTCAATCAGTTCTGCATACCCGGAAATCGCCGTAAGTGGTGTCTTCAATTCATGGGAGACGTTCGCTGTGAAGTCTTGTCGCACTTTTGCTGCTGAAAGAATGTCTGTATGCTGTTTTCGTATCATATTTATAAACGGAACCAATTCCCGATATGGAGGGTCCAAACTGATATCTTCTATATTTTCAGCCATGGTCTCAATGGGCTTAATCAACTGCTTCGTAAGCATATGGGAAAGTGCCACGCAGACAATGATGATAAACAGGATAATGAGTAAAATCATCGGTGCAGAAACGAAGAATACCAACCAGATACTTTCTGCATCCGTGGAAACTCTAAGTACGGTCCCATTGTCTAAAAGAATCGCATAGTAGAATGTATTCTTGTTCATCGTATCTGATTTTCTTATCGATTCGCCAACTCCTCCTTCAAACGCCTCCTGAATCTCCGGTCGATTTAAATGATTTTCCAACTCAACTGTACTTGCATCATTGTCATACAAAACGGTTCCATCTTTATCGACCCATGTCACTCGAAGTTCTTCTATATCTGTTGATAAATCAATATCCTCGACATCGATCTCAGGCGATTCAAAGTAATGCGTATCTTTCAATAATTTGGCACTCACACTCAAATCACTCTGTATCTGTTTTTGAAACATCCCATAATATACAACGATAATACTAATCGTTGTGGCTATTACTGCAAGAATGGCAATCATCACTAATCTTACGTTGATTTTTCTTTTCATTCTATTACATATCCCACATTTCTTACTGTTCTAATCCGTTGACCATACGTTCCCAACTTATGCCGTAACGTATTTACATGCATATCTAAGGTTCTGGACTCTCCGAGATAGGATGTCCCCCATATCGTTTCCATAATTGTGTCTCGACTCAACACAATCCCACAATTTAACATCAGATACTGCAATAGTTCGTATTCTTTAAAGGTAAGTTCTACGCTTTTGCCATCAACAGTTACCTCATGCTTTTCATTGTTCAGGACAAGGCTCTCCAGCTCTAACATTTTTACTTCTTCCGGCCCAATTCTTCTAAGAAGAGCCTTTACTCTGGATATTAACTCCATCACTGAAAATGGTTTCTTAATGTAATCGTCTGCACCATCCTCCAAACCTTTCACCAAATCCAAATCTGTAGTTTTGGCAGTCACCATGATAATGGGGAGTTTTTTTGTATCGACGTTGCGACGCAGCTTCTTGACGATTTCATTTCCGTTCTCATCCGGCAACATAATATCTACCAGCACCAAATCCGGAATCACCGACTCCAACTGCTTGTAAAACTTTCCCGCATCTGAAAATCCCAGTACTTTATGTCCGGCATTCTTTAATGCAAACTCTTCAATTTCCCTAATGCTTTCATCATCTTCGATGATATAGATTAATGCCATTTTTTATTCCTTACTCTTATTCTTCTTTTTTTCTTTTTATTGTATCATCTTTCTTCGAAATACTATACTTTTGTTTGAAATCTTCATACTCCTTATAAAAAGCTTCCTTTACATATTCAAACGATAAAACCAAGCGGAGAAAAAGCAAGTGTCGTTTGTAATTTTATTTTAGGTCGGCAATGTAAAGTTCTCTATCTTTTAATTGTAAAAGAATCGTAAAAATATCAACTATTTAAATGCACACAATTTTTCAAACACACGGTTCATTCCTTCACTTCCCGGAATATGACCCGAATCATCTACAATCTCACAATGTAAATTTGGGTTGTAACTGTTTTTTACAAGTGTACTGACCGTCGTTGTAGATGCCACAATATCGGTATCTCCTTGTAGGATTATGTATGGAATATTAACATTCTTCAATATTCTAGACAGATCGATTCTGAGTATTTCTTTCCATAAAGAGCGATTCTTCCGATATCCATTTACAAATATTGCTATAAAATCTTGGAGACAATAATCAGGACTTGTCAGCAGTCCTTTTATAAACTCTCCCATCGGCATCTGCCCGCCTGCTTTATTCTGATATCCGGATGTATATTTTCGAATGCTTGATGAAACCAATCGCAATTCCTTCGGAGATGCATTGTTCCTTTGCACCGCTTTTATTTTTTTTAGTTTCGCTTTGGACAACTTTGTTTTCTCCAGTGCTTGGAAAACTTCTTCATTAAAAAAGACATCCTTAACAATCTGCCCCCACACTACAACACCATCTACCGCATTGCGATTAATCTGCAACATCTTAGCGCTCAGTATCGAACCCCATGATGTGGCAAAAACATATATTTTGTTATTTGGAAATAGTTCTTTTATCTTTTTGATTAGGTCCAAGGTCATTTGTAAGAAAGAATCGATGGTAAAATGATCATCAATCACACAATCATTAATTCCGCAACCAAACTGATCCCAATACACCATAATAAAAAGATCTGTAAACTCCGGAAAGAGACCACGACAACCAACTGATAATGGTAGTGGCGTGCCCGGACCCCCATGCAATGTAATCACTATCGGGAGCGATGCTTCCTTTCCTTCAATTAACACTTTTTGATTGTAGCCACCCAATGGCCATTCATATATTTCAGATATTTGGTTTCCTGCAATAACAGTTTGTCTCTTTCTGTTCATTATCGAATTTCCTCCAAAAAAGGCTGGCAATTTCTGCATCGTAATAGGATACAGAAGTCGTCAGCCTACATAGACGATTCAACTTTATTTACCTGCCATAACAATAGCTTCCGCCAGTTTATCCATCTCCTCCTCATTTTCTTTTTTATATGTGGATTTGATGGAAACCGTCTCCTCTAAAACGGTTACATTTTTCATCGAATCCAAGTAACTGCGCATTGCCTTTGCAGCCATTGGTGTCCATGTTCCGTTTTCGAGCAGTCCGACCGTTCTGTTCTGGTATGTCTTAATCTGTAGATGGTGCAGGAAATCTTCCATCGGAACAAATGCCCCTCCATCATAAGTGGCTGAACAGAGAATCATTCTGTCATATTTGAATGCATCTTCCACACACTCTGCGATATCCTCTCTACAGAGATCTGAAATTGCGACCTTTTCCTCGCCCAATGCTCTGATTTTATCTGCCAAAATTTCTGCGGCTTTCTTTGTATTTCCATAAATGGATGCGTACGCAATAAAAACACCCTTCTTCTCCGGAGTGTAACTTGACCACTTATCATAGAGGTCAATATAATAGCCAAGATTTTCATCAAGAATTGGACCATGAAGAGGTAAAATCTTCTCAATCTCAAGTTTTGCTGCCTTCTTAAGCAATGCCTGAACAGAAACTCCGTACTTACCTACGATATTGAAGTAATATCTTCTTGCCTCGCAAGCCCAGTCCTCATCATGATCAAGCGCACCAAACTTACCAAATCCATCTGCAGAAAACAGCACTTTTTCTGTGCTCTCATATGTAACCATTACCTCCGGCCAGTGGACCATAGGCGCCATAACAAAGGTAAGGGTATGTGTTCCCAGGGAAAGAGTATCACCCTCTTTTACTTCAAGTTTTCTATTTTCGATATCTACATCAAAAAACTGCTTAATATATACAAATGTCTTAGCATTTCCTACTACTACTGCATCCGGATATTTTTCAATCGCGTATGCCAATGAACCTGCATGGTCCGGTTCCATATGCTGAACCACAATATAATCAATGCCTCTTCCAGCCAATGCTTCATCGACATTTTTACTCCACTCTTCCAGGCCCCGCATATCTACAGTGTCCATAAGAGCTACCTTTTCATCCATAATCAAATAAGAATTATAAGACACTCCGTTTGGCACAACATACTGGCTCTCAAACAAATCAATCGTTTTATCATTTACTCCTACATATTTAATTGCATCTGAAATAAACAACTCTATAACCTCCATAACAACTTTCATTTTATTTACGTCACATGATGTCATTCAAGTTTATAATAAATATTGAGGCATGTCAATAACTGACAAAAAAATGCCACCCACATCCTTATCTGTAACGCTAAAAAAGCAATCTATATTCTTGTCATTTGTTTTCTCTCTTTATCATTTTCCATGCCGCAAATTCCCCATTGCGGCATATACTTTTCAGGCAATAGTTCGCGAAACGTATAATCCATATCACACGCGTACACAACATAATCTGCCTCTACTTTTTCTCCATTCTCTAACAAAATCCCTTCTGCCATCTTGTCATTCAATACAATTGTCTCTACATTTGCATTCTTCAGCAAATGATGATTTATGGAACAGCTGACGTTTTGGATTGTCTATTACAAACTCATTTTCCTTTCGCAGATGTTATCTGAACTTCGGATATATCTGGATGATAAAATGATAACAACAGAATATTATTGTGGGGAACCGCACCAAAGCATTTGATGCCTGCTGACTGCGCCGCCTCAGGGTATAAATGAAGAATAGAAAATTTGAATTTTGCTCTTGCATTTTTGCGTTTTGTTATGGTAGAATCATTTAGAATTAATATTGATTCGACACGATACAAGAAGTGCATTTATGCAAACTGATACGATACAGATTGCTGGGCCGTTTGTATCGTTTTTTTTGCGCATACGGAAGGTATGCGCTTTTTGTTATCAAAAAACAAGGAGGTAGTTCCAATGGAACAAAAATCTAATACTTTTCTGGAGACAGAAAAAATCGGGAAACTGATGCGGAAATTCTCAATTCCGTG
>CAYPAA010000014.1:0-45882 GCA_964408625.1 uncultured Roseburia sp. | reverse complement strand
AAAACATGTATGGTATTTGGTCAGATGAACGAGCCACCGGGAGCCAGAATGCGTGTGGGTCTTTCGGGACTTACCATGGCAGAGTATTTCCGTGATAAGGGCGGTAAGGATGTATTGTTATTTATTGACAATATCTTTCGTTTTACACAGGCCGGTTCTGAGGTGTCTGCGCTTTTGGGCCGTATGCCATCAGCCGTAGGTTATCAGCCAACACTGCAGACAGAGATGGGTGCTTTGCAGGAGCGTATCACATCGACAAAGAATGGTTCCATCACATCTGTTCAGGCTGTATATGTGCCGGCGGATGACTTGACTGACCCTGCTCCGGCTACAACGTTTGCGCATCTGGATGCCACGACAGTATTGGAGCGTTCCATCGCAGAACTTGGTATTTACCCGGCGGTAGATCCGCTCGCATCTACATCAAGAATTCTTGATCCCAGAATCGTTGGACAGGAACACTTTGAAGTGGCACGTGGCGTACAGGAAATTTTACAGAAATACAAAGAATTACAAGATATTATTGCAATTCTTGGTATGGACGAATTATCTGAAGAAGATAAATTAGTCGTCAGCCGTGCAAGAAAGGTACAGAGATTCTTATCTCAGCCATTCTTCGTTGCCGGCCAGTTTACCGGTTTGGAAGGAAAATATGTTCCAATTCAAGAGACTGTTCGTGGCTTTAAAGAAATTTTGGAAGGAAAGCATGATGATGTTCCGGAAGGACATTTCTTAAACGCAGGAACCATTGATGAAGTTCGTGCCCGCATGCAGTAAGGGAGGCGAATATGGCAGATAATTTATTCATGGTTGAGATTATTACGCCTGATCGAATGTTTTATCATGGAGAAGCATCCATGATAGAATTCAATACTGTTGAAGGGGAGATTGGTGTTTTAAAGGATCACATTCCCATGACAACGGTATTGGCACCGGGTGTTGTAACAATCACGGAAGACAGAGAAAGAAAAATTGCAGCAGTACATGCCGGATTTGCAGAAATTCTGGGAGACAAAGTGACACTTCTCGCAGAAATTGCGGAATGGCCGGATGAGATTGATTTGAATAGAGCAAAAAAGGCAGAGGACAGAGCCAAGGAAAGACTGAATCGAAAAGCGTCTGATTTGGATATCAAAAGGGCAGAGCTAGCACTGAAAAAGTCATTGGTTCGCCAGTCTGTCCGACTGTAGTATGAAAATGGAGCAGGTCATATGACCTGCTTCATTAATTCTGTATTTAATACTTGCGAATTTGGTCGTCCTCATCAGTGACGCTGTTATCTATTTTTCGTATTTTCACTTCATAAGAATAATTTGCATTTACTTCTACAATGGCAGTGTCGCCAACTTTTTTTCCACGGATGGCTTTTCCGAGTGGGGATTCGATACTCACCATATCGCGAAGAGAGCTGCTGCGAATGGAAGTCACAAGCTTGTATGTTTCCTCGCAATCGTCTTCGGGAATATAAAGCGTGACAATGGTATTGATACCGACCTCATCTTCCGAACTGTGATCCTCAATAATCGTCGCATTCTTTAGCATTCTTTCGAGGTATCGAATGCGGCTCTCGTTTTGATTTTTATCTTTTTTTGCTGCGTAGTACTCAAAATTTTCACTGAGATCACCTTGCGCTCTTGCTTCTTTTACAGCTTCTATCGCTTCTTTTCTAACAACGAGTTTGCGATATTCAATTTCTTTTTGGATTTTTTCCACATCAGATGGTGTCAATCGTTCTCCCATAATAACCTCCGTCACAATGATGAAATCTATCATATCACAAATGAAGAATGTTGTAAAAAAGATATATGTAATTCATAAAAATATGGTATCATATATATGGTAGTGTCTAAAACTAGAGTTGGGAGGATAAGTAAAACGATGAACTATAGAGAACTATATGAACAATGGTGTAATGATTCTTACTTTGACGAGGATACAAGAAAAGAACTTCTTGCATTAGAATGTGATGAGAAGGAGATTGAAGATAGATTTTATCGCAATCTTGAGTTTGGTACAGGTGGTCTTCGAGGAGTGATAGGCGCAGGAACAAACAGAATGAACATTTACACTGTTCGTCAGGCGACGCAAGGTCTTGCAAACTATATTATTTCGCAGAATGGGCAAGACAAAGGTGTTGCAATTGCATATGACTCAAGAAACATGTCTCCTGAATTTGCAGATGAAGCAGCATTATGTTTGAATGCAAATGGAATCAAGACATATCGCTTTACAAGTCTCAGACCAACGCCTGAATTATCATTTGCGCTTCGCGAGTTGGGGTGTATTGCCGGTATTGTTGTGACAGCAAGTCATAACCCTAGAGAATACAATGGCTACAAGGTTTATTGGGAAGATGGTGCGCAGGTTACACCACCGCACGATAAGAATATCATGGCGGAAGTTGCAAATGTAACATCATTTACAATGGTTAAGACGATGGATAAAGCAGCGGCGGTAGAAGCTGGTTTATACCATGAGATTGGCGAAGAGATTGATGATAAATATATGGTTGAATTGGAAAATCAATCGATTCATCCGGAAGTTATCAGGGAAATGGCGAAGGATTTTACCATCGTATATACGCCGCTTCATGGAACAGGAAATCTCCCTGTTCGCCGCGTATTGAAGGAACTTGGTTTTGAAAAGGTATATGTTGTTAAAGAGCAGGAATTGCCGGATGGCAATTTTCCAACGGTCTCTTATCCAAACCCGGAGTCACCAAAAGCATTCGAATTGGCGTTGAAACTTGCGAAGGAAGTGGATGCTGATATCGTACTTGCAACAGACCCGGATGCGGACAGACTCGGTGTATATTGCAAGGATACAAAAACGGGCGAATATGTATCATTTACCGGAAATATGTCAGGTATGTTGATTGCAGAGTATATTCTTCGCGAGAGAAGAGCAACAGGTACCATGCCGGAGAATCCTGCACTCATTGAAACGATTGTCACAACGGATATGGCAAAGATGATTGCTGCTGATTATGATGTGGAAGTAATCGAAGTTTTGACAGGATTCAAGTTTATCGGTGAGCAGATCAGATTATTTGAGGAGAACAATACCTATCATTATGTATTCGGCTTGGAAGAGAGTTACGGATGCTTGACAGGTACTTACGCAAGAGATAAGGATGCATGTGTTGCCGTCATGATGCTTTGCGAAGTGGCTTCATGGTACAAGAAACAGGGAAAGACCTTGTGGGATGCGATGCTTGATATGTATAAAAAGTATGGCTATTATATGGAAGGTCAGGAGCCAATAGAGTTAAAGGGAAAAGACGGAGCTGCAAAGATACAGGAGATGATGTCGAGCGCGAGAACGCGTCTGCCGGAAAAGATTGGAGAGTACAAAGTATTAGCAGTTCGCGATTACAAGGCGGATACGAGAAAAGATTTGGAGACAGGAGAGGTGACATCTACGGGATTGCCTGAATCAAATGTTATGTATTATGAGTTGGAAAACAATAGTTGGTGCTGTGTACGTCCTTCCGGAACAGAGCCAAAGATTAAATTTTACTTCGGTGTTAAGGGTACTTCGTTAGAAGATGCTGAAGCGAGATTAGAAGGTTTGAAAAACGCTATGTTGGAGTACTACGCGCAGGATTAAGAAGTGTATTGATTGGGGAATTTGATGGTAAAGGTTTTCTTGGTTGAGGATGAGTTTGTGATGCGTGAAGGCATCAAGAACAATGTAGACTGGACTGCCCACGGATACGAATTTTGTGGAGAAGCAGGGGACGGGGAAGTTGCCTTCCCTATGATACAAAAATTAAAACCGGACATTGTGATTACAGATATTCGCATGCCGTTTATGGATGGCTTGGAATTAAGCAAACTCATCAAAAAAGAAATGCCTTGGATTGAGATTATTATTCTCACAGGCTTTGAGGAGTTCGCATATGCGAAAGAAGCCATCAAAATAGG
Organism: uncultured Roseburia sp.; assembly: GCA_964408625.1. Taxonomy (GTDB): domain Bacteria; phylum Bacillota; class Clostridia; order Lachnospirales; family Lachnospiraceae; genus Pararoseburia. The sequence continues at coordinate 41,956 of CAYPAA010000014.1, read as the reverse complement.
AGTAGCAGAGTATTTGTCGAAGCCTATTAGTGCAGAAGAGTTGCTCAGAGAGTTGGACATTATTTCTGCCAGAATTGAAGAAAAACACAGAGAACAGGAGATTCAAGAAAAATACAAACAGGAAATGGAAGAGAACAATCTCAAAAACCGAAAAGAGTTCTTCCATTATCTGGTATCCGGCAGTAAATCAGCGGCAGAACTACATGAGATTGCAGACAAGAATGACATCAATCTTTCGGCAATGTGGTACAATATCATACTCTTCCAACTAAAGTCTACACAACACGGCGAAGAAGAGTTTTCGAGCAGTGTTCTGGAAGCCGAGAAAGAACTACACGCGATTACCGAACGTTATCCGATTTTGGTCTTTGATCAAGGGTTGGAAGGGAAAGCGATACTATTCAAAGCTGATTCGGAAGAAGAAATGAAATCTACCCAAAACCGATATCTGACAGAGATACAGGATGTTTTGGCGAATTACAAACATCTAAAATACTTTGGAGGTATCGGTAAATACGTGAATCGTTTGCGTGAGTTACCGGAATCTTTTGAACATGCGAGAAAAGCGTTTGCGCATCGTTATCTCATGGTGGGAAGCGGTATTGTCGATGGAAAAGCCTCCGACGAACAAAGTGAGCAAGAAGATTTCCATATCGAGAATGTCAATCCCAAACAGGTGGATAGAGCGAGAATATCAGAATTTTTGCGGCTTGGAAATCAAGAAGAAACAGCATACTTTGTCGAGGAGTATTTCAAAGGACTGGGTACAAATGTGATGCAGTCGAATATTTTCCGTCAATATATCGTGATGGATGCCTATTTTTGTGTGGGAGAATTCCTTGAGAGTATTCAGATTGATAAAGAAGCAATCACATCTCCGGATTTTGCCTCGGATATATTGAAAAATGAACCAAACGCACGCGAATATGTGATTGAAATTATCTCGAAAGCGATTGGCTTGAGAGAACAAAATGCAAATGATAGATATCGAGGTATCGTATTACAGGTGATGAAATATATAGAAGAGAATTATGCGGATGAGAACTTATCATTAAATGTAGTTGCTTCGCATGTCAATTTCTCGCCAAATCATCTCAGCACGATATTTAGTCAGGAAACGAATCAGACATTTATCAAATACTTGACAGATTATCGTATGAACAAAGCAAAAGAACTGTTGCGATGCTCTGGTGAGAAGAGTAGTGCAATCAGTATGAAAGTGGGGTATAAGGATCCACATTATTTTTCATATTTATTCAAAAAGACACAGGGAATGACACCGACACAGTATCGTGGAAAGAAAAATTAAAAAGGGGGAATAAGGGATGTTAAAAGGATGGCGAGAACGGTTTGATCGTTCAACCTTAGCAACCAAAATCAGATTGTCTTATTTGGTTTTGCTTGTACCAACATTCCTTATTCTATTTTTTAGTCTATATAATTTATGGTCTACCAATCGACAATACGAAAATATGATCAATTCGACGGTTGTAGCGAGCGAGTTCAGCATGGACTTCAAAAAAGAATTTGATTATGAAACATATTTGTTGATCGTAGGAAACAAATCTATCAAAGAATCAAATATCGACGAGATGCTGGCAAAGGCCAATAGCATCGTAAACGGTCTTGAGAATATCACCGAATCAGAAGAAAATCAAATAAGACTTGTCAATATTAAGAAGTATTTAAAGAATTTGGATGTCTACACCAAAAGAATTGGTGAAAATCTGGAAGAGGGAAATAAATACGAAGAGAACATGGAAATCTGGCAGAATGATGTTCAAATTGTAACGGCACTGGTGCGAGAAGAAATATCTCAGTATACCTATTATGAAGTGCAGGGATTACAACAGTCGAGAGAGGAATACCAAGCCTTTTTCACAAAAATGCTGTCGTTCTGTGGTCTGGCAATCCTGCTGATACTTGGATTGAATATGTTTATTTCTTATTATTTGCCACAAGTTATTACGAAGCCGTTTAAGGACTTGACGGAAGTGACAGACCAGGTCGCAAAGGGTGATTTGGAAGTTCGCGCAGATGTGAATTCCGGTGCTGAGGCAACGATCTTAGCAGATTCCATGAATACGATGATTGACAAAATCAACGAGTTGCTGGAGCAGGTCAAAATGGAACAGATACGCCTTAGGAAAGCGGAGTTTGAACTATTGCAAGCGCAGATTAATCCGCATTTTCTATATAATACACTGGATGCGATTATTTGGCTTGCAGAGGCAGGCGAGCAGAAAAAGGTCGTAAACATGGTAAAAAATCTTTCAGACTTTTTCCGAACTTCCTTGAATAGAGGAAAGGATTTGAATTCGATTAAAGAGGAAATGCTTCATGTAACCAGCTATTTGCAGATACAGCAGGTACGTTATCAGGATATTTTGTCGTATGATATTGATATGCCGGAGGAACTTGAAAAATATAGCATACCAAAGATTACGGTTCAGCCACTTGTGGAAAATGCGTTGTATCATGGCATAAAGAATAAGCGTGGAATGGGAAACATACGCATCTATGGCGAAAAGGATGAGGATGGTTTCCGAATCATAGTTCATGATAATGGTATTGGTATCGCGGAGGAGAGATTACTTCAGGTTCAGGAAGGAATTAGGAATAAAATCCTCACCGGTAAGGATTTCTATGGACTATATAATGTCAACGAACGAATCCGCCTTAATTTTGGTGAGGCATATGGGATTGATATCAAGAGCGTACCGGGAGATGGAACAGAGGTGCAGATCTATTTACCATATATAGAAATAGAAAAATAACCTTTTATCGTAAAAAATCAAACATTTTAAATGTATAAAGAAGAATTTTAACCTTTTAAAGAGTTTTCTGAATGGATAAATCCTTCCATAACTCATAGAATGAAAACATCAAAGGGATGGTCCTTGAAATTTTATGAATTTTGGGAGGTATTTTAATGAAAAAGAAAATTCTAGCAGCCATCTTAGTACTGACAATGGTAGTTGGTCTTACCGCTTGTGGTAAGAAAGCTAGCAGCGATGCAGGTTCTACAGATGCAGACAATGGATCAGATTTAATCAAGGTTGGTATCATCAACAACGATCCTAACGAGTCTGGTTATCGTACAGCTAACGATAAGGACTTAAAAGCAACATTCACCAAAGAGAACGGTTATGATGCGCAGTTCGCATATAGCTTGAAGAATGAAGAGCAGATTACAGCAGCTCAGAAGTTCATTCAGGATGGTGTTGACTACTTGCTTCTTTCAGCTGCTGATACAGCAGGATGGGATTCAGTTCTCAAAGACGCTCAGGACGCTGGCGTTCGCGTAATCTTATTTGACCGCACAATCGATGCATCTGAAGATTTATATGAAGCCTCAATTGTATCTGATATGGACAAAGAAGGTGAGACAGCTGTTGAGTGGTTAAAGGGACAGGGTCTTGATGAGTACAATGTAATCCATATCCAGGGTGTTATGGGTTCTGCAGCTCAGAAAGGCCGTTCAGATGCTCTTGACGCAGCAGTAGCTGACAATGACAATTGGAAAATCGTAACGCAGCAGACAGCTGAGTGGAACGCAGAGAAGGCTCAGCAGATTGTACAGTCAGTTATCGATTCCGGTGAGAAGTTCAACGTAATCTACGCTGAGAATGATGATATGGCAAAGGGTGCTGTAGCAGCACTTGACAAGGCAAACATTTCACATGGTGTTGGCAAAGACGTTATCATAATGGGCTTTGACTGCAACAAGTGGGCATTGGAAGAGTTGTTAAAGCAGAACTGGAATTATGATGGACAGTGTAATCCATTCCAGAGCTCTTACATCGAGGAAGTTATCCAGAAGTTAGAGGCTGGCGAGACACTTTCTGAGAAGGTTATCATTATGGATGAGAAGGGATTCGATGCTACAGAAATTACACAGGAAGATGTAGATACATACGGAATCTAATTTAGTCATAGGGAAATAATTATCAAATGATTAGCGGCGCCGCGTATAAATACCTACGTTGCGCCGCTTTTTTAAAGGAGGAATTCACCAGTGAAAGAAAATGCCATATTGGAAATGAAAAATATTCACAAAAGCTTTCCAGGTGTTAAAGCTTTGCAGGATGTAGATTTTGCATTGAGAAAAGGCGAAATACATGCACTTATGGGGGAAAATGGTGCAGGTAAATCTACATTAATAAAGGTTTTGACAGGCGTTTATTCAAAAGATGAAGGCCAAATTTTCCTGGAGGGAAATACAAAAGAGGTGTCTATTCGTTCGCCACAGGATGCGCAGCATTTGGGTATTAGTACAGTGTATCAGGAGATTACATTGTGTCCAAATCTGTCTGTTGCAGAAAATATGTTCATCGGAAGAACAGAGGGTATAAAACAAAACTGGAAAAAGATGAACGAAGATACAGATAAGATATTGAAATCTTTGGATGTTCCTGCAAGTGCAACACAGCAGTTGTCGACATGTTCCATTGCCGTACAGCAGATGGTTGCTATTGCAAGAGCGGTAGATATGGAGTGTAAAGTGCTTATTCTTGATGAGCCGACATCATCATTGGATGAGCAGGAAGTTGAAAAGTTATTCCGTCTGATGAGAGATTTGAAAAAGAAGGGTGTAGGTATTATTTTCGTAACACACTTCTTGGAACAGGTATATGAAGTATGTGATCGTATCACGGTACTCAGAGACGGAAAGTTAGTAGGGGAATATGAGATTGCAGACTTACCTAGAGTACAGTTGGTGTCAAAGATGCTAGGTAAAGATCTGGATGAATTATCAGATATAAAGGGAGACCAAAAGGAAGCAAAGGGAGATACAAATGCAACACCTGTATTTGAGACAGAACAGTTGGCAAGTGTGGCTGGTATCAAACCATTTGATTTCTACATTCACAAGGGTGAAGTTAATGGATTCACAGGTCTTCTCGGTTCAGGACGAAGCGAGTGTGTGCGTGCTATCTATGGCGCGGACCGCGTAACGCAAGGAAAAGTAAAGAAGAATGGTAAAGAGATTAAAATCAGAAAACCAATCGATGCCATGAAGGCAGGTATTGCATATTTGCCGGAGGATCGAAAAAATGATGGAATCATCGGTGATTTGTCTGTTCGTGAAAATATCATTCTGGCATTACAGGTGAAAAAAGGTTTCTTCAAACCATTTACAAAGGCAGAAGCAAACAAATTTGCAGAGGAATACATCAAGTTGCTTGGTATCAAGACAGCATCTGCAGACACGCCGATTAAATCATTGTCTGGCGGCAATCAGCAAAAATGTATTTTGGCGAGATGGTTGCTTATGAATCCGGAGTATTTGATTCTGGATGAACCAACAAGAGGTATTGATGTCGGTACCAAGATTGATATTCAAAAGCTGGTATTAAAACTCGCATCAGAGGGAATGAGTATTACCTTTATTTCTTCTGAGACAGACGAGATGTTACGAACATGTTCCAGGTTGGTTGTTATGAGAGATGGAAAGGTTGTTGGTGAGCTCTCCGGAGACGACCTGACACAGAATATGATTATGAGTACTATTGCAGGAGGGGAGAAGGAAGAATGAGTAAAGCAGTTTCAAAAAAAGGAAAAGCCTCAAATCGTCAAATACTGATACCTCTTGTGGCACTCATTATTTTGGCGGTATTCAACTTAATTGTAGATCCTTCATTTTTTAAGATTACAATGGGGCTAAATAGCGCCGGAAATCCTGTATTATCCGGATATCTGATCACAGTATTAGATTATGGTTCAGAGTTGGCAATTCTGGCAATCGGTATGACGCTTGTTACAGCGGCTTCCGGCGGACAGGATATCAGTGTGGGCGCGGCAATCGCGATTAGTGGTAGTGTTGTTCTTCGTGTTCTTTGTGGAACAAACTCTCGTCCGGATGAATTGCAGGCACCGATTATCGTTGCATTTTTAGTAAGCATGATTGTTGCGATGCTGTTTGGTGCATTTAATGGAGCGTTAGTTGCATATTTTAAGATTCAACCGATGGTAGCGACATTGATTCTGTTTACAGCAGGTCGTTCCATTGCAGCATGGATTAACAACAACGAACTTCCGGTAATCAACGATCCAAAATTTGCATACTATGGTGGATTTATTCCGGGAATTCCGATTCCCACACCGGTATTTATTGCAATTATTTGTATGATTGTAATTGCATTGTTACTGAAATTTACGAATTTAGGACTATATACACAGTCTGTTGGTATCAATGAAGAATCATCTCGATTGAATGGTTTGAATCCGGAATTGATCAAGTTGATAACATTTGTACTCTTGGGTGTCTGTGTTGCTGTAGCAGGATTTATCAAAGTTAGCCGTTTGTCATCTATCAACTATTCTGTTATTGCAAAGGATATTGAAATGGATGCCATTCTGGCTGTAGCGCTCGGCGGAAATGCATTGAGCGGTGGTAAGTTTAATATGACAGCATCTATTTTAGGCGCATATGTTATTCAGTTATTGACGACAACATTATACAAGATGAACGTATCTTCTGATGCGTTGTCAGCATACAAGGCAGTAGTCGTTATTGTTCTCGTAGTGATGAGTGCACCAACTGTTCGTAACTGGGCAGCAGGCGTATGGAAGAAACTACGTCCACAACCAACAGCAAAGGAGGTGGGCTAAGATGAACAAGATAAAAGAAAGACTGAAAAACATGTCTGATACAAATCTTTTGCTTACCATCACAATCGTTGTATTCTTTGCAATGTATATAGCAGCGATTTTGATTCAGGGAGAAGGATTTTTAAAGCCACAGACATTCTTCAATATTCTAAACGCAAATGCAGCTTTGATTATTTTATCATGTGGTCTTAGCATCGTAATGATTACAGGCGGTATCGATATTTCCGTTGGTGGTGTTACTGCTTTGGTAAGTATGTGCTGTGCCGTTTATCTTGATTACCATAATGGAAATGTATTGATGTCGATTTTAATAGCCATTGCAATCGGTTTGGCATTTGGAATCGTACAGGGATTTTTGGTAGCGTATTTGGATATTCAGCCATTTATTGTTACGCTGGCGGGTATGTTCTTTGCGAGAGGAATGACAACCATCGTACATACAAATCCATTTAACGTAGTGAACAAAGCATTCGTTGCTTTGAAAGAAACTCGTGTTATTGTTCCGGGAATGGGTTCTGTGAACCGACTCGGAAGGTATGTAGACGCTTATGTTGAAATCGGTGTTATCGTAGCATTGATTGTAGTATTTGTTCTCTTCTGTGTACTCCGCTGGACAAAACTTGGAAGAAGTTTCTATGCAGTTGGAGGTAACAGCCAGAGCGCTTTGATGCTTGGTATCAATGTGCGCAGGACAAAGTTCATTTCACATGTGCTTTGCGGACTGTTGGCAGGTATCGGTGGATATGTGTATTTCCTACATGTAGGATCAGGTGCACCGACACATGCAGCGGGAGCAGAAATGAATGCGATTGCATCTTCCATTATCGGTGGAACAATGCTTACCGGTGGTGTTGGTAATATCATTGGAACATTGTTTGGTGTACTTTCACTTAGTACCATTCAAAACATCGTATCTTCTGCAGGTTTGGATCAGGCTTGGTGGACAGGAATAACAATTGCAGCAATGCTTTGTATCTTCCTCGTTGTACAGAGTGTGATTATGTCTGTTCGTAAAAAGAGAAGTGCAACAAAATAGGTTTTCATAATGGAGGAGATGGTTGTAGGAATACAATCATCTCTTTTTTTTGTTGTTTGATGGTTGCGAAATTATGGGTTTTTAGAGATAATAGATAAGTAAGAAAATCATTTGAAGTGGTGATAAAAATGAGAATTTGGGGAAAGAAAGTTTGTTTGCTTTGTGTGCTTTGTATTGTGACATGTGCACTATGTTCATGTGGAGAAAAAAAGACAGAATCAAGCGAAAACGATGTGGCGGATGAAATTGTCATCGGATTTTCACAGTTGGGGGCTGAATCAGATTGGAGAAATGCAAACACCCAGTCAATGAAGGATACTTTTACCAGAGAAAAGGGATACAAGTTACTGATTGAGGACGGACAGCAACAACAGACAAATCAGATTATGGCGATACGCACATTTATCCAGCAGGAAGTGGATTATATTGTGTTGGCACCCGTGACAGAAACAGGATGGGATACTGTACTTCAAGAGGCAAAGGATGCAGGGATTCCTGTGATTATTGTAGATCGTCAGGTCGATGTCGCAGACAAGACCCTGTTTACTTGTTGGGTCGGATCAGATTTTGAACTCGAAGGGAGGAAGGCGGCAGAGTGGTTAAATCAATTTACAAAAGCGAAGAATATACCGCCTAGCCAGATACATATAGCAAATATTCAGGGTACGTTAGGGGCATCGGCACAGATAGGGCGAACAAAGGGATTACAAGATGGTGCCGCGTTGTATGGTTGGGATTTGTTGGCAGAAGTGCCGGGAGAATTCACACAGGCAAAAGGAAAAGAGGCCATGGAGACTTTGCTGAAGCAGTATCCCGAGATCAATGTCGTCTATTGTGAGAATGATAATGAAGCGCTCGGCGCGATGGAAGTGATAGAAGAAGCAGGTAGAACGATAGGTTCTGACATATCAAATGGACAAATCATGTTGATTTCATTTGATGCGGTGACGAAAAACATTTTATCGTGCGTTATGCAGGACAAGATATCATTTGACGCGGGATGTAATCCGCATCACGGTCCGCGTGTAGAGGCATTGTTGCAACAGTTGGAGGCAGGAAGAACGCCAGACAAGTACTCTTATGTTGAGGAAAGAATGTTTTGCCATGATGCGACAGTGACATCGTTAGAAATAGATGCGAACAATTATCAATTGACCGTTGTTACAGACGAGACAATCGAAGAATTTGAGTGAGAGGTGAAGATATGAAATCAATAATTAGTCAACGAATCGAGAATATGGATCATTTTAATCATTCTGACATTACGAGAAATATGTTTATGTTACATGGCGGATTGGCAAGCCAGGGATACGATTGGTGGTGGCATTCTTTTACAGGTCATCACAGCAAGACGGGGGAGGAAAAGCCGTTTTTTATAGAGTTTTTTACCATAAATCCTGAACTTGGTGGAGCGGAGCCCATATTCGGACAGACAGAAATACATAAAAAGCAGGGCGTAAAACCTTCTTATATGATGGTAAAAGTAGGTGCATGGGGCGATCAACCATTGCAATTACATCGATTCTTTGCGTGGGATGATGTGACGATTAAGCAAGATGCACCATACTTGATCAGTGCAGACAATTGTTTCTGCTCGGAGACGAGAACGATTGGCATGGTGGAGGTTTCTGCAGAAGATGCCAAGGAGCATCCGGAATATATGTGTGATGCAGGAAAAATGTATTGGGATTTGAACATTGAAAAAATGATTACCTTTAATGTTGGATATGGAGCCGGAAAACCGTTGCGTGATGCCGAAGCCTTTGAGATGTTCTGGCATGTTGAAGGAATGAAGACGGCATTTGATGGAAAAGTGATTTTAAACGGTGAGGAATATATTGTCGACAAAAAAACATCCTATGGCTATGCAGATAAGAACTGGGGAAAAGATTTTACAAGCCCATGGGTTTGGCTTGCCTCCAGTAATTTGACCAGCAAAATCTCAGGCGAAAAGTTAGAGGATACAGCTTTTGTTATCGGTGGCGGACGGCCAAAGGTTGGTCCGATTGCACTGGAGAACAAACTGTTGAGTGCTATGTGGCATGAAGGGGAGCCGTTTGAATTTAACTTTTCAAAATTCTGGACATTAACAAAGACAAGATTTAAGAGTAAGGAAACAAAAAATTGTATTTTGTGGAAGGTTGTTCAGGAAACACCTATCTCAAAAATGTGTACGGAGATTAGGTGCAACAAAAAGGATATGCTTCTGGTAAATTATGAAGCACCGGATGGTTCAAAGAGACACAATCGACTATGGAATGGCGGAAATGGAACCGGCACGGTAAAGTTATATAGAAAAGTTCTTAAGATGAAAAATGAATCAGCGAAGCCAAAGTGGGAATGGGAACTTGTAGACGAGATGATCTGCGAGAATGTTGGTTGTGAATATGGTGAATATACGGAGTAAATACCGTTTGTTTCCCATCTTTGGGTATATTATAATCAGTATAGTTGTTTTGTTTACAGAAAGGTGTAGGTGCGGATATGAAAATCGGAATGTTGACAAGTGGAGGAGATTGTCAGGCTTTAAATGCGGCAATGAGAGGTGTTGTAAAAGCTCTTAGTGAAAATGTAGACGACCTTGAGGTTTACGGCTTTTTTGAAGGTTACAAAGGATTGATTTATGGCAATTACCGCTTGCTTGATAGCAAGGATTTTTCCGGTATTCTGACGAAAGGAGGGACGATTCTCGGATCGTCAAGACAGCCTTTCAAAAATATGCGGGAACCGGATGAGAACGGACTTGATAAAGTGGAGGCAATGAAGGGGACATATTACAAGCTTAATTTGGACTGTCTCGTTATTTTAGGTGGAAATGGAACACAAAAAACGGCAAATCTGCTTCGAGAGGAAGGGTTAAATGTCATTCATCTGCCAAAGACTATTGACAATGATATTTATGGCACAGACGTAACCTTTGGTTTTCAGAGTGCGATAAATGTAGCTTGCAACGCAATTGACTGCATTCATACTACGGCAGCATCTCATAATCGTGTATTTATCGTTGAGGTTATGGGGCATAAAGTAGGATGGCTGACATTGTATGCAGGGGTGGCATCAGGAGCGGATATTATTTTGCTTCCTGAGATACCATATGACATTGATAAGATTATTGAGGCTATAGAAAAGCGAAATAAAGCCGGAAAAGGATTCACTATCCTCGCAGTTGCAGAGGGTGCTATATCAAAGAAAGATGCAGAGTTAGGAAAGAAAGAATTAAAGAAAAAGAGAGCGGAGGCACCGTATCCATCTGTTTCCTATGAAATAGCGCATTTGATTGGAGAGAGAACCGGTTCTGAGGCAAGAGTGACGGTTCCCGGTCATACACAACGAGGAGGTAGCCCTTGTCCATATGATAGAGTTTTATGTACGAGACTAGGCTCTGCGGCAGCAAAGGCTATTTTGGATCAGGACTATGGAAACATGATTGCAATGATTAACGGTAAGACAAAGAGAGTACCGCTTGCGGATGTTGCCGGAAAACTTAAAATGGTTGATCCGGATTGTCAGATGATCCGAGAGGCGAAGCGAATGGGCATTAGCTTCGGGGACTAAGAAATAAGAGGTGGATGAAATGTCATATACGGCATTATATCGAAAATTCAGACCCCAAGACTTTGAGGATGTCAAGGGGCAGGAGCATATTGTGACAGCGTTGCAAAATCAGGTAAAAGCGAATCGTTTGGGACATGCGTATCTTTTTACCGGAACAAGAGGAACAGGAAAGACTTCCGTTGCCAAGATATTGGCAAAAGCAGTCAACTGTGAACATCCTGTAAACGGAAGCCCATGCAATGAATGTGAAAGCTGTCGCAGAATTGCAGAAGGCAATAGCATGAATGTCTTTGAGATAGATGCGGCATCAAACAACAGTGTTGCGAATGTTCGAGACATTGTGGATGAAGTAACCTATGCACCCACAGAAGGAAAGTTTAAGGTATATATCATAGATGAGGTGCACATGTTGTCTGACAGCGCGTTTGCCGCATTGCTAAAGACATTGGAGGAGCCACCGGCATATGTGATGTTTATCCTTGCAACCACGGAAGTTCATGAAATACCTATCACGATTCGCTCCAGATGCCAGAGATATGATTTTCATCGCATTTCGATTGACACGATTGCAGATCGTCTGCAAAGTTTGATGGAAAAGGAAGGTGTGCAGGCAGAGGAGAAAGCGTTGCGGTATGTTGCGAAGGCAGCAGATGGATCAATGAGAGACGCGTTGAGTTTGTTAGATCAGTGTATCGCTTTTTATCTTGGACAGGACCTAACTTATGATAAAGTGCTTCAGGTGTTGGGGGCAGTGGACAATGATATTTTTAGTCGCTTGTTGCGCACAATTTTAAAGCGCGATGTCACAGGCGCAATCTCACTGCTGGAGGAACTGATTACCAAAGGTAGAGATCTAAATCAATTTGTGATTGACTTTACATGGTATTTGCGAAATCTTATGTTAGTCAAGAGTGATACCAATATGGAAGATGTCTTGGAGGTATCTACGGAGCAGATGGCTCTTTTAAAAGAAGAGGCGGCCATGGTGGATGACGAAACCCTGCTGCGATTTGTGCGGATTTTTTCAGAGTTGTCAAATGAAATCCGGCATTCTTCTCAGAAGCGCGTTTTGATAGAGATTGCACTGATAAAACTCTGTCGACCACAGATGGAGGAAGATTATCTGGCGCTTGTCGATCGAATACAGGTGGTTGAAGAAAAAGTGGACAATGGAGTGCCTATGGCTGTTGCGAGCATGCAGACTTCTGCAGCAGGCAGTGATGTGGAGGAGCCGGTGCAAAAGAAGTCGTTGCCACCTGCTATGCCGGAAGAGATTGAGCAGGTATGTCGAGGATGGAAGCAGATTGTTGCAAGTTCTACCGGTTTATTACGTCAGGCGTTGACCACTGCATTTCCAACGGTCAATGATAAGAATGAATTGGTACTTGTATATGATGAACCGAAAGGTTCGAAAACCATTAACAGTTCCATCCTGTCCAGTGAAACAACGATGACAGATTTACAGGAAATGATTGAGGAACAGATAGGGAAACATGTTCCCATTGTGATAGAAACAAATACATCCAATGTAGCCAGTAGTAGACGGTACACAAATGCAGTCGACTATTTTGCACAAACAGCGAATATTGATATAGAAGAGGAGGATTTCTAAAATGGCAAAAAGAGGTGGATTCCCGGGCGGTGGTATGCCTGGTAATATGAATAATCTGATGAAACAGGCACAGAAGATGCAGCGACAGATGGAAGAGGCCAGCAAGGCTTTGGAGGAAGAAGAAGTGACAGCGACTGCAGGTGGCGGTGCTGTCGAAGTAACTGTTTCCGGAAAGAAAGAGGTTACAAAGATTAAACTTTCAGAGGAAGTCGTTGACCCGGACGACATTGAAATGTTAGAGGATTTGATTGTTGCCGCAACAAATGAAGCATTGCGGGCAATGGAGGATAAAACACAATCCTCTATGGCAAGAATAACTGGAGGAATGGGTGGAGGATTTTCATTCTAGTTGAGATAAGATGGAATACTATAGCAAACAAATCAGCAGGTTGATTTCTGAACTTTCCACATTACCCGGAATTGGTGCAAAGTCCGCGCAACGATTGGCATTTCATATTTTAAACATGCCGTCGGAAGAAGTTGAGGGGCTTGCGAGCGCCATGGTTGACGCAAGACAAAATGTTCATTACTGTAAGCATTGTTTTTCTTTGACAGATGATGAGGTTTGCCCGATTTGTAGCAATCCCAACCGTAATAAAAAAACGATTATGGTAGTGGAAGATACAAAAGACATGGCGGCATACGAAAAAACCGGGAAATATGAAGGTGTTTATCATGTACTGCACGGCGCAATTTCTCCGATGCAGGGAATTGGACCGTCAGATATCAAATTAAAAGAATTGATGCAGCGTTTGCAGGAAGATGTGGACGAGGTCATCATTGCTACAAACTCTAGTTTGGAAGGTGAGACGACGGCAATGTACATTAGCAAATTAATCAAACCAACCGGTATCAAGGTGTCGAGAATAGCCAGTGGAGTTCCTGTCGGAGGAGACTTAGAATACATTGACGAGGTCACTTTGCTCCGGGCACTGGAAGGTCGCACGGTCCTATGATGGTAAGCACTCATCTGACATGAGATTGACAAATACAATTGTGATGCAATAATTATCGATATCCTTTATTGTTACTGTTTTTCAACATATTTCGTCTCTTTTATATGGTACATGTAGAGTGTATAAAAGGAGAACGAATATGATTGAAATAGTAAATGAACCAAAACCTGTAGAGGAAGAAACAAAGATACCGAGAAATATTCGTCAAATTGGAAACATAACAGGCGAGAACAAAGTATACATAGAGGACTACGTTTACCGATTTTTTCATCGTAGCGATCGAAAAAAAGGAAGATGTGCCTTTGTCCTGCTTGGCGAAATAAAGAAGCAATATGGAAGACAGGACATTTTTGTAAAAGGCGTTTTGGAACTGTCTGACATAAGTTATGGCGGTGGGATGCCTGTTTTCTCAGAGGACATGTGGGATGAAATCTATCGTCAAAGCCGACAGTACTTTCCGCTGTGGAGTATCGTCGGATGGGCAATGCAGATGGTTGGAGAAGGCAAAGGACTGGAAGGCGAACTAAAAAAGATAAGCAATCGCCATTTCCCAGAAAATCATGGGAGCGTTTTTCTATATGATGCATATGGAGAATGGGAACAGATGTATCTGGATATGGAAGGAACCATAACACCGATGGACGGATTCTGTATCTACTATGAAAAGAATACGCCTATGGGCAATTATTTAAGTGAGTACCATTCAAGACAGAGAAAAGAGTTGGAGGACGATCATAGAAAGATAGAACGATTTCTTGTTCATGATGAGACGCGATACGAGGAGGAAGTCCGGCAGGATGCGGAGGCGATGGCAAGATATCGAGCCTATATGAACGGTCAAAATGAGAGGACATATAAGCAGAGAACAAAGGTGGCAGTATCCATAGCTCTTGTTACGATGGTTTTGCTGTCGGGGATTCTTGTTCAGAATTATGCAAAACTTTCAGACATGCAGGATGCAGTGGAAACCATCTCAAACCAGGATGCAGTCGAAAAGGCGCAGGATGAGGTAATAAAGGAAACTATCAGCAAAAAAGCGACGGAACTGACAGAGGCAACAGAGAATAACGACGAGGCAAATAACGACGAGGCAAATAACAATACTGCGCAAGAGGTGCAGCAGGCACAGGAAAGCAATGCAACCCCGGCGACGAATCCGTATCTCGCACAGGGTTACTACATCGTGGAGAAGGGTGACAAACTAAACGATATCAGCGAAAAAGTATATGGTACCGGAGATATGGTACAGGCGATTTGCGAAAAGAACAACATCACAGATATAGATCATATTCAGGCTGGCGACAAATTGTTGTTGCCATAAGCATCTTAAGTTTTATCTGAAAAGAACCGAAATAATCTACATCAGGCTAAGGAGGCCCCATATGCAGATTGATCAGATTCGAACAACAGATATTTTCAAAAACGAAAAAGCCGGCGATACAGACAGTATTGCTTCTGGCGTTAATATCCAAAAGAAGGAAAATGACAAAGTAAATAGTTTGAGGGATATTCAAATTGATTCCCCATTCTACAGTAAAAACACGCTAGGCAAGGATACCGTTGCAGATCAGTTGGAAAGGGATATGCAAAGAGGAACCAGCGCGGAAGAATTGACGAATCAGATGGCAGTCTATGCAAATACAATGTCGGCACAGGATTTGCAAAAGATGCAGGAGGAGGGATTTGACCCGATGTCAACCGACGTGCATACGATGGTAACTGTTGTTGACCGTATTAAGTTGGCACTTGCAAAAGGTGGTGCAGATATTTCCTCTATGGGTGGTCTCTCTGATGCAAAGATAGAGGCGATGACGGGAGATGTGGCACTATCAGTACAGATAGAAAGTCAGCTGGAGGATATGGGAATTCCGGTAGATGAAAAACTGGCGGGAGAGATTGATACGGCCGTCTGTAAGGCGGAGGAGTTACACAATCCAATGACAGAAGATGGTGTAAAGTACCTTTTGAACAATGATATGGAACCATCGATTGACAGTGTATATCAGGCATCTTTTGCTTCGGGAAGCGCAGAATTTTCGGAGGATAATGCAGAAGCATTTGTACCGTCACAGGAAGTGCCGGTGGAGATGAAGGAGCAGTTCTCTCATGTGATAGCGGAAGCAGGACTAGAAGAGTCACCAGAGATACAGAAAGATTGTCAATGGATGATGGAAAAAAATATTCCGGTGACAGCAGAAAATCTGAAGTATTTTGAGCAAATAAAAGAGTTGAATTTAGATTTGTCGCAAGAAGAATTGGCAAATATTATTGTCGATGCGGTGGCAGAGGGAAAACAGCCGGGAGAGACGATGCTAATACCGGAGTATAGTCTAATGTCGCAGGCGAGAAATCTATACGAGAAACAACAGCAGGAGATTTCTAATATCACTGTTTCCAGACAGCGGGAAGAAGCAAGGATGCTCATGAGTGTACAGGCAAACTATGCGCTTTTGAAAAAGGGAGTTGCCATTGATACCATGGCAATCCAAGAGGTTGTGGAAGAGTTAAAAGAGCTTGAAAAGTCATATTTGGAAACGATATTAGCGGGAGAGACAAAGGAAGAAACCGAGCAAAATGTCCATACATATGAAGTCTTTACAGAGCAATTGACCGAATTGAAGGAAATGCCGGCAGTGGTTTTGGGACGCGTGAAAGATGTCGCAGATTTGACTGTCTCACAATTAAGGGAACGCGGTGTGCCATACAAAGACACATTTGAAAAAGCCAATGAAAGGTATGAGGCTCTCTGGACAGCTCCGAGAAAAGACATGGGTGATTCCATGCAAAAAGCATTTGCAAACATAGATGACATTTTAGAAGATTTACAACTGGATGTATCTGATGCAAACCGACGTGCTGTG
Organism: uncultured Roseburia sp.; assembly: GCA_964408625.1. Taxonomy (GTDB): domain Bacteria; phylum Bacillota; class Clostridia; order Lachnospirales; family Lachnospiraceae; genus Pararoseburia. The sequence continues at coordinate 25,321 of CAYPAA010000014.1, read as the reverse complement.
AGAATCCTTTCTTATAACGAGATGGAGCTTACGAAAGAGAATATCTCGTTGATTAAGAGTACAGATGCAACTGTACAAAGAATGTTTAAGGCGCTGACTCCTGCTGCTGTAACGGAGATGATAAAAACAGGCAGGAATCCGCTTGATATGAAAGTAGAAGAACTTACAAATATGGCTGAGAGCATGGCCGATGAGCAAAATAAATTTGCGGAAGAGGATCAGTATGCAAAGTTTTTGTGGAAGCTGGAAAGAACAGGTGATATTACACCGGAGGAGAGAGAGAGTTTTATCGGCGTGTATCGATTGATTCACCAGGTGGAAGCCGGAGATGGAGCGGCGATTGGAGCCCTGATGGTGCAAGGCACAGAGGTAACTCTTCGAAACCTTATGACGGCGGTTCGCTCCGGAAAACGCACCGGGCGAGAGTTTACCATTGATGATTCGTTTGGAGAGATTGAGAACTTTGACAAAAACGAGTTATCCATCACAGAGCAGATAGAGATGGCCTTTCAGGCAAATTGTCTGCATGAGGCGGGCGAGGAGATGACAACTGTCAAGATGAAGCAGTTTGATGGCGAAGCTTCTTATATGGATTTGTCACCGGAACAATTCAGAGATGAATTGGTATCTATGACACAAGAGACGGTAACACAAGAAGAAGCGGAACAGGAAAAAGCTTATGTCGAGGAAGTGCGGCAGGAAGTCAGCAGAGCGATAGAAAGTGAAAAGCGGGTATACGAAATCTTAGAAAAATATGATTTGCCTAAGACACCTGCATTTTTGAACGGAATCAACGAGATGCTTCGCGATAGAAACAGCATATATCGCAATCTGCTGAAATACGGGAAAGAAGAAGATGAAGAAGACACAATAGAAGAACTGATGCAGGAGCTGATAGAGGACTTTGGCGAGTCTGTTAAGACGCCGAAAGAGATGGCAGATGCGCAGCGCAAATTAGAAGAAACAGCAGAAAATGTTATGAAGAATATGCTGATTGAAAAGGATGTATCTTCGATTGATGTTCGTGGTATGAAGCTTGTTATGACGCAGATTAGTGCTATCGGCAAGATGGCGGAGCAAAGCGAGACATATCATATTCCGATTCTGTTGGAAGACCAGGTGGGAAATATGTCGCTTAAGATTGTTCGTGGTTCCGAGGAAAAGGGGCTTGTGGATATTGCCCTTGATATGGACGAAACAGGAACGGTGTATGGGTCTTTCCGCTACGAAGCAGGAGAGGTCATGGGTGACATTTCATTTGAACGTCAGGAAGTGCAGAATATCTTTGCAGAGCACATGCAGTTGCTCGCAGAATCTATGAGAGAGGAAACCGGATTACCGGTATCCTTCCGTTTTGGCTGGGACAAACAGACGAGTGTGGATGCATTTTATGAGGACAAGGAATTGGATTTTGAGCCGACAGAGGAACAGGATGCTGTTTCCACAAAAGTCTTGTACGGTATCGCGCGAAGCTTTATGAATACCATGACAGAAATTATTTAGAGATGTACTCTTTATGAAAAGAAGCAAACAACCGATATAAAAAATATGACAAGGAACGTCAAAGATACCGCAAGGATGCAAGATGAAAGCCGAGAGGCGTACTAGTTTAGTGAGGTAATACAAATGAAAATTAATAACAATATCTCAGCGGTAATTACGAATAAGCATTTGTTGGGAACAGAAAGCAGCTTGACGGCTGCAATGGAAAGATTATCTTCCGGTTTAAAATTAAACCATGCATCAGATAATCCGTCGGGCATGGCGATTTCCAACAAGATGAGAGCGCAGATCCAAGGTCTGGATCAGGCATCCAGAAATGCATCGGATGGTACAAGCGTGCTACAGACGGCAGATGGAGCACTTGGTGAAGTGACAGATATGTTGCAGCGTATGAGAGAACTGGCAGTACAGGCTTCGAACGGAATCAATTCAAAGTCTGAGAAAGAATCATGCCAGCTGGAGTTGGCATCACTACGAGAGGAGATTGACCGTATATCCGAGACAACAGAGTTTAATGCAAAAAATCTCTTAGATGGTTCGCTGGATGCGCGCATATATGCGGATGCAGCAAATGTAAATAACGTATCACGTCTTTCTGTATCGGATACAGTTGGAGAAGGCACCTATAAACTCACGGTTGATGAGGCGGCTGAGCGTGCCTCCACTACACTTGGAACGAACGTAAATACTTTGGTCGGAAAAGACGGAAGTTTTACGGTGAATGGATCAAAAATAGAAATCAACAGTTCCATGACGAGAGAAGAAGTATTGGAAGCAGTACGGGAGGGTTTAGAGTACGGTGGATGTGAGATGGATGATTTGTCGGCCGCAGCAGATCCATACAGTACAAATATTTCATTCCACACAAAAGCGTATGGCGCGCACGAAGCTATTATGATGATACAGGACTTCGAGACTTATAATATCGCAGGCGTTCCGAATATTGCTACAAATCCAGATGCGCAGGCGGCTGTTATGGATGAGGGTGCGGACCCGAAGACAAGTTTCCCGACAGATTCTAACTTTGGAAAAAATGCAACCGCAACATATGATGGCAATCGTGTAACTATAACAGATGCCAATGGATTTAAAATGTCAATGTATTTTGAGGCAGGATTTACAGGAACAGTTTCACTTGATGTGACGGAAATCGGTGTTATGGATTTGCAGATCGGTGCAAATGAGGGTCAGACGATGCAGCTTCGCATTCCGGCAACGGATGTGAAGAGTTTGTATTTGGATGATGTCGATTTGGCTACGGTAAATGGCGCAAAGAAAGCATTGGAGCGTTTGGATGATGCGTTGACACAGATTAGTTCGATCCGTTCACAAATCGGTGCATTTGAAAATCGTCTTGATTATACTGTGAAAAGCTTGGACGAGACAGAAGAGAATATGACCGAAGCGTTATCGCGAATTGAAGATGCGGATATGGCGGAAGAAATGACAGAGTATACAAAGAACAATGTGTTAGAGCAGGCAGGTATCAGTGCTTTGTCACAGGCGAATTCATTGCCGGAGTTGGCATTGCAGATTTTAGGAAACTAGGTGATATGATATGGAAAAAGAGGATATCATAGCGTTTAACCGTAAAATTGTAAACAGCAATCCATCGGAACTGATTTGTGTATTGTATGAAATGTATTTTGCATACGAGGCAGATGCGCTTGAGGCATTGGAAAAAGACAATCAGGAGGCATATGTGAACGCAACGAGACAATGCGGACAGGTTGTGGAGCATTTGAGAAGTGTGCTCGATTTCAAATACGAAATAGCAGCAAATCTGTACGCGCTCTATACTTATGTAGAGAGAAAACTTGCAAAGGCAATGTATCGCAAGAAGGAAGAAGAATTCTCAGATGCAAGAAAAGTTATGAAATCGTTGCAGGAGGCGTTTGTGCAGGTGGCGAAACAGGACAACCGCGAATCTATGATGGAAAATACACAACAGGTTTTGGTGGGGCTTACCTATGGACGAAATAATTTGCATGAATCTGTTGCAAAGGATATAGGAACCAGAGGATACTGGGTATAGTTTTATGTGGAAGCAAAATAAAAAGAGATCAGAGTGAAAAACTCTGGTCTCTTTTTTTGTGAAGCAAATTTGCTTCGAGGGGGGTTATAGGTTCAATTGTTTGACTTTAGCTAATAGGAATTTGTGGCGCATCTGCACCGCCTTTACTTGATAAATATAGTAATCAATCAAGTCAGGATCTGTCATGTATTCCAAGTTGGAATAGGCATTGGCAAGGTCATGCTGGGTTTGGTGTAAATCATCAAGTAAGTTGCTGACCTGCGGGTCTGGCTTTGGGGGGTGTGTAAGTAATCCCATATAAAAACCTCACTTTCTATCCTTTAATAAACAGTATGAACAAGATTTCCATTTTTATACAAAGAAAACACTATTTGTCAGATTGCACAAGAAAAAAATAGAATTTCGTAAAAAAGCGACAAAACGAAATGTTGCACAAAACCGCATGGACTTACCGCGTGGTGAATCCTATAATGATGCACAAGAAAGGAGGGGTGATTTCGGATCGTTAATTGGGAATATGTTTTGGGTATGCTCATGGCAGCAGTCGTTATGGATCTGCGAACCTATAGAGTACCCAATACATTCATTGTCTTATGTAGTATAACCAGCATGTACTTGTTGTGGTTAGAAATGGGAATGTGGGGAATGATTACATTTCTATACCGTTTTCTTTGGCCGATTGCGCTATTATATGTCATTTATCTGATAGGCGGATTGGGAGCCGGAGATATCAAGTTACTGGCAGTGGTTTCTACCACCATGATAAGCCAAAATATGATGTGGATTATCATGTGTTCTTTATGTATCGGAGCAGCTTATGGGCTGTTCCGGTTGATCAAAAGCAGACAATTATGTCTTTTCTATATGTGGAAATCGGCAAATTATCACACGACAAAAATACATTTTACCGTATGCATATTATTTGCATTTGTAGGATGTCTATGTAAGGAGGGAATAATCTAGTGGGAAACAGTATTGTGGTATGCGATAGCGACACGGAGTATGTGCATGCTTTCGCAGCGTATTTGATGGAACAGATTCCGGGAATAACAGTATCTGCCTTCACATCGGAGGAGGCTTTTTTGAAATCGGATCAAACATTTCAAGTTGGAATTTTAAACAGCGACTTTTTGCGTGTTCTCGAATTTGGAGGCAGGGATTTGGTTGAGGAGAAACTTTACCTGTGTGACGAAAACATTGCAACAGAATATGAGCATCTGCCTATGGTCTATAAGTACCAGTCCATGGAAATCGTTGAGGAAATGTTAAAAAGAATGCTTCGAAAGGATTTGGATGGATGGTGCGGAAGGCGAACGGATGTAAAAACAAATCTGATAGGAATCTATTCGCCAATCTCGCATGAACTATCTTTGCCGTTTGGTTTGTCCCTTTGTCAAATTATGCGAGAGAGAGGTTCTGTTCTTTTTTTGGATATTGAGGAGCTAAGTATCATGAATATGCTCATTCATCAAAAAAATGAAAAAAGCCTGATGGATTTACTTTATCTGGTTGTTCAAAAAAACCAAAGTCTTTTGATGAGCGAGTATATAAATTCTTTTATGGGGATTGATTATATCAGTCCGTTTGCAAACCCAGAAGAACTGAATGAGATAAGTAGGGATGCATGGAGCGGTCTGATGGAACTCATTCTATCTGCCGGGTATGATTCGGTGGTGATTTTATTTGGAAGAACGGTACAGGGATTTCGGCAAATGATCTCTATGTGCAGCGAACTGATTGTGTTAGGGAAACCGGGAGACTACTATAGCAAAAGTCAGAAGTGTTTTATTGATTATGCGGAACAAAACTTTGAAGGGACAAGGATTGAATCAATTTCATTGCCGATGTCTGCAGGAAATCTGGTAGATGGAACCTATATGATGGAAGAACTGATACAGGGAAATCTGGGTATGTTTGTAAGAAAGATGATTCAAGAAGGTGCTGTTGCAAGGGAGTTATCTTATGGATTGGTTAGAGGATAGAATTCGGGAGGCAGTACTCAAAAGAATAGATTTGACAAAGGAGTTGTCAGATCAGGAAATATTGTCACTCATTCAGGAGGAAATCTGTGCGCAGGGGAAACAAAGCTACCTTTCAATATCAGATCGGATTGAACTACAGCGGAAAATATTTCACGGGCTGAGAAAATTGGATGTTCTTGAGGATTTGCTGGGGGACGACACGATAACGGAGATTATGGTAAATGGACCGAATACGGTTTTTATTGAGCGGGAAGGAAAGATAATATTGACAGATTTGTCTTTCTCATCAGAAGAAAAACTAAATGATGTGATACAACGAATCGTTGCGTCAAATAACAAGGTCGTAAATGCGTCGCATCCCATTGTTGATACAAAACTGGAGGATGGTACGCGAATTAATATTGTGCTGCCTCCGATTGCAGTGGACTACAGTGTGATGTCAGTTCGTAAGTTTCCAAAAGAACAGATTTCGATAGAAAAACTCGTGGAATGGGGGACCCTATCGGGTGAGGTCGCACAGTTTATACAAACTCTCGTATTGGCAAAATATAACATATTCGTTTCGGGTGCAACGAGTTCCGGAAAAACAACGTTTTTAAATGCAATGGCGGAATACATACCGACAGATGAAAGGGTAATTACAATAGAGGATTCGGCAGAACTACAGTTGTTGGGTGTCAATAATTTAGTCCGCCTTGAAGCGAGGGAAGCAACAATGGAGGGAAAGCTGGAAGTTACTATTCGTGATTTGGTCCGAACAGCATTGCGTATGAGACCGGACCGAATCATTGTCGGAGAGTGTAGAGGCAAGGAGGCTTTGGAAGTCCTGCAGAGTTTTGGAACGGGACATGATGGAAGTTTTAGCACGGGACATGCAAACTCAGCGCGAGAAATGATTACACGACTGGAAACGATGTCACTCATGGGAGGAGAAATACCGCTTGCGGCGATACGTTCCCAGATTGTTGCAGGGGTGGATATTATCATTCATTTGGGCAGAATGAAGGACAAAAGCAGGAAACTTTTACAGATTGTAGAGGTAATTGGAATGGAACGGGGAGAAGTAACATTACAACCATTATATGAATACAAGGAAATGCGGAAGGACGAGAAGACACAGGGCGTATGGATCAAAGAAAACAGATTGCTTCATCAAGAAAAATTAGTAAGAGCCGGGATTCCACCGGACAAATAGGGGATACCCTGATAATAGCGGGTGGTAGTCTGTGTCTGACCGGGCTGGTTGCATGGCTGTTTTTTGATTCTTTCTGGGCAATGATTGGAATTGTTATCTGCATACCTGTCTTTCGAGCATACTTTTATAAATACAAAAACCGGAAAAAATACGGACGAAAGATGGTAGAACTAAAGGAAATGTTACTTTTATTGGCTTCCTATATGCAGGTGGGTGAGTCGATTGAAAATGCGCTTGTAGAGACAGAAAGAGAAATAAAAAAACTTTATGTGTCAGGGTGTTACATTGGTCTTCCATTGCATCAAATGAACAGCAAGATCGCGGTAAGTATACCGGTAGAAAAAGCGTTTGCAGAGTTTTCGGCAGAGATTGATATCGAAGAAGCGTACGAGTTTTCAGATATCTTGTATTATGCAAAAAGGCTTGGAGGAAACTATCTGCATATTTTACAGAAGACGGCAATGAAACTGGAGGAAAAGCTGGAGGTTCTTCAAGAGATTGAAACGATGGTTGCAGAGAAGCAGTTGGAAATGAAAGTGATGGTGATATTGCCCATTGTGATTCTGACATACATCAAAGTCACATCTTTTGATTTTATTGAGGGACTATACCATTGCCCAATGGGGATTATAGTCATGAGTATTTGTCTTGTGGTTTATCTTTTAATGATGGCGTTGGGATATAAAATTTTAAATATTTCTGTGTAATAGAATTCGGGTGGGAGGGAAAAGCCATAACGCTGAAAAAACATCAAAAAAATAAAAATCTTTTCGCAAAAGTGTTTGTCATTTTGTTCATTGGTATGCTGTTGGAATTTGCAGATTTTTGGAATGGAAATTGGAAGTTTTCAAACCAGTTGGAACGCAATTCTGTAGGCGAAGGGGATTACACGGAAGAAATGGAAATCTCATCCAAGTATTTTTCGGGGGAATATACGGTACAAGTAGAAGAAGAACAACTGAAAAAGAAAGATGCAAAAAAAATCATAAATAGAGCAAAGGCGGAAATTGATAAAACCTTTTTGGGAGAAAACGAAGACCTTGCTCATGTTGTGAATGATGTAAGGGTATTGTCAAGCTATCAAGATGGATTGGTAAAGGCAAAGTGGAACTTTGACGATTATCAAGCGATACATAGTGATGGGATAATCCAAAAAGAGGAAATAGAAAAACCACACATTGTCAATGCGATGGTTGAACTTTCCTGTCAACAGTACCAACAGATATATGAATTTACATTCCAAATCGTTCCGGCTCCAAAAAATTCAAAGGAAGGTTTCCTGTTGGCACTGGCAAAAAATCTCCAAGAACAGAAGCGTGACAATAAAGCATTGTTGCTGCCAACAAAGATAAACGGAGAAACGATTCGTTGGAAAAAGAAAAACACACATCGTGGTTTTAGTATATGCCTTTTATGTCTTTTTGCTTGTATCGCGATACCCTTCGCAAAGAAATGGGAAGAAAAAAAGCGGCAGGAGGAGAAAAAGAAGGAGCAGTTACAGGATTATCCGACGATTGTGGGACAACTTACATTGCTGCTAGGAGTTGGAATCAGTTTTCCCGAGGCTGCAGAAAGAATTGCAGACAGGTATGAAAAGAAAAAGTGTCTTGCGGGACAAACGAGAGCAGGATACGAACTGGTTTGTCAATTGCAAAGGCAAATGGCAGGTGGCATGTCGGAGTATCAGGCAATCGGAGTTTTTGGGAAAAGAGCTGGAAATGTCGAATATCGCCGATTGGCGCTTTTACTGCAACAAAATCAACAGAAGGGCAATGAGCAGTTACTGGCGCTTTTAGAAAAAGAAAATGTGGAAGCGTTTGAAATGAGAAAGAATATGGCAAAAAAAGCCGGTGATGAGGCTTCGACAAAATTGCTGATACCAATGATGGGAATGCTAGGAATTATTTTGGTTATCTTGATTATGCCGGCATTTGTAATGCTGGGAGGTGTATAGGAGGAAAAAATATGAAACTAAAGGATTTTATGTTTGATGAGGATGGCGTGGGTGTTGTAGAGGTGTTATTGATTTTGGTGGTCCTGATTGGACTTGTCATAATTTTTAAAAAGCATATCACAAAGCTGGTAAACAGCATATTTAAAACAATTACAGATCAGGCGGGAGAAATATAAATGCAAAATGGAGGCGTAACGGTTTGGTTTAGTCTGGTATTGGTATCGCTGTGCAGCCTTTTCTTTTCGATGGTGGAAACGGTCAGGATTATGGAAATGAAGATGCAAAGCAAAACCGTAACACAGGAAGCATTAGCAAGTGCTTTTTCCGAATATCAACCATATCTGTGGGAACAGTATGGCATTCTCGGTTTAGATGCGAATTATGGATTGCCGGAGACCGATGTGAATCTGTTGGAGGAGAGAATTCGTGAATTTTGCTGGAATAATTGTGGTAGCAGTTTTTTTCAAATGAATCATAGCAATTGTCAGATAGGTGATTACAGTTTGTTAACGGATGGAAATGGATACTTTTTCATAAAACAGGCCGCGGAAGCTGCAAAAGGACAGATGACACAGCAACTGCTGGCAGAGTGGAAGGAAAAGACCGGATTGCCGGAGGAAGGAAAAGAAATTGATTTGGATCAGCAGGTGGAAAATGCGGAAAGTGCCATGAGCAAAACAGGGGATCAAAAAAGTGGAGATGCTACAAAGGAGATGGAGACGACTGTCACAGAACAAATAGATGTGAATACAATTGAAAATCCATTGACTGTCTTTCATCAGATAAAAGAGAACGGATGGATAGGTCTTGTGACACAGGGAAAAGAAATATCAGCCAAAACAATGGATGTAAGCAGGCTTGTTTCGAGCAGGAACCTTGAAAAAGGAAATGTTTTGTTGACGGAGAACATAGGCGTCGATGATCGCGTTTTATACGCTTGGTATCTGACGCAACATTTTGGCTTGTTTGGGGAGGAAAAGGAAGACAGACCCTTGGCATATGAAATGGAGTACATTGTTTCCGGGAAAAACAGTGACAAGGAGAATCTGGAATCGGTGATAGGGAAAATATTGGCGATACGGGAGGCAGAAAATGCAATAACAATCATGTCAAATCCCAGTATGTTTCAAGAGACATACAATGTTGCGGCGAGTATAGCCGGTACGAGCATGAATCCGGCAGCGATTACGCTTGTCCAGATAGCAGTGGTTGGTGTTTGGGCATTTGTTGAAAGTATTCTGGATATCAGAACATTGTTGCAGGGAGAGAAAGTGCCAGTTATCAAAACAAAAAAGGATTGGACAAGCAGTTTATATACGCTTGGCAGTTGCCTTGCGTCATCAATAGAAGCCAAAGCAGCGGAGAGAGGGATTTCTTATAAGCAATATCTGGCGGCATTTATTGTCACAATGAGTCAAGAGAAAATAGGGTTGCGTCCGATGGATTTGATTGAGGAGCAGTTGCATCAACAGGAAGACTATGTCAATACCAGAATGGACCATATGATATGTGCCGTGGAGGTTTTGTGTGAGTATCAGGCAACCCCGTTGTTTGCCGGATATATTGATGTTGGAAATATAAAAATGGATTGGTATCAATGTCAGACAAAAGAAAGTATTCGTTATCTTTAAAAAAGGAGGTGTAGAAGGGTGTCTCTTTCTTATAGACTCTCTACTATTGCACATGGGGAGTTGAAACATTACAAACACAAATCTTTAAGGAAATCTCTTCTTAGAAATAAAGCAAAATCTGTCCAATCTATCCACTGGAATCGTAATAAAAAAGAGGCACCCTTGTGCACCGCACATAGCGCAAGTTACACCATTGAAGCATCCGTTGTCTTGCCGGTCATAATATGTTTGATTGTATTTATTCTATTTTTTTTGAGGACATTTCAGGTGGAAAGTGGAATACAAAAAGTGCTGGATCAGACGAGTCAGCAGGTAGCTGCAATTTCAAAGAGTGAAGAGAGAATAAATTGTCGGGATGTGATTCTTCTGTGCAACGCAAGGATTATGGCAGAGAAAATACCGACATCCTATATAAAGGGGAATGTCATAGGAATTGACTATTCGGATTCTTGTACGGATGACAATTACATCTCTTTGGTGGCAGCTTACAAGATTGAGTTTCCAATCAAAATGTTTGGAAATCTATGCTGGAATATTACGCAGCAATCGGTCAATCGGAAATGGGTTGGTTGGGACCCCAAGGAGGGAATGGGAGACGATGCGTATGTCTATGTGACAGAAACAGGCGAAGTATATCATAGGCAGTTGAAATGTGTGTACCTGCATCCGAGTATTATTGCAATAAACAAAACAGAACTGAAAGAGAAAAGAAATGAGGAAGGTAGAAAATATGTGCAGTGTAAATTATGCAAAAGAAGGAAATTGAGCCAGAATACAGTATATGTAACATCCTATGGGAAGGTTTATCATAATTCCTTGGGGTGTAGTGGATTAAAGCGCACGATTTATAGAAAGAAAATCGAGGAGGTTCACAATATGAGATCGTGTTCAAAATGTGGTAAAGATGAGGGATTGTAGATGTGAAGGAAATGGGAATGTTTGGATTGCTCGGTATTTGCAGTATTGAGGATATATGGAAAAAGCAGATTCATAGCATTGTTGTTATTGCTTTTGCAATATATGGAATAGGAATACAACTGTATGATGGAAGTATGGACTATAGGGATTCTCTGGGAGGAATCTGTGTGGGAGCGATTATGTATCTGATAAGCGTAGCATCGGAGGAAAGAATTGGCAAAGGAGATGCGCTTATTCTAATTGCGACAGGGATTTATTTGGGTTTTTGGAATAATGTGGCACTACTGTGGGCAGCTTCCCTCTTAGCGGGGATGGTGGGTTTACTATTACATTGTGTGTGGAGAAAGAGTAAGCACTATCAATTGCCGTTTGTTCCTTTTCTTCTAATTGCGTATGCAGTCATGAAAATTGCGCAAGTGGTATTTAGGGGGTAGTGTATGAAGGCGAGTTATACGGTGGAGGCATCATGGATTATGGCAATCATAATGAGCATATTGTGTAGCGCAATTCTTTTGTCGTTCCATATATATTATGAAACATTGAACTCAATAATGGATGCAGGGAAAGAGGTTGATGCAGTCAAGTTGTTTCAAAGCGGAGAAATCATGTCAAATCTTATTGATGCAATAAAGTGAGGAAGGAAAATGGAAATTAGTTATAACAGAACACATCGGGAAAGCTATATGATTATTCAGGATACATTTTCTATTTCAGATTATGAGGAAAGAATATTAAAAGAGAATGAAATCCGTTCACTGCTGTCTTTTCATACAATGCAAACGAATGGTGAGATGGAAGTCTGGTATGACATATCAGGAAAACAGTCATTGAGAGATTATCTTGAGCAGGAGGAAATAACATTTGAAACGATAGAAAAGATTACTATGTACGCTATGCTGGCAATTGAGGAAATTCATAAGTATTTGATAAAGCAAGAGAGCATTTTGTTTTGCCCGGACACCATCTATGTGAGCAGACATGAACAGTTTCGCATGTATTTTTGTTATTGCCCAAGTCAGAGAAAAACATCATCTGTGTTTTCTGAGGTTATGGAGTATGTACTTTCGCAAGTTGACCATAAAAAGGAAGATATTATGCAATTGTGCTACCGATTATATGACAGGTCGCTCTGTGAAGAGACGACCTTGTATGAACTACATAAGATGGTACAAAGTGCCATGGAAAGCAGTATATGCAGAATAGAAGAAACAGAAAGGATTGAGCTGGAAGAGGATAAAGAAGTAGAAACTGTAAAACAACAAGAGATAATAGAAGATACAGAACTTTATTATCAGGATAGGTGGGAAGTGGTTTTACAACGAATCATGAAAAAGGGCAGACGGTTGATGGAGCTGATTACAGGCTGGCACAAAAAAGAGGGAGATGAGCATGTGCGTCAGGACTTTTTTGTCGAACCGGAGCCGGAAGTGATTGAAAAGACACAGCTTTTATATCAGAAAAAACATGAGTGCGAAGGACGATTACTATACCAGGGAAAGAAGTCAGAGATCGATTACGTTGTTTCAAAGCAAGTATTTCGGATTGGTCACGGAGAAACAGGAAATGATGCGTCATTACATTCGACGGCGGTTAGTCGCAATCATGCGAAGATAAGTGTGGAACAGGGTGCGTTTTATATAGAAGATTTGAATTCCACAAATGGTACTTATATTAATGGGGAATTACTTAGTTACACACAGAAACAAAAATTAGAGTATATGGATCAAATTCAATTTGCAGATGTCAAATATATGTTTATCTAATATAACGTTTCATATATAGATTCTTTTCTTGTGTTTTTATCGTGCCATCTCTATAATGAATGTCATAAGAAATGAAGGATGTATCATGATATGAAAAATGCGATTGAATGGATGAAGAAGGTGCCGATTACAATAATATTGGTGGCTATTAATGTCATAGTTTTTCTTGTTCTTGAGATTATGGGAGATACGATAGACGGTTTTTTCATGGTTGCACATGGGGCGATGAATCCGTCGGTCATTCTGTATAATGGAGATTGGTATCGACTGTTTACGTCTATGTTTATGCATTTTGGCGGAGAGCATCTGCTAAACAACATGTTGCTTTTGCTTGTACTGGGTCAATATTTGGAACGAGCAGTCGGTCCTGTGAAGTACTTGGCAATTTATTTGTCGTCAGGAATCGTGGGAGCGTTTTGTTCATTTTTTCATATGCTTCTGATGGGAGAGAACAATATCGCAGCAGGTGCGTCAGGGGCAGTGTTTGGAATCATCGGCGCACTGGTTATGGTTGTATTCGTGCACAAAGGTCATTATGAGACGTTTACAACAAAGCGAATGTTGCTTATGGCAGCGCTTGCATTATATGCCGGATTCAGTGCAAAAGGAGTGGACAATGTAAATCATATCGGTGGCTTGATCACGGGACTTTTTCTTTGTTTTTTCATCTATGGAATTCCGCATCTGATACATTCTTATAAGGAGCATAAAATCAGTGAAAGCGATTGATTTTGTGGTGGAAACATTTTATACTTGTTGTATTGAGAGTAAAGAAGAGGATTTCTTGATGAAGGTTAATATTTACTATGGTGGGCGAGGCGTTTTGGACGATCCTACCTTATATGTGTTGAAAAGAATGGAGAGTGTTTTGGTGGAACTTCGTGTTGAGGTTCATCGCTATAACATATACGAGCACAAGAATTCGATTTCCACATTGCCACAAACATTGAAGGATGTCGATGGTATTATTTTAGCGACGACAGTGGAGTGGCTTGGTATTGGTGGATATATGAACCAGTTCTTGGATGCCTGCTGGTTATATGGGGATAAGGAGAATATCTCTTCTATTTACATGCAGCCGGTCGTTATGTCTACTACATATGGAGAGCGTGAAGGCGTTTTGACATTGGAGAATGCGTGGGAGATTCTTGGCGGACTTCCTTGTAGCGGATTGTGCGGATATGTAGATGATATGGTTCGTTTCGAGATGAATCAGGAGTATTCTCACATCATCGAGAAAAAGGCGGAGAATCTATATCGCACTATCTCCCAAAAATCTAAGGGACTTCCTACGAGCAATCAGGCAGTGAAGCAGTCTGTGCTCCGTACACAGCAGTTAGAACTCACGCCGCAGGAGAGTGAACAGTTATCGCAGTATGTATCAAATGATACCTATGTGAGAAAGCAGAAAGAAGATATCGAAGAATTGTCAAATATGTTTCGCGGCATGATGGGACAAGAGGTACAGGATAAGGCGACAGAATACATCATGGATTTTCAGTCACACTTCGTACCACAGACAGATTTTTCTGCCAGATATCTTTTTATGATTGGTGGGAAGAAGAAGCCGCTATTTGTAGAAGTGGAAAATGGAGAGATTTCCTGTCATTACGGGCAGGAAGAAAATATAGATGTATATCTCAAAATGCCACAGGATATTATGGATCAGCTTGTGATGGGCAATATGACATTCCAGAGAGCATTTAGTGTGGGAGATATGACAGCCAAGGGAAATTTTAAGACGCTTCGCATGTTGGACGAGGTATTTTCGTTTAGTAAATCATAATAATTCCGTACGGAGTGGATATGATATAAGATAGTATTTTTGAAAGGAAGACTGTGATGAGAGACGAGAACTGTATTTTTTGTAAGATATTAAATGGAGATATTCCATCAAGAAAAGTATACGAGGATGAGGAATTCGCAGTAATCATGGACGCGTCGCCGGCTACGAAGGGTCATTGCCTGATTATACCGAAGGACCATTATGCAAATATCTTTGAAATGCCGGAAGAATTGGCAGCGAAAGCGTTGCCGATTGCAAAGGAAGTGGCAATACATTTAAAAGACGCATTGGGATGCGATGGACTTAATCTTGTACAGAACAACGGAGAAGTGGCCGGACAGACAGTGAATCATTTTCACCTGCATTTGATTCCGAGATACCATGATGGCGTTGTCACAGATGTGACTTGGGGGCATACAGACTTCTCATCGGAAGAACTCGACGAGATTTTAGAGACAATAAAGATGTAAAAAAGATGGGTCAAACCTTTTGGGTTTGACCCATTTCTATGATAACACTATTTGGTAGTATCCTCTATCAGATGAAGAATCGTTGCGATTGCATCCATTTGTCCGCTATGCTCCATAGCAGAAATATAGGCATTTTTGTTTTTCATCACATCATCCAATGTTTGCATTAACGATTCAGATGTAACGCGTTCTTCCTCAAGAACAACAGAGAATCCTTGCTTTTCAAAGGACCTTGCATTTAGAATCTGATCGCCACGGCTTGCATTGAGACCAAGCGGAATCAAAATGTTTGGCTTATGAAGCGCCAGCAACTCACAGATAGAATTGGCGCCTGCACGGGCGATAACAACATCTGCTGCTGCAAATAAATCCGGAAGATTCTCATTGACATATTCGAATTGAGCATATCCGCTTTTTCCTTCCAAAGACGCGTCCAGATTTCCCTTTCCACAGAGATGAATAATCTGATATTTCTTTAACAGAGCATCGATGCATCCACGAACAGCGTTGTTGATATAGACAGATCCGATACTTCCACCCATAATCATGAGGATAGGTAAGTCCTTTGTAAAATGACAGAATTCTCTGGCTGCCGCTTTGCTACCATGAAGTAATTCCTGGCGGATAGGAGATCCTGTGAGGATTGCTTTTCCTTCCGGCAAGTATGGAATTGTCTCCGGAAAGTTGCAACAAACTTTCGTGGCAGCAGGTATGGCAAGCTTATTTGCAAGACCTGGTGTGATATCAGATTCATGTATGATGGTTGGAATATGTTTTGTCTTTGCTGCCAAAACAACAGGAACAGAAACAAAACCGCCCTTGGAAAAAACAACATCGGGTTTGATGCTTCCAAGAATATGTCTGGTCTGAAAAAACCCTTTTATTACGCGAAATGGGTCGGAAAAGTTTTTCCAGGAATGGTAACGGCGCAATTTGCCGGAACTGATACCATAATAGGGAATCTTCTGGTTTTCAATAAGCTCTTTTTCAATACCATCCGTAGAGCCAATATAGCTGATTTCATATCCGGCCTTTTTTAAGGAAGGAAACAGTGCAATATTTGGTGTTACGTGTCCTGCAGTCCCGCCACCGGTCATAATTATTTTTTTCATAGGAGACTCCTTTATTTTATTAATCATATTCTTACCCTCCTTTGTGGAATTGTCAAGACTATGTATGCCTTTCGCCATTTTTCGCTAAGCTCTGTCTATATAATGAGAGTATATTCAAATAGGTGGAGGAGAATGCATATGTTAATAGATATTTTAATTGGCACAATCATAGGAATTGCAGTTCTGTCAGTGATTGAGATGGTCATAATTCTGATGTTAAAAAAAGAAATAACAAGTATGGTTGGAAAAGTTGAGAAATATTTGCAATACATATTGGAAGACGGCGAGGAGGAAGTCAATGCTACTAATAATATAGAAGAAACAGAAAAAGAAATCATGGATAAAAAACAAAAAGAGCTCTTAATTCAAGAAGTTTTGGGTGCTTTTTTAAATTAAAAAAATCAAAACTTGACAAAAATATAAAGTGTTGCTATACTGCCACTGTAACAAATTTGTAACAAATGTAACAAAATATGAATAAAATATCATACAAACGCAATACTTTATAGATAGACAGAAGTAAAGTGTGAATATGGAGGATTATTTATTATGAATATGATATGGAAGAAACGCGCGGTGCAGGGAACAACAGTTGCACTTTCTCTCATGGCTGTGACAGCTGCAGCAGCATTTGGTCCCACAAGCAGCGCAGACCCTTCTCTTGCAAAGGGATTCCGTACAGCCGGTATTGTTAATACGGTAAATGATATGGAAGCAAAAGCATTTGCAAGCGCTGATGTTCAAAAATCCAATGTTACGGTTGTTGCTGAAGCTGAGGAGACACATCCGGAATGGCCAAATCGTTTGATGGCGAATGTAGATGAGTTCTTATATGTAAGATCTGCAGCAAATCCAGAAAGCGATATTGTTGGCAAAATGAGAAAAGGTGATGTGGCAGAAGTGACCGGCGAAGAAAACGGTTGGTATCAGATTACATCCGGTAATGTAAATGGTTATGTGTCTGCTGATTATTGTGTAGTTGGTGATGCAGCATATGAATTGGCAAACAGCGTATGTCCTACTTATGCAAAAGCAAAAGAAGGCGGTATTCGTGTTCGTTCGGAAGCATCTGCAGAAGGCGGTATTATCACAGTATTAGCACAGGGTGATATTGCAAAAGTAGATACAGATGCAGAACCGGTTCGCGGGTGGGTGACCGTTATCGTTGACTCATCTACAGGATATGTCAGTGAGGATTATGTAGAAGTTTCTATGGATATGGGTAAGGCGATTACCATCCAGGAAGAGCAGGAAATGATCGCAGCAAAGAAAGCACAGGAAGCAGCAGAGCGAGCAAAGGCGGTGACTGTTCAGAATGCAGCAGTTGCAGCAAGTTGTGATGATACAACACTTTTGGCTGCATTGATTCAGTGCGAGGCCGGAAATGAATGTTATGACGGACAGGTGGCAGTTGGTGCGGTAGTAGTTAACCGATTGAGAAGTGGTGGATACCCTAGTTCGATTTATGGTGTTGTATATCAGGGCGGACAGTTTACACCTGCAGGGTCAGGTCGCGTAGCATCAGTTGCAGCATCCGGTCCAAAGGCATCATGTATGCAGGCAGCAGCCGCAGCGTTGTCAGGAGTTGACAATACAGGCGGTGCACTTTCTTTTAGACCGGTTAGCAGTGGCCGAGGCGGAGTTGTTATTGGAAACCATGTATTCTTTTAATGGATGGTAATGATAAGGGTCAGACAGTTTTGTCTGGCTCTTTTTTATAAAATGTAATTTCATTGCGAAAAAGTGAGTAGTGATGTAATATAAAGGTAATTTTATAAGTATAATACATTTGGAGGTAAAACTATGGTAGCATTTATTATTTTAGTCATTGTAGTATTATTGCTCATTATTTCATGTATCAAGATTGTGCCACAAGCACATTCTATGGTTATTGAGCGATTGGGGGCATATCTTACTACATGGTCAGTAGGTCTTCACGTCAAGGTTCCGTTTATTGATCGTGTAGCAAAAAACGTTAACTTAAAAGAGCAGGTTGTTGACTTCCCTCCTCAGCCGGTTATCACAAAGGATAATGTAACAATGCAGATTGATACGGTTGTGTACTATCAGATTACAGATCCAAAACTTTATTGCTACGGTGTTGAGAATCCAATTATGGCGATTGAGAATTTGACAGCCACAACACTTCGAAACATCATTGGTGATTTGGAATTAGATGAGACACTTACTTCGAGGGAGACAATCAATACAAAAATGAGAGCTGCTCTTGATGTGGCAACAGATCCTTGGGGCATCAAGGTAAACCGTGTCGAACTCAAGAATATTATTCCACCTGCAGCGATTCGAGATGCAATGGAGAAACAGATGAAAGCTGAGCGTGAGCGTAGAGAGGCCATTCTTATCGCAGAGGGTGAAAAGAAATCTACCATTCTTATCGCAGAGGGTAAGAAAGCATCTGCGATTCTTGATGCGGAAGCTGAGAAGCAGGCACAGATTTTGAGAGCCGAGGCAGTAAAGGAAGCTACAATCCGTCAGGCCGAAGGTGAAGCAGAAGCGATTCTCAAGGTGCAGAACGCAAATGCAGAGGGTCTTCGCTATTTGAAAGAAGCGGCGGCAGACGATGCTGTTCTCCAGTTAAAGAGTCTGGAAGCGTTTGCAAAGGCAGCAGACGGTAAGGCAACTAAGATTATTGTTCCTTCTGACATCCAGAGTATTGCAGGTTTGGTAAAGTCCATTGCAGAGGTGGCAAAGGACGATAAATAAACAGGGAGACAAAAATGAATTTACAAGGACGAAGTTATTTAAAACTACTTGACTATACACCGGAGGAAATCCGTTATCTTATTGATTTGTCTGCAGAATTAAAGGCAAAGAAGAAAAAGGGAGAGCCTCATGATGTATTAAAAGGAAAAAACATTGCTTTGATTTTTGAGAAGACAAGTACAAGAACACGCTGCTCGTTTGAAGTAGCTGCACATGACTTGGGCATGCATGTGACATACTTGGACCCAACCGGCTCACAGATCGGAAAAAAAGAAAGCATTGCAGATACAGCAAGAGTGCTTGGTCGTATGTATGATGGTATTGAGTATCGTGGATACGGCCAAGAAATTGTGGAAGAACTGGCAAAATATGCCGGTGTTCCCGTATGGAACGGTTTGACGAATGAATTTCATCCGACACAGATGATTGCCGATATGCTTACAATCAAAGAAAAGTTTGGCAGATTAGAGGGAATTAAATTTGTCTATATGGGAGATGCCAGATATAATATGGGCAATTCTCTGATGGTTACCTGTGCGAAACTTGGAATAAATTTTGTGGCATGTACGAATATAAAGTATTTCCCAAATGATGCGTTGGTTGAAACCTGTAGAAAGATTGCTGCCGAGACCGGTGCTACAATTACATTGACAGAAAATGTGGATGAAGGATGTAGAGAAGCAGATGTTATCTATACAGATGTATGGGTATCTATGGGGGAACCGATTGAGGTATGGGAGGAAAGAATTCGAGACTTGTCTCCATATCAGGTGAACGCAAAGGCAATGTATTTTGCAAAGGATTCCGCTATTTTCATGCACTGCTTGCCGGCGTTTCATGATTTGAAAACAACAGTGGGTAAGGAAATTCATGATAAGTTTGGATTGGAAGAGATGGAGGTTACAGACGAAGTGTTTGAAAGCCGTCAATCTGTTGTGTTTGATGAGGCGGAAAATCGAATGCATTCGATTAAAGCGATTATGTGTGCGACATTAGGTGGCGACCAATAATATAAGGGCAAAAAAATGGATCAGGAAGAAATTGTATTGTGTGGAGCAAGCTCCTATACAAAAAAATATTACTTTAATGAAATGTTTTCATCTCTGCCACAGGGGATTCAAGACGAATTACATATTATGTGCGTACTGTTCACGGCAGATGTAGGTGGTGCACTTCAGATTATTTTTGATGAGGAAGGAAGCCTTCAGATGCGTACACAGGTAGAGGAAGACGATATCTTGTATGATGAAATCGGAAGTGTGCTGAAGATAAAACAGTTGCAACGTGAAAAAGTAGAATTATTTGAATCGCTGGAAATGTTTTATCGTGTTTTTGCTTTAGGTGAAACATATGAAGAGTAAGAATAAGGGAGACAAGTTGTATGTTAATGGCAATTGATGTAGGGAATACAAATATTACAATTGGCGTTTTTGGTGGCGAGGTTTTGGCCGGAACATTTCGCCTGACAACGAACATCCCGAGAACATCGGACGAGTATGGCGTCGCAATCGGTCAGATACTGGAGACAAATGGCATATCAAAAGAAAAGATAAACGATGCCATTATCTGTAGTGTTGTGCCGGCTGTTATGCATTCCCTGATCAGTGGAGTAATTAAATATTTTAATATTAAGCCGGTTATTATTGAACCGGGAATTCGTACAGGAATTAAGGTTGTAACAGAAAACCCAAAACAGATTGGTGCAGACCGAATCGTGGATGCGGCAGGTGCCTTTGAGATGTATGGCGGACCTGTTTTAGTGCTTGATTTTGGAACAGCGACGACATACGATCTGGTGAGTGAAGATGGTGCATTTGTTTCGGGAGTAACAGCGCCGGGTATCCGTATTTCGGCGAAGGCTCTCTGGGAAGATGCTGCAAAATTGCCGGAGGTTGAGATTAAAAAGCCGGATCATATTTTGGCAAAGGAGACGATTTCTTCTATGCAGGCAGGGCTTGTTTACGGACAGATTGGACAAACGGAATATATTGTAAAGCATATGATAGAAGAGTCCAGATACAAAAATGTTAAAGTAGTTGCAACCGGTGGCCTTGGTGGTATGATTTCTCAGGAAACGGATTGTATTGATGTGTATGATCCAAATTTGACGCTTCACGGAATGCGCTTTATTTACAATAAGCAGGGAAGATAAAAAGGTAATGATATGGAAAATCAACCGGTGACCGGATTAAAAATCGGGTCGGTCACTCTTGAAAATAACTTAATATTAGCTCCAATGGCAGGCGTTACCGACCTGCCATTTCGCTTGCTTGCAAAAGAACAAGGGGCAGGACTGATCTGCATGGAGATGGTTAGTGCAAAAGCGTTGCAGTACAACAACAAAAACACCTATCAGTTGCTTGAGGTGAATCCGAAAGAGAGACCTGTCTCATTGCAGCTTTTTGGCTCTGATCCGGATTGTATCAGCGAGATGGCAAAGAAGATAGAAGATAAGCCATTTGATATTCTGGATATAAATATGGGATGTCCGGTACCAAAGGTTGTGAATAATGGGGACGGTTCGGCGCTGATGAAAAACCCCAAGCTCGCCGGAGAGATTTTACGAAAAACCGTAAAGGCAATTGAAAAACCGGTCACCGTCAAGATTCGAAAAGGGTTTGATGAGGAACATGTAAATGCGGTGGAACTGGCAAAGATTGCGGAGGATGCAGGTGTTGCTGCCATTGCCGTACATGGTAGAACGAGGGAGCAATACTATTCGGGCAAAGCAGATTGGAATATTATTGCGCAGGTGAAAGATGAGGTATCGATACCGGTTATAGGTAATGGTGATTTATTGGACGCAAAGGATGTCATTGCAATGAAGGCGCAAACAAATTGTGATGGCTTTATGATAGGACGAGGTGCACAGGGGAATCCGTGGATTTTTCATCAGATTTTACATTATTTTGAGATGGGAGAAATCATTGGAAAACCACCTATGGAAGAGATGGTGGAGACGATGTTGAGGCATGCCAGGATGCAGATAGAATGTAAGGGCGAAGAATTGTATGGCATCCGTGAATTTCGAAAGCATGCAGCATGGTACACGACCGGATATAAGAACGCTTCAAAACTTCGTGGCCTTATAAATGAAGTGAATACATATCAGGAATTGGAAGCATTGTTTTATAAGATGATATAGAAAGCCCCTATGTATATTGCCTTTCATGGTTAGACGTCAATCTAACGTATGAGGCGATACACAATAGGGGTTTTACAATGTACGAAAGCTTAAATTATTTTGTTTTGGTGAATGTAACAGGGAATGAGATTCTCTCATAAATTTCATCTGATTCTTCAGAACCCTCCGGAAGTGACAGCGTAAGTGAATTGTCTTTTAATTCGAAATTATAAATAGATGTTCCTTCATCGGAAACAATCGTAAGAACGTTGTTTTTAGCTGTAAATTTTCCTGTGGCAGATGCATCATCAAGCAAATCGGTAATGTCTACAGCATCGAAACCGGTAGCAATGGTCTCATTTACATATTCTTCCACTGTTTTTCCATAGGTATCTTGGATGAGTGCATCGGTCTGTGCTTTATCAAGTCCGTTTTGTTCACCTTCACTGTAGAAAGTCTGCATCATGTAATCAGCGAGTGCTTTTTTCCAAGATTCAAGGCTTTGCTCTGCGTATTCGCTATCTAAATAGAGTTTAGCAGTTCCATCTTCAGCAAAAGAAAAAATAAACTTAACCTCAAATGGTGTATTGAAATCCGGTGCTGCTGAACTCATTTCTTCAGCGATTAGATCTCCCAAATCATATTTCAGTTTCCAGTTGCCCTGCAAATCCTTTGACTGGTCCTTGCCGCAGGCTGTAAATAAACCTAAAGCCATAGTCATAACAGCAAGAATAGCCACAACTTTTTTCATCATATTCATTTGTAACTCCTCCTCTTTTAAATGAATCAGACATTTATATAAGTGTATTGAATAATGGAGATCAAGTCAATTTTTGTTGTAAATATGTTTATTTGACAATAGTAAGTGTGGAGGTTATAATATTGGTTATTGTGTGATACTCTGCCTAGATAATGTGAAGGTGGAGAAGGAAAAAGTAAAGGAAGGCTATGAAACCATGGAAAAGAAAAACATCTTAACTTATGAGGGATTAAGAAAGCTTGAGGATGAGTTGCAGGATTTAAAGGTTGTAAAGAGAAAAGAAGTAGCTCAAAAAATCAAAGAAGCTAGAGAGCAGGGCGATTTGTCAGAGAATGCTGAGTATGATGCAGCGAAGGATGAGCAGCGTGACATAGAAGCCCGCATTGAAGAATTAGAGAAAATTCTTAAAAATGCAGAAGTTGTTGATGAGGAAGAAGTTGATTTGGATAAAATCAACGTTGGATGTAAAGTTAAGATTTTAGATATTGAGTTTAATGAAGAGTTAGAATATAAAGTAGTTGGTTCTACAGAGGCAAACAGTTTGACAGGTAAGATTTCGAACGAGTCACCAGTAGGTCGCGCTATCATTGGTGCAAAGATAGGTGATGTTGTTACTGTAGAAACACCTGCAGGCGAATTGCAGTACAAGATTTTGGAGATTCAGAGATCTAACTAGTTTAGGATAAGGGCAGAAGCCCTTGCAATATATACAAGAGGTAGAATTTATATGGCTAATCAAAATAATGCCCGGGAGAATAATCAGGGACAAGATATTAATCAGTTGCTCAAGGTTCGTCGCGAAAAGCTCGCGAATCTTCAGGAAGCAGGGCAGGACCCATTTCAGATCACAAAGTATGACGTGACGCATCATACATCGGATGTGAAGGAATTATATAACGCACATGAGGAAACATTGTTGGCTGGCAGAGTGGCGCCGGATACCGACGGTATGGAAGAGGCAGAAGCAAGAGCTGAAAAAAAGGCTGACTATAACGAGCGCCGCGAGATTATGGACGCAGATCCCATCAATGTGTGCATCGCCGGACGTATGATGTTTAAGCGCGTTATGGGGAAAGCTTCTTTTGCAAATATTCAGGATTTAAAGGGAAATATTCAGATTTATGTTGCTCGCGACGCAATCGGAGAGGACCTTTATGCTACATTTAAAAAATCAGATATCGGTGATATCTGGGGCATCAAGGGATTTGCATTTCGCACGATGACGGGGGAGATTTCTATCCATGCACATGAGATGACACTTCTTTCAAAGTCATTGCAGATTTTGCCGGAGAAGTTCCATGGCCTGACTGACACAGATATGCGCTATCGTCAACGTTATGTTGACCTGATTATGAATCAGGAGAGCAAAGAGGTCTTCGTAAAGCGTTCTCAGATTCTCAAGGAGATTCGTAATTTCCTGACAGAAAGAGATTTTATGGAAGTGGAGACGCCAATGCTTGTTTCCAATGCTGGTGGCGCGGCTGCCCGTCCATTCGAGACACATTACAATGCGCTGGATGAAGATGTAAAACTTCGTATTTCTTTGGAATTGTATTTGAAGCGGTTGATTGTCGGTGGGTTGGAGCGAGTATACGAAATCGGAAGAGTATTTCGCAACGAAGGTGTAGATACAAGACATAACCCGGAATTTACTCTGATGGAATTATATCAGGCATATACGGACTATGAGGGTATGATGGAGCTCACTGAGTCAATGTTTCGCTATTTGGCTGAAAAGGTTTGCGGAAGTTCTAAGGTTACCTACAATGGCATTGAGTTAGATTTTGGCAAGCCATTCGAGCGAATCACGATGAATGACTGCATTAAGAAATACGCAGGGATTGATTTTGATACGGTTGCAGACGATGCAGCAGCGAAGGCTTTGGCTAAGGAGCATCACATCGAATACGAAGAGCGCCACACCAAGGGTGATATCATTAATCTGTTCTTCGAGGAGTACTGCGAGAAGGAGTTGATTCAGCCAACTTTCGTTATGGATCACCCAATCGAGATTTCGCCACTGACCAAGAAGAAGCCTGATGAACCAAGTAAGGTAGAGCGTTTCGAGTTGTTTATCAACACATGGGAAATGTGTAATGCATACTCAGAGTTGAACGATCCAATTGATCAGCGTGAGCGTTTTGCAGCGCAGGATGCAGCGTTTGAGGCCGGCGATGAAGAAGCAAACCATACAGATGAGGATTTCTTGAATGCATTGGAAATCGGTATGCCTCCAACAGGCGGTATCGGTTATGGTATTGACCGACTTGTTATGTTGCTCACGGACAGTGCGGCGATTCGGGATGTTTTGCTGTTCCCGACGATGAAAACTTTGGGTAAAGAAAACCAGTAAAATCAAGGGTT
>CAYPAA010000013.1:0-45916 GCA_964408625.1 uncultured Roseburia sp. | reverse complement strand
GAATGAGTGGACTTATGAGCTTGCAAAGGATGTGGTGAGGTCATTCTGCCAGAGGGAATTTGCCGATAAAGGGATGTGCTGTCAGTATGCCATCCATGACTCGGAGAACAAGGAAACGGGGCAGAGAAATCTTCATGTGCATACACAATCGGCTTCTTTCCAAAGTATGCCAAAATCAAATGGTAAAGATTGGTTGTATAGAATAGGTTCATTGATTCGTTTTGTTCTTATGCTTTTTGGTTTGCTTTTTATTTTACTGATTTTGTTTGCTATTTTTTCAAGTTGACTCTTAATCAGGGTGTCCAGGGTTCGAACCCCTGGTCGCGGACTTGGAAATAACTCGGACAGATTTCGCGCTGGTTGGGTTATTTTTTTGCGCTCAAAGAGGCTAGAAGAAATGTTTTAATTCTTTTTTCACGCAATTGAGCGACTTTTTTATGTTGCAAAGTTTGTTTTTACAATGAAAACAACGATAGAAATATGGTATAAAAAAACGTCCTTTCATATTAAATAAGAGAGAGCAAAAAGTGCTTTCTCTTATTCTATGCGTCTGTTTTTAATGTGTTCATATCGTTATGTTCGACTTGCAATCAACTTATAGATGGGATTTCCCTTGGAAGAAAACTTTTCTTCGTATTCTGTCATAATGTTTCCAACATTCATAGCGGAATCATGATGTAAATCATATGTAATAGCGTCGATTTTCCAAACATCGGAATTCTCAATTTCTTCCACAGAAAAATTAAACAAATCGCGGTTATCTGTTTTAAATGCGATTTGACCTTCCGGAGCAAGAATTTGATGATATCGATCCAAAAATGAAGTGGAAGTCAGGCGTCGCTTCGCGTGACGATCTTTTGGCCAAGGATCACTAAAATTAAGATAAATGCGATCTACTTCGCTCGGAGCAAAAATTTCCGTGATATTTTCGGCATTAAAGCACAGGAAGTGGAGTGTATCAATAGGGTTATCTTCCATTTTTTGAACAGCTCGAAGCAATACGCTGGTATATTTTTCTATACCCAAATAATTAATCTCAGGATGTGCGCTTGCCATCCCCTTTATAAATTGTCCTTTTCCCATACCAATCTCAATGTGAAGAGGTTGTTTTTTGGGAAAGAGCGTATGCCATGATCCCATATAATGAGAAGGATTCTGAACACAGTAATTGCTTGTCGCTATTGCCTCATCGGCACCGGGTATATTTCTCAATCGCATTTTTCAAACTCCTAATCATAAAGAATTTACATCTTTTAACATATCTGCTTTATTTTACACTATAAATGTCAAGAATAAAAGATAAAAAGGACAGAAATCTGTTGCGAATAAAAAAGTTAGCGATTATACTAGAAATGTGTGTTTTTTGGAAGAATAAGGAAAATAACCAAAAGAAAGAGAATACGATGATAAGTTTAAAAAGAATTGTGTCTATGACACTTGCAGGAATCATCACCGCTGCGAGCTTATGGGGAGCAACCGGCATAGAGGCAAGGGCAGATGGATATTGGCCCAATAATGTCAATGTAGAATCCGGAGCTGCCATTGTAGTTGAGATGGAAACGGGTACCGTTCTATATGGGAAAAATGTTAATAAAGCATTCTATCCGGCAAGTATAACAAAAATTATGACAGCATTGTTAGCATTGGAAAATTGTGATTTGGATGAAACGGTAGAGTTTTCCGAGACTGCAGTGTATGAAAACGAAGGAGATACATCTCATATTGCACGAGAAGTCGGTGAACAGATGACATTAGAAGCGTGTTTGTATGGAATGATGCTTGAATCGGCAAATGAATGCGCATGGGCGATAGGTGAGCATGTTGGTGGCGGCAGTATGGATGAGTTCGTGCGCATGATGAATGCCAGGGCGAAGGAATTGGGATGCACAAATACACATTTTGTGAATCCGAACGGATTACCGGATAATGATCATTATGTTACAGCACATGATATGGCATTGATTGCAAGAGCAGCGTATCAGATACCGAAATTTCAGGAGATATGTGGAACCAGAGCATATACAATTCCAGCAGATAATAAAAAAGAAGCATACAATTGTAATAATACGCATGGAATGATAAGTAATCACCGAGGAAGTAGTTATTTATATGAATATGCGTTAGGTGGAAAAACCGGATATACAGATGAGGCGGGAAACACACTCGTCACTTTTGCAAGAAAAGATGGCATGACATTATTGTGTGTGGTATTGAATAGCTCAAACCCGGCGCATTACGAGGATACAGAGAGGTTGTTTGAATACTGTTTCTACAACTTTTCCAAAATAAAAGTAGCAGATAATGTATCGATTACGGAGTTAAATGAAACGAAAGCGACGGGCATGTTAAGTGATAAAATTGATTTAATTCGAATCGATCCTGCAGATACCATTATTTTACCAAAGACGGCAAACTTTTCGGATGCACAGCCAACAGTTGTTCCTGCATCAAAAAAAGATGGAACTGTTGCAAAGATACAATACAAGTACGCCGGAAGGAAGGTGGGAAGTGCGGATTTGGTTTATGAAAAAGCAGAAAAATCATCATATCCGTTTCACAATCTGTCAAAAGAGGAAGGCGGAACAGCACTGAAATACTTCCGCATAGATTTTAAAACAATTCTGCTTGTAATGTTTATCATAGCAATGATTATGTTGGCTGGCTATATTTTACATTTACAATCAGGGAAGATACTGCTGTATAAACATAGACATTTTAAATCAAAAAAGAATTATCGTGGAAAGTATACACAAATAAATCGAAAGCGAAAACCTAACGCGAACGTGAGAAAAAAAAGCACAAATGTAACGCGAAACATGAACAAGAATATAAGGGCTGGACAACCTATAAAAAGGTCAAAGCGAAGAAACACACTTGTCAGTAAACGACAAAAAGAATGAAATAAAAGACAAAAACTGTAAAAAGGACAATATCGCATAAAGATATTGTCCTTTTTAGCATTATAAAGACGAATTGAAATTGCTTTCAAATTGTCTGACAATTTATCGCTAACGGCGGATTAAACTGTCTAAAAGCACTTTGAGCTGTGTTTTATTTTTCGTATAGAAAAGAAGACCATTGGAGGTGTCAAGAATCGTGATGTATTTGTCGGAGAATGTTACAGATTCTTTTAATAATTGAAGGAGATAGTCTTTATATGTGGGAGCAACTTCCAAAAACAGCGTTTCATACTCGTCTAATGATACACAATTAGCATGCGTCTTTTTTAACATAAAAGATAATTCTTTATCCTGTTGTAATTGTTCTGCCGTTTTATTGATAATATAATAACCGCGATCATCCTTTGGCATGTTCAATGCTTTTACTGCACGCTGGACTTGTTTGGTCAGACTATCACTTGCCGGATACAAGGATTGAAAATAAGCCAGAAAATCTGTTGCATTTTTAAAATGTTCATTTGTTCCTTTTTCTAAAACTTCAGTCATTAGGATGCGACGAATGATATCTTCACATTCTTTTCGAGAAGGGTTTTGGCGAATACCTTGATTTTCCATAGCGATGCTCCTTTTAAAACAATTTAATAAAAAGGACAAGAATACATGTCCATATAAAGTATAAGACATTATATATTGTATTACAAGACAGAATAGGACAAAAAGGGACAAATTGACGCAATAAAATATTTCTTTTATAATAGGTATAGAAATTACCACATCAAACTTTAAGGAGTGGAAAAAATGGATATATCAAGTTTAAACAGGGAAGAGAAAAAAGCATATGATTTAGAGAGGATAGATGCCTTAGTAAATGAACAGGATGGGTTGGCACAAACGGCAGAAATGATGGCATTGGGTATTGACTATCGGAGAATACTTCAATTTGTAAAAGAAGGATATTTGATTCGAATAAAAAATGGTTATTATACAACAAAGTATTATGAATGCTCAGAAGAAGAAAGGATTGTGCGTCTATTTCCGGATGGAATTCTTACTATGGAAACAGCTTTGTACTATTATGGCTATCTGAAAAACAGACCGTATGCATGGCAGATTGCAATCAGTAAGAATACATCGAAATCCAGATTTAAGATAGACTATCCGAACGTACAGCCATATTACTGTGAGGAAAATGTGCTCTCATTGGGAGTTACCAATATAGATGTGGCACGAAAACAGATGAAAATATATACAAAAGAACGGTTAATCTGTGATTGCCTGAAATATCAGGAAAAAATGGAACGAAATGATTTCAAACAGGCGGTTCTCACCTATATTCAAGAGGAAGAGAAAGACATCGCAGCGTTGATGGACTTTGCTAGGGAACGAAAAGTTATGAAGAAAGTACAGTCTATGATAGGCATTTGGCTCTAAGGAGATGTCATGGTAAACAGCAAAACAATAAAATTAAAAAGCAATGAACTCGATATTCCATTTTCCCATGTACTTTCGGGATATATTTTGGAAACAGTGGTTTCCATGATAGCAGAAGCATCCTATGCAAATGAAATGTGGCTGGGAAACGGAGAGATTCTTGGGATTACCGTATATAAAAAGAAAGCATCAAAAATGCTTGTTTATTGGTACAATGGGAAAAAGTCGTTGAAAGAATTTGCAACAATATTTCGGCAGGACTTGGAAACATATTATAAAAAGATAAACATTGAGATAAAAAAAATAGAACAATACAGCAATAAAAGGGAAGAGATTTTTTCAGTAGAAGCAAGTTTGGATCAGATGTACATACCACTTAATATACATATTATGAAAGTGGAGAATGTGCATGGCTTTCCCAAGGAAGAGACTTTGCACTTGTTTATGGAGAATAATAAGACGATTACGATACAGCATTATCCTCTGGAACAAAGTGTGGCATATCACATCGCAGAGATACTGAAGAATCTGGAACTTATCAATGATATGGAACATTATATTATTCTGTATGATATTTTGAGAAAACAACCGCTGGAAGGTCGAAAGGTGAAAGATGAATTGGACCGGCTATGTGAAGAAATGCATATGCAAAAGACAGAAAAACCATTTGCAATATGGAGTACATATGAGACATACACATATATGAAAAAGAAATGGAAAGTGCTTCTTCGCCGTGAGCGACGGGGGGAGCCGGCGTGGCGGGACGCATTTGGATTAATTAAGACATTCTCAGAACCGATATGGAACGCCGTATGCAGGGAGGAAGTCTTCTTTGGTGATTGGATGCCGGAATTGGAACGGTTTTTAGATTAAGAAAACTTCCATTCGGGAGCTTTCTTATAATAGGTATGCATTCTTAATATGTGAAAACAAGGCATAGTAATAAGAATCCCGATCAGACAATCGATAGAATTGTTCCTCAAGTGGCAAAGAACTAGAGGCAATGGCATCATCTAGAGATACGTAATTAATATGACATCGTGAATTCACCTGACTGTTTGTGATATTTCCCTGTAAAATGGTCATACCAAAGGCGGGAATACACGCCTTGGAGTAAACAGCAGCGATAATATCTACATAATGATCGCGTAACTTTAGAGAACATGCATCATAACCATCGACCGCCTGAAAGATTGCTTGGCAGAGAGATGGTTGAATAAATGGTGTGTCGATGGAAATAAAAAAAGCCTGATTTTCTACCATCATAGTTAATGAGCTGAGAATGGCACCCATTGGACCGGCATTTGGATAGATATCAGGTATTTCTGTGACATCCAAATCTAAATGACCATAATCGCCGCGAGACTTTACAGATAAATATATTTTATCGAAGTGCGGGGAGAATTTATGTACCATGTATTCGAGCAGACATTCATCGCCAAATGGTAATAATGCTTTATCTGTTCCCATGCGGGAACTATCTCCTCCACATAGAATAACAAGAACTTGACCCATTGTAACCTCCAGTATCTTTGGAATAAAATGCTTTTTTTATTATAAAGGTCAATGAACGAAATGAAAAGTGAAAAAATGTTAGATCAACAATTACAAGAATATTCAGAAACGGATTTCTATCCATTTCACATGCCGGGACACAAGAGACAAGCATCTATGCAGGTCAATCCTTATCAGATAGATATCACAGAAATAGAAGGGTTTGACAATTTACATCAGCCGGGCCAGACGATATTAGAGGCGATGGAACAATTGCAACAGTTATATCACAGCAAAAAGAGTTTTTTGCTGGTCAATGGATCGACGGCAGGAAATCTCGCTGCTGTATTTGCGGCAACAGAGCAAGGAGACGCCATTATCATTGGTAGGAATTGCCATAAAAGCATATATCACGCGGCGGAGTTGCGACAACTAAAAATACAGTATACACACCCTCTGGTTTCAGAGCGGGGAATCATACGAAGAACACCGTTATCAGAATATGAAAAAGCAATCACACAGTGTCCACAGGCACGCGCCGTTGTTGTGACATCCCCAACATACGAAGGCATGTTGGAAGATATAGATGAGATTGTAAGGTTGGCACACAAAAATGACATGGTTGTTATCGTTGATGCGGCGCATGGGGCACATCTTGGGTTTCATGAGGCAATGCCACCATCGCCGCTTTCTGCCGGGGCAGACATTGTTATCATGAGTTTACACAAAACGCTTCCGGCGTTGACACAGACGGCAGTCCTGCATATGCATCCGGATACAATTATCTTGGAACGCCGAATACAAAAATACTTATCAATGTTTCAGACAAGTTCGCCATCCTATGTTCTGATGGCGTCCATATGTCAATGCATTCGGTTTTTGAAAACAGGGGAAGCAGCGTTTGCAACGTATATAGACAGATTGGATCGGTTTTATGCGAAGTGCGAGGCGTTGCGCTATTTACAGGTAAAACAGGAAAAGAATCAGGATAAGGGAAAAATAATCATTGATACCGGCAAGACAGACATCACCGGGTATGAACTACAGAAAAGATTGCATGATAAGTATCATATTGAGTTGGAGATGGCTTCCTTTTACTATGGTCTTGCAATGACAAGTGTGATGGATACAGAGGATGGCTTTTTACGACTGTTTACTGCATTACAGGAGATAGATGCAACTTGTACGCATTGCAACAGGGAACAATTTGATGTATCTGATATTTATATAGAAGATGGAAAACGGATGGAATTATATGAGGCAGCCCAGAGAATGAATGCGTTATGTCGACTGACAAAGGCCACGGGGGAGGTGGCAGCAGAGATGATCTCCATTTATCCTCCGGCAATTCCTTTGGTTGTACCGGGGGAAGTCATAACCGAAAGAAAGATAGAGTTTATTCAAAATGCGAGGAGACAGGGATTGCATGTCACAGGTCTGCATCAAATGAAAAATGAAGAGACGGGGTTTCTTGTCGTTGTCAATTAAGCCGGACTATATTATACTTAAAAAGCATTTATAATTCTAAAAGATACAGTAAAAGCACCTAGGAGAAGAAATGGGAAAAATATTTTGTATCATTGGAAAGAGTTCCACGGGAAAAGATACGATTTACAAAAAAATACTGGAACGGAAAGATTTACCATTACATCAGATTGTATCATATACAACGAGACCCATTCGTGCAGGGGAAGTGGATGGCATCGAATACCACTTTTGTACACAGGAGGAGAAGAATGCACTTTTGGCAACTGGGAAAGTAATTGAAATCCGCAGTTACGATACCTGTCATGGAAGATGGGACTATTTTACGGTTGATGATGGGCAGATTGATTTAGAGAATCACAATTATTTTATAATTGGAACAATAGAATCTTTTGTAAAAATAAGGGATTACTTTACTGATGATGCAGTAATTCCGATATATATAGAGGTAGAAGATGGTATTCGACTGCAAAGAGCTTTGCAGCGAGAAATGAGTCAGACGAATCCGAAATATGAAGAGATGTGCCGCAGGTTCTTGGCAGATGCAAGTGATTTTTCTGAAGAAAAACGGAAAGAGGCACGCATAACGCGCATTTTTTATAATAAGGAGATTCATCAGACAGAAGAGGAAATTGTTGCATATATGAAAACCTTTCTATCATAGAAAGAGGGGGAAGAGCATGATGGATATCAAGGTCAATGACGTCTCAAATATAACACCGACAAGCGATGTCAATACCGTAAAACAAACAGACGATGGTTTTAAATTTACACTAGCCAGCGCAATTGACGATGCAGAATTAAAAGAGAAACTGTCCGGTTTGATGGATGAGATCACAGCGCAAGGGAAAAAAATCAGCGAGCATATGGATATTCGGGATATGAAGAAATATCGCGGCTTGGTGAAAGACTTTTTAAATGAGATTGTGAATCGATCACATAAATTCTCCAGAGAAAATTTTCTTGATCGACGAGGGCGCCATAGGGTTTACGGTATGGTAAAGTTGGTAGATAAGAATTTAGATGATTTGGCAGGGGAATTGGTGAAGGACGAGAAAGATCATTTGGCTATTCTCGGTAAGGTGGATGAAATACGCGGGTTACTGCTGGATATTTCCACCTAAGGAGCAGAGTATGAAGTTTGCGGATATTTGCGGACAAGAGGATATAAAAAAACATTTACAAAACGCAATATTGATGGGCAAAGTTTCTCATGCATACATTATCAGTGGCGAGAAGGAATCCGGAAAAATGATGTTGGCAGAGGCATTTGCACAAACACTTTTGTGCGACGAACGCGTGAAGAAGAAAACTTCCGGGCAAGATGCATGCGAGGAGTGTCACTCCTGTAAGCAGGCAAGGAATCACAATCATCCGGATATTCGATATGTTACACACGAGAAGCCGTCAACCATATCGGTAGAAGACATTCGTCAACAGATAAACAACGACATTGTCATCAAGCCATATGCCAGTCCGTACAAGATTTATATTGTGGATGAGGCGGAGAAGATGAATAAAGCAGCTCAGAATGCTTTATTAAAAACGATGGAAGAACCACCGGAATATGCAGTATTGTTTTTGCTTACAACGAACGCATCGGGATTTTTGCAAACGATTCAATCTCGGTGCGTCACATTAGAATTAAAGCCGGTGGCAAAGAATATCATCATTCGAGAATTGATGGAAAAACAACGAATTCCTGATTATCAGGCAGAGATTTGTGCTGCTTTTGCACAGGGAAATTATGGGAAAGCCATCAAACTTGCGTCATCGGATACATTCAATGAAATGAAGTCACATATGGTTAATATCTTGCGCCGTATGGATAATATGGAGTTGTTTGAGATATCACAAACGGTCAAGGAATTGGAAGAATACAAAGGTGTGATAAGAGATTATTTGGATTTGATGACCATGTGGTTCCGAGATGTGTTATTATATAAAGCGACAGGGGATGCAAATAGTATAACGTTTCAAGATGAAACCATTATTATAAAAAAACAGGCAAATGTTGCAAAATTTGCAGGCTTGGAAAAGATATTGGAGTCTCTGTCAGACACAAAACGAAAAATGGCAGCAAATGTAAACTATAATCTATGTATGGAGCTTTTGTTGCTGACAATAAAGGAGAATATTTCATGATAAAGATAATAGGTGTACGATTTCGCACAGCGGGCAAGGTATATTACTTTGGTCCAAAGGATTTCGAACTGAAAGTAGGCGACAAAGTAGTTGTCGAAACGGCTAGAGGCACGGAACTGGGAACAGTGGTTGTCGGTCCAAAGGAAGTGTCAGATGATGAGGTGGTTCAGCCATTAAAAGAAGTACAGAGAATCGCTTCAGAAAATGATTTGAAACATGTTGAGAAGAATAAAGAAAAAGAAAAAGAAGCATTCAAAGTTTGTCAGGAAAAAATCAAGAAGCATAATCTTGAAATGAAGCTGGTTGATGCTGAATATACGTTTGATAATAATAAACTGTTATTTTATTTTACTGCAGACGGACGAATCGATTTCCGTGAGTTGGTAAAAGACTTGGCTTCTGTATTTCGCACAAGAATTGAGTTGCGACAGATTGGTGTTCGTGATGAGACAAAGACATTGGGCGGTATAGGAATTTGTGGACGACCTCTTTGTTGTACGACATATCTCACGGATTTCGTACCTGTTTCGATCAAGATGGCGAAGGAGCAGAATTTGTCATTAAATCCTACAAAGATATCAGGTGTGTGCGGTCGTTTGATGTGCTGTTTGAAGAATGAGCAGGAAACATACGAATACCTGAACCGTCAACTGCCGAATGTTGGAGATTATGTGACAACGAAGGAAGGCATCAAAGGACAAGTAAAGTCCGTCAGCGTTTTACGGCAGCTTGTAAAGGTTGTAATCGAACAGAATGATACAAAAGAAGAGAGGGAATACCCGGTATCGGAATTGAAATTCAAGGCAAAGCGTAAGAATGTCAAGGTGACAAAAGAAGAATTAAAGGAATTAGCAAATCTAGAGGATGATAAATAGTGAGAGAAGTTGATTTGTTGCCGGGAGAGCGTTTGGATTATTTACAGCGAAACGGATATCAGATTATTCAAAATCCGGAGAAGTTTTGTTTTGGTATGGATGCCGTTTTGCTATCTGGTTTTGCAAAAGTAAAACAAAATGAGACGATGATAGATCTCGGCACAGGAACGGGAATCATACCTATTTTGCTTGAGGCAAAGAGCGAGGGTTCCCATTTTACGGGTTTAGAGATTCAACCGGAAAGCGCAGACATGGCGAGGAGAAGCGTGGCAAGGAACGGCTTAGAAGAAAAGATATCAATTGTAACAGGTGATTTGAAAGATGCAGCAAAAATGTTTGGTGCATCTTCTTTTGATGTTGTAACAAGTAATCCACCGTATATGACAAAAGACCATGGCATCATCAATGAGACGGATGCAAAGACAATTGCACGTCACGAAGTGCGATGCAGTCTTGAGGATTTGATTGCTTCCACGGTGAAACTGTTAAAGCCAAACGGAAGGTGTTATTTTGTTCATCGTCCGTTCCGTTTAGTGGAAATCTTATCGCTCATGAGTGCGTATGGCACTGAGCCAAAACGGATGCAATTGGTTTATCCTTACGTGGATAAAGAACCAAACATGGTGCTGATAGAAGGACTACGAGGAGGAAAATCCAGATTGAAAGTGGAAAAACCGTTAATTGTATATAAAGAACCGGGTGTATACATGCCGGAGATATATGATATTTATGGCTATTAAATCCTATATGGGAGGAAGTTATGGAAGGAACATTATATTTGTGTGCTACACCGATTGGTAACATGGAAGATATGACATATCGAGCAGTTCGCATGTTGCAGGAAGTAGATTTGATCGCTGCGGAAGATACAAGGACATCGTTGAAATTATTGAAACATTATGACATAGCAACGCCGATGACAAGTTATCACGAGTTTAACAAGATAGAAAAAGCAGAAACGCTGATTGCGTTGCTGCAGGAGGGGAAGAATATTGCTGTAATTACAGATGCGGGGACACCAGGTATTTCTGATCCGGGCGAAGAGCTTGTCGCGAAGTGTTACGATGAGGGGATTGAAGTCAATGCAATCCCGGGACCGGCAGCATGTATAACGGCAGTAACCAGTTCGGGACAAGCTTGTCGGAGATTCAGTTTTGAGGCGTTTCTTCCAAAGGACAAAAAAGAACGCACAAGAGTGTTGGAGGAGATGAAAAAAGAGACAAGAACCATTGTATTATATGAATCGCCACATCACCTGAAAGTTACCTTACAGGAACTGTACGATACCCTTGGTAATCGAAGTATCACGCTTTGCCGGGAATTGACAAAGCGGTTTGAGGAAAAGAATAAAACGACGCTGCAGGAAGCGATTGTTTATTATGAAACAAAGGAGCCAAAAGGAGAATATGTGTTGGTGATTGCCGGCAAATCAAAGGAACAGGTTCTGGAGGAGCAACGAGGCAAATGGGAAGATATCTCCATAGAAGAGCACTTGGAGAGATATCTTTCCCAAGAGATGACAAAAAAGGATGCCATGAAGGCGGTTGCAAAGGATAGAGGCGTCAGCAAGCGAGAAATTTATCAGGCTATGTTATCAAAATAATCGAACAGCAGATCCCTCAAAATAGGAAATGGACAGGGACCAGCCTGTAAAATACATTTGTGAAAGTCCATTCGTGAGAAGGTGCCGGGGTATTTTTCCTGGCATTCTTCTCGCAGATCTAAGAAATTCATGTATCCCACATAATATTTCAAATAGTTTGCAGGATCGTTCAGGATCAATTGATATATCTGTGAAGCAACATTTTTGTCATGAATTCCATAGTTTGATAAGAATTCTAACAGTTTCTTTTTATCCCAACCATAATAATGAATCCCAATATCGGATGAAGCATACAGACTTAAAACGATGCCCTGGTTGAGAGACAAAACTTGTGCAACTTCCGCAGGCAAGCCGGCATAGAGATAAGACTCAGATTCTATATAGGTTGCCCAACCCTCAACGTATCCAGGATGGGACAGGAGGAGGCGAACAGGAGCATAGTCATTCGTATAAGACATGCAGGTCTGGTAAAGATGACCCGGATATCCTTCATGCGCCATGGTGGTAAACAAATCCAGCGAGGAAGAAAAACTTTTCGGATTATAGTAAATGGTGTGGTTATCGCAGGCGTCCAATGGTGCGATGATATAAAATGCAGGTGCGCTATACGCCGCCAATTGCGGCGAAATTTCTTGTATCTTGATGTTTGCGGAAGGACAAGCCGGATAATCATTGGAAATGGAATCTCTTAACATGTCAATCATTTCTTTTGGATCATCAATTGGACATTGAACATTGGAAATCGATGTTGCCAGAGAAGGGTGAGAAGAAAACAGACCAGACATCTTCTCCAAATCAGCCTCTCTTTTTTTTGCGATTCGCTGGTATAGAACAAAGGGTGAATCTTCGCACCCTGTATAACTTTTGGTCAACAATGAATAATAGTTGTGTCCTTTCGGAAGATGGCAAAGACAAGAAGTTGGGTCTTCGTCAATTGATAAAGACGACAATCTATTAGAAAGCGACAAATACGACGGTAAAACGACATCGCAAACCAGTTCTCGGTTGGTGGTAATATACTTTTGCTTTTCGGATGAACCGAGAAAATCACAGTTGTTTATCCGCTCCTCAAAAGAGAGGAGTAGAAGATGATCCGGTTGAGCCTTGGAAAAGTCTTTGCAAAAGGTGATGGTTGCTCCCATTCCATTTTCATTTTGTAATAATCCCCTTTTTTCCTTTTCTTCCGCAAAGGTAGAGAGTTGTTCAAAATAGATGTCAACATCATCAAGGAGAAGAAAATACAACTGAATGTCTTCTGTGTTATCAAAACGAAATGCTGAGAGCAAAGCGGGCAGAGATGCCGGAATGCCACTTGTTGGAGAAAGTGGATCAGCATAGTAATAATAGTCATCAAATTCGCATTGCAGCGCATAGTAATCATATAATATGTCGTAGACAAATTGGTTTTCAGACGATAACTTTTGATAAGGAATCTGCTTTAATTCCTTTAAAAAGAGTTTCTTTTCCTTTTGAGAACGCTTGAATTCTTCATAGGTTAAGTCTGAAAACTTTGCTTCTCTCATTGAAATACCGTAAGAGGTAGGATTCGCAATTGAAAAATGGCATGAAAAAGGGTCGCTCTCCATCTGCTTTTTAAACCACTGGTTTTCCAAAAGTTCAAAGGCAGTCTCAGCATCGTTTGAGACAGGTGAGGATAAAGAGCCTTTGCCCAAATCCTGCCGTGCGCACCCGGATAAAAGGGAGCAGGCAATTAATATAGAAAGAAATCTGCGAAGGATGTTTCTTTTCATGTGACCTCCTAGGAAAATAATGCCTAAGGATAGTTTATGAAAAAATGAAAAATATATGATTTGAGTAAAAAGAATATGGGCAGGCATATTTCAAGAGAAGAAACATAGAATATACAAAAGAGCGATGGAAACGCAATGAATTATTTATGGGCAGGAATGCTAATGATAGGTATTGTGTATGGCAGTATTCGAGGACATATGCCTGAAATTACAGAAGCAGCAATTGCATCGTCAAAAGAAGCGATATCTTTGTGTATTACCCTTATGGGTGTAATGTGTTTTTGGGTAGGCATGATGAAGATAGCGGAGAGAAGTGGAATGTTGAATCAGTTGGCGCGTAAACTAGAGCCAATCCTCCATTTCTTTTTCCCATCAATAAAGAATGCTCCAAAAGCAAAAGCCTATATTGCAACGAATTTTATTGCAAACATTTTCGGCCTTGGATGGGCGGCAACACCTGCAGGCTTAAAAGCAATGGAAGAATTGCAGACATTAAATAAGGAACCAAAAGGAACGGCGAGTGCAGATATGTGCACTTTTCTGATATTAAATATTTCATCGTTACAATTAATACCAATGAATATGATTGCGTACCGAAGTCAATATGGTTCTTCCAATCCATCATTGATTGTTGGTCCAGGGCTGCTCGCAACGCTGTTTAGTACGGCAGTAGCCATTGCCTTTTGTTTAATTGCATTAAAATTGGAAAGGTGTCGTAAGTGAAATTACTATTATATTTGTCAGACGCTATGATTCCCATTGTGATTTTCATTATTCTGACGCATGGTATCTTAAATCGTGCAAAAGTATATGAAGATTTCTTAGACGGAGCAAAAGATGGATTTCATACAGTTATTGGCATTATGCCGACACTTGTGGGATTGATGTGCGCGGTTGGAGTACTTCGTGCATCCGGATTACTGGAAGATCTCTCCCTTCTTTTGGGAAAAATAATCCCGGAAAGTGTGTTTCCTTCTACACTTGTGCCGGTTGCCATCGTAAA
The DNA here is from genome assembly GCA_964408625.1 of uncultured Roseburia sp. Classification (GTDB taxonomy): domain Bacteria; phylum Bacillota; class Clostridia; order Lachnospirales; family Lachnospiraceae; genus Pararoseburia. The sequence continues at coordinate 31,229 of CAYPAA010000013.1, read as the reverse complement.
AATGTTTTCTTCATCCGCCGCAACAGGACTGGTGCTGGATATTTTTAAGGAGTATGGACCGGATAGTTTATATGGTAAAACAGTGTCAATCATGGGCTCTTGTACAGAAACCATATTTTATACGATGTCAGTATATTTTATGAGTGTAAAGGTCAGTAAAACACGATGGACATTGCCGGGAGCATTGGTTGCAACCGTGGCAGGTTTAATTGCGAGTGTGATACTTGCAAAAATGATTTGAGGAAGAAACATTGTATTTACAAGGAGTGTAAAGAGGAGTAGTATTTAATATACAAGTTATACATTGTCGCGGGGTGGAGCAGTCTGGAAGCTCGCCGGGCTCATAACCCGGAGGTCATAGGTTCAAATCCTATCCCCGCAATTTTTTATTTACAGGAAGGAAATGAGGGGTACATATGATAGAGAAAATACAAAAGTTGCAAAAAATGATTTCTGAATCGAACAATATTGTCTTTTTTGGCGGTGCGGGTGTTTCTACAGAGAGCGGGATACCGGATTTCCGAAGTACAGATGGTCTGTATCATCAGAAATACGATTATCCGCCGGAGACAATTCTGAGTCACACCTTTTATATAAGAAGAAAAGAAGAATTTTACCGGTTTTATCAAGACAAAATGCTGATAACAGATGTGGAACCAAACGATGCGCATAAGAAGCTCGCCGAACTGGAACAGGCGGGAAAACTAAAAGCGATTGTGACGCAAAACATTGATGGATTACATCAAAAGGCTGGGAGCAAAAAAGTCCTGGAGCTTCACGGTAGCATTTTGCGAAATTATTGTGAGAAATGCGGCAAATTTTTTGACGCTTCCTATATAAAGGAAGCATCCGGTGTTCCAAAATGTGATTGTTGCGGAGGAGACATCAAACCGGACGTTGTGCTTTACGAGGAGGGACTGGACCAACAGGTTTTGCAGGAGTCCGTCCGTGCCATTGCAAATGCGGACATGCTTATCGTAGGGGGCACATCGCTGGTAGTATATCCGGCAGCAGGCCTGATTGATTATTATAATGGGGACAGGTTAGTCCTGATTAATAAGTCAGAGACAAAGGCAGATCAGAGAGCAAACCTTATCATACAGGAGCGTATTGGTAAAGTTCTTTCTCAGATATCTGTTTAGACATAGAAGGGAAAAGAAATGGATTTACAGGTTGGGGATATTTTAACATTAAAAAAGGGACACCCATGCGGTAGCAATCAGTGGGAAGTGCTTCGAATAGGCGCCGATTTTCGTATAAAATGTCTTGGATGTGGTCATCAAATCATGATTCCGAGAAAAAAACTCGAAAAAAATATAAAAGAAGTTGCAAAAACTCTTGAAAAAAAGGGAAATGCGTGATAATATATGAATTCGTGATATATAAAATATCCTTGCTTTGCCCAAATATCGGGTGAGGCCAATAGACCAAAAGGAGGTAAATTCGCATGAACAAATATGAATTAGCACTCATTGTCAATGCTAAGATCGAAGATGATGCGAGAGCAGAAGTCGTTGAGAGGGCAAAGGGTTACATTACCCGTTTCGGTGGCACAATCAGCGAAGTTGAGGAGTGGGGTAAGAAGAAATTAGCTTACGACATCCAGAAGATGAGCGAAGGATTTTACTACTTCATCCAGTTCGAAGCTGAACCGGAAGCACCTGCTCAGATTGAAGAAAACGTTCGTATCATGGAAAATGTTCTTCGTTTCTTATGCGTTAGAAAAGACGAGGTATAGATAGTAGATAAGGAGACGGTATGAATAAACTTATTATGATGGGTCGTCTTGTGGCTGACCCAGAAGTGAGATATGGTGGAGCAAACAACACAGCAGTTGCTAATTTTAGAATTGCTGTAGACAGACGATTCAAGAGAGACGGAGAACCGGATGCTGATTTCTTCCGTATTACAGCTCTTGGAAAGCAGGGGGAATTTGCTGAGAAGTATCTCAGAAAAGGTACCAAGATTTTGTTGGAGGGTGAAATTAGAAATAATAATTACACCAACAAAGATGGCAACATGGTATATCAGGATCAGATTATTGCAAATTCTATTGAGTTCGCTGAGAGCAAAAGTGCGCAGTCAAACAATGGATTTGCATCAGAGGCTCCGGCACCTAATACAAGTGCAGGGGATGGGTTTATGAATATCCCAGATGGCATTGAAGAAGAATTGCCGTTTAACTAAGATTGATAGGAGGTAGCGTCATGGCTTACAATAAGACAGACAGAGCAGATGGTTCGAGAAGAAGGCCGATGCACAGAAGAAAGAAAGTCTGTGTATTCTGCGGTAAGGACAACGTGATTGATTATAAGGATACAGCAAAGTTAAAGAGATATATCTCTGAGAGAGGAAAAATTCTTCCTCGCCGTATCACAGGTAACTGTGCGAAGCATCAGAGAGCTTTGACCGTAGCAATCAAGAGAGCTCGTCACGTAGCACTTATGCCTTACGTTTGCGAATAATATTTGCGTAATATATATAGGATTTTTAGAACACTTTCTGGAAAGGAGGGTGTTCTTTTTTTATTGTAAGAATTCAAAAACAGGTTGTTTTCTCCCCCAAAAGATTTTAGAATATGGATTAGGGGAATTGAAAGTCTGAGAAGGACACTGGGGAAAACTATATGGTAAAAAAGAAAAAACGAATGGAATACCGCTATTATGAGATACCGACAGGAAGTTATGTTCTGCCTCTTTTAGGAAAAGGGTGGGAGCAGGAGTATGGCGTCGAGTATCCGGATGATATGCTGCATTTTCATAATTATATGGAAGTTGGATATTGCTATTACGGCGATGGAAATGTCATCATCGAAGATCGGGTTTATGAGTATAAGGGGGATATGTTTACGGTAATACCGGCAAACATTCCACACACGACGAACAGCAAGCCGGGGAATATCTGTAAATGGGAGTTTTTGTTTATAGATATAGAGCGATTTGTCAATAATGAGTTGACACTGGACATTATCCAGAAAAACTTTGTTCTTAGCATTATAAATAGGCGTGGGACATTGAAGTCCGGATTAAACCATAGAACTCTGGCAAACAATGTTTTAAACATTATTCGGGAATCGAGAGATCAGGGCGTGCACTATGAAGAGAGCATAAAAGCGTATTTACATGCTTTTATCATAGAACTTTTGCGATTGGCGGATGAGAGAGATAAATCCCGACAGACAAAACAGGTAAATGAGTACGTAAAACGTTCACTGGATTATATAGGCGTGCACTACATGGAGCAGATTCGTATGGAAGATATTGCAAAAGCAAGTGGATTGAGTGAGAGTCATTTCCGAAGAGTGTTTGAGGATGCCGTGAATATGAAACCACTGGATTATGTGAATTTGGTACGTATCGATCGGGCGTGCATACTAATGCAGAAAGAGGATATTTCGATGGATGAGGTTGGATATCGAGTGGGATTTCAAACGCCATCTACATCGATACATATGACAACGCACTTCGTGATGGTGGTGTTATCACAACATGTATCTCTGCTGGTCAGTCTGATGTATATCAGGAAGGTGTTGAGTACTTCGGTGGTCAGGCTATCTACGCTAAGATTGTAGAGATGGGATCTCATGTTAAGGTTGTAGAGCAGAGTGATTTCCATTACACAGCTCGTGAGAAGGTTGCAGCAGCAATCACAAATATTCACAATGGTACATCTGTAGATGATGCGTTAGCACAGGCTCAGGAAGATCTTGAGTTTGCAATGGAAGAGTAATCTTTCTATATAATGAATTGTTAGACGGGGAATCGGATATTCCGACTCCCCGTTTTCTCTCAAAATAAGAAAAAGGGAGGAAAGGACATTGAGTAAGACAAAGAAAGAAATGAACATACAGGCGAAGCAACAGCGATCGGGTTGGATATTTTTGGCACCTGCCAGTATTATGATTGCAGTGTTCAGTTTTTATCCAATGATTCAGGCATTTATCACATCATTTACCACGGGAACCGGTGTAAACGAAAAGATAGCTGACCCAATTTATTACAACTACATGCGTATGTTTGCAGATCGTACATTTCTTCGTTCCGTGGGAAATACATTTTTATATTTGGCAATTGAAGTGCCAATCATGTTGGTTTTGGCGATTCTGTTAGCCCAGTTGCTAAACAACAAGGATTTGAAATTCAGAGGTTTATTCAGAACGATGGTATTCTTGCCATGTGCTACATCTCTTGTATCTTACGCTTTGATTTTTAAATCTCTTTTTGCTTTGGACGGACTGATTAACGAGATTTTTGTTAATCTGGGCATTTTAGAGAACAATTACAACTTCCTTGGAAATACGGGAAGTGCAAGAGCAGTTATTATCATTGCTTTGATATGGCGCTGGACAGGATACAACATGGTATTCTATTTGGCAGGATTGCAGAATATTGAATACTCTGTATATGAAGCAGCTAAGATTGACGGTGCGAACGGATGGAAGACATTCTGGAAGATTACCGTTCCGCTTTTGATGCCAACGATCATTATGACAGTTATTATGTCAATCAACGGTACGTTACAGTTATTTGATGAATCAATGAACTTGACAATGGGTGGTCCGGCATTCTCATCCATCACCATGTCTCACTACATTTATAACAATGCATTTGGACTTGGCGTAGCTAAGTTTGGTTATGCATCCGCAATGTCATTCTTCATTTTTATCCTGGTAGCAATTCTATCAGCAATTAGTATGAAAGTAGGTGATAATCGTGACTAAAAAGAATAGTTCCGCTATACAGCGAAGATTAATACCAACCTATATTTTCTTGATTATTGTATCATTTATTTCTGTCTTTCCGCTTTACTGGATGATTGCAGCAGCAACAAACCGCTCTGTTGACATCGCAAGAGGAAAGATTACCTTTGGAGCATACGCATTGGAGAACTTCGAAAAGCTGGTAACACAAAACGATTTGTGGGGAGCGCTGGGCAATTCCTTCTTATACTCGATTGTACAGACGGTTGTAGCGCTTTTGATTTGTTCTCTGGCCGGTTTTGGCTTTGAGTTGTACCATGACAAGGCAAAGGATAAAGTGTTCTCCATCTTGCTTTTGGCAATGATGATTCCACAGGTTGCAACGATGATTCCATTGTTTAAGATGGTGTCTGCAGCAGGACTTTTGAATACGGTTTGGGCGTTTATTTTACCAAGTATCTCAACACCGTTTTTGATTATGATGTTCCGTCAGAATTCGAGAAACTTCCCAATCGATATTATGGAAGCAGCGCGATTGGATGGACTGTCAGAAATTAAGATTTTCTTCCGTATGTATATGCCGGTAATGAAATCTACCTATGCAGCAGCAGCGGTTATCACTTTCATGAATGCATGGAATGCATACCTTTGGCCAAAGGTTGTTATGGCTGATACAAGAGCACAAACAATGCCAATGTTGATTGCAAAGATTGCAGGTGGATATACCACAGACTATGGCGTGTTGATGATGGGCGTTTTGTTCTGTTCATTGCCAACGATGATCGTATTCTTCGTATTGCAGAAGCAGTTTGCAGAAGGTATTACAGGTTCAGTGAAATAAATATATGAAGGATAATAATTATGGAGAAATTTCAATATTGTATTGTAAAGAATCCTCGGATTTTTCAGGAAAATCGAATGGCTGCTCATTCTGACCATGAGTTTTATCGCTCTTTGGATAGCGTTGCAGAAGGATTTTCTGACTTTAAAGTGCTTTTAAATGGTGTATGGAAATTTTCTTACGCAAAAAATATTGCATCTGCAATCGAAGGCTTTTATGAAGAAGACTATGATTGTAAGGATTGGGCTGATATTCGTGTACCAGCCCATATCCAGATGGAGGGATACGACATACCCCAATATGCAAATACGCAGTATCCATGGGATGGAAAGGAGCCGGTAGTTCCCGGGGAGATTCCGGTAGAATTCAATCCGGTAGCGTCTTATGTGAAGTACTTTGAGGTTCCGGAACAAATGAAAAGCGGGCCAATCTATATCTCATTCCAGGGTGTGGAAAGTGGAATGGCACTTTGGTTAAATGGGAAATATGTAGGTTACAGCGAAGATACATTTACACCGTCTGAGTTTGATTTGACTCCTTTTGTCAAGGATGGCGAAAACAAATTAGCAGTTCAGGTGTACAAATGGACGGCAGGTAGTTGGTGTGAAGATCAGGATTTCTTCCGATTTTCCGGTATCTTCCGAGATGTATATCTGTACACCATTCCAAAAGTGCATATTCGCGACATGAAGGTGAAAACACTTTTGGATACAGAATATAAAGATGGCGTATTGCAAATAAATTTGGATGTGACAGGCGCCGGAAAGGCAGAGCTGCTTTTATCGGATGATGTGCATGAGCTTGTGATGGAGACGAAACTTGTTGAAGGAAGCAATCACATTGAGATGCCGATAAAGGAACCAAAGTTATGGAGCGCAGAAGAGCCGAATCTTTATGACATACAACTTACAGTTTCAAATACGGCAGACGAATTTCAGGAAGTGATAGCGGAAAAAATTGGGTTCCGCTCATTTGAAATGATAAACCGAATGATGCATATCAATGGAAAGCGCATTGTCTTCCGCGGTGTAAACCGTCACGAGTTTTCTTCTGATAGCGGAAGAGTTATGAGTTATGATGATATTTTAAAAGATATCATTACGATGAAGCGGCATAATATCAACGCGATTCGTACCAGCCATTATCCAAATAGGACGACGCTATATCGCCTGTGTGATCTGTATGGTTTGTATGTGATTGATGAGACGAATTTGGAAACGCACGGAACATGGGATGCTATCGCTCGCGGATTAGAAACATTAGAATCAGCTGTTCCCGGTGACCGCCCAGAATATCAGGAATTGATTCTTGACAGAGCAAAAAGCATGTATGAAAGAGACAAGAATCACGCATGTATTCTGATTTGGTCATGTGGAAATGAATCGTATGGTGGAAAAGATCTGTTGGAGATGAGCAAAGCCTTTCATACGTGGGATGATACCAGACTCGTTCATTATGAAGGTGTGGATTGGGATAAACGCTATCCGGAAACCACGGATATGGTCAGTACGATGTATACACCGGCAGCAGATATTGAGGATTATCTAAAGAAACATCGGGATAAGCCGTATATTCTTTGTGAGTACACACATGCGATGGGTAACTCGTGTGGTGCCATGCATAAGTATACAGATTTGGCGGAGAAGGAGCCATTATTCCAAGGAGGTTTTATTTGGGATTACATTGACCAGTCGCTTACAAGGAAAGATCGGTACGGTGTAGAGTTTCAAGCATATGGCGGAGATTTCGGCGAAAGACCTTGTGACTACAACTTCAGTGGAAATGGCATTTGCTATGGAAAGGATCGCGATCCGTCGCCAAAGATGCAGGAGGTAAAATACAATTACCAGAGCATTCACATTGTAATAGTAAACAAGGTGGCGACAATCACAAACCAGAATCTCTTCATCAATACGGATATCTATGACGCAGTAATCACATTGGAAAAAGAAGGGAAGTTGATTTCAAAGGAAATTACATCCATTGCGGTAGAACCATTGACAAAGCAGAAGGTAACATTGGATGTCGATGTGCCAGAAAAGGGAGAGTTTGTCCTAACGGTTTCTTTTGTGTTAAAAGAAGATACGCTGTGGGCAAAGAAGGGCCATGAAGTGGCATATGGTCAGGAAGTAATAGGTCAAATGGAAGTACAGTCTCCGTCTCGCAAACCGATAAGAGTTACAAAAGGATGGTGCAATGTTGGCATAAAAGGCGATTCGTTTGAAGTACTCTTTTCAGGTATTCATGGAGGCTTGGTTTCATATAAATACGCGGGAGTGGAGTTGTTTAAATCTATACCAAAGCCAAACTTCTGGAGACCAATGACAGACAATGATGTGGCAAATCTTCTGCCATTCCGTTCCGGACAGTGGAAACTGGCAAGTATGTATAATACATACAAATATGAGAACGGACGAAAGACAACATTTTATGATGTTGAAGAAAAGGATGATACCGTGATTGTCCGGTATACTTATCATTTGCCGACGAAACCGGCAATGGATTGTCAGGTGGCATATCAGGTGTTCGGAGATGGCGAAGTCAAGGTGACAATGACAATGGATGCATCGGAGGAAGTTGGTGAATTACCAGAGTATAGTATGTTATTTACAATGGATGCGGATTATGAAAATCTTACATGGTATGGAAAAGGTCCGGAGGAGACATACTTAGATAAAGACCATGCGAAAGTTGGTTTATTCCAAAACAAAATCGTTGAAAATATGGCGAAATATCTTGTGCCGCAGGAATGTGGAAATAAAGTGGATGTTCGCTACGCAAAGATAACAGACGAGAGAGGCAGAGGTATCTACTTGATGGGCGATAAACTGAGCTTATCGGTATTGCCATATTCTCCACATGAAATTGAAAATGCGCTCCATCCGACAGAACTTCCACCAATTCACTACACATTTATCCGAGTTGGCTTGGCTCAGATGGGTATAGCTGGCGATGATACTTGGGGAGCACAAACACATCCGGAGTATAGGATTGATAATAGTAAAAAAATAACATTATCCTTTAGTTTCCGTGGCATATAAAAGGAAAATGTGAGATGCTCCCACGAAAAAACGTGGGAGCATTTTTCTTCGAGAAATCTTATTATGGTGTTGAAGTGCAAGGAAGCAGTTTGATATAATATAAAAAAATTCTTGTGGGAAAAGGAGCAAAAAATGTATCAGGATATTTATGTTGAGAAATCAATAAAACGGAATACGCCAAGTGTTACGAAGTTTTTAAACGCTATTTTGATTGTACTGACTGTTTTCGTAGCGTTTCTGTTTTTGGTGGTGAATTATGCGATGTTTGGCATACCTCTTATCGCAATGATAATAGTTACCTATTTTGTTTCACAAAATGCCAAAGTTGAATTTGACTACATTTATACGAATGGTACTTTGGAAATTACGAAAATTGTGAGAAGAAGAAAGCGAAAAGACTTGGTAGATTGTGAGATGAAGGATGTTATTGTTGTAGCGCCATCAAAGAGCGGTCCAGTTCAAGGGTATATTGGTCGCGCAATGAAAACATATGACTGTCTTTCACATGAGGAAGGTGTTTCTTATTACACTATGATTGTAAAAGATAACAAATCCGGCGGTGAAGTAAAGGTTTTGTTTGAGCCAGGGGAAGAAATGCTTGAGGCGATGCACCGCATTTCACCTGAAAAAATACACATATAAAAGGAGCAAAAAGATGGATGCAGCAAAATTAAAAGAAAAATTTGTTGAAATTTATGGTGATGGTGGCGATGTCAGAGAATATTTTGCCCCGGGACGCGTAAATCTGATTGGAGAGCATACAGATTACAATGGAGGACATGTATTTCCTTGTGCATTGACGATTGGTACATATGGCGTTGCACAAAAGAGAACGGATAACAAAATTCATTTTTATTCTGCTAACTTAGACCATGCATCTGTTGTGGAAATTTCTCTTGACGATTTGAGCTATCAGAAAAAGAATGACTGGTCAAACTATCCACTGGGAGTTGTCTGGGCGTTTGCTCAAAGAGGAAAAAATCTGGAAACGGGATTTGACATGGCGATCTGGGGTAATATTCCGAATGGATCGGGGCTATCTTCTTCGGCATCATTAGAAGTCCTCACCGGTGTTATTCTTCGGGATTTATATGGATTTGATGATATGACAATGATAGACTTGGCACTGATAGGGCAGTTCTCAGAGAATAATTTCAACGGATGCAACTGCGGAATCATGGATCAATTTGCAGTGGCAATGGGCAAGAAAGATCATGCCATTTTCCTTGATACAAGCGATTTGTCGTATGAATATGCAAAGATACAACTTCCGGATGCAAAGATTGTTATTACAAATAGTAAAGTAAAGCATAGTCTTGTAGATGGAAAGTACAATGAGCGCAGAGAGGAATGCGCTACAGCACTCAAAGAGCTTCAGACGGTATGTGATATTCAATCACTGGGCGATTTGGATAATGCAGAATTCGAAGCAAATAAAGATGCGATAAAAGATGAGGAACGTCGCAAGAGAGCAAAGCATGCTGTCGCTGAGAACCAGCGTACAGTCAAAGCGGTTGCAGCTCTTAAAGAGAACGACCTAATTACGTTTGGACAGTTGATGAATCAATCTCATATTTCATTGCGCGACGATTATAAAGTTTCCTGTGAAGAAATCGATGTGTTGGTCGATTTAGCATGGAAAGTTGAAGGTGTTATCGGTTCGAGAATTACCGGAGGCGGATTCGGAGGATGTACCGTGAGCATCGTGAAGAATGATGCCGTTGACGCCTTCATGGAACAAGTTGGAACCGGATATAAAGAGAAGACAGGTATTGATGCAGAATTCTACGTGGTAGACATTGGAGAGGGCGCCGGACGCACGGCTTAGTCCTTCTGTAAAAGGTAGTCTGACATCATCATTGCTACTTTGCAGGTGAGAGCATCATTAAATTTGCGGATGTCCAAACCGGTGAGTTTTTGGATTTTGTCCAACCGATAAATAAGAGTGTTGCGGTGAAGATATAGTTTTCTTGCACACTCTGCAATACTGAGACCACTTTCTAGGAAGACGTGGATAGTATGGAGTGTTTCTTCATCTATCATGTTAATCTGTAATCCTTGGAAGTGGTCTTTTATATAGTCCTCACAGATTTCCCTCGGCAAATGATATATTAATTTCCCTAGGCCAAGATCGTGTGCCCAGAAAACGTGCTGGGTAGAGTAAAAAATGGAGCCGATTTCCATGGCTGTTGACAGATTAAAAAAAACGCCGGGCAACTGATCAACAGACGAACAATCCTGATCATATGAAATGTGGATGGGCGTCATTGTCTCTGCCTCAAGTGCACCGTGAATATCCAAAATCATTTGACGCATGGAATCCACCGAGAGAGGCTGTTTGACATGACGGATTACCGCAAGTTGGCAGTCGTCAATGGCTACCATTTGATCAGCCCCGGAGGAAAAGAACTGGGAAAAAACGGATAATTCCATAGAGGAAAACGGATGGCGACTCTCTATCAAAAAAGGAAACAAAAGGTCTTGACGTTCTATGTGAAATCGGTGAATTCCCTGTAGTATCTCTGCAGGGGAAAGAAGACCTAAAAGGAGATTCCGCCAAAACCCCTCCTTGGTTGTTCCATTGTGCTGTGAGTGAAGCATATTTTTTAGGACAGCAATCGTTTCATCACTGTCTAGCATATTATCTTCGATGGCAAAAGAAATGCCGGTCTGCAATTTGAGTTGTTCTAATAGTTCTGAGATTTGTTCTTCGTTATTCATAAGTTTTCCCCGGATGCTGCTTTCCTTTCAGATATCTTATATAAAGTAATTATAATGAACCGTAATTTATTATTCAAGGTGCACCGCAGAGGAAATTAGGTTAGAATAACGAACAAATTCCATATTTTTTGGTTGTTTTGTCGTTGTAACAAAACGCCATCATTTTTATAATAAAAGTATCAATTGGGTTTTAGCGGCCCGTGCATAGTAGAAAGGAGAAAACAGGTATGACTTCAGTAACAGTTAATATCAATTCGATTGACAAGGTAAAGAGATTCGTTAATGCGATTACAACTTATGATAACGATTTTGATTTAGTATGCGATCGATATGTTATTGATGCAAAGTCTATCATGGGAATCTTCAGTTTGGATTTGTCACAGGATCTTAAACTGAACATTCAAAAAGATACGGACTTAAATGCAATTTTAGCAGACATTGATGAGTTTATTGTAAAATAATAAGGTTTAAGTGAGGGTTTTTCATTATGGCAAGTATTTCATTAAAAAACATTAACAAAATTTATCCTAACGGCTTCCATGCTGTAAAGGATTTCAACTTGGATATCAACGACAAGGAGTTCATTATCTTCGTAGGTCCTTCAGGATGTGGTAAATCAACGACACTTCGTATGATTGCCGGTTTGGAAGATATTTCATCAGGTGACTTGATTATTGACGGCAGGCGTATGAATGACGTAGAGCCAAAAGACCGTGATATCGCAATGGTATTTCAGAACTATGCGTTGTATCCACATATGACAGTATATGATAACATGGCATTTGGATTGAAACTTCGTAAGCTTCCAAAAGACGAAATTGACAAGAAAGTGCGCGAGGCAGCAAGAATTCTTGACCTTGAGGGCTTGTTAGACCGTAAGCCAAAGGCTTTGTCCGGTGGACAGCGCCAGCGTGTTGCTATGGGTCGTGCGATTGTTCGTAATCCCAAGGTATTCCTTATGGATGAGCCTCTTTCAAACTTGGATGCTAAGCTTCGTGTTCAGATGAGAATTGAGATTTCAAAGCTTCATGAAGATTTGGGTGCTACCATCATCTATGTAACACATGATCAGACAGAGGCTATGACACTTGGTACAAGAATTGTTGTTATGAAAGATGGTGTTGTTCAGCAGATTGACACACCTCACAACTTATACAACAAGCCACAGAATCTCTTTGTTGCCGGATTTATTGGTTCACCTCAGATGAATTTTATGGATGCACAGATTTCTGTTTCAGGAAATACAGCGACAGCAAAGGTTGGTGATGCAAGTCTTACAATTCCACCTGCAAAGGCTAAGGCCTTGATTGACGGTGGTTATGATGGAAAGACAGTTGTACTTGGTATTCGTCCGGAGGATATCCATGATTCTCAGATGTTTATCGAGGCAGCTCCAAACGCAGTCATTGAGTCAGAGATTCGTGTATACGAACTGTTAGGTGCTGAGGTATTCTTGTATTTCGATTATGCTGGTACACAGGTTACAGCAAGAGTTGATCCTAGAACAACTGCACAGGCAGGTGATACAGTGAAGTTTGCTCTTGATATGGAAAGAGCACACTTCTTTGATAAGAATACAGAAGAGGTTATTACAAACTAGTCTTTTTCTTATTTATCTTCCTATTTTATATCCAGAAATACCTTTGGACGATATCGTCTGAAGGTATTTTTGTTTTTATAGGAAAAGAGATGTATTCCCAAGAGATATTTTAAGTGATATAATATACTAGCATTATCTTACGTAGTGGATAAGTGCGAGCGAAAGCAGACACTGTGTGCATAAAGGGAGAATGTATGGACGAGATTAAATATAAAGGAAAACTAAAGAGATATTTTCAAGCGCCAATATATATGATTGCATTGTTTATTTTGGGAGATGTAATCGTATATTTCCGTAGTTTTAGATATGGAGCCTGGATATCGTTTGCAATTGCGATATACGCACTTTTTGTTATGACAAGTTATAAATACTGTAACGCAAAATTAAAGGAGGAGATTGTCAACTTTGCGACGCACTATGGTATGGTCCAAAAGAGAATATTGGATGAATTTTCGATGCCATATGCATTGATAGATAGTATGGGAAAATTGATTTGGATGAATGATGCTTTTTCCAAAGTCAGTGGAAAAGATAAAAAATATGATAAATCTGTTACATCCATATTCAAGGAGATAACAAGGGAAGAGATTCAACGTGCGCAGGAAGACACCTTTTCGATAGCGGTTTCCTACAATGACAGACATTATATGGCACAAATGCATCGAATGAATTTTGCGCAGAAAGAAAAAGATGAATCAAATCAGATGATGATAACAGACGATTTCAATACAATGATAGCGGTATTTCTGGTCGATAATACAGAGTTGCAGTATTATAAGGATGAGAATGAAAATCAGAAATTGGTGGCCGGCCTTGTATATATCGACAATTATGAAGAGGTATATGATTCGATTGAAGAGGTAAAAAAATCGTTGCTGACAGCAATTATTGATCGAAAGATTAATAAATATTTTCAAGGCGTAAATGCTATTGTTCGTAAATTAGACCGAGATAAGTTTTTTGTTGCTATCCAACAGCAGCATTTAAGAAAACTGGAAGAAGACAAGTTTTCTATTCTGGAGGACATCAAATCCACGAAAGCGGGAAATGAATTAGAAATTACTCTGAGTATGGGTTATGGTGCCGGTGGAGCAAATTACGCACAGAATGCAGAGTATGCCAGAGCTGCGATTGATTTAGCCTTAGGAAGAGGCGGTTCTCAAGCGGTTATAAAAAATGGTGAAGATGTATCATATTATGGAAGCCGCGGCAAAGAAATCGAAAAGAACACACGTGTAAAGGCAAGAATGAAGGCGCAGGCGCTTCGCGAAATTATGGAGACCAGAGAGGATATTATCATTATGGGACATTCCATCGCAGATGTTGATTCTCTAGGTGCTGCGATTGGTTTGTATTGCGCTGCAAGAGAATTAGGTAAGAGTGCCAGAATTGTAATAAACACGGTCACAACATCGTTACGGCCATTAGTAGAACAGTTTACAGAAGAAAAAGGATATCCTGCGAAGCTATTCATTAATTCAGCGGAAGCGTTGGAACTAGTCAACAGCAGAACACTGATTATTTTGGTGGATACAAATAGACCAAGTTATGCGGATTGCCCGGAACTTTTAGCAAAAAGCAATTCTGTTGTGGTATTTGACCATCATCGACATGGCAACGAGCGGGTTCAAAGCCCAATACTGGCATATATCGAACCTTATGCGTCATCTACATGTGAAATGATTGCAGAAGTTTTACAGTACTTTTCTGAAAAAGTGGAATTGCGGCCACAGGAAGCAGACTGTGTATACGCAGGCGTGCTGATAGACACAAACAACTTTATGACGAAAACTGGTGTAAGAACATTTGAGGCAGCAGCTTATCTCCGTCGATGTGGTGCAGAAGTAACAAGAGTTCGTAAAATGCTACGTGAAGATATGACCGCATATAAGGCGAGAGCGGAAGTGGTACGACATGCAGAAGTATATAAGGGTCGCTTTGCAATATCGATATTTGAGGCGGGACAATTGGAGAGTCCAACGGTTATAGGAGCAAAAGCGGCGAATGAGCTTTTAAATATTGTTGGAATTAAAGCGTCATTTGTTATCACAGAGTACAAGAATAAAGTATATGTCAGTTCACGATCGATTGATGAGATAGATGTTCAACTCATCATGGAACGATTAGGCGGAGGAGGTCACTTGAATGTGGCAGGAGCACAGATTGAAAACAGCTCTGTTGAAGAGATTAAGCGTCAGATTCAACAGATATTGGATGATTTGATGGATGAAGGAGAAATATAAGATGAAAGTTATTTTATTACAAGATGTGAAATCCCTTGGGAAGAAAGGGGAAATTGTAGATGTAAGCGAAGGATATGCCAGAAATATGATTATTCCAAAGAAATTGGGAGTGGAAGCAAATAGCAAGAATCTGAATGACTTAAAACTTCAAAATCTGCATGCAGATAAAGTGGCACAGGAGAATTTAGAAGCGGCAAAGAAAATGGCTGCGAAAATTTCAGAATGGACGGTTGAGACAAAGATCAAAACCGGAGAAGGTGGAAAAACATTTGGCTCCGTGTCGTCAAAAGAAATATGTGCAGCCGCTAAGGCTCAATATGGAGAAAGCATTGATAAGAAGAAAATATATTTAAATGAGCCAATCCGTTCATTGGGAACATATGAAGTAAAGGTGAAATTACATCCACAGGTTACAGCAACAATGCGCGTTCATGTGGGAGAAGAATAGTTGGATACTGGGAGTTATTTATGGAAGAGGCACTTATTAAAAGAACAATGCCAAATAGTATAGAAGCGGAACAATCGGTAGTCGGATCTATGATTATGGACCGGGATGCGATCAATACAGCGTCAGAGATTTTGACAAAAGAGGATTTTTATTACCAGCAATATGGTGTGCTGTTCGAAGCTATTGTTGAGATGTATAATAACGGACAACCGGTAGATCCGATTACGTTGCATAATAAATTGCAGGAAAAGGATGTACCGGCGGAGGTGGCAGGTCTTGAATTTATTGGTGATTTAGTTGCCACCGTCCCTGTTTCTGTCAATGTTGCTTCTCATGCAAATATTGTTCGCGACAAAGCACTGTTGCGTCAGATTATTCGCGTGAATCAACAGATAGAGAATGATTGTTATGCCGGAAAAGATAGTGTGGAAACGATTTTGGATAAAACGGAACATGATATATTTGCGTTGGTTCAGAACCACGGAAATTCAGAGTTTGTGCCGATTCGGCAGGTTGTCATGAACGCGATTCATAAAATTGAACAGGCATCAAAGCATAAGGGAGCGGTTACAGGGATTCCAACCGGATTTATTGATTTGGACTATCAGACAGCGGGACTGCAGCCGTCTGATTTAATTCTCGTAGCGGCGCGTCCGTCAATGGGAAAAACGGCTTTTGTGTTAAATGTCGCGCAGTATGTTGCGTTTCATGAAGATTTATGTACAGCCATTTTTTCTCTGGAAATGTCAAAAGAGCAGTTGGTAAATCGTCTGTTCTCTTTGGAATCACGCGTAGATGCACAAAAACTTCGTACAGGAAATCTGCAGGAATCGGAATGGGAGAAATTGATAGAAGGTGCGGGAGTAATTGGAAATTCCCAGTTAATCATCGATGATACGCCGGGTATCAGCATTTCGGAATTGCGCAGTAAGTGCAGAAAGTACAAGATGGAATATGACTTGAAGCTGATTATTATTGACTATTTGCAGTTGATGAGCGGATCCGGACGGTCAGAATCAAGACAGCAGGAAATTTCAGAGATTTCACGATCCCTGAAGGCTTTGGCGAGAGAACTGGGTGTTCCGGTTGTGGCGCTATCACAGCTTAGTCGAGCGGTTGAGCAGAGACCGGATCACAGACCGATGCTTTCTGATTTGCGTGAATCAGGTGCTATCGAGCAGGATGCCGATGTGGTAATGTTTATTTATAGAGATGACTATTACAACAAAGATACGGATTTGAAAAACATTTCAGAGATCATTGTCGCCAAGCAAAGAAACGGCCCGATTGGCACCATAAATTTGGCTTGGTTGCCGGAGTATACCAAGTTTGGCAATCTGGATCATACACAAAGATTTAATAACTAAAACAGACTTTTTGTCGGAATTTTACGATTATAAATGATTGCTCCTACCGGTGTGTGGCAGTATACTTTTCTTATGAGGACAAGCAGTAACATAAGAGAGCAGTATACATAAAGGAAGGAAATGATTTCGTGGAAAAGGTCCGTTACATGATTTCTGACGCTGCAAGAATGGTGGCGTTAGAACAACATGTGTTACGATACTGGGAAGATGAATTACAGCTTGATATACCAAGGAATGAGATGGGACACCGTTATTATACGGATGACAACATCAAAGAATTAATGCGTATCAAAGAATTGCGGAGTCAGGGATATCAATTAAAAGCAATTCGCATGTATTTAAAAAAGGAAAAGCAGATTGCACAGCGGGAAAAGGATGCAAATGTTTATCATCAGGATATAGATGGTTTTGTTACATATACAACAGGGAAGGAATTGGGTCTGACACTGAAATCAAAAGATGACCGGGAGTTGATAGAAAAGGAACAAACACAGCCAGATGCAGAACACAATGCACAGATAAAACTTGAGCAATTTAAAGCATTGATGGCAGAGATTGTTGCTGGAGCAATGAAGGAAAACAATGAACTTCTGACCACGCATGTCGAGGAAAGAATCCTAAAGGAAATGAATTATCTGATGCAGGAGCATTATCAGATGGAGGAGGATTACTACAAAAAATTAGACGAAGCAATTCGCAGTGGTATCAAGAAGCGCAGAGAAGAAAAACGAAAGAAGTTTACAAAAAAAAGAACGCCATAGCGGCGTTCTTTCTTAGTCTAATTATGTACTATCAAAAATTAGCCCTGATTGATAGCTCCTGTAGGACAAACTCCTGCACAAGTTCCACACTCAACGCAAGCATCTGCATCGATTTCGAACTGGCTGTCACCCTGAGAAATAGCACCTACTGGGCACTCTGGTTCGCATGTTCCACAGCTAACACAAGCATCAGAAATTACATATGCCATAATTATTTCCTCCAATCATCTCTTTCTTAATACACAGCTTTTGCTATAAAATCATAATATATCAAAAATATTGTAAAAACAAGTACTTAATTGAATACAAAACTGTTAATTTAAAAATAAAAAGAATTGCAAAAGATAAAAAAAGGAATTAT
This sequence comes from uncultured Roseburia sp., assembly GCA_964408625.1. GTDB lineage: Bacteria > Bacillota > Clostridia > Lachnospirales > Lachnospiraceae > Pararoseburia. Next base: position 13,147 of record CAYPAA010000013.1, on the reverse strand, counting down.
AATATCTGCATTAGGCATACAAGGAGGAAAAGAAATGGCTCAGATTAGTAAATCAACCATGATTGGCGAATTATTACAGATTGATGCGGATGTAGCACCAATTTTGTTAAATATTGGAATGCATTGTTTGGGATGCCCATCCTCACAGATGGAGACAATCGAACAGGCAGCAGAAGTTCATGGAATTGACCCGGATGTTCTTGTGGAAGAAATTAACAATTTTCTTGCTTCAAGAGGTTAAAAAGAAGTTCTCTCGTAAAAGAGAGAACTTCTTTTTATCTACAACTGTGCGAGCGTTGCCAGAGCGTTGCTTGCTATAATTAACGTATAATGCTCCCTGAAATAGGAATCCTGCCCAACGGAAAAATCTCCTTGAGACCCGTATTCTGTCAAGATATTGCATGTTTTATTGAATTCTTCCGGCGTGTGTTCTGATTTGCTGACGACCAAGTAGAATTTTGAATCTCTCGGATTTTTAAAAAGAACATTTTTGCCATGGTAAAATCCTGATAGTACATGGGATAATCGTATGATGTCCTCAAGAGAATCAAAAACAAACATTTTGGTGATATCTACCGGAATGGAAACCTCTTTCTTTGTCTCAGAGGAATCCGTTATATTTTTGCCAATAGAGTCAGCAACTTTTTTTGCACGATTGAATAATTCGATGATATCGTTGGCAGCGGATGACGCCGGAGCAATGATATCTTCGTATTCATCAAACTCTTGTAAATCTAAATCTTCGGAAAAACGAGAGAATCTGGTGTCCAACTCGTCCGGATATTCCACTTTTGTAACAATCAATAGTATCGAATCAGAAGTAAGTGGAATGGCTTCAATCATTAAAGGGATGTCTTCAGCATCAAAACCGAGTTCGTAAGATGCCTGTTCCATTAATTCACGAAACAATGCCTTTGCCTTTTCTGTACCATATGCTAGTTCACTAAGCTTAAGGTGTCTGCTATCTAAGTCTTCTCTGGTAAGGGTGCAGCGAATTTGGTTGTCATTTACTTTTTCAATTTTCATGTAATCACATCCTTTTCAGAAAATTAGGTAAATGTATACCTATAATTATTATAAACAAAGGAAAATGCAAAGTAAAGAAATCTTAGTTGTAAAAAGTCTAAAAACAGAAAAAAATGAAATAAAATGGAAAAAGATGTTGATTTTTTAAAAAGGATTTGCTATAAAATATGCAAGAGGTGCTTTTCCTGTTCAAGGAAGGAGCATTGAAATGTCATATTGTTTTGCTGACAAGTACGATTGTGTAAAGACTTTATATCAATCAACAGCTACCAAGGTTATGCTTGTCAGACGAAAAGGATGCGAAGAACTACTCGTTGCAAAACGCACTGATAAAAGACGAGCAGTATCCGCTGACATTTTTCTTGAAGCAAATCTTTTACAGGACCTAAGACATCCTGGAATCCCCACATTATATGAGACACTGGTAGACGATGAATATCTATATTTAATAGAAGAATATGTCTTCGGAGAATCATTAGAAAAATATTTGCTTTATCATCAACATATTTCCCAAGAAACATTTTTAAAGTTTGCAATTCAGTTGTGTGAGGTTGTAGAGTATCTACATACTCATAAACCTGATCCAATACTGTACTTGGATATGAAACCTAGTCATATCATAGTATGTGGAAATCAAATAAAAATAATCGACTATGGAGTTGCAAATCTTCTTCCCAATTCGGGAAAAAATATCCAAAAATATGGAACATTGAAATATGCTGCACCGGAGCAGATGTCAAATGCGAAATTAAATCAGCAGACAGATGTGTATGGAGTAGGAAAAATGCTTTGCCTTATGTTGCGATATATGAAAAAGACAGAGGCTGTGACATATTTGAATATTGTAATGAAAACCACGAAAAGAAACAGGAAATATCGAACAAAGAATATTGCTGTTGTAAAAAGTCAGTTATTGCATAAGCAAGAAAAAAAGATTAAAAAAACAAGTGACAGGAAGCATCTCTTATATTCTATTGCAGTAGTGGGAAGTGACAGTGGAGTTGGATGTACACACATTGCGATTGCTCTTGTAAGTTATTTAAATCAGGCGGGATTTGACGCATATTATCGAAATCAGACAGAGCAATTGGTGTTGGAACAAATCGCAAAGAAAGTGCCGGTATCTGTAAGTAAGGATCAAATTATATATCACGAGTTCTTTCAGGGGGTCAGGGATATTGACGCGGGAAAGAGAGAAAATCCTCTTGGAGGGATACAGGTAATTGATTGTGGTCATGGTGAGACTGATACAACTGCAGATGCGACTATCTATGTCTGCGGTGGTAGACTGTGGCAACGCGCGGAACCTCCTATTTGGGAAACAAAGCGAGAACATATTATAATTTGTAATTTTTTTTCGAAATACCGGGCAAAACGATTTTCGAGAGAAACAGGTCGTTGTGTATATGTTTTCCCATTCTTAAAAAATCCATTCGTCATAACTGCTAGTGCCAGAATCGTGTTTTCACAAATTATGCGAAAAACTAGTCTAAAAAATATATTGACTATGGGCAAACGAAAATAGCATAGAAGAAGACATACATTAAAACCGGGTAGCTGTGTAGAAAAGCATGCAAGTGAATCATAGTGCTATAATATGATCAGTGCAAAAAACAAAAACTGCAATAAACGAAAAAAGGAAAGATAGAGGTTCTCATTTGGAGGACCTCTATTTTGCTTAAATTATGGAAGGTGCAGTAAGAGTAGATATGTGTTATACTTACATAAATGACAGAAGAGAACCTGGCGAGAGGAGAAAACATGGAAAGAAAAAAAAGAAGAAAATCTGTGCCGATACACATTTATGCATTGGCGATTATTGGGATGATATTGTTAATAATCGGAATGGGACTTATGATTAAGAGATATACCCCAACCAAAGAGCATATGAGTTTAGACGAATATTTTGGGCTGACAGTTGAAAATGAGGCCGCAGTTATTCTAAATGGTAAATATATGGAAGTGTCTGAAACGGAAGACAACATCCATGCGATAAAAACAGATGATGGCATTTATCTTGAGATCAATTTTTTGAAAAAAGAACTGGATGACGGATATGTATATGACAAAACAGAAGGTATCCTTCGCTATGTTACGGATAAGGATGTCGTGAGTGCTTCTATCCACAGTCCGCAATATGCCATAGGCAAAAACAGAGAATCCTTAAAAAAGGATGTTATTGTCTCCCAAGAAGGAACATACTTTGTTTCCATCGACTTTATTGAAAAATTTACAGATATTACACACAGCACATACGAAGCACCGAATCGAGTCATCATTGAGACAGCGGGATATACGATAGAAAAGGCAACGTTAAAGAAAGATGTTCCGCTGCGCCGTTTCGGAGGAGTGAAGAGCAAAATCCTAAAAGATGCAACCAAAGGAGACGAGGTTGGGATTCTGGAAGATTATGGAAAATGGAGTTATGTCATTACAGAGGATGGCGTGCTGGCGTGTGTTCAGAACCGGAAGATGGAAAAAGGGCATAAGGTGACTACGGAGGCGAAACTGGAACCACGACAATTTGAACATTATAGCATGGATGATAAGGTTGTGTTGGGATGGCATCAAGTTACGAGCACTGATGCAAACAGCACCGTAGAGAAAATGCTGGCGACATCAGATGTCAATGTTATTTCACCAACATGGTTTTATCTCAATGACAATGAAGGAAATATAAATAGCCTTGCGTCATTGGATTATATTTCCTATTGTCACGACCGAAACGTTCAGATATGGGGACTTGTAAGCAACTTGGAAAACAAAAATGTTGACACAACGCAGGTTCTGAATACGACATCCGCGAGAGATAATTTGGTAAACAGTTTGATTACTGCTGCTATTTCATACAATCTGGATGGTATCAATGTTGATATGGAAGCGTTGAGCGGCAAAGCAAAAGATGGATATATTGAGTTTATAAAAGAATTGTCAATTAAATGCAAAAAGAATGACATTATTCTATCGGTAGACAATTATGTACCGTCAGAGGCTACAGAATTCTATGACAGAAAGGTACAAGCTGATTATGCTGATTATATTGTAATCATGGCGTATGATGAGCATTATTCCGGCAGTGACGAAGCGGGCTCCGTTGCATCCATAGGTTTTGTGGAGCAAGGTGTAAAAGATACCCTGAAAGAAGTGCCGGCAGAACAAATCATTTTAGGTATTCCGTTCTATGCAAGAGTATGGGCCGTCGCGGGAGATACCATCAGCAGCAAAGCGTATAGCATGGAAGCGATGGAGGAATATCTACAACAAAACGATGTTACAACGACATGGTCGGAAGCGGAAGGACAATACTATGGAGAGTATACGTCCGGCGACACGACATATATGGCATGGACAGAAGACGCGACCTCTATTTCAAAAAAACTGGAGGTAATGCAAGACAAAAAGCTTGCGGGCGCCGCTTTTTGGAAACTTGGATTTGAAACGGAAGACGTTTGGAAGACAATAGGCAAATATGTAAAGTAAACAGAAACTGCCATTTCATATTTTGAGATGCGATGACATATAGTTATTAGTAAAGAAATTGACGAAAACGGTATGAAGCGCAAAATCGAAATATGTATGGCAGTTTTTTTGGTTACAATTAGTTCATTTGTCAGTATATGGAGTGTACACACTGTAACGAGCAAAAAAATTGATGGGAATATAAAAGTTTTGATTGATGCGGGGCACGGTGGAAATGACCCGGGGAAAGTGTCTCGTGACGGAACCTTAGAGAAAGATGTGAATCTGGAGATAGCATTGGCACTGGGAGCCTACTTAAAAAAACAAGGCTTTGAGGTTTATTATACAAGACAAAAGGATGAAGGTCTTTACAGTCAGGGGGCATCGAGCAAAAAGGCAGAAGATTTGCAGAAACGCTGTAGCATCGTAAAGAATATAAAACCGGATATGATGATCAGTATCCATCAAAACAGTTTTGAAGATTCCAAGGTAAAGGGCGCCCAGGTCTTTTATTATGCGACTTCAGAAAAAAGCAAGCAGCTTGGGGAAGCGATACAACAAGGACTGCTGGAGTGTGCGGATGCCAACAACCATAGGAAAGCAAAGTCGAATGACAGTTATTATATTTTGAAAAAAACAGAATGTCCGGCTGTCATTGTTGAGTGCGGCTTTTTAAGTAATGTGGAAGAGTGTAATAAACTAAAGTCATCGTCATACCAAACAAAGATTGTAAAGGGAATTTATCGTGGAATATTGCAGTACAATCAAAGCCAAAACAGTGGTGAATGAATGTTGTCATATTTAGCAAAAGTGATATAATTAGGGCTATGAAAACAAAAGTCTTTATTGCCAAAGATAATCAAATAGATGCAAAAGATATGGCAGAAGCTGCGCAGGTGATTTGCGAAGGCGGATTGGTTGCTTTTCCTACAGAAACAGTATATGGATTAGGCGGAGATGCCACTGATTCTTCCGCATCACGAAAAATATACGAAGCAAAGGGTCGTCCATCGGATAACCCTTTGATTGTGCATATAGCTGAATTCACACAATTACAAGAGATTGTTAAAAGTGTGCCGGAGAGTGCACACATACTGGCGCAGAGATTCTGGCCGGGACCGCTTACCATGATATTGAGAAAAAATGAAGTGATTCCCTATGAGACGACAGGAGGACTTGATACTGTGGCAATCCGAATGCCAAATCACCCTGTTGCGTTGGCTTTGTTACGTGAAAGTGGTTGTATGATAGCGGCACCAAGTGCGAACACTTCCGGAAGACCAAGTCCGACGACGGCAAACCATGTGTGGGAAGACTTACAGGGAAAAATAGATGTCATATTAGATGCAGGGGAGGTTGGCATTGGAATCGAATCTACGATAGTAGATTTGACTGAGGTTGTCCCTGTGATTCTCCGACCGGGCTTTATTACGAAGGAAATGTTGTCAGAAGTGCTGGGAGAGGTGAGAGTTGATCCCGGTATTGCAGATGAGAATCAACAGATACCACCCAAAGCACCGGGGATGCGATATCGTCATTATGCACCGAAAGCAACATTGACACTCGTGGAGGGAGAAATGACGGATGTTGTTTCCAAAATCAATGCGTTGGTACAGGAAGCCCGCGTGCAGGGAAAAAGAGTAGGAATCCTTGCTACAGAGGAAACAAAAGGACAATATCCGACAGGTCAGGTCGTTTCTATCGGATCGAGGGAAGATGAGGCAGAGGTGGCACACCGACTATATCAAGTACTAAGGCAGTTTGATAAAATGGAAGTGGATGTGATTTACTCAGAGAGTTTTGATTGTGAGGGCGTGGGACAAGCGATTATGAACCGTTTGTTAAAAGCAGCGGGACATAAAAGAATTTTGCTGTAGTGTGTATTTGTGGTTAAAAAAGGAGAAGATATGAAAAATATTAATCGAGTCATATTTGCGGCAGGAAGTGGAACGGCCAGAGCGCCGATAGCAGCAGCGATCATGGAAAATATGGTAAAAGAACAGGATATTGAAGTTTTGGCCAGAGGAATCGTTGTACAGTTTCCTGAACCGTTAAATCAAAAAGCGGAAGCGGTTTTGATTAGCAATGGACTGTTCTTGGACGGTTATTCTTCATGTCAGATATCGGATGAGGACATAACAGATACGACCATCATATTTACAATGGAGGAAACATGGCGTCTGCATCTTATAGAAGATCTTGAAAATGCAAACGAGGAGAATACATTTGTTTTATCCAGTTTTGTTGGGGATGAACTGGAGATTTTAAATCCATACGGAGCACCGCTGCAATCATACGGGTTGTGTTTTGAGGTGATAAAAAAATCCATAGAAAAATGTTTGCTCCGCTTACAGGAAGAAAAAAGGGGGAATAAGGATGAGTGACAAAAGACAAGATTATATTAGTTGGGATGAATATTTTATGGGGGTTGCGATGTTGTCCGGTATGCGGTCAAAAGACCCAAACACGCAAGTAGGGGCTTGTATTGTCAGCAATGACCATAAGATTTTATCAATGGGATACAATGGATTCCCAATGGGGTGTTCTGATGATGAATTTCCGTGGTGTCGGGAGGGAGATCCCCTCGAGAATAAATATTTTTATACGACACACAGTGAATTGAACGCGATTTTGAATTATCGCGGGGGAAGTTTAGAAGGTTCCACATTATATGTTTCGTTGTTTCCATGCAATGAGTGCGCGAAGGCAATTATTCAATCAGGAATAAAAAGAATCATATATGATCAGGACAAATACGAACATACGCCGGCAGTCATTGCTTCGAAACGGATGCTGAAGGCGGCAGGTGTTGAAATTAAAAAATATGAGCATTCCGGAAGATCTATTACAATGGAATTATAAAATGGGATTGTAATTTCTTGATGGAAGGAGTAATCTGTGAAGAAAGATAATCGAGAAGTAGCAAATGCATTGATTTTAGTTTTACAAATAAGTATAACAATGCTGGTTCCCATTTTATTATGTAGTGTAGGTGGAGCATGGTTAGATCAGCACTTTGGCACGAAATGGATAGGTATCATAGGATTTGTACTGGGTGCGATTGCCGGTTTTCAGAATGTATATCGTTTGGTGAAGAGATATTTTAAATGAAAGCATTAAAAAGATTAAATGAAGCACTGCCGGGATTGTTGATTGGCATCGTGATTTATGGTGTGATTGTACAATTGGTAGGTATGTGGTTTGTATCGGACAAGATTAGATACACAAGTGGCTTATGGATAGGTGTGGCATGTGCCGTTGGCATGGCGATTCATCTTGCCATGGTGATTGAGGAGGCTGTTCGGACACCGGAAGAAGGTACGAAAAGACTTTCCATCAAATCCGTAGCACGCTATTTGGCCGTAGTGATGGTATTTACCATTATGATGTATTTTCACTTGGGGAACCTTGTGAGTGCATTTATAGGAGTTTTGGGGCTAAAGGTAAGTGCGTACGCACAACCTTTTATGCATAAAATGATTTTCAAGGACGACTGTCCGGAAGAATCGACTTATGAACTTCAAGAAGAGGAGGTGAAGTTGTGAGTCAAGCAATTTTAATGTCGGCTTCAGCAGATGATATTGACTTTATGATTCATGGTCTGTACAAGGTTCACTTGTTTGGACAGGAAGCGTGGATTACGACATCTCACGTTTGTATTGCAATTGTCATGCTTGTGCTAGTGATATTTTCCGTTATTGCAAATCGGAAATTAACACATGCCACAGAAGTGCCGGACACTTTTCAGAATATTCTGGAACTGATGGTAGAGAAATTATCCGGAATTGTTGATGACAATATGGGCTCTCATGCACCGAAGTTTGCCAATTATATTTGCACGATTTTTGTGTTTATTCTGGCAAGCAATATTTCTGGTTTGTTTGGACTTAGGCCCCCAACAGCAGATTATGGTACAACCTTTGCACTTGGTATCATTACATTTGTTTTGATTCATGTGACAAAATGGAGAAATCAGAGTGTCAAAACAATCTGGACGGATATGTGTTCTCCGTTACCACCATGGCTTCCATTGTGGCTGCCAATCAATTTGATCAGTGAAATTGCTGTGCCAATCTCATTATCACTACGTTTGTTTGCGAACGTGCTGTCAGGAACCGTAATGATGGCCCTTGTTTATGGTCTCCTTGCCAAATTTGCATATGTTTGGCCGGCGGCGCTCCATGTTTATTTTGATTTATTTTCCGGAGCAATACAGACATACGTATTCTGTATGTTGACAATGACATACATTACGCAGTCCTATGGGGACGAAGAATAACAAAATTCATAATTTAGGAGGAAAAGACTTATGAATATCACAGGAGAAGATTTAATTTTAGCATGCTCTGCTATCGGAGCTGGTTTAGCAGTTATCGCAGGTATTGGACCTGGTATTGGTCAGGGTATTGCTGCCGGTCATGGCGCTGCAGCCGTAGGCCGCAACCCGGGTGCACAGGGTAAGATTATGGCAACGATGTTACTTGGACAGGCCGTTGCAGAGACAACAGGGTTGTATGGTTTGTTGATTGCAATGTTGCTATTATTCGTAAAGCCATTGGTTGGTTAAAACACGTAGTTTTGGAATTTCCCAGAAAAGGAGGAACTACAGTAGGATATGACAAGATTATTTGATTTAGATTTTCAGTTATTGTTTGATGCGTCATTGCTTGCAATATCTGTATTCTTCTTATTCTTAGTGATGTCATATTTGCTTTTCAATCCAGCGCGCAAATTGTTGCAGGACCGCCAGAACAAGATCCGGGATGATATTGCGACCGCAGCAGGCGACAAGGAAGACGCCGCCAAACTGAAAGCGGAGTATGAAGAGCGATTAAAGAATGTAGAAAAAGAAACAGAAGTAATCTTGAGTGACGCAAGACAGAAGGCGCTGAAAAACGAAGCAAAGATTATCGGTGATGCCAAAGAGGAGGCGGCAAGAATTATTGCGAGGGCCAATGTGGAGGCAGAACTTGAGAAAAAACGTGTTGCAGATGAGATGAAACAGGAGATGGTTTCGATTGCGGCTATGATGGCAAGTAAGGTAGTTGCGGCAAATATCGACACCACAATTCAACAAAGTCTGGTGGACGAGACATTAAAGGAAATGGGTGGTGCTACATGGCAAAGATAGTTTCAAATGTTTATGGTGATGCATTATTTGAACTGGCTATGGAGCAAAACAAGTTAGACGGCTATCTGGAAGAAGCAGAATGTATCACACAGGTTTTGCATGAAAATCCCGAGTTTTGCCAAGTAATGACCCACCCAAAAGTAACAAAGGAAGAAAAGACGCAGACGATAAAGGCGATTTTCAACGGACGAGTTTCCGATGAAGTAGTTGGGCTTATGTGTATGGTTGTTGAGAAGAATCACTTTGCCGATATGGAAGCGATTCTCGATTATTTCGTACAGCGTGTCATGGATGAAAAGAATATTGGCGTGGCTACAGTCACAACGCCAATGGAATTGACGGATACACAGAAGCAACAGGTTGAAAAACGACTTTTAGATACCACAAATTTTGTTTCTTTTCACATGAATTATGTGGTGGACGCCGATTTGATCGGTGGTATGGTAATTCGAATCGGAGATCGCGTGGTAGACAGCAGTATAAAGACAAAAATCTATCATTTGTCCAGAGAATTATCAAAAATACAGTTGAAAGTAGGTGAAAGCACTCCATGAATTTAAAACCGGAAGAGATTAGTTCTGTAATTAAAGAGCAGATGAAAAGATATGCAGCACAACTTCAAGTAGCCGATGTGGGAACCGTTATTCAGGTTGCCGACGGAATCGCTCGTATTCACGGCTTAGAAAATGCAATGCAGGGAGAACTTCTTGAATTCCCTGGAGAAGTTTATGGAATGGTATTGAACTTAGAAGAGGATAATGTTGGTGCCGTACTTCTTGGTGATCATCGTAACATCAACGAGGGAGATACTGTTAAGACAACCGGCCGCGTGGTTGAGGTGCCGGTAGGGGATGCTATGTTGGGACGCGTCGTAAACGCGCTGGGTCAGCCGATTGATGGTAAAGGACCTATCGAGACAGACAAGTTCCGTCAGATTGAAAGAGTTGCATCGGGTGTCATCTCAAGAAAATCAGTAGATACACCATTGCAGACGGGTATTAAAGCAATCGATTCTATGATTCCGATTGGTCGTGGGCAGAGAGAGTTGATTATCGGAGACCGTCAGACAGGTAAGACAGCAATTGCTATCGATACCATCATTAACCAGAAGGGCCAGAATGTAAAGTGTATTTATGTTGCTATCGGACAGAAAGCATCTACGGTTGCAACGATTGTAAATACATTAGAGGAATTTGGGGCAATGAGTTATACCACGGTCGTTGCATCGACAGCGAGCGAATTGGCTCCACTTCAGTATATTGCGCCATATGCAGGATGTGCTATCGGTGAGGAATGGATGGAAAATGGAGAGGATGTACTCGTCGTTTATGACGACTTGAGTAAGCATGCTACAGCATATCGTACACTCTCCCTGTTACTTCGCCGTCCACCGGGACGTGAAGCTTATCCCGGAGATGTATTCTACTTGCATTCAAGATTGCTTGAGCGAGCAGCCAGACTGAACGATTTGCTTGGCGGTGGATCACTTACGGCACTGCCTATTATTGAAACACAGGCTGGTGACGTATCTGCCTATATTCCTACCAACGTAATTTCTATTACAGACGGTCAGATTTATTTGGAGACAGAAGCGTTCAATGCGGGCTTTCGGCCGGCTATCAATGCAGGTCTTTCCGTATCCCGTGTAGGTGGTTCCGCTCAGATCAAAGCGATGAAGAAAATTGCAGCACCTATTCGTGTGGAGCTGGCACAGTATAGAGAGCTGGCATCGTTTGCTCAGTTTGGTTCTGAACTTGATGCTGATACAACAGAGAAGCTGGCACAAGGTGAGCGTATTCGTGAGATGTTGAAGCAGCCTCAGTACAAGCCGATGGCTGTTGAGTATCAGATTATGATTATTTACGCAGCTACAAAAAAATATCTTTTGGATATTCCGGTTGACGATATTCTTACATTTGAATCAGCATTGTTTGAATATGTTGACACGAAGTACCCGGAGATTCCGGAAGCGATTCGCACGACAAAAGAAATTTCTGAAGATACAGAAAAGATGTTGATTCAAGCAATTGAGGAGTGTAAGAAAAGTTATAAGTAGAGCAAAGGCGGTGAGACAAAATGGCCTCGATGAGAGACATTAAAAGAAGAAAAACAAGTATTTCAAGTACGCAGCAGATCACAAAAGCTATGAAACTTGTGTCTACCGTAAAACTCCAGAAAGCTAGGAACAGGGCAGAGGAATCCACCTCTTACTTTAATTATATGTATCAGACAGTGCACTCATTGTTGGCAAAAGCAGGACATATTAATCACCCGTATTTGATGGAGAGTGATTCTTCTAAAAAAGTTGTGATCGTAGTTACATCAAATCGTGGTCTTGCCGGCGGTTACAATTCCAATGTAATCAAATTAATCACAGGAAGTGACATTGCAGCAGAGGATGCCGTAATATATGCGATTGGACATAAGGGGGAAGAGGCGCTGCTCCGAAAAGGATACACGATTGCAGAGAGTTACTCAGGGGTAATCGATGAGCCGACTTATGAAGATGCCCTTCAAATCAGCAAGCAAGTGCTAGATGCATATGAAGCTGGTGAAATTGGAGAAATTTACTTAGCGTATACACATTTCAAAAATACAGTAAGTCATGAACCAACCTTGCTTAAGCTTTTGCCGGTACAGGTGGATGAAGACGATGTTTCGGAAAACAAAAACGATCTTCTTATGAACTTCGAGCCAAACGAAGAGGAAGCATTGAATTTGATTATTCCAAAGTATATTACAAGTCTTATCTACGGAGCATTGGTGGAGGCGGTTGCCAGTGAGAATGGCGCAAGAATGCAGGCTATGGATTCAGCAACGAGCAATGCTGAGGAAATGATTAGCGATTTATCTTTGAAATATAACCGTGCTAGACAGAGTTCGATTACGCAAGAACTTACAGAGATTATTGCTGGTGCGGAAGCGATTAGTTAGGAGTGAAAAAAATGGCAAAAGAAAATATTGGAAAAATCACTCAGATTATCGGTGCGGTACTTGATATCAAATTCTCAGAGGGAGAATTACCTGAGATTAATGATGCTATTAACATTACAACAAAGGATCAAAAGAAGTTAGTAGTAGAAGTATCCCAGCATCTGGGAGATGATACTGTGCGCTGTATTGCCATGGGTACCACAGATGGATTGGTTCGAGGAATGGATGCAGTTGCTACCGGAGCACCAATTAGTGTTCCTGTTGGGGAGCAGACATTGGGACGAATCTTTAATGTATTGGGTGAACCTATTGATGAGATTGACGCACCGGAAAATGTAGAATATATGCCGATTCATAGAAAAGCACCAGCTTTTGAGGATCAGGCGACTTCTACAGAAATGTTGGAAACAGGTATCAAAGTCGTTGACCTTCTTTGTCCTTACCAGAAAGGTGGAAAAATCGGTCTGTTCGGTGGTGCCGGCGTAGGTAAAACCGTACTGATTCAGGAATTGATTCACAACATTGCAACAGAGCATGGTGGATATTCCGTTTTCACTGGTGTATGTGAGAGAACGCGTGAAGGAAACGATTTGTACT
>CAYPAA010000012.1:0-48745 GCA_964408625.1 uncultured Roseburia sp. | reverse complement strand
CGGCACCGGATTCGGAATCGGAAGAGAATGAAATAGTATAGAATAACACCACATCATACATACTAAACTTTTGAAAGTAGGAATCTATTTTTGGGAGGTTAGTATGTATTTTTTATTAGAAAAAAAGGATGGATTCGGTGTCCTTTCAAAAAAGGAAAACGATGAAGAACTGCCAAAGGAAATACAACTATTGCCAAATACAGAATCAATTCACGGATGTGTGGCGACGCGACAGGACAAGATGATGTGTTGCGTTATGCAGGTACCGCTGCAGGAGGAGGCGCCCCAAAAGAAAAAGAAACAGACCGTGCCGCTGCTTGGACAGGGTCATTCCTTTTATAAGTTTGCTTTTGTGGTTTTGGAGGAAGAAATCTGGTTTGCGGACTACGATGGATTGCTCGAACGTAAAATAGAAGATGCAATGCCTGAATTTTGTGAAAAAACGCCGGAACAAATCTTGTATCGCATCTTTTGTAAAGTGGTGGAAAATGATGTGCAGGTCTTGGATGTGATTTATAAACAACTTGCGTCTTTGGAGGGAGAGATTCCGAAGGACAATGCCCGTTTTTTTCTCCAGAAGATGTATACAATGAAGCACAGTATCTATCAGTTGTTCCGATATTATCATCAGTTGACGGAGATGGCAGATGAACTGATGGAATGGGATGGAACATTTCTGGATAAAAAAGAAATGGAGTGTTTTGGGCGGTTTGTGATTCGGACCAAGCGTTTATCTGACGATATGGAGATTATGCGGGAGTATGCGATGGAGATTTGGGAAATATATCAATCTCAGATCAGCATTCGCCAAAATGATATTATGAAGGTGCTTACAATCGTGACGACTATCTTTTTGCCTTTGAGCTTGTTGGCGGGATGGTATGGGATGAATTTTGAATATATGCCGGAAATATCTTGGAAGTATGGCTATCTGATGGCGATTATCGTCAGCGTTTGTATTGTGGTATTCTCACTGGTGCTGTTTCGGAGAAAGAAATACTGGTGATAGCCGGGCACTTCTTGACTTTAGCCCTTTAAAGTGCTATATTGTTAAAAGATTTTGAGTGAAGATATCTTTTCAGGAGGAGAAACTATGAAAAAGAAACTGATTGCGATGACAATGCTGGCAACATTACTTGTGACAAGTCTTGTGGCATGTGGCAGCAAAGAAAAAGGCGAGACAACGGATAACGCGAGCAAGAAATATCAGGTGGGTGTGTGCCAGTTAGTACAGCATCCGGCACTGGATCAAGCGACGAAGGGATTCGAGGATGCCCTCAAGGATAAGCTTGGAGATGATGTTGATATTGATGAGCAAAATGCTGCGGGTGATTCTGCAACATGTTCTACCATCTGTAATTCATTTGCAACAGGTGCCAAGGATTTGATTTTTGCAAATGCAACACCGGCGCTTGTTGCGGCGACACAGGCGTCTGATTCCATTCCGATTGTCGCCACATCCATCACAGATTATGCGACGGCATTGCAGATGACTGACTGGAACGGCACAACGGGAATCAATGTGACAGGTACATCAGATCTGGCTCCACTTGAGGAACAGGCAGAGATGATTAAGGAGTTGTTCCCGGATACTAAGAAAGTTGGTATTTTGTATTGCTCAGCAGAGGCAAACTCTGCATACCAGTCAAAGATAGTTACAAAGGCATTGAAAGATATGGGGATGGAAGTGACGGAATACACATTTGCAGATACAAACGATGTATCATCGGTCACCACTACAGCATGTGATGAGAGCGAGGTTATCTATATTCCGACAGATAACACGGCTGCTTCATGTACGGAGACCATCAACAGTGTTGCATTGCAGAAGAAGGTGCCAATCATAGCTGGTGAGGAAGGTATTTGTTCCGGATGTGGCGTGGCAACACTTTCTATCAGTTACTATGATATCGGTTATCGTGCCGGTGAGATGGCATATGAGATTCTTGTCAATGGTGCAGATCCGGCATCTATGGAAATCGAATTTGCGAAGGATCTCACAAAGAAGTATAACGCTGATATTTGTGAAAAACTCGAAATCAAGATTCCGGATGATTACGAGGTCATTGAAGTTAGCGAAGATTAGTTGTATTTTTGTGTGATTTCATATATTATTAATATTGCTTATTTGCTTACCGGGCACTGATACAAGCGCCCGGTAAAGTTTTATGTTGGGGTTTGACCCCGATAGAATCGTGTGGAGGAATGATATGGATATCTCAGCATTATTTTTTGCTATGCCGGGAAATGTGGCACAGGGAATCATTTGGGGAATCATGGCACTCGGTGTGTTCATGACATTTAAACTTTTAAACTTTGCAGACCTTACTGTCGACGGCTCTTTTGCCACCGGCGGAGCAGTTGCTATTGTGCTGATTACAAACGGATGGTCAGTTTCATTGGCATTGCTTTTGGCTACGCTTGCAGGAATTTTGGCAGGACTTGTGACGGGACTGTTACATACGGTATTTGGTATACCCGATATATTGGCGGGGATTCTGACACAGATTGCGCTGTTCTCAGTCAATTTAAATATTATGAGTGGCAGAGCAAATGTGGCGGTCAGCGTTGATAGATTTCCGCTGGCGGTATCACTCCGATTTGTACCGAAGACCATCCTGATATCGTCTGTTTTCGCAATTGCTTTGATTGCACTGATGTACTGGTATTTCGGTACGGAACAGGGATGTGCAATCCGCGCGACGGGTAATAACCCGGCGATGAGCAGTGCGCAGGGGATCAACATTAACAGGATGAAAGTCATCACATTGGCGCTATCCAATGGTGTAGTTGCACTATCCGGCGGACTGATGGCACAGTATCAGGGATTTGCGGATATTAATATGGGACGTGGAGCAATTGTTATTGGACTTGCGGCAGTTATTATTGGAGAGGTATTGGGACATGCTATTATCGGAAAGCGTATGAATTTTGTCCTCCGTATGTTGTTTGTCATTTTTGGCGGAATCGTCTATTATATTGTTATTGGTGTAGTATTGTGGCTGCGTATGCCGACGAACGATTTGAAGTTGTTTACAGCACTTATCGTGGCTGTTTTCCTGGCAGTTCCATATCTGCGCGGACAGTCAAAAAGCTCCTTTAGAAAAGCGGCAAGAAAAGGAGGTCAAAAATAATGCTTCAGGCAAATGAGATTTATAAGACATTTAATGCCGGGACCGTAAATGAAAAAAATGCTTTGAACGGAGCGTCAATTTCCTTGGCAGAAGGCGAGTTTGTTACGGTTATCGGTGGAAACGGTGCTGGAAAATCAACTTTTTTGAATGCGATTGCCGGTGTGTGGCCGGTGGATGCAGGCAGTATTTTCATTGACGGTGAGGACGTGACTGGTCTTTGTGAATACAAGAGAGCAAAGTTCCTTGGACGTGTATTTCAGGATCCGATGACAGGCACGGCGGCGGATATGGAGATTGAAGAGAATCTTGCACTGGCTGCCAGACGTGGGATGCGTCGCGGTCTGGGATGGGGCATTTCAAAGAAAGAAAGAGAACAGTATCATGAGATGCTAAAGATCTTGGATTTGGGGCTGGAGGAGCGCATGACGACAAAGGTAGGTCTGCTTTCAGGCGGACAGCGTCAAGCACTTACGCTTCTGATGGCAACACTGCAAAAGCCGAAGGTGTTGCTTTTGGACGAACATACGGCAGCGCTGGATCCCAAAACGGCGGCAAAGGTTTTGGAGACAACAGAGCGCATTGTTACAGAGAGCCATCTGACGACGATGATGGTTACCCACAATATGAAAGATGCGATTACACATGGAAATCGACTGATTATGATGAATGAGGGTAGCATCATTTTAAACATTGCCAGTGAGGAAAAGAAAAAACTCACGATTGAACAACTCCTTCATAAATTTGAGGAAGTTTCCGGTACAGAATTTACGAGTGATAAGGCAATCTTGTCTTAAAAACACGATGGCAACATCTGCCTTTTATAGAATTTGCTTTTTGACCCGTTCAGGTGTAAAATAAGCGATATGTTGTTCGAGTTTATTGGAGGATAAAATGAACGAAAATCAAAATGGACAAAATAACAATAATAAAAAGCGTCAACCATTTATGCTTTTTGTGCTGTTTGCATTGTTCGCAATGTTTATAACCAGTTTACTTTACAGTAACATTGGCTCGAGCACAAAAGAGGCGATAACCTATTCAAAGTTCTTGGAATTAGTAGAGGACGATCAAGTGAAAGCTGTTGTCTTCGACGATGACAAAATCAACATTAAGCTGATTGAGGACACGACATTCGTTTCATCAAAGAAGGCGGAGGCACTGGCGCAGTATTACAAACAGAGCACAGGGCAGGAACTCACGATGAACTATTACACGGTGTATCTCAGAGATGATGCATTGTTGCCATTATTGAAAGAACATAAGGTAGAGATTGATGGAGAGATAGCGGATTCAACAGCGGTGATTATTTACAATGTGCTTAGTTTTGTGATTCCGCTTGTGCTGCTTGTGCTGTTGCTATCTTTTTTTTCACGCCGTATGGGTGGCGGACCGATGGGTGTCGGAAAATCGAATGCCAAAGTCTATGTGGAAAAGAGCACGGGCGTAACATTCAAAGATGTGGCAGGTCAGGATGAGGCAAAGGAATCCTTACAGGAGGTCGTTGACTTCTTACACAATCCGCAGAAATATATAGCAATTGGAGCGAAACTGCCGAAGGGAGCCTTGCTGGTGGGACCTCCGGGTACAGGCAAAACACTTCTTGCGAAGGCAGTTGCCGGAGAAGCAGGCGTGCCATTTTTCTCGTTGGCAGGTTCTGATTTTGTAGAGATGTTTGTCGGTGTCGGTGCGTCTCGTGTTCGTGATTTGTTCAAGGAGGCACAGAAAGCAGCACCATGTATTATATTTATTGATGAGATTGATGCAATCGGTAAGAGCCGTGATTCCAGATACGGTGGAGGAAACGACGAGCGTGAGCAGACATTGAATCAGTTGTTGGCGGAGATGGATGGATTTGACACATCAAAGGGTCTGCTGATTCTGGCAGCGACAAACCGTCCGGAAGTTTTGGATAAGGCGTTGCTTCGTCCGGGACGTTTTGACCGTCGTATCATCGTGGATCGCCCGGATTTGAAGGGACGTTTGGAGACATTAAAGGTTCATGCAAAAGATGTCGCTATGGATGAGAGCGTTGATTTGGATGCGATGGCGCTTGCTTCAGCAGGACTTGTGGGATCTGATTTGGCAAATATCATCAATGAAGCGGCCATCAATGCCGTGAAACACAATCGTAAGTTTGTGAATCAGGATGATTTATTTGAAGCATTTGAACTTGTTGCAGTTGGTGGCAAGGAGAAAAAAGACAGAGCCATGAGTGATAAGGAACGAAAGATCGTTTCTTACCATGAAGTGGGGCATGCGCTCGTTTCCGCATTGCAGAAAAACACAGAGCCGGTACAAAAAATTACAATTGTGCCTCGTACCATGGGAGCATTGGGATATACATTGCAGACTCCGGAGGAGGAGAAGTTCCTTGAGTCCAAGGATGAGTTGATTGCAAAAATTACGACATTTATGGGTGGTAGAGCGGCAGAAGAACTGGTATTTGAATCGCCGACGAGTGGCGCATCTAACGATATTGAAAATGCCACAAATATTGCCAGAAATATGGTGACGCGTTTTGGTATGTCAGAAAGATTTCAGATGATGGGATTGGCATCCGTGGAGAACAAATATCTGGAAGGCCGCGCCTCTATGACATGTGCTGAGAAAACAGCGGCGGAAGTAGATCAGGAAGTTCTTTCCATTATTACCTCATGCTATAATGAGGCGATGCGCCTTTTGAAGGAAAATCGGGATATTCTGGATAAAATATCGGACCACCTGTATGAGCATGAGACGATTACAGGTAAAGAGTTTATGAAAATATTCCGTGAATTGAAAGGGATAGAAGAACCGGAAGAGGAACGAAATCCTGACGATTTATTCGAGGAAGAATAAAACATGAATCATCATTTTTCAATAGAAGAAGAATTAGCCAAGCTCCCGGATTCTCCGGGAGTTTATATCATGCATAATGCAAAAGATGCCATTATCTATGTTGGGAAGGCACTGTCGCTGCGTCATCGGGTGCGACAGTATTTTCAACCAAGCCATAACGAGGGCATCAAAAAAGCGCAGATGGTAAAACAAATTGCATATTTTGAATATATTGTCACCGACTCGGAGCTTGAGGCGCTTGTTTTGGAATGTAATCTTATCAAGGAACACCGCCCGAAATACAACACGATGCTTCGTGATGACAAGACATATCCATATATAAAAGTGACACTGGGTGAGGCGTATCCCAGGGTCCTTTTTTCGCGTCAGGTAAAAAAAGACAAGTCAAAGTATTTTGGACCGTTTACGAGTGCGGCTGCGGTAAAGGATACCATCGGTCTTGTACAAAAGTTATACCATCTTCGGACATGCTCGAAAAAATTTCCGGAGAGCATAGGGAAGGAGCGCCCCTGCCTGAACTATCATATGAAACAATGCTTTGGCATCTGTACGGGAAAGGTGTCGCAGGAAGAATATGCAAAACAGGTAGAGGGAGCATTGGCATTCTTAAACGGTACGTATCAGCCCGTGATACAGATGCTGGAAGAAAAAATGAGGGATGCTTCTGAGGCGATGGAATTTGAAAAAGCAACAGAGTATCGGGATTTGCTTGGCAGTGTCAACGCCTGTATGCAAAAACAAAAAATCAACAATGCAAATCAGGCGGATGATAAAGATGTGGTTGCGGTTGCCCAGAGCGGCGAGGATGCTGTCGTGCAGGTCTTTTTCATTCGCAATGGAAAATTGATTGGAAGAGAACATTTCTTCATGAATGTGTTATTGGAGGAAAAGGAAGAGGTCATTATTACGAGGTTTATTCAGCAGTTCTATGGCGGCACGCCGGTGATTCCGAAAGAAATAGATGTGCAACAGGAATTGGAAGAACGGCCGATTATTGAGGAGTGGCTATCAAACAAAAAAGGACAACGCGTTTATTTGAAGACGCCGCAAAAAGGCTTGAAAAATAAAATGGTGGAACTGGCACAGAAAAACGCGGCGCTCATCTTGGAACAGGATAAGGAACGCATCAAAAAAGAGGAGGGGCGCACCATCGGAGCGTTGAAAGAAATCGCGGCTCTTTTGGATTTGCCGCAAATGAACCGAATGGAGGCATTTGATATTTCCAATATCAATGGATTTCAAACCGTCGGTTCCATGGTTGTTTTTGAAAAGGGAAAACCGCTTCGCAGTGAATATCGAAAGTTCAAATTAAAGACAGTCATCGGTCCGGACGATTATGGCGCTATGCGTGAGGTGCTGATGCGAAGGTTTTCACATGGACTACAGGAGCGTCAGGAACTACAGGAGAAAGGTTTGGATGGTCCGTTTGGAAGTTTCACAAGGTTCCCGGATGTGATTATGATGGATGGCGGACGCGGACAGGTAAACATTTGTCAGGAAGTGTTGCAGGAATTGCATCTGAGTATACCCGTTTGCGGCATGGTGAAGGACGACCATCACAGGACACGCGGGTTGTATTTTCAAAATGTGGAAATTCCCATTGATAAAACTTCCGAAGGCTTCCACCTCATTACCAGACTGCAGGACGAAGCGCATCGATTTGCCATTGAGTATCATAGAAGCCTGCGCTCAAAGAGTCAGGTACACAGTTTTCTGGACGATATCGTGGGGATTGGACCGACAAGGCGAAAAGCACTGATGAAGCGATTTGCCAGTGCGGAGGCAATGGCGGAGGCCAACCTGGAGGAATTGGCGAATACGCCTTCTATGGACATGCGTTCCGCTACGGCTGTATATAACTATTTTCATGGTTTGACAAACAAGGGAAATAATTTAAAATGATAGATAAAAGTAGGGATGATGGGAGGGTGCCATGGATACAATAGGAGCAAAACTATCGGATATTGCGAAGAAACTTGAACTGACGAATTTTACAGAGAGTCTTGATTTGGAACAACAATTGGTGCATGTTGCGGATATCAATCGTCCGGCTTTGCAGTTGAATGGATTCTATGAACATTTTGAGGCGGACCGTATTCAGATGATTGGTATGGTGGAACAGGCATATTTGAACAGTAAAACGCGGGAGAAACGTGACGAGATTTATAAGAAATTGCTCAGTTATGATATTCCGTGTGTGATTTATTGTCGTGGCTTTGTTCCGGAGGAGTCAATGGTTACAGAAGCGTTAAGTCGAAAGATTCCTTTGCTTGGGACCGACCGTGGTACATCCGAGTTTATGTCAGAGCTTATCATAGAATTGAATGCAATGTTGGCACCTACGACAACGATTCATGGTGTGTTGGTTGATGTATATGGTGAAGGTCTTTTGATTACGGGAGAGAGCGGAATCGGAAAGAGTGAGGCGGCACTGGAATTGATCAAAAGAGGGCACCGTCTTGTTGCGGATGATGTTGTTGAGATTCGTAAGACAAATGCACGCACACTGATGGGAAAAGCACCAAAGGTGACGAAGCATCTGATTGAGCTTCGCGGTATTGGAATTATCGACGTAAAAAGTCTGTTTGGTGTTGAGTGCGTGAAGGAAGTGCAAAAGATTGATTTTGTAATCAAGCTTGAGGACTGGAAAAAAGAGAATAACTACGACCGTCTTGGAATGGTAGATGAGTATATGGACATTCTGGGAATCAACGTTACGTGTCATTCCCTACCAATCCGGCCTGGTCGAAATCTTGCTGTCATTTGTGAGACTGCCGCAGTCAACCATCGTCAGAAAAAGATGGGATATAATGCGGCACAGGAGTTGTACCGTCGCGTGCAGGAAAACATCAGTAATGGTGAGGGCTATTAAGAATATAATATAAAGGAGAACAAACATGGAAAGAAAAAATGCATGGACAAAATATCAGGATGAGGCATCAAAGAAACAGGTTTTTGATTTTGCGGAAGGATACCGAAAGTTTTTGTCAGATAACAAGACAGAACGCGAGTGTTGCTCTTACTTTGAAGAGCAGGCCATTTCTGCAGGATTTGTTTCATTGGACGAGTGTATTGCAAAAGGCGTGTCATTAAAGCCGGGAGATAAGGTGTATGCAATCAACAAGAAAAAAGGAATGGCTTGTTTTGTGATGGGTAAGAAGTCGTTGTCAGAAGGAATGAGAATCCTGGGAGCACATATTGATTCTCCTCGTTTGGACTTGAAGCAGAATCCATTGTATGAAGATACGGATATGGTTTTGCTTGACACGCATTATTACGGTGGTGTAAAGAAATACCAGTGGGTTACACTTCCACTCGCACTTCACGGTGTTGTTGCAAAGAAGGACGGTAGTGTGATTGAGGTAAACATCGGTGATAAAGAGGGCGACCCGGTATTTGGCGTGAGCGATTTGCTGATTCATTTATCATCAGAACAACTTGAGAAAAAGGGCTCAAAGGTGATAGAAGGCGAGGATCTAAATGTTCTTATCGGAAGTATTCCGGGTGTGACGGAAGATGAGAAGGAAAAAGAGAAGGTGAAGACCAATATCATTTCTATCCTGTTAGATGAATACAATATTGAGGAGGAGGACTTCCTATCGGCTGAGATTGAAATCGTGCCGGCCGGTGAGGCAAAAGACTACGGATTGGACCGTTCTATGATTATGGGATACGGACATGATGACCGCGTTTGTGCATATCCGTCCTTTATGGCGATGCTTGAGGTAGATATACCGGACTACACAAGTGCATGCCTGCTGGTTGATAAAGAAGAAATCGGATCTGTCGGAGCTACCGGCATGGAGTCTCGTTTCTTTGAGAATATAGTGGCAGAGTTACTGGCATTGACAGGCGAGGACTGTGGATTGTGTCTGCGCCGTGCACTGAAAAACGCAAAGGCATTGTCCTCTGATGTCAGTGCAGCATTTGATCCAAATTATCCATCTGTCACAGAGAAAAAGAATGCAGCATACTTTGGAAGGGGCATGGTATTCAATAAATACACGGGTGCCCGCGGAAAGAGCGGTTCAAACGATGCAAGCGCAGAGTTCGTGGCTGAATTGCGCAAAGTGATGGATGATGCAGAGGTATACTTCCAGACGGCAGAGCTTGGCAAGGTAGATGCCGGTGGCGGTGGAACCATTGCTTATATTCTTGGAAACCTGAACATGGATGTTATTGACAGCGGTGTGGCTGTATTAAATATGCATGCACCATGGGAGATTATCAGTAAGGTGGACTTGTACGAGGCATATCTCGGATATATTGCATTTTTGAAATATTAACCGGAAGGAGCAGATATGGACTGGAAGACACAACTGGTGGAAGCATTCCCCAATGTACAATTTCAAATGGACGAAGAGATGAAACGTCATACGACATTTCGCATTGGGGGACCAGCGGAGGTGTATACAGAGCCGGGTATTTCCGATGCAAAGGCAATGATTTCCTACTGTAAAAAACACAGGCTGCCATATACTATTTTGGGAAATGGAAGCAATGTGCTCGTGTCGGATTCCGGCATTTCGGGTGTTGTGATTTCCTTTGGAAGACCGGCTGCTGAGATTCGAGTGAAAGATGACCTCCTTGTTGCGGAGGCGGGAGCCTTGCTTTCTCAGGTGGCGCATGTTGCCCTGGAGGCCGGCTTTACGGGACTGGAATTTGCCGCCGGCATTCCGGGAACCATAGGCGGTGCAATGATGATGAATGCAGGTGCCTATGGCGGAGAAATGAAGGATGTGGTACAGTCTGTGGAAGTGATTCTTGCAGATGGCTCCGTCAGGAATTGGAAAGTCGGAGAATTGGATTTAGCATATCGCCACAGTAAGATGATGGAGGAAGAGGCGATTGTGCTGTCTGCCACCTTGCGTCTGCAAAAAGGGGACAAGGAAACGATTCGGGCAACAATGGATGATTTTCGGAATCGTCGGCTGGAAAAACAGCCGCTTGAATTTCCGAGTGCAGGAAGCACATTTAAACGTCCGGAAGGTTATTTTGCAGGAAAACTGATTATGGACGCGGGACTCGCCGGCTATCGGGTCGGGGGCGCGGCTGTTTCCAAAAAGCATTGCGGATTTGTGATTAATGAAAAGGATGCAACTGCGGCAAATGTTTATCAACTGATACAGGATGTAATTCGGATTGTGCAGGATAAATATGATGTGACATTGGAACCGGAAGTACGATTCCTGGGAGAATTCTAGGAGGTAAAATGAAGTTGTTAATTCTTACTGGCATGTCGGGTGCAGGAAAAAGCACAGCTTTCAAAATGTTGGAGGATATTGGCTACTTTTGTGTAGACAATTTACCGATTCCATTGCTGAAGAGCATTATCGATCTGGCTGACCAGCCAAGTTCACAGGAACAAAGAATTGTTGTGGGGATTGATATTCGAAGCGGGGAAGCGTTGAACCTGCTACAGGAAATATTGACAGAATTAAAGGATGATGGAAAGAAATACAGTATTCTTTTCTTGGATGCGGAAGATGAAGTGCTTATAAAGAGATACAAGGAGACACGCCGCAATCATCCGCTCTCAGGAACAGAACGCATACAAGCCGGTATTGTGAAGGAGCGTAAAGCGGTTCGCTTTTTAAAGGAACAGGCGGATTATATTATTGATACGACACATCTGTTGACAAGAGAACTAAAAGTAGAATTGCAGAAGATATTTGTGGAGGAGGAAAACTTCCAAAGCTTATTTGTGACGGTTATGTCTTTTGGTTTCAAATACGGAATTCCGTCGGATGCGGATTTGGTATTTGATGTTCGTTTTTTACCGAATCCGTACTATGTGGCAGAA
Source organism: uncultured Roseburia sp. (assembly GCA_964408625.1). Lineage (GTDB taxonomy): Bacteria > Bacillota > Clostridia > Lachnospirales > Lachnospiraceae > Pararoseburia. Next base: position 36,970 of record CAYPAA010000012.1, on the reverse strand, counting down.
CTGCGACCGAAGACGGGAAATGACATCGAAATACAACAATTTGTGCTCGCATATGACGAGGCGCATGAGTTTCTTGATAAATTGGAGGATATGGTAAAATTCCTCATACCAAACTACATTAAAGAGGGGAAGAATCAACTTGTGATTGCTGTCGGATGTACAGGCGGAAAGCATCGTTCGGTTACGTTGGCAAATCAATTGTATCATCGGCTTTCAGGAGATGATACAATCGGTCTCAAGATTGAGCATAGAGATATCACAAAAGATGCTCTTCGTGGGAAGTAGGAGGATGAAATGTCATTTTCGAGAGAAGTAAAATCAGAACTTGCGGGGCATGTTCCGAAAGCGCGGCATTGCCAATTGGCGGAGTTGGCGGCAATTCTTAGTCATGAGGCAAAAGTGATGTGCAAAGAGGGAAAAGTGAAGGTAACCGTTTCCTTGGATAATCCAATGATACAAAAAAAGTACTTTACTTTATTGGACAAAACAACTACTATAAATAGCAATGAGTTAGAGTTGCAGGAAGAGGATGCAAAAGAAGTTTTGACCACGGTGAAAATGTGGAAGAAACAGGAGTGTATGCCGGCACTTTGTACGGACGTTGTCGATGGTATCTTATTGCAGCAAACATGCTGTAAAAGAGCATTTATCCGCGGTGCATTTCTGGCTTCCGGGTCCATCAGTGATCCGAACAAAGGATATCATTTTGAGATTGTGTGCAATACCTTGCCACAGGCGGAACAGTTACAACAGATGATGGTGAATTTTGAGGTTGACGCTAAGATTGTGGAACGTAAGAAACACTATGTTGTATATTTAAAAGAAGGTGCACAGATTGTAGACATGCTAAACGTTATGGAGGCGCATGTCGCGCTGATGAATTTAGAAAATGTGCGCATACTGAAAGAAATGCGAAATTCTGTGAATCGCAAGGTGAATTGTGAGACGGCAAATATATCGAAAACAGTCAATGCAGCAGTGCGACAAGTGGAAGATATAGAGTTGATCAGTCGTGTGGCCGGCTTGTCGACATTGCCGGATAACTTACAAGAAATTGCCCAAGTACGTCTGGAACATCCAGACATGCCATTGAAGGAATTGGGCACATTACTGACACCGCCGATAGGCAAATCCGGTGTGAATCACCGGTTGAGAAAGATCAGTGAAATTGCAGATAGACTCAGAAATTAGGAGGAACAGTCATGAGAAAAGAAGTGACAGTGAACATGTCAACCAATATGGAGGCAACACCAATTGCGCATCTGGTACAGTTGGCGAATCAATTTACAAGTAGTGTTTATTTTGAGATGGATAACATTAAAGTTAATGCGAAGAGCATCATGGGAATGATGAGCCTGGTGATGGCATCGGGCAAGGTGATTACCATAGATGCACAAGGTGATGATGAGGAAAAAGCGATTGCTGAACTCGAGAAATTCCTGACGGAGTAATCATGATGAGCAAAAGATTATTATTTATTTTTAATCCGTGTTCCGGAAAAGGAAAGATAAAAGAGAACCTCGCAGATATTATCGATATTATGGTAAAAGCCGGATTTGAGGTTGCCATCTACACGACACAGTGTCAGGGAGATGCGATAGAAAAAGCGAGAACAGAAGCACCAAACTACGACCGCATTGTTTGTAGTGGGGGTGATGGGACATTGGATGAAGTAGTTACCGGAGTTATGGCATCCGGTTGCAAGGTGCCGGTTGGTTATATTCCGGCAGGCAGCACAAACGACTTTGGAAATTCGCTGGGTATCGACAAAAACATGGTTCATGCGGCGAATATTGCAGCGAATGGCAAGCCATTTCCGTGTGATGTGGGAAAATTTAATCAGGACTATTTTGTGTATGTGGCTGCGTTCGGATTGTTTACAGAAGTATCGTATCAGACGAGTCAGGACATGAAGAATATGCTGGGGCATGTTGCATATATATTGGAAGGTATGAAGCAGATTTGGGACATTCCATCTTTTCATATGCAGGTGGAATATGAAGGAAATGTTTTATATGACGAGTTTATTTATGGGATGATTACAAACTCAATGTCTGTCGGTGGATTCAAAGGGATTATTCCCGGCAACGTGGGGTTGAATGACGGTGTATTTGAAATTACGCTGGTCAAGACACCAAAGAATCCGATTGAGTTGAATGAGATTCTTGCATTTCTGACAGGAATCATCAAAGATACAGATAAGGTATATTCTTTTCAGACTGACAAAATCTGCCTGACCTGTTCCGAAGAAGTCCCTTGGACTTTGGATGGAGAATTTGGCGGAAACCACAACACCGTTGTTGTGGAGAATAGCAAACAGGGAATGGAAATTATTGTTGAATAGAACTATAATTTACGATATAATGTGACTTGAAGTTAATATTTTTTAGAGAATGGAGGAACCGGAATGTTGGTATCTGCAAAAGAGATGTTGGACAAAGCAAAAGCAGGTCATTATGCAGTTGGACAGTTCAATATCAATAACTTAGAATGGACAAAGGCAATTTTATTAACTGCACAGGAGTGCAATTCACCAGTTATCTTAGGTGTGTCTGAGGGCGCTGGTAAGTATATGACAGGTTACAAGACGGTAGCGGCCATGGTTAAGGCGATGATCGAGGAGTTGAATATCACAGTTCCTGTTGCTCTACATTTGGATCATGGTAGTTATGAAGGATGTCTCAAGTGTGTTGAGGCCGGATTCTCATCTATCATGTTTGACGGTTCTCACTACTCAATCGATGAGAACGTAGCAAAGACAACAGAGTTGGTTGCACTTGCACATAGCAAGGGTATGTCAATCGAAGCTGAGGTTGGTTCTATCGGTGGAGAGGAAGATGGCGTTGTTGGCGCCGGTGAATGTGCTGACCCACAGGAATGCAAAGCAATTGCAGACTTGGGTGTTGATATGCTTGCAGCCGGTATTGGTAATATCCATGGTAAGTATCCGGAAAACTGGGCTGGTCTTAGTTTTGAAACATTGGATGCGATTCAGCAGTTGACAGGTGAGATGCCATTGGTACTTCATGGTGGCACAGGTATCCCTGAGGATATGATTAAAAAAGCAATCTCTCTCGGTGTTGCAAAGATTAATGTTAACACAGAGTGTCAGTTGTCATTTGCAGCAGCTACAAGAGAATATGTGGAGGCTGGTAAGGATTTGGAAGGTAAGGGATTCGACCCTAGAAAACTTCTTGCTCCTGGTACAGAGGCAATCAAGGCAACTGTAAAAGAAAAGATGGAATTGTTCGGTTCTATCAACAGAGCATAAGAAAGATATTACAAGTACAAGGTGTTCCGCGTAATGCGATGGGACACCTTGTATTTTTCCCATTGATGGAAAGGACATATTATGAAAGAACAAGAGTATTTCAATGTGGCTGATATTTTTGGCGAAAATGTATTTAATGACGCAGTTATGCGTGAGCGATTGCCAAAGAAGACATATCAGAAAATGAAAGAGGTCATTAGTCAGGGGCGTGAACTGGATCTGGAGACAGCGGATGTTGTGGCGCATGAGATGAAGGAGTGGGCAATTGAAAAAGGTGCTACCCACTTCAGCCATTGGTTTATGCCATTGACAGGTGTGACGGCGGAAAAACATGATTCCTTTATCACAGCACCGATGTCAAACGGAAAAGTGTTGATGAGTTTTTCCGGCAAAGAGTTGATCAAAGGTGAGCCGGATGCATCTTCTTTCCCTTCCGGTGGTTTGCGTGCTACCTTTGAGGCACGAGGATATACGGCTTGGGATTGTACATCACCAGCTTTTGTTCGTCAGGATGCTGCCGGGGCGACGCTTTGTATTCCTACCGCGTTCTGCTCCTACACAGGTGAGGCGCTTGACCAAAAGACGCCGCTTTTGCGTTCAATGGAGGCGGTGAGTGAGCAGGCAGTTCGGTTACTTCGGCTGTTTGGGAACCAGACATCGCAAAGAGTTGTTCCGTCGGTTGGAGCTGAACAGGAATACTTTTTAGTTGATAGAGAAAAGTATTTGCAGCGTAAGGATTTGATTTATGCAGGACGTACTTTATTTGGTGCGATGCCTCCTAAGGGGCAGGAAATGGATGACCACTATTTTGGCGCTATTCGTGAAAGAATTGCTGCATATATGAAGGATGTCAACATAGAATTATGGAAATTGGGTGTCTCTGCAAAGACACAGCACAACGAGGTGGCACCGGCACAGCATGAACTTGCTCCTATTTATGCAGAGGCAAATGTTGCAGTTGACCATAATCAACTGGTTATGGAGACACTGAAAAAGGTGGCAGGTCGTCACGGGTTGCAATGCCTGTTGCATGAGAAACCATTTGCGGGCGTCAACGGTTCCGGCAAACACAACAACTGGTCTCTTGTGACAGATGATGGAATCAATCTGTTGGATCCGGGGAAAACACCGCATGAGAACATTCAGTTTTTGCTTGTCTTGGGATGTGTGCTTCGCGCGGTAGATGAACATGCTGATTTGTTGCGTGAGTCTGCGGCTGATGTTGGAAATGATTACAGACTTGGCGCCGATGAGGCACCACCGGCGATTATCTCCGTATTCCTCGGGGAACAGCTTCAGGATGTCTTGACCCAGTTGATTGATACCGGTTCAGCGACGCATTCGATTACCGGTGAAAAGTTAGAAACAGGTGTGAAGACACTTCCGGACTTTATGAAGGATGCTACGGACCGAAATCGTACATCGCCATTTGCATTTACAGGAAATAAATTTGAGTTCCGCATGGTGGGTTCTCAGGATTCGGTCGGTGAGCCGAATATTGTGTTGAATACGATTGTTGCGGAGGCATTTGCAGATGCCTGTGATGAACTGGAAAAGGCGGAAGACTTTGATTTGGCAGTACATGATCTTGTGAAACGCCTGATGAGAGAACATGAGCGCATTGTTTTCAATGGAAATGGCTACTCGGCAGAATGGGTTGCAGAAGCAGAAAGGAGAGGTCTTCCAAACATTCGAAATATGGTAGATGCGATTCCGGCGCTTACGACGGACAAATCAGTAGCACTGTTTGAGAAGTTTGGCGTGTTCACCAGGGCAGAATTGGAATCTCGTGCAGAGATTGAATATGAACTTTATGCGAAAGAAGTCAATATCGAGGCGAAGACAATGATTGATGTTGCAAGTAAGCATATTATTCCGGCAGTGATGAAATATGCGACGGAGCTTGGTAATTCCATCAATACGATTCGCAGTGCCTGCGACGCGGATGTGAGTGTTCAGACGGAGATTTTGATGGAGGTGTCTGATTTACTTGCAGAAACGAAACTGTATCTGTCAAAGTTGCAGGAGGTGGTTGCCAAGGGTGTTACCATAACAGACAACAATGAGATGAGAGCAAAGTTCTATCGAGATGAAGTTGTCAAGGCGATGAACGAGTTGCGAACACCGGTGGATAAACTTGAAATGTTGGTTGATAAAGAAGCATGGCCAATGCCGTCTTACGGTGATCTTATATTTGAAGTATAGAATGATTATAGTACTACAGAAAAAAGAAGGTTGATTCCTCAGGAATCAACCTTCTTTGCATATATAAATCATTGTGACTCGGTAGAACCACTTGGTGGAAATAGCCAAGGAAAGGTAAAGCCCGAGGAGGATGTTCCATTTGTGTTGCTGGTATCACCACCGGAAGGTGTCGTAGGTTCGATAATGGTTCCCTCAACGGAAGGTTTTGTCGACTCCTCAGCAGGTGTCGTACTTTCCCTGGTGTGTATGGTACATTTGGTATTAAGTGCTTCCTCGGATATCAAATATGGCTCGTCCTCAGTGGCAGGACTACCGCCTTTGATGAAAATACTCGTTGAAACAGATGGGCAAAACTCATTTGCAATATGACCGGTCTCCGTACACAGTGATGCTGAGACATGCGTCGAACAATACTCGGTCGGTACGTTGTCCTTGTCGAAGTATTCTGTGTAAACCATAGAGCCTCTCGGGTCACAATCGCAAACACCTTCAACAGCTAACAGACCGGATTTTTTACATACGGTAGCGGTAACAATTCCCGCCGGCTGTGTAAAACTCTTTGGAACCAAGTTTTCGTGAATACGAGCCATGACAGCATGCCAAATCAATTTTGAGTAAGCAGTATAGGTTTGCTCCGTGTCATCGTCATAACCACCCCAAACAGCGGCAGTGTAATATGGCGTATATCCGGCAAACCAAGTATCGCGGTTTTTGGTTGTAGTACCTGTTTTTCCTGCCGTAGGCATAGAACCGAGTCCGGCGCCGTTACCTGTACCGGAAGAGATAACATCCTGCATTGCACTTGTGAGCAACCAGGCAGTGGTATCTTTTAATACTTCTTTTGGCGTGTTATCGCTGTTATCAAGAATTACGTTTCCGTTGTGGTCAAGAACTTCAGTGTAGAAAACAGGCTTGTTGTAATCGCCGCCATTTGCGATAGTAGCATATGCAGCGGTTAACTCTAAATCGGTTACACCGTTCGTCAAACCACCAAGACATAGTGTCTGGTTGTTGTCGCCGGCTTCCAAGGTGGAAATACCAAGGGCCTGTGCATATTCAAATCCGAGTCCGGTACCAATTTGGGTCAGATTCTTAACAGTCACAACATTCATAGAACTTATGATGGCATCTCGTATGGTAGTGAATCCACGATAGCGATCATCATAGTTGTGAAGTGGAGTGCCATTGGCATAACTTGTCGGGCAGTCATCCTGTACCGTGGCAAGCGTCATTCCGCCGGCGTCAAGCGCAGCGGCATAGCAGCCTACGATTTTAAAACAAGAGCCTGGCTGTCTTGTTATGTTCGTAGCACGATTCAGCGTTTTGCTCGCCTTTTTGTCTCCACGACCACCTACCAATGCGACAACATGACCGGTTGTGTGATCTATAACAGAAATCGCTGCCTGCGGCTGCAAGGTATAAGTGATGGTTTCGCCGCCCTCGGCAATGGTGTCACCCTCCTCCATGATTTCTTTTTTGTATGCTTCGATTGCCTCTTCACATTCTTCCTCAGAAGCAAAGTTGATATTATAATTTGTGTCTTTTGCCTGATAGTAAGTAAGCATGGTTTGGTCGCTATAGTTTTCATATGAGCCATCTGCCTTTGTGACGGTCAAGCGATATGCGAAGGAGTGCAATACGTGATCGGAGTAGTTTGCATTGTTGTTGACTTCCTCCTCACAAATCGTTTGGATGTTGGTGTCCTGAGTAGATTTGATTGTCAATCCGCCGCTGTATAACAACTTATATGCCTGTGCCTCCGTATACCCCTTTTTTTCTATCAGATCGTCGTATACCTGATCTGTCAGGGCATCTATAAAATAAGAAGTTGTCTCATTGCCGACGATATCTGCATTCGCAACCTGAATGCGATCATAGACATTGTCATCCATTGCCTCATCATATTGCTTTTGTGTAATGTAATCCTGCTCCAGCATATTCTTGAGAACTTTCTTGCGACGTTTCGCATTCTCCTCCGGGTTGGAGATTGGATTGTAGCGGGAAGGGTTTTGCGTAATGGCCGCTATTGTTGCGCATTCGGAAAGCGTCAACTCAGAAACGGATTTGTTAAAGTAGCGTTCGGAAGCTGCCTCCACACCAAGCGTATTTTGTCCAAGATTGATTGTGTTCAAATAGTTTTCAAGAATCGTATGTTTATCTTCCACCTTTTCCAACTGAACGGCGAGGTACTGTTCTTGAATCTTTCGCTCCAGGCGGTCTGAGAAAGAGTCTTCTGACGTCCAGGTGGTAAAATAGTTATTCTTTAGCAGTTGCTGTGTAATGGTACTGGCACCTTGTGAAAAGTCGCCGCTTATAATGCCGATGAAGGCAGCGCGGAGAATACCTCTCATATCGATACCATTGTGTTTGTAGAAACGTTCATCCTCAATCGCAACAAATGCATGTTGCAAGTCAACAGGAATGTTGCTGATCTGTACATAAGTACGATTTGCGCCTGAGGCTGCTAATGTTTCTATCTCGTTGCCGGAGTTATCCAGCACTGTAGTAGAGAATCCTTCCGGGGAAATGTTGACTTCGGATATGTCAGGACACTGACTGATCAGTCGCCCGGCATAAATGCCACCACCAATGCCACCGATGACGATGAGCCCCAAAATGCAGATGAGCGCAGTTTTAAAAAAGGTCACCGCAAATCTCTTTTTATTCTTGGCACGCTTGGGCAAAAGCCTTTGGCTTTGCTTTTGTGCGTTTTTTTTGCCGTAATTCATATTATTCTCCTTTACTTTCATGCCCAACTTATGTGGACATTATTCTATATCAGAAATTAAAACAAATCTACTTTATTATACCAAAGATATCGTATATAATAAAGAAAAATATGGAATGGGAATGATTATGAAAAAGGTAGTATATTCGGGTGGCGTAGGAGAAATTGTCGAAAAGAAGTCGAGATTTATCGCTTCCGTTGTTCCGGCGGCCACAGAGCAGGAAGCACTGGATTTTATCGCTGCGAAGAAAAAAGAGTATTGGGATGCACGTCACAACTGTTATGCCTATAGTATTGGTCAAAATCAAGAGATTATGCGATGTTCCGATGATGGGGAACCGGCACAGACAGCGGGAAGACCGATGCTGGATGTTATAATCAATGCAGATGTATCTAATGTTGTTGTCGTTGTCACGCGCTATTTTGGCGGCGTGTTATTGGGAGCCGGTGGTTTGGTTCGTGCATACCAGGGTGCAACTAAGGCGGGGCTCAAAAACTGCGTCCTGTTAGAGCAGATGACAGGGAAACCGCTTACCATCACGACAGACTATAATGGCTATGGAAAGATGGAATACATCCTGCGTGAACATGACATCGTGATTGAGAATACAGAGTTTGGTGAGCAGGTGAAAATATCTGTTACGGTAGCAGACGAAAAAATAGAGAGTATCACGAAGGAAATCGCTGATAAAACCAGCGGTGGAGCCGGATTGGAGTGGGGCGGTTCCGTCATATTCGGCAGGAATGAAAACGAAATCATAATTTTCTAAAAAAACTACTTGATTTTTGATGTGTGTTTCTATATAATATCCATTGTTGAGTCGCTAAGACAAGATGATGTATATATTGGCCCATCGCCAAATGGTAAGGCAACGGACTCTGACTCCGTCATTTCAAGGTTCGAATCCTTGTGGGCCAGTTGAAGCAATCTCGAGAGAGGTTGCTTTTTTATGCGCTTTTACAGAAAAGAGTCAAATGGGCAAAAGTGTATCTTTATTTTTTCTTGGATTTGATATACTATGATGTATGAAATTTAGAAATAATGAAGATGGGTAGGAAAGAAGGAGTTACAAAAGAAAATGGGAAAGCAGTTTATGAGTGCGTTTCTGCTTGCGGTATTGGCAGGACTCGCGATTTCAATCGGGGGATGCGTTTTCCTCAGCACTGAGAATAAAATCTTGGGTGCATTGTTTTTTACGGTAGGTCTATATATCATTGTGTTAAATGGATTGTTTTTATATACCGGAAAAATAGGATATTTTGTAGTGGAAGAAAACAAGATGGCATACATATTAGTATTATCAGCGACATGGTTGGGAAACCTCGCCGGTACATGGTTGGGCGCCATTTGCTATCAGCAGACAAAATTGAACTCATTGACAGAACTTGCTGCTACGATGAGTGAGGCAAAACTGGATCAATCTGTTTTTTCCGTATTTCTTCTGGCAATCTTTTGTGGAATACTGATGTTTGTCGCGGTGGACGGCTTCAAACAGACAAAGAATCCGCTGATTCTATTTATCTGCGTCAGTGTGTTTATTCTATGTGGGTTTGAGCACTGTGTTGCAAACATGTTCTACTTTAGTATGGGGCATGCATGGAGTGCAAAGACGGTTTTGTATCTTCTTGTTATGACGCTTGGAAATTCTGTTGGTGGTATGCTGATTCCGTTTGCAAAGGTAAAGGCGGACCGTTACTTATCATAAGGATCTGAATGGAATGGAACAAAAAAGAAATTTAAAAAAAAGAATATTTGATATTATTCAAATTGGAAGAAAAACAGATTTTTTCAGTCTTGCGTTTGATGTGGTAATATCGTTTCTTATTGTTACAAGCATTGCTGTGACATTTTTACAGACATTTGATGATTTGTCTGCCATAAGACCTGTTCTTGCAAAGATAGAACTGTTTACTATTCTTGTATTTGTTGTGGAGTATTTCTTGCGAATTTGGACGGCGGAGTATCTGTATCCGGACAAAAAGAAATCGGACGCAGTCCTGTGCTTTGTATTTTCTTTTTATGGAATTGTGGATTTGTTAACGATTGTCTCTTTCTTCGCGCCGTTTTTATTCTCGAATGGGTTCGTGGCATTGAAAATGTTGCGCGTGATTCGTATTTTGCGTCTATTCCGATTGAATGCATCGTATGATGCGTTTAATGTAATTACGGAAGTCCTAAAGGACAAAAAAGATCAGATTATATCTTCTGTTCTATTGATATTGCTCCTGATGTTTATGTCCTCATTATGTATGTATAGTTTGGAGCATGAGGCACAACCGGAGGATTTTGCGAATGCGTTTTCGGGTATCTGGTGGTCGGTATCGACATTATTGACAGTCGGATATGGGGACATCTATCCTGTGACAATCGGCGGCAGAATTATGGCGATTGTCTTTGCGTTTCTGGGAGTTGGTATGGTGGCAGTCCCGACCGGTATTATCAGTGCGGGATTCGTGGAATACTATTCTAAGATTAAAATGGGAACATACTCTCAAAGAAATGACGATTTCCTTGTATTGGATATCGTGCGGGGGCATGATTTTGTCGGGAAACAGATCAATGAGCTGCAACTGCCGGAGGGCTTGTATGCTGCCGTATTGATGCGGGAAAATCATTTGTATATGCCATACAGCAAATTGGTTGTGCAGGAGGGGGATAATCTTTTGCTTGCGACGACGAGTACGGTAGATGTAAACGCCACAATCCAGGAGATTGTATTGGAAGAAAACCATGAATGGATTGACAGAAGCATTAGGGAACTGGATATCTCCAGACTGACATTTGTCATTATGATTCGTCGCGCAGAGGAGATTATTCAGCCACAGGGCGACTTGCGGTTGCGCCAAGGTGATGTTGTTGTTCTTTTGGATCGCAGATGATATAATCATAACCGTAAGGAGAGATAAGATGTATGAATTGAGAAGCAGAGTTCGGTACAGTGAGACGGACGAGCAAGGAAAACTTTCTATTGCAGGTCTGATGAATTACTTGCAGGACTGTTGTACGATGCAGGCGGAAGACCTTGGGATTGGTTTGGACTATTTGAAAACAAATCATATTGGCTGGATCGTGACTTCCTATCAGATTAAACTTTTGTGTGATATGCCGAAGGTTGGTGATGAGATTGCCGTCAGAACGTGGCCGTATCATTTTCGTGGAATGCTTGGTTATCGTAACTTTACAGTTACGTTATCGACAGGAGAACTGCTTGTGGAAGCGGACTCGTTGTGGGTGCTTATGGATTTAAAAACAGGAAAACCGGTTCGCTTGCCGGAGGCAATGGTTACAGCGTACCAATTGGATCCGCAAATAGCAGGCCAGTGGCATTTGAAAAGAAAAATCTTTCTGGATGATGGGGTGCTGGCTGATTCATTCACGGTGTCAAATATGCATCTTGATACGAATCACCACATGAATAATGTGAATTATATTATGGCTGCAGCAGCCTGCTTGCGGGCAGCAAAGAATCCGTCACAGATTTTTGTTTCATTTAAAAAGGCGGCGATGTTAGGAGACACCATTCATTGTTATCTGAACGAACAACCGAAAAACGCAACGGTTGCCTTGCGAGACAACGACGAGGAAGATTTTTGCGTTGTTCAATTTGAATACTGACAAATAAAAGGGGAACTCTATGAAATTAGGTTGCGTGCAAACGTTACAGATGATAAAAAAGGTTGATTTTGGTGTATATCTTGCAGAGGACAGAAGTACGGACGCGAGCGAGCGTGTGCTGCTTCCTAAGAAGCAAGTGCCGGAGGGGCTTGCTGTGGGGGATGCGATAGAAGTCTTTCTGTATAAAGACTCAAAGGACCGATTGATTGCTACCACGACCAAACCGATGGTAACATTGGGAGAGATAGCAGTCTTGACCGTAAAGGAGGTTGGAAAAATTGGTGCCTTTTTGGAATGGGGATTAGAAAAAGACTTATTTCTTCCCTTTAAAGAGATGGGGAAAAAAGTGCATGAGGGCGATGAAATTTTGATTCGTCTCTATTGCGACAAAAGTAATCGATTATGTGCAAGCACAAAGGGAATATACGATTGTCTTTCTACCAATTCGCCATACAAAATCGGAGATGAAGTAGAGGGTCGAATCTATGAGTTTGGTCATGATTTTGGAACATTTGTTGCGGTGGATGATAAGTATTCCGCAATGCTTCCGAAGTATGAGGATGTTTCTCATCTGCGTCTCGGAGATGTGATTACCGCAGAGGTAACCGGGGTAAAGGAAGACGGCAAACTGGATATGACAATGCGAAAAAAAGCATATTTGCAGATGGATGACGATTCTGCAAAGGTGATGGAAATCATAGAGTCTTATGCAGGAGTGCTCCCTTTTACAGAGAAGGCGACGCCGGAGATTATCTTCCGCGAGACAGGACTCAGCAAAGCAGCATTTAAACGTGCAGTCGGTCATCTTTACAAAGAGCGCAGAATATCAATTCAAGATGGTAAGATTCGCAAAGTATGATAAAATGAGAATATGCAAGACAGAAAGAAGGAGATAATAATGAAAAAAGCAATTTCAACAGATCAGGCCCCGGCTGCAATTGGGCCATATTCACAGGCGATTGAAGTAAATGGAATGGTGTATACTTCCGGAATTATTCCGGTGGTTCCTGCGACCGGAGAGATTCCGGAGGGTTCGGCAGCACAGGCAGAACAGGTTTTTATTAATATGAGAAACTTGTTGGAAGCGGCTGGGACAAGTATGGATCAGGTGGTGAAAACAACCGTGTTTATCAAGGAGATGAACGATTTCGCAGCGATTAATGAGGTCTATGCGAAGTACTTTTCTGAGCCATATCCAAGCAGAAGCTGCGTGGAAGTGGCGCGTTTGCCAAAAGATGTTATGCTTGAAATGGAGGCAATTGCATTAAAATAAAAAAAGAAAAGAACCGCTTGGGTTCTTTTCTTCTCGTTTACAGTAAGTTGTTATACACGAAAATCTATGTTGCCGCCTATCGCTGGATTCACCATGGATTCCAAAGAAGGGGAAGGCATAGATGATAAGGATGCTACCAACATGTCACCGTTATTTTCGACGGTGTCAAGTTGTTTGCCAAGCATTGCGATACCAACTTGCTGCATTGCACCAGATTGGGCGATTGTATCGGTTGATACTTGTGGTATAGTCATATGACACGCCCCTTTCTTTTTTTGGTGCATTTATTATGTCATAAAATCATAAAAAAATCAATGAACTTGGAGAAATTTTAGTATGTATGATGTTATTATTATAGGAAGCGGACCGGCAGGGCTTGCGGCTGCTATATATGGGAAGAGAGCAGAACTGAAAACGCTTGTTATTGAACGTAATCCCTTGAGTGGGGGGCAGATACTGAATACGTATGAAGTGGACAACTACCCGGGTTTGCCAAAGATTAGTGGCATGGAATTGGGACAAAAGATGAGAGCGCATGCGGACGAACAGCAGGTAGAGTTTGAGACAGCAAATGTCACAGAAATCATTAACAACAAGGAATGCAAAGTTGTCTGCACGGATAAAGGCAATTTTGAAACCAAAACAATCGTGCTTGCCATGGGAGCCGGCTACAGCAAAATTGGTGTACCGGGGGAAGAAGAACTTTGTGGTATGGGTGTTTCCTATTGCGCGACTTGCGATGGCGCCTTCTTTAAGAATCGTAAGGCTGCAGTTGTTGGTGGCGGAGATGTGGCATTGGAAGATGCAATCTTTCTTGCAAGAGGATGTGAAGAGGTATATCTGATTCACCGTAGAGAGGAGTTCCGAGGCGCAAAGGTTTTGCAGGAACAAGTGAAACGGACCGACAACATTACACTGGTTATGGATTCTGTTGTCGAGGAGATCATCGGTGAAGATTCGGTGGAAAAACTTCTTATATATAATAAGAAAGAACAAACAAAAAAGGAACTGAAGGTACAAGGTGTTTTTATTGCTGTAGGTATTAAACCGAATACGAGCGATATAAAAGGACTTCCTAGAATGGATGAGACAGGTTATGTGGTTGCTCATGAAGATGGGATTACGAGCATACCGGGAGTATTTGTGGCAGGAGATTGTCGTACAAAAAAACTGCGTCAGGTCATTACGGCAACGGCAGATGGCGCCAATGCGATTACATCGGTAGAAAGATTTTTGTATGAAATGTAACAAAAGTGTAAAATGTTACGGTTGCAATTGTTAGAATTTCCCAGAAACATAGGGTTGACAGGATATAAACCCTTTGCTATAATAAAGAGCGAAATGTAACAAGTTTGTAACAAATGTAACTTTTATGGAGGAAATAGATAAAATGAAGCGAGATAGAATGAAGAATGTATCCTACGCGATTGCAGCAATGGGTGTACTTGGAGCAGTATCATTTACCACATTGGCATCGCCGGTTGCAGGTGTTGTCGGTATGGCATCAACAGATTCGGCTACAGCCGAGGCGAATTCTTATTCTACTTTATCAGGTGTTTCGCTCACGGTTGCAAATATGCTTTCCACAGCATCATCTGATAATACATCAGAGGTTACCGGAAATAAGGCGGCAGAAGTTAAAACATCAGAATATGCGGGTATCGCGATTGCACAGGTTGACAATTATGTAAACATCCGTACCATTCCTAGTGAGGAAGGCGATATCGTCGGAAAACTATACAACAAGTCAGCGGCTACAGTAGAAGCGACAGAAGGAGATTGGTACAAGATTACATCGGGTAGATGTAGCGGATATGTGAAGTGTGAGTTTGTGGTTGTCGGTGACGAGGAACTTGCGAAGTCAGTTTCGACAAGATTTGCAAGTGTTAAGACACAGACCTTATATGTCAGAGAAGAGCCTACGACAGAGTCTTCTGTTATCGATATGGTTCCGGAAGGTGATGACCTTGTTGTGATTGATGAGTCCACAGCAGATACAGGTTGGGTAAAGGTTTCTGTAAAGGATAGCGAGGGATATGTTTCTCTTGAGTTTGTAGAATTGTCTACTGAGTTTATTACAGCAGAATCAAAAGAAGAAGAAGAAGCACGTCTGGCAAAAGAAGAAGCAGAACGAAAGGCAGCAGCGGCAGCGGCAGCAGCAGCTTCGAGAAGATCTGTCGGCTCGTATTATACAGGCGGTAGCAACGCATCTTATGCCGCTCCTAGCGGTACAGGCGGTTCGGCAGTTGTCAGCTATGCGGCTCAATTTGTCGGAAATCCATATGTGTATGGTGGATCTAGTTTGACAAATGGAACAGACTGCTCAGGTTTTGTTATGAGTGTTTATTCTGCATTTGGTGTTGGATTGCCGCATTCATCTGCAGCGATGAGGAGTGTCGGTTACGGCGTGGATGTTAATTCTATGCAGGCTGGTGATATCGTATGCTACAGTGGTCATGTCGGAATTTATGCCGGAAATGGTACGATTGTCAATGCGTTAAATGAGTCACATGGTATCACATATACCAATGTAAACTATAGCCCAATTTTAGCAGTTCGTAGAATTTTCTAAGAGATTTAGATTTTGGAGTCAGACCTTGATGGTCTGACTCTTTTTAATTTTGGACAATAAGATTCTGTTGGCTTTTTTCAGAAAATGATAAAGTCAATGCGAAATTTTACTTTTGTCAGAAATGCACAAAGAATGATTCTGTCAATGCGAAACGAACACGCAAAAGAATAAGATACAAAAAAGTTATCCACAAGATTCGGGGCATAAAAGTGCGAAAAATGCACTTATACACGGAATTATCAACTTTATCCACAGAAAAACAATAGAAACCGCGAAAAAAGAATGTGTGTCAAAAGAACATCTGTTTTGTCGATTTATCATAAAAAATGTCGGGATTTGAAAAAGTGATTGACATTTGAAATGTAGAAATATGTCGAAAATAATCTAAATTACAGAGAAAATGGTGCAAAATAGAAGAAAATATCTGACAATAACGCGAATTTTTTATCAATAATGAAAAAGAGAGGATGTGGATGATGAGAAGAAGGGATTTTTGCATAAAAAATGATGGTTGCCTCTTTCCTTTTTTGGTAGTTTATATTAAAATGTGTCATAGATATGTGAAAATGTTTTAAAAACACAGATTTGGAATTGTGTATATTGTATAGACAAAGGGGGAACTGAGATGATTTCAAATCAGACGTTACAGAACACGATTGATGGATTGCATCAGATTACAAAAGTTGATTTTGCAGTGGTAGATAGTGATAGCGGTGTATTGGCATCTACATTTGCTGATACACATCAGTATCGGGAAGCCGTTGGAAGTTTTGCGGAATCTGAGGCGGAGAGTCAGGTCGTATCCGGTTGCCAGTTTTTCAAAGTATATGATGAGAAGCAACTTGAGTTTATTGTGCTGGCAAAAGGGGTAGATGAGGAAGAAGCGCTTTTGGTGGGAAAGATAGCGACATTCCAGATTCAGGAATTGATGGTTGCATATAAGGAACGATTTGATAAGGATAACTTTATCAAAAACTTGTTGTTGGACAATTTGTTGCTTGTTGACATCTATAATCGTTCAAAGAAGTTACACATTGATTTGGAAGCACGCAGAATTGTTATGATTGTAGAGACGGGGGAACACAAGGACGGAGACGAGGTGGATCGTATTCGCAGTATCTTCAGTGGTACGACAAAAGATTTTGTCACTGCAGTGGATGAACGCAATATTATTGTCGTCAAGGAGCTTGGACCAAAGGATGACTTTGATTCCATTCACAAGCTGGCGTCGGTTATCATTGATGCGTTTGGAGACCGCAGTCAGGCAATTCGTGTATCCTATGGAACGATTGTAAACGAAATCAAAGAAGTTTCCCGTTCTTATAAGGAAGCGGGTATGGCGTTGGATGTCGGTAAGATTTTCTTTGAAGAGAAAAATATTATTGCGTATTCTGCGCTGGGTATTGGACGTTTGATTTATCAGCTGCCAATCCCACTTTGCAAGATGTTTATCAAAGAAATTTTTGATGGAAAAGCATTGGAAGAATTCGATGAAGAAACACTTTCTACCATCAATAAGTTCTTTGAGAACAGTTTAAATGTGTCTGAGACATCAAGACAACTATACATACATCGAAATACTCTGGTTTATCGTTTGGATAAACTCCAAAAGAGCACAGGTCTGGATTTGCGTGTGTTTGAGGATGCAATCACATTCAAGATTGCACTGATGGTGGTTCGATATATGAAATATATGGAAAATCAAGATTTTTAAAGGTAGAGGTTAGATGGAATGATTCAACTTGAAAATGTCAGCAAAGCATATCAGCAGGGAATCCCTGCACTCAATGATGTGAATCTTCATATTGAAGAGGGTGAGTTTGTCTTTATCATGGGTTCGAGCGGCTCGGGAAAATCAACGCTGATTAAATTATTACTAAAGGAATTGGACCCTACATCGGGTAAGATCACGATTAATGGGCAGAATCTATCAAAGATATCCCATAAAAAGATTCCGAATTTCCGCAGAAATATTGGCGTTGTATTTCAAAATTTCCGTTTACTTCAAGATCGCAATGTTTATGAGAATGTCGCATTTGCGCTTAAAG
The DNA here is from genome assembly GCA_964408625.1 of uncultured Roseburia sp. Taxonomy (GTDB): domain Bacteria; phylum Bacillota; class Clostridia; order Lachnospirales; family Lachnospiraceae; genus Pararoseburia. Next base: position 19,257 of record CAYPAA010000012.1, on the reverse strand, counting down.
TGGTAGAAGCAACGAATCGCGAGATAAAACAGAAGGTGCCAATGGTTCTTTCCGTTGTAGGTCTTGCTGCAAAGTACAAATCACTGCCATGTCAGCTTTCGGGCGGGGAGCAGCAGAGAGTTGCGATTGCAAGAGCGCTTGTCAATGAACCGAAGATTCTCTTGGCAGATGAGCCGACAGGAAATCTTGACAGTGCAAATGCATGGGAGATTATGAGACTGTTGGAAGAAATCAACGAAAAGGGGACGACTGTTGTTGTGGTTACACATAACAGTGAGATTGTTAAGAAAATGAATAAACGTGTGATCACCATCAAAAAGGGTGTTGTTGTAGGAGACGGAAAGTGGGGTGAGCCACATGAGGATTAATACATTTTGGTATAATTTGGGACAGGGTCTAAAAAACGTGTGGCGTAACAAACTATTCTCGCTTGCATCGATTGCTACCATGTCAGCATGTATTTTTTTGTTTGGCGTATTCTATTCGATTGGTGTGAATTTCACACAGATGGTTCATACAGCGGAGGAAGGTGTTGCAGTTACGGTATTCTTCCAGGAAGGTGTGAAGCAGGATATCATTGATTCGGCAGGCGAGGAGATTGCAAAGAGACCGGAGGTTGCAGACTATCACTTTGTTACAGCCGAAGAAGCGTGGGATTCCTTTAAGAAAGAGTACTTTGAAGGGAAGGAGGAGTTGGCAGAAGGCTTTGCCAATGACAACCCTCTGGCGAATTCAGCACATTATGAGATCTATTTGAATGATGTTTCAAAACAGCAGGAATTGGTAGAGTATTTACAGGGGTTGGACGGTGTGCGTGAAGTACATCAGTCTGAGGTGGCGGCACAGACATTATCAGATTTCAATTCTTTGATTGGCTACATTTTTGCGGGTGTCATCATTATTTTGATTGCCGTTGCAATTTTTTTGATCAGCAATACCGTTACGGTTGGTATCTCGGTTCGTCGTGAAGAGATTGCGATTATGAAATTGATTGGTGCCAAGGATAGTTTTGTCCGTGCGCCGTTTATTGTAGAAGGTGTGTTTATCGGTTTGATTGGCTCGGTGCTTCCGCTGGTATTGCTTTTGGGCTTATACCAGACGATTATTCACTACGTTTCAGAGAAATTTCGTTTTATCGGAAGTCTGGTAAGTTTCGTGCCGGCTCAACAGGTGTTTAACATTTTGATTCCAGTGTCCCTTGTTCTGGGTGTTGGAATCGGATATATCGGAAGCCGTATGACATTGAAGAAACATTTGAAGGTATAAAACATAGGTTATTTATATGAAGGAAAATAAAAAGTCGTTTCGAAAAGGAATTCTCACTGGTGTCTTATGCACTGTTTTGGTTTTGGGGGCACTGATTGGTGGAGCTGCTATCTACTTGACGAGAAGTTTAAATGTCGGTGGATTGGAAGGCTTTCATCTTGCAAAACTCAAATATATCACAGCACTCATCAACTACTATTACTATGAAGATGTTGATGGCGAAGCATTGGGCGAGGGAATATACAAAGGATTATTGGAAGGGTTGAATGACCCATACTCTGTATATTATACAAAGGAAGAATACGAAAATCTCATGATAGATACAACGGGAAACTATGCAGGGATTGGAGCAGTTCTCTCAAAGAATGTCGAGACGGGGCAGGTGACAATTATCAATATTTATGATGGTGCGCCGGCTGGCGATGCGGGTCTAAAGGCAGGCGATGTGCTAATTTCGGCGGATGGTCATCGGGCAGAGAGCGAGGAGTTGGATACATTCGTAAGGCGTGTGCGCGGAGAAGAAGGTACAAAAGTGCTGATCGAGTATGAGCGCGATGGAGAGAAGAATGTTGTAGAAGTTACCAGAGCGCAGGTCTCTGTGCCCAGCGTCAAATATGAAATGCTGGAAGGCAATGTGGGCTACATTTACATTGCTGAATTCTCGGGAAATACGAAAGAACAATTTGACCAGGCGCTTAAGGATTTGAAGGCCCAGGGCATGGAAGCCGTTATTTTTGACTTGAGATATAATGGCGGCGGACTGGTGGATTCTGTCACAGAGATATTGGATGAAATCCTGCCGGAAGGTATCACCGTTTATATGAAAGATAAGAATGGGGAACGCACAGATTATATGTCGGATGCGGAGCATTATTTAGATTTGCCGATTGTCGTTCTCACTTCTGAAAATACGGCGAGTGCTGCGGAAATATTTGCGGGAGCAATTCGCGATTTCGATTATGGTACTTTGATTGGTGAAAAAACATATGGAAAAGGGATTGTACAGAGCACGATTCCACTCACAGACGGAAGTGCAATTAAGGTAACAGTGGCTTCCTACTATACACCAAAGGGAGAGTGTATTCACAAAAAGGGAATCGAACCCGACATCGAGTTGGAATATGAATTTCTGGGTGGCGAAGAGGATGAGTATGATACATCAAAGGATAATCAGATTCAGAAGGCGTTGGAAGAATTAAAAAAATAATGATATGAAAGAGGTGATTACTGTGGTAGAACTGGATGCGTTTAAACAAAGACTTGCATCTTACGAAACTCCACTACAGGAAGTGAGGGATTCACTTTGACTCGGCTAACAAGTCAAGGAGAATCGAAGAGTTAGAAAGAGAGATGGAGGCACCTTCATTTTGGAACGATGCGACGGCATCGACAGCCAAAATGAAGGAATTGAAAAGTTTGAAGGATGATGTGAATGTTCTGCATCATCTGGATGAATTGTATGATGAAATAGAAACATACATTGCGCTGGGATATGAAGAGAATGATCCGGAACTGCTTCCGGAAATCGAGGAATTGTTCGCAGAATTCGACGAAGCATTGGAAGAACTGCGAATGAAAACATTGCTTTCCGATGAATATGATGGAAACAATGCAATTGTCTCGCTTCATGCAGGTGCAGGCGGCACGGAAAGTTGTGATTGGGTTTCGATGCTTTACCGTATGTATACAAGGTGGGCTTCCGACAGAGGATATGATTTGGAAGTGATAGATTACCTTGACGGTGATGAAGCGGGAATCAAGTCGGTGACATTCCAAGTGAACGGCGAGAATGCATACGGATACTTGAAATCAGAAAAAGGTGTACACCGATTAGTGCGTATTTCACCTTTTAACGCAGCAGGAAAGAGACAAACATCGTTTGCGTCCTGTGATGTTATGCCGGAACTTGATGATGATATTGAGATAGAAATCAATGATGATGATATTCGTATTGATACGTATCGCTCAAGCGGAGCGGGTGGACAGCATATCAATAAAACATCGTCTGCCATACGAATCACGCATTTCCCTACGGGAATTGTGGTGCAATGTCAAAACGAGAGATCACAGCATATGAATAAAGACAAAGCAATGCAGATGTTAAAGGCAAAGCTTTATCTTTTACAGAAAGAAGAACACGAGCGTCAAGCGCAAGGCATTCGTGGTGAGGTGACGGAGATTGGCTGGGGCAATCAAATCCGTTCTTACGTTATGCAACCGTATACGATGGTGAAGGATTTGCGAACGGGGCACGAGACCGGTAATATTGATGCGGTGATGGATGGCGCATTGACACCGTTTATGAATAGTTATTTGAAGTGGTGCTCGTTGGGATGTCCTGATCGAGGGGCAATGCAAACGGAATAAAACAGTAGCATACATCAAAAAGGAGAGAAATTATGGGAATAGTAAAAGCAACAGGCGAAGCAGTTGGTAAGGCGTTGTCGGATCAGTGGCTTGAAGTGGTGGAGCCGGGCTCTATGGGGGAGCATACGGTATTTACGGAAGGCGTGCTGACCCGCAGGGGAGAAAATGGAAAGGGAACATCCGGAATCGTATCGGACGGTTCTGTGATTCATGTATATGACAATCAGTTTATGATGGTTGTCGACGGTGGAAAAGTGGTGGATTACACTGCGGAATCGGGGTACTATAAAGTGGAGAATTCTTCGGCGCCATCTCTTTTTGACGGTCAGTTTGGAGATGCGTTGAAAGAGACATTCAGCCGAATCAAATATGGTGGAGAGACGCCACAGGAACAAAAAGTGTTCTTTGTTAACCTGCAGGAAATTAAGGGCATTAAATTTGGTACGCGCAATCCTGTGAATTATTTTGATAATTTCTATAATGCGGAGCTTTTCCTGCGTGCCCATGGTACATATTCCATCAAAATTGTTGATCCGTTGAAGTTCTACAGTGAGGTGGTTCCGAGAAACGCAAATAGCGTCAACATTGATGATATCAACGAACAGTATTTATCAGAGTTCCTCGAAGCGTTTTCTTCATCGATCAACCAGATGTCAGCAGACGGTACACGTGTATCGTATGTATCATCAAAAGCAGTGGAACTTGGCAAATACATGAGAGATGTATTAGATGAGGACTGGCGCGAACTCCGCGGTATGGAGATACAGTCTGTCGGCGTGGCCAGTATTTCTTATGATGAGAAGTCGGAAGAACTCATCAATATGCGAAACAAGGGTGCAATGCTTGGTAACGATCCAAGTGTAATCCGCGGCGTGGCCATCTCAAATGTCACAGAGGGCGTGAAGGCGGCAGGCAGTAATGAGGCCGGTTCGATGACAGGATTTATGGGCGTTGGCATGGGAATGAATGCTATGAATGCCACGATGGAAAGTGTTAATCAGATGACGGCAGGCATGGCGCAGCCAAGCGGAGCGGCAGCGCCTGCACCGGCACAGTGGACGTGTGCATGTGGGACCGTAAATACTGGAAAGTTCTGTAGTGAGTGCGGAAAACCTCGTGCATAAGAGTTTTTAGGGGGAAGACCCTTGCATAGGTAGTCTTATTGTGATATTATCTTTCGAGTGAGAACAAATGTATTTGCTCAAAAGACACTTGGAGGATTTATGTCAGATAAGACTACCTATTTTGTTTTAAAAGAAAAGGCAGTTCCGGATGTTCTGTTAAAAGTGGTGGAAGCGAAACGTCTGTTGGAATCCGGACGTTGCATTTCTGTGCAGGAGGCAACGGAACGTGTTGGAATAAGTCGCAGCTCCTTCTATAAGTATAAGGAGGACATTTTTCCTTTTCGCGAGAATGTTCGCGGAAAGACCATCACCATGGTGATTCAGTTGAGGGATGAGCCGGGCGTGTTGTCTGAGATTTTGCAGATTATCGCAAGGTACCATGCCAATATTTTGACGATTCATCAGAGTATACCGGTCAACGGCGTGGCATCGTTGACGCTCAGTGTGGATGTTTTGCCGGAGACAGGGGATGTATCAGAGATGGTGCAGACGATGGAACGGACATCAGGAATACAATTTGTAAAAATATTAGCTAAGGAGTGATAAATATGAAAGTTGCAATTATGGGATATGGAACCATTGGTTCCGGCGTGGCAGAGATATTGGAAGTAAATAAGGAGATTGTTGCAAAAAGAAGCGGCGAGCCTCTGGAATTGAAGTATATTCTTGATTTGAAGGATTATGAAGGCGATCCCAATGCAGATAAAATTGTGCATGACTATAAGACAATTGTAGAAGATCCGGAAGTTTCCATTGTCGTAGAAACAATGGGCGGCGTAGAACCGGCATATACTTTTGTAAAGGCAATGCTTGAGGCAGGAAAGCATGTTACAACATCCAATAAGGCACTTGTCGCTGACAAGGGTGCAGATTTGATTGAGATTGCGAGAAAACATGATGTTAACTTTCTGTTCGAGGCTTCCGTAGGCGGTGGTATTCCGATTATACGTCCATTGCAGAAATGTCTGACCGGCGATGTTATCGAAGAAATTGCAGGTATTGTAAATGGTACAACAAATTATATGATGACGAAGATGACGCGGGATGGTTCAGAGTTTGATGATGTGTTGAAGGATGCACAGGCAAAGGGGTATGCAGAAAAGGACCCTACGGCGGATATTGAAGGCCATGATGCCTGTAGAAAGATTGCAATTTTGACATCACTTGTATGCGGGCGTCAGGTGGATTATGAGGATATTCCTACGGAAGGCATATCGCACATCACTGCAACAGATATCAAATATGCAAAGGCGATGAACCGAAGCATTAAACTTTTGGCAATAAGTAAGGCACAGGGTGACAGTTATGTGGTTCGTGTAGCACCATTTTTGCTTACACCTGCGCATCCGCTTTACAATGTAGATGGCGTGTTTAATGCAATCTTTGTTCACGGAAATATGCTTGGGGATGGCATGTTCTACGGAAGTGGAGCGGGTAAGCTTCCTACAGCAAGTGCTGTTGTTGGAGACATGGTGGAAATCGCAAGACATATTGATAAGAACATTTATCTGGAATGGGAAAAGGAAAAGCTGGTTCTTGCAGATGCAGGTCAGCAGATGAATCGATTCTTTGTGCGCACTTCGGCTACAGAAGCTGAGATTGAAGAGACGTTTGGCGATGTCGAGTATATAAGCATCGGACTTGCTGACGAAGTCGGATTCATCACGGAGGAGATGAAAGAATGCGATTATGAGACATGTGCAGATAAAATTGGAAGCATTATCCAGATGATTCGTATGGGAGCATAAAAGGAGCGTTTTATGAAGTATATTGTTGTTCTTGGAGATGGAATGGCGGATAAGCCAATAGCAGAACTGGAGAATAAGACACCACTGGCGTTTGCAAAGACGCCGATGCTGGATGCGCTTGCAAAGAAAAGCGAAATCGGTATGGTTCATACAGTGCCGGATGGAATGAGTCCGGGAAGCGATACGGCGAATTTATCTGTTTTGGGATACGATCCAAGAAAGTATTATTCGGGGCGGTCCCCGTTGGAAGCACTCAGCATCGGTGTGCCTATGAAGGATACGGATGTGGCACTTCGTTGCAATCTTGTGACCATCTCAGAAGAGGATGTGCCATATGAGGAACAGAAAATCATTGATCACAGTTCGGGTGAGATCAGCACGGAAGATGCAAGCATTTTGCTTGATGCCGTAAAAGAGGCGTTGGCAAGAGAGGGATATGATTTTTATCTGGGAACAAGCTACCGCCATTGTCTGGTGATTGACAAGGGGACTGTGATGCCGCTCGTACAGCCGCACGATGTGCTGGGACAGACAATCGGACAGCACTTGCCAAAGGATGATGTTCTGCGCGAGATGATGAAAACGAGTTATGAGATTCTGAAAGATCATCCGCTCAATATCGCCAGAAAAAAAGCGGGATTAAATCCGGCAAATTCATGTTGGTTCTGGGGCGCCGGAACAAAACCGGCACTTACTTCCTTTGAGGAGAAGACCGGTAAAACGGGTGCTATGATTTCGGCGGTTGATTTGCTGAAGGGAATTGCGGTTGGCTCTTCCATGAAGGTGATTACGGTCGAGGGAGCAAATGGCGGATTGCATACCAATTATGAAGGAAAGGCAAAAGCTGCTGTTGATGTGCTTACCAAAGAAGATTACGATTTTGTCTATGTTCATGTGGAGGCACCGGATGAAATGGGACATCAGGGCAGCGTTGAACGTAAAGTGAAGGCGATTGAGAATATAGATGAACACGTAGTTAAACCAATTTATGAAGGGCTTATGGAAGCCGGAGAAGACTTTCGGATGCTTGTGTTGCCGGATCATCCGACGCCAATATGCATTCGTACACATACAGGGGACAGTGTTCCTTATTTGTTATTCGACAGCACGGTTGAATTGGATAAGGAATGGTGTTACAATGAAAACGAGGGTGAGACTTCCGGGAACTATGTTTCAGAAGGTCATAAACTAATCAACAAATTATTTAAAAAATAACATATCTAAGGGGGTTTTATTATGCCAAAGTATATTATGGCATTGGATGCAGGTACTACCAGTAACCGTTGTATCCTTTTTGATCATGAGGGGAATGTGTGTAGTAAAGCACAGAAGGAGTTTCGACAGATTTTTCCGAACCCGGGTTGGGTAGAGCACGATGCAAGAGAAATTTGGTCTACGCAGCTTGGTGTCGCTGTTGAGGCGATGTCAAAGATTGGAGCGACAGCGGAGGACATCGCGGCGATTGGTATTACAAATCAGCGTGAGACGGCGATTGTTTGGGATAAGAATACCGGGGAACCGGTTTACAATGCAATCGTTTGGCAATGCCGCCGTACATCAGAGATGGCGGATGAATTGATGGCACGTGGCTTGGAGGAAAAGATTCGCTCTAAGACAGGTCTTCGTATTGATGCATACTTCTCAGCTACTAAGATCAAATGGATTTTGGACAATGTTGAGGGTGCCAGAGAAAAAGCAGATGCCGGCGATTTATTATTCGGAACAGTTGAGACCTGGTTTGTATGGAAGCTTACCAAGGGTAGAGTTCATGTGACAGATTACTCAAACGCTTCTCGTACCATGTTATTCAACATCAACACACTGGAGTGGGATGATGAGATTCTTGAGATTTTAGATATTCCGAAGTCAATGTTGCCAGAACCAAAACCATCCAGTTGCGTATACGGTATGGCAGATCCAAGTTTCTTTGGTGCTGAGATTCCAATTGCAGGTGCAGCAGGTGACCAGCAGGCTGCCCTGTTCGGACAGACATGTTTTGTGGAGGGCGAGGCAAAGAATACATATGGAACAGGTTGTTTCTTACTTATGAATACAGGCGAGAAGCCGGTCTTCTCCAAGAATGGCTTGGTCACCACAATCGCTTGGGGATTGGATGGCAAGGTCAATTACGCGTTGGAAGGCTCTATTTTCGTTGCAGGTGCCGCCATTCAGTGGTTGCGCGACGGTATGAAACTGATTGATTCTGCAGAGGACTCAGAGTATATGGCAAAGAAAGTCAAGGGTACACATGGCACTTATGTTGTGCCGGCTTTTACAGGACTCGGTGCACCACACTGGGATCAGTATGCAAGAGGCACGATTGTGGGTATTACGCGCGGTACAAATAAGAATCACATTATCCGTGCGACACTTGAGTCTATTGCATATCAAGTGTGTGATGTTATTGATGCTATGAAAGCAGATGCTGAGACAGACCTTCGTACATTGAATGTAGACGGTGGTGCGAGTGCAAATGATTTCCTGATGCAGTTCCAGGCAGATATATTGGATAAGCCGGTAAACCGTCCTGCCAGTGTTGAGTCTACAGCACTGGGTGCCGCTTACTTGGCTGGTCTTGCTGTTGGCTTTTGGGCGAGCAAAGAAGAAGTTATGAAGAATGTACAGTACGACCGCGTATTTATTCCTTCTATTGATGAGGAGGAGCGCAAGACAAAGCGTAAGGGTTGGAATAAGGCAGTGAAGTATGCATATGGATGGGCTCGCCAAGAAGAGGAAGAGTAATCCCCGTTACAGAATTTAATATGATAGAAATCTTCACCCCTCTATGATGGATATAGAGGGGTGTTTTTTTATTGTTCTTCGGTTGAAGGCATTAATCATAATGTGAAAAACGATATGACTGTTAAACGAAACAGTGTAAAATGTCATAGGAACTTAACAGGTCTACATGAAAGCATAGCAGAGCAATGTTTTTGACCGTGAAGTTGAGACATAACACAATAAGTGCACCCCATAACCACTTAGAACTTGGACGATAGGGGTGTATTTTTTTATGAGCTTTTTTCTGAAATATTACTATTGTATATCGAGCGGCAATATAACATAGAGAGAAAAAAGTATATAAAACAAGCGGATGGTATAAAAAGGAGTATAACCAATGTCCGGTGAAAAAAAGCAAGATGGCTCTTGTGCCACCACATCCCGGACAATACAAGCCGGTTATAACATGAAACAGGCATGGCGGGGCAACGTGCATATATGAAGTTAACCATTGAGCGATATCAGTCATATGGATTCTCCTTATTTCCCATTTGAAGAAATCATATCATATATCAAAATGAATGTAAAAATAAAGCAAATTGTAATCACGACACAATAAAATTCTCAATGATCACATCTTTTCTTTTTAAAAAAAGCGGAGTATAATAGAGTTACCAATAACGAATAGATAGGAAGGGGGGAGATGAACATGCGAATCGGTTCTATTGGCGGTCTGGGTATATCAGCCTACAATAATGCACTGGGTTTGTCTGACTTTTCCTATCAGGGGGATATGGCTACAGGTGCTGCGGGTGCAGTCGGGGCGACAGAGAAAGAGGACGCCGGAGCGAAAGCAGGATATCGCTTATCACCCGAAAATTGTGAGACCTGCCGTGAACGGAAATATGTTGACGGGTCCGATGAAAATGTATCCTATAAGTCAGCGACACATATTTCTCCGGGGGCTGCTGCAGGTGCAGTTCGTGCCCATGAGGGTGAGCATGTCGCAAATGCATATAGCAAGGCGGCTGAGAACGGTGGAAAGGTTGTGAATTGCAGCGTGAGCATACATACTGCTATCTGTCCGGAATGTGGACGAAGTTATGTTTCGGGTGGCACCACCAACACAATGATTCGTTATGGTGATGAGAGTAATCCTTACCAAAAGAATCTCAAATCAAGAGATGCAGCCAGACTGATTGGCGGTAAGATAGATTATGGAGTATAAGAGATAGATTGGAGAAAAGCAGATGGATATCAACAAAACACTTGCCACTGAGCTGGGCATTACCACAAAACAGGTGGAGGCTACGGTTCGATTAATTGACGAGGGTAACACGATTCCATTCATTGCCAGATATCGTAAAGAAGCAACCGGAGCACTGAATGATGAGGTGCTCCGTAATCTTTTTGAGCGTTTGAATTATCTGCGTAATTTGGAAGACAGAAAGGAAGCGGTGATTTCCAGCATCGATGAACAAGGAATGCTGACGGATGAGCTGAAGGCACAGATTCTTGCTGCAGAAACTTTGGTGGTCGTAGAAGATTTATATCGTCCGTATAAGCCGAAGAGACGTACAAGAGCGACCATCGCAAAGGAAAAAGGATTGGAACCCTTGGCGCAGATGATTCTGGGGCAGGATTTGGTGCAACCGCTTATAGAGGTGGCAGCGCAGTTCCTTGATGCGGAAAAGGAAGTGAATTCTGTGGAGGACGCGATTGCCGGAGCAAAGGACATTATTGCAGAAAGCATATCAGACGAGGCGGATTACCGTATTCATATTCGAGAATTGACGGAGAAAAAGGGCCATATGGTATCGAGTGCAAAGGATGCGGAAGCAGAGTCTGTATATGAGATGTATTATGATTTCGATGAGCCTGTGGCAAAATTGCCGGGGCACCGTGTGTTGGCATTGAACCGTGGCGAAAATGAAAAGATTCTTACGGTGAAGATTCAAGCACCGGAGAAAGAAATCATTCAGTACCTCAACAAAAAAGTGATTACAAGTGATAATGCCTACACAACGGCTGTGCTGCAGGAGGTGATTGCAGATAGTTATGAGAGGTTGATTGCACCTGCCATAGAGCGTGAGATTCGAAGTGCGTTGACAGAGATGGCTGAGAATGGTGCCATTGAAGTATTTGGAAAAAATTTGGGACAACTCTTGATGCAACCGCCAATCGATGGTCAGGTTGTACTTGGTTGGGACCCTGCTTTCCGTACAGGCTGCAAGTTGGCGGTCGTTGACGCAACCGGCAAAGTGTTGGATACAACTGTTATTTTTCCGACAGCGCCACAGAACAAGGTAGAAGAATCCAAGACAGTTCTGAAGAAATTGATTGACAAATACAAGATTACATTGATTTCCGTGGGAAATGGAACGGCATCAAGGGAATCGGAGATGATTATTGTGGATTTGCTAAAAGAGATTCCTGTGCCTGTACAATATGTGATTGTAAATGAGGCGGGGGCTTCTGTGTATTCTGCCAGCAAACTTGCGACAGAGGAATTTCCGCAATTTGATGTGGGGCAGCGAAGTGCGACATCGATAGCGCGACGTTTGCAGGATCCATTGGCAGAACTGGTAAAGATTGATCCAAAATCCATTGGCGTTGGACAATATCAGCACGATATGAATCAAAAGAAGCTTGGCGAGGCGTTGAGTGGGGTCGTCGAGTCCTGTGTCAATAATGTGGGTGTAGACTTGAACACAGCATCGGCGTCGCTGCTTGAATATGTGTCCGGGATCAATAAAACGATTGCGAAGAACATTGTTGCGTATCGGGAAGAGAACGGAAAGTTTACTTCGCGCGCACAGTTGTTGAAGGTTCCAAAACTTGGACCAAAAGCATACGAGCAGTGTGCAGGTTTTCTTCGCATCACAGGTGGAGAAAATCCGCTGGATGCAACAAGCGTACATCCGGAGAGTTACGAGGTGGCCACCAGATTGTTAAATCAGTTGCAACACAGTGTGGATGAGATAGCAAGCGGCGGCATTGGACAAATCTCGAAAGAAGTAAATAATATTGAGAAACTTTCAAAAGAGTTGGAAGTTGGTATCATGACACTCGAAGACATCATCAAAGAATTGGAAAAGCCGGGGCGTGATCCGCGTGAGGACATGCCAAAGCCAATTCTTCGCAGTGATGTCCTTGAGATGGAAGATTTGAAACCGGGCATGGTTTTGAAAGGAACCGTTCGAAATGTTATCGATTTTGGTGTCTTTGTTGATATCGGTGTGCACCAGGATGGATTGGTTCATATTTCAGAAATCTGTGACAGGTTCATCAAGCATCCACTTGAGGTGGTTCGTGTAGGCGATATTGTGGATGTTCAAGTGCTGAGTGTTGACTTGAAAAAACAACGCATTCAGTTGACGATGAAACTTGGCACCGGCAAAAAGAAGGCGGATGAGAAAGCGAAAAAAGAGCGTGCGGAGAGAAAGCCGCAATCAAAGCAAAATAACCATCAGAGAAGAGAACCGCGTGAAAAAGTAAAGAAAGGCAATCATTTCTTTGACAATATCGTAATTAATTAATATAATAAAATACGTTAATAGGAAATCTTCGGGGCAGGGTGATGTGTGCGACACAAATTCCCGACCGACGGTGATGCTATTTTTGTGGCGAGTCCGTGACCTGCTTTTGCAGCTGAACCGGTGAGAATCCGGTACCGACAGTACAGTCTGGATGAGAGAAGATAAACTAGAGTGAAGACTGTAGTTTTACGCGATTATGCCCCGAATGCGTTTATGCATTCGGGCTTTTTATTTGCAAAAACACTTCCTCTTATTGAATCCGATTTTCCTAAAAATGGGAAAGGAGTGTTATGAAGAATGAACACAACAAAACAAGTAACAAATAACCCCAGAACGGCAAAACAGTCAGTGATGACTGCGCGCTATCTCACTGTGACGGCAATGCTTTCGGCGATTGCATTTATCCTGATGTTTTTGGATTTTTCGGTCCCGATCATGCCATCTTTTGTCAAGATGGATTTGTCAGAACTGCCAGCTTTAATCGGAGCGTTTGCAATGGGACCGGCGTGTGGAGTTATGGTCTGTATGATTAAGAATCTATTGCATTTGTTCATGACATCGACAGGTGGTGTGGGTGAACTGAGTAATTTCGTGCTGGGTGCAGCGTTTGTGCTTCCTGCGGGATTGCTTTATAAAAGAAAAAAGACGAAGAAAAATGCAATTATTGGTTCGCTCATCGGTGCTGTCTGCATGGCGGCCATCAGTTTTCCATCGAATCTGTTCGTGATTTATCCGATTTACGAAAAATTTATGCCGATTGAAACAATTGTTGCGTCTTATCAGGCGATTGTTCCTTCCGTGAAATCCTTGTGGCAATGCCTGCTGTGTTTTAATGTACCATTTAATTTTGTGAAAGCCTTGTTTTCTGTTGCGATAACAATGCTGATTTATAAAAAGATTTCACCGATTTTAAAAGGGTGCTAAAAAGTTACATAAAAGACCGAATCCGTTTGGATTGGGTCTTTTGTATTTGATGAAAATGTGGTACGATAAAATAGATTAAGATGTAATATAAGGAGGAGTATGTATGTCAGTCAAATTTGATGTAAAACTTACCAGCGACGATATGTATCGTTTTAATCTTTACCATGCATACACTTCATTGCAAGGGATATTATCTATTGTGGTTGGAATATTTATTATTGGAGCCATTATTTTCTCAGGGCAGTTTGAGGGATTCGTTGCAGCAGCGCCATATGTAGCACTTGCAATCGTATTTATATTCTATATTCCTGTTACATTGCGCTTCCGCTCAAAACGCCAAATTATGATGTCGGATGTTTTGAAGGATGTCCTGCATTATGAATTGACTGAGGAAGGAGTTCAAGTCACATCTGCGGCACAGCCGGAAAGTGCGACGCTTCCATGGAAGGGCGTATATAAAGCGGTTACGACAAAGCACAATTTGCTTGTTTATAGCAATCGCGTTAACGCTTATGTTATTCCGAAAGCGCAGATAGAGGAAGTGCTTCCACAGGTTTATGATGCCTTTGAAAAACATTGTGAGGATTTTAGGTTGCATTTCAAGAGATAGGATATATGGTAGTAGAAACATTTTCTCCAAGGGAGACATTAGAACTTGGGGCACAAATAGCAAAGGACGCTTTTCCGGGACAAGTAATCACATTGATTGGTGATTTGGGAGTGGGAAAGACCGTTTTCACACAGGGAATTGCGCAGGGACTGGAGATAGACGAACCGATTTGCAGTCCGACATTTACCATTGTACAAGAGTATTACAGTGGACGACTTCCATTTTATCATTTTGATGTGTACCGCATCGGGTGCGTAGAGGAAATGGATGAAATCGGATTCTATGACTATGTGTTTGGTGATGGTTTGACGATGATTGAATGGGCAAATCTAATCGAGGAGATTTTGCCACGAGAATATAAGCGGATTACGATTGAAAAAGATTTAAAAAAAGGGTTTGACTACCGCAAGATTTCTATAGAGGATATTTCATGAAGATATTAGGTATTGAGAGTTCCGGCTTGGTGGCGAGTGTGGCGTGTCAGGAAGATGGAGTTTTGATTGGAGAATACACTACGAATTTCAAGAAGACACATTCACAGACGTTGCTGCCGATGCTGGATGAATTAAAGAAGATGTTGGATTTGGACTTGGACACTGTTGATGCGATTGCAGTTTCCGGCGGTCCGGGTTCTTTTACAGGGCTTCGCATTGGCTCGGCGACCGCAAAAGGTTTGGGACTGGCACTAAATTTGCCGATTGTTTCCGTGCCAACCGTGGAGGCATTGGCATTCAACCTTTGGGGAGCGGCTGCTGATGTATGTCCGCTTATGGATGCCAGAAGAAACCAAACATACACGGGCGTGTATCGTTTTGTAGGTGGAGAGATGCAGACAGTCGTGTCACAATGTGCTGTCGATGTAAAACAAATCATAGAAATCATAAACACAGAAGGACGACCGGTCATTTTTTTGGGAGATGGGGTTCCTGTTTTTAAAGAACAGATTTCGGAATGCTGTAAGGTGCCATATGAATTTGCGCCGGCACATATGAATCGACAAAATGCGGCGGCACTTTGTGCACGCGCTGAAGAGTATTATCTTGCGGGTCGATATGAAACAGCAGCAGAACACAGACCGGATTACCTGCGCCTTTCGCAAGCGGAAAGAGAACGCATAGAGCGTCAGGGACAAGCATGATGACGGCGTGTACGATTCGTCGCGTGCAGGAACAGGATTTGGATGAGATTGCGCTACTGGAGAAACAAATCTTTTCAGAGCCATGGACAAAAGACAGTTTTTTGGAGGCTATGGCACGGAGGGGAAACATTTTCCTTGTGGCGACGGTAGAGGAAAAAATCGCAGCATATGGATTGTTGTATGGCATGCTGGATGAAGGAGAGATTCCCACGATTGCGACGAATCCAATTTATCGGTACCGAGGTATTGGAGAGCAACTATTGTTGCAGCTTTTGCAGGAGGCGGAAAGTCAAGCGATTCATCACATTTTTCTTGAGGTGCGCCAGAGCAATTTGCCTGCGCAGAATCTATACAGAAAATGTGGATTTAAAATAGTGGGACAGCGAAAACAGTTCTATCGTTTTCCTACAGAGGATGCCTTTGTGATGGCATATTATATAGAAGAACAGCATTAGGAGGACATATGTTAGACGTATGTTTGCTTGGGACAGCAGGAATGATGCCGCAGCCAAATCGCTGGTTGACATCGTTGATGACGAGATATAATGGCAGTAGTTTGTTGATTGATTGTGGTGAAGGCACACAGATTGCGATGAAAGAGGCAGGGCTTAGTCCGAATCCAATCGATATCATCTGCTTCACACATTATCATGCAGATCATATTAGCGGTTTGCCTGGATTGTTGCTTTCGATGGGAAACTCTGACCGCACAGAGCCTGTGACGATGATTGGTCCGAAGGGGTTGGAGCGAGTGGTCAATGCACTTCGTGTCATTGCGCCGGAATTGCCGTTTGAGATTATTTATAGAGAGTTGTCGGAACAGGAAGAATTTATCGAGATTTGCGGATACCAAATACATGCATATCGTGTACAGCACAATGTGATCTGCTATGGGTATAGCATTGAGATACCAAGAAATGGAAAGTTTGATGTGGAAGCTGCAAAGAACCTTGGGCTTCCGGTTCAGATGTGGAATCCATTGCAGAAAGGCAATGATGTCATCTGGGAAGGAAAGACATACACACCGGACATGGTGATGGGACCGGCAAGAAAAGGCATCAAGGTGGCATATTGCACTGATACGAGACCGGTTGAGCGCATTGTCAAATTTGCCGAGGGTGCAGATTTGTTTATCTGTGAGGGTATGTATGCGGAACCGGATAAATTAAACAAAGCAAAGCAATACAAGCACATGACATTTTACGAAGCGGCGGAACTTGCAAAAGCAGCAGATGTAAGGGAAATGTGGTTGACGCATTTCAGTCCTTCCATGGTTGGAGCAAAGGGATATATGAAAGCAGTAAGGGACATTTTTCCAAATGCATATTTGGGAGAGGATGGAAAGACAGTGGAGCTGGATTTTCAGGAGGAAGCATAAATGAAAAAGGCAATAAGAATCGGCCTTATGGTAATCCTAAGCGTTTGTATCGTTGTGGGATACTACTATTATTTATCACACAAAAATGACGGCAAGTCATCAGAGAGTACAAAGGAACTGACCGA
Organism: uncultured Roseburia sp.; assembly: GCA_964408625.1. Classification (GTDB taxonomy): domain Bacteria; phylum Bacillota; class Clostridia; order Lachnospirales; family Lachnospiraceae; genus Pararoseburia. The sequence continues at coordinate 2,317 of CAYPAA010000012.1, read as the reverse complement.
GGTAGAAAAGATTGTCGATCGCGATTTTGAGGATAAGTATCCTTCTACGCCGCGCGAAGTGGTGAAGTGGTATAATCGCATCATTACCGCGTATTATGCTGAGGAGTATTCGGACAAAGAGCTGGAAAAGATGGCGGAGCAGGCACGGAAGTTGATGGATGATGAACTGCTCAAGTACAATCCAAAGGAACAATATCTCGCCAGTCTGAAGCAGGATATTGAGAATTATCACGAGAGACAAAAGAAGATTGTTCAGTCAAGCGTGTGTGATAGTGATGATATTACCTATGCGACAGTTAAGGGTTCAAGTTGTGCATATGTGAATGCTTATTATTTCGCAAAAGAAGGTAGTAATTACAGCAGAACATATCAGGAGTTTGTTTTGCGCAAGGACAAGGAAGGGCACTGGAAGATTCTTACATTCCGTTTGGCAGAAGGAGACCAGAATGACTGATAAAGAAATTCGTATTTTGGCCATTGAGAGTTCCTGCGATGAGACGGCAGCAGCTGTTGTGGTAAATGGCAGAAAAGTATTGAGCAATGTGATTTCCACACAGATTCCGCTTCATACATTATATGGAGGAGTTGTGCCGGAGATTGCATCCAGAAAACATATCGAACGTATCAATCAGGTGATTCAGGAGGCTTTGGATGAAGCATCCTGCACATTGGATGACATAGATGCGGTTGGCGTCACCTATGGGCCGGGACTTGTGGGCGCGCTGCTGGTTGGGTTGTCAGAAGCAAAGGCAATCAGTTTTGCAAAAAACATTCCACTTGTAGGTGTGCACCATATTGAGGGACATATCTGTGCAAATTATATAGAGGATGTCACGCTGGAGCCGCCATTTCTTTGTCTGGTTGTTTCGGGCGGTCATACACATTTGGTTCGGGTTCGGGATTATGGAACATATGAAATCCTTGGAAGAACCAGAGATGATGCGGCAGGCGAAGCATTTGATAAGGTGGCGAGAGCGATCGGTCTGGGATATCCGGGAGGACCGAAGATTGAACAAAAAGCAAAGGAAGGAAATCCATACGCTATTCCTTTTCCGGTGGCAAAAGTTGCAGATGGGCCGTATGATTTTAGTTTTAGTGGTCTGAAATCAGCCGTATTGAATCACATCAATGCGGCGCAGATGAAGGGCGAACCGATAAACAAAGCGGATATTGCATCATCTTTCCAACAGGCAGTAATCGATGCATTGATGGGACATGCAAAAAGAGCGATAGAAGAGTTCGGCGCAACCAAATTTGCAATTGCGGGTGGTGTGGCGTCAAATGCTGCTTTGCGCGAGGCGATGAAAAATATGTGCGAACAAGAGAGCGTGGCATTTTATCACCCGTCGCCGATTCTTTGTACAGACAATGCAGCCATGATTGGTGCTGCGGCTTATTATGAGTATTTGGCAGGCAGACGAGACGGATGGAATTTGAATGCCATCCCAAATCTCGCACTGGGAGAACGATAAAAGTTTTCGTTATTATATATAGAAGCGGAAGGGTTGGCTATGCAAAGAATAAATGCAATTGTGTTGGCTGCCGGGACCGGAAAGCGGATGGGGACCGAGACGCCCAAGCAGTATTTACCACTCGGAAACAAACCGGTAGTGGTTCATTCTCTTGAAACATTTCAAAACAGTTCGGTCAATGAGATTATTCTGGTGGTTGCGCCCGGCGAGGCGGATTATTGTCAAAGAGAAATCGTTGAAAAATATCATTTGACAAAAGTGTCTGCTATTGTGGAGGGTGGACAGGAAAGGTACGATTCGGTGTACAAAGGATTGCAGGCGACAGAATGTGACTATGTTCTGATTCATGATGGAGCGAGAGCGTTTGTTTCGCGAACAACCATAGAGCGAGCGATTGAGGCGGTGAAACAATACAAAGCATGTGTCGTTGGCGTGCCGACAAAAGATACGATTAAGATATCTGATGAGAATGGGACAGTGGCGAGTACGCCGGATAGAGATAAGGTTTGGGTGGTGCAAACGCCGCAGTGTTTTTCGTATCCTCTTATATGTGAAGCTTATAAGAAGTTGTTTGAACATGAAGTGGTTGGTATTACGGATGATGCGATGGTGGTTGAAAAGATGACAAACACGCCCATTCACCTTGTTCAAGGAGAATATGAAAATATTAAGATAACAACGCCGGAGGATCTGATTATCGGTGAAAGATTATTATCACAAAAAAAATTATAAAAAGACATTGACATGTGTGAATAAGAATGGTATTATTCTATTCGTGCTGAAAAACAGCCATGGAGAGGTATCGAAGTGGTCATAACGAGGCGGTCTTGAAAACCGTTTGTCCG
>CAYPAA010000011.1:0-51329 GCA_964408625.1 uncultured Roseburia sp. | reverse complement strand
CATCCTATGTCGGGAGCAGAATCTTCCGGATATGAAAATGCTTCTCCACACTTGCTTGAAAATGCCTATTATATTTTGACAGCAACAGCGGATTTGCCAAATGAAGTGTTGGATGCATTTGATCAGTATATCCGCTCCCTTGGTTCTATTACCTTGATTATGACACCGGAAAAGCATGATTTTGCAACAGCCTGCATCAGTCATCTTCCGCATATCATTGCTGCTTCTCTCGTAAACTTTGTGAAAGACGCAGATACGGACACAACAATGAAAACAATTGCTGCCGGCGGGTTTCGCGATATTACGCGCATTGCGTCTTCCTCCCCAATCATGTGGCAGCATATCTGTGCCACCAATAAGGATGAAATTATACGGGCATTTCATCTGTTCCAAGACAATATGGAAGCCTTTATTCATTCCATGGAACAGAATGATGAGGAGAAAATCATCTCTCTCTTCTCTTCCGCCAAGGATTATCGCGACAATTTGCCAATCAAGCAATCCGGTGTATTGCCATCCATATATGAATTCTATCTTGATTTGGCAGACGAGGCCGGTGGAATTGCAACTATCGCTACCATCCTTGCTAAGGAAGGCTTAAATATCAAAAATATCGGTATTGTTCACAATCGGGAATTTGAACAAGGTGTTTTGAGGATAGAAATGTATGATGCGGCCTCCATGGAAGCTGCCATCACATTACTCTCCAAAAACTACACAATACATCAATAATATCAAAAAAGAAAGAACTACGACTATGGAAATCCAAAGAATCAATGGTATATCAGGTGAAATAACGATACCCGGAGACAAATCCATCTCTCATCGCGGCGTTATGTTTGGTGCGATCTCTCAAGGCGCAACAGAACTGACAGGTTTCCTCGACGGCGCGGACTGCCGCTCCACGATATCCTGTTTCCGAAAGATGGGTATCAATATCTCGCAAGAAAAGGATCATGTTATTATTCATGGAAAGGGGCTCCATGGATTGAAAAAGCCCGGAGAAGTTTTGGATGTCGGAAACAGTGGCACAACAACCAGATTGATGAGTGGGATTTTGGCCGGCTCCGATTTCACTTCTACAATCAATGGTGACGCATCGATTCAAAAGCGCCCCATGAAAAGAATTATCACACCATTATCCATGATGGGGGCCAACATCACATCATTGCATGGAAACGATTGTGCACCGCTTACCATTGTCGGTGGGAATCTTCACAGCATTCATTATGTTTCACCCGTTGCCTCAGCACAGGTAAAGTCAGCCGTGCTTTTGGCAGGACTATATTGCGAGGGCGTGACTTCTGTGACAGAGCCGGTATTATCTCGCAACCACACAGAATTGATGCTTTCCGGATTTGGCGCACAAGTGACAACTTCGGGTGCTACCGCCTCTGTGGTAGGTTTGCCTCAATTACACGGACAAAGTATTCGCATTCCCGGTGATATCTCTTCTGCCGCTTACTTTATTGCCGCAGCAATAATTACGCCAAACGCTGAGTTGCTTATCAAAAATGTCAATTGTAACCCTACCCGCGATGGGATTTTGAAAGTAGCAAACGCCATGGGGGCAAATATCACCTACGAAAACAGGCAGATTGTTTCTGGCGAAGAAGTATGTGATTTGGTGGTTAGAACTTCTTCCCTACAGGGAATCACCATCGAAGGTGATATCATTCCAACATTGATTGATGAGATTCCTATGATTGCCGTTATGGCTGCTTTTGCAAAAGGCGATACCGTTATTAGGGATGCTGCCGAGTTAAAAGTCAAGGAATCCAATCGGATTGGTTCTGTCGTTTCCAACCTTGTTGCTATGGGCGCTGATGCACAGGCGACAGCAGACGGCATGATCATCCATGGCGGGAAAACGCTGCATGGTACAAAAATCGTCACAAAATCCGACCATCGCATCGCCATGTCATTTGCGATTGCCGGTCTTTGTGCTGATGGCATAACAACATTCGACGATCCAAGTTGTGTTGCCATCTCCTATCCGACTTTTTATGAAACGCTGCATCAGATTTCCAGATAAAAATGAGGCAATCCCAAAAGATTGCCTCATTTTTTTATTTATTCTTCTCTTCCTCCGGAAGTTCTCTCCGAATTTCTTTTGTACGAATCTCTTCACAAATCTGCGAAATAAATTCAGCCGTCGGCTTTATTCCCTCGTTTCCGACAAATCGGCTACGAACAGAAACCGTACCTTCCTCCTGTTCCTTCTGCCCTACTACAAGCATGTATGGCACTTTCTGCAACCATGTCTCGCGAATCTTGAATCCGATCTTTTCTGCTCTTGTATCGACGGTACATAGAATTCCATTTTTCTTTAATTCTGCAGCCACATCGTTTGCATAGTCCAAATACTTATCAGAAATAGGCAGGATGCGAACCTGCTCCGGACATAACCATGTAGGGAATTTACCTGCATATTTCTCAATCAACCATGCAAGCGTTCTCTCATAACATCCCATTGATGTTCTATGGATAATGTATGGACGAACCTTATCCCCATTCTGGTCAATATAATACATATCAAACTGTGCTGCGAGAAGCGCATCCCACTGGATGGTAATCATCGTGTCTTCTTTACCATATACATTTTTGGCATTGATATCTACCTTAGGTCCATAGAACGCTGCTTCTCCGACATCCTCTGTAAATGGGATGTTTAGCTCGTTTAAGATATCTCGAATGTGACCCTCTGTCTCTTCCCAAACTACCGGCTCACCGATATATTTCTCTTTGTCTTGAGGGTCCCACTTTGAAAGATGATAGGTCACATCCTCCTCCACTCCAAGTGTTTCCAAACAATGTTTTGCCAACGCCAGACAATTCTTGAACTCCTCCACCATCTGGTCCGGACGCACAATCAAGTGACCCTCTGAGATGGTAAACTGACGAACACGTGTCAGACCATGCATCTCGCCGGATTCCTCATTGCGGAACAAGGTAGATGTCTCGCCATAGCGAAGCGGCAAATCACGGTAGGAGTGCTGCGTCGCCTTATATACATAGTACTGGAATGGACATGTCATTGGACGAAGTGCAAAAATCTCTTTATCGTCCTCAGTCCCCATTACAAACATACTATCCTGATAATGGTCCCAATGACCGGAAATCTTGTACAGATCACTCTTTGCCATCAGTGGTGTCTTTGTCCGAATATATCCCCACTCGTTATCCTCGAGATCTTCAATCCAGCGCTGCATTGTCTGCACCATCTTAGCACCCTTCGGCATCAAAAGCGGAAGTCCCTGTCCTATCACATCGACCGTTGTGAACAATTCCATCTCACGGCCAAGCTTGTTGTGGTCACGCAATTTGATATCCTCCAAATGCTCCAAATAGGCTTTCAGCTCATCTTTCTTTCCGAATGCCGTACCATAAATACGGGTAAGCATCTGATTTTTCTCGCTTCCTCTCCAATAGGCACCCGAAGAGGATAACAGTTTAAATGCCTTGATACTCTTTGTACTCATCAGATGTGGTCCGGCACAAAGATCTGTAAATCCATCCCCCTGGCTGTAGAAGGAAATCTCCGCATCCGCCGGAAGATCTTCAATCAATTCCACCTTGTATGGTTCATTCTTTTCCTTCATAAATGCAATTGCTTCGTCTCTCGGCATAGTAAATCGCTCTATTTTCGCATCTTCCTTGATGATTTTCTTCATCTCTGCTTCCAACTTGTCTAAATCATCTCTGGAAAATGGCGCACATTCAAAATCATAATAGAACCCCGTATCAATGGATGGTCCAATGGCAAGCTTAGCATCCGGATACAATCTTTTCACGGCTTCCGCCAATACATGTGATGTCGTATGACGAAGCACAGCCAACCCTTTTTTATCGTTTGCGGTTAAAATATTTAACTGACAATCCTCATTTACGACTGTACGCAAATCGACAACCTCACCATTTACCTCACCGGCGCATGCCATACGTGCCAGCCCGTCACTGATATCAAGCGCAATATCATACACAGACATTTCACTTGCGTAATTTTTTTTCGACCCATCTTTTAATGTAATAATCATGCTTCTCTCTCCTTTATTTTTCATTTCAATAAAAAGTCCCTTGCAATTCAAACGAATCACAAGGGACGATATCTATCGCGGTTCCACCCTAATTGTCCTATATAAAAGACCACTCAAATGATGGTAACGGAATCACCGGACCGGATTAGGGCCACTCGAAGGTAGTTTTCAATTGTTTCCGAACAAAGGAGCTTACAGCCGATGACTCCTCTCTCTGTCTGTCTTTCACAATCTACTTGTCTTCTCATCGTGTTATCGATATTAATTCTGAGATTATTCTAACTTTAAATCCATCAAATGTAAATAGGAAATTATTTTTTTCCACAACACTGTTTATACTTACGACCTGAGCCACAAGGACATGGAGCATTTCTTCCTACCTTCGTGGTATTTCGAATCGTATGTGCATTCTTTGCTTCACGATATAATACTTTCTTTGTATCAGCATCGAAAATTTCATCCCACTGTGGCAATTCATAAAGCCAGTCCGCCTTCGCATCGATCATATTCTTGTAAAGTTTTTCTTTATCAAATGCCAATGAAACTTTTGTATCTTCCTCCATGGACTCAATCGGATTTGGTTTGACCAAACTATCATTGATTCCATCCAAAAAGCCTGTCATTGCCATAATATCAACATTGTACTTTTCTGCCAACTCTTTGACAGTACCTGTCACTTTTTTATCCGGTGCATCTAACAACTGCCCATATATGCCTTTTTCCAGCAAAAAATAGTTTTGCCAAAAGGTCTGTAATGCAGTCGGATTCTGTTCCTGATCATAAGCCATATTCCGCCATTGTTCTAATAATGTCATATTGAATCTCCATTCTTTTGTTTTTCGCTCATATTAAAATACCACAGAATACAAAAAAAAGCAAAAAAAGAATTTCATTGACAGTCCTGCATTACTACAGATAAAATAATACTGATATAAGACATCATAAAAGGAGCAAAAAATGAAACGTGCAAAACAAATCCTAGCCATCATAGGTATTATTGTTTTGGTTGTGTTATACGGTCTTACCTTGATTGCAGCAATCTTTGATCCAACCGCTACCATGCAATACTTATCCGCTGCTATCGTCGCAACTGTTCTGATACCGATTACCTTATGGCTGTTTATCCGCATGACGGAAGTTCGGAAAAAAAAGGGAGAGGAAAAGGAAGACAAATAGTCTATCCATTTCCTCTCTTTTTTATAATTTTCTGCGTTTTGCCCAGACAATAATTCCCACTACAATGGAAAGTAGCGGCATAAGAATGCCCCATAAAATACCATAAACAAGTATCATTCGCTCTGAAACCATCAGAGATGAAACCGCATAATCTTTACTTGGGATGACTATCGCTGTGTTGTCCCCTTCATCTACGGAAATAACACCGTTTAAGATTCCATGAAACAGTTTTGCGTTTCTGCCGGACACCATATCATTTGCACTTTCCGTAAACATATCTGACGAGCCGACAACAATAAGATTTCCACCCTTTTCATTTGAAATCATCAAACCATACGAAAAAGGTCCATCTGTATCGCCATCTTCCTTCTGAAACAAGTCATTTTGTTCCTCTTCACTTCTCTCTTTTGTAATGTTCCCAACTGCTTTGGCAAAACAATCGTCTGATGATGACATAAGTACCAGACAATCATCGTCATTTCCTGTGTATTGCAGGCCAATCATATATGGCGCAAACACAGAAGACATCCCGCTGATATCTGCCGTCATCTCTGTCTCCTCAACCTTCGGAAGTAAATAAAACGGATTCTGATAATAGTATGATTTGTTGTTTTCTCCTACAACACTTTCCGTAGTCGCAATATGATATTCTTCCAAAAATGCTCTCCATCGTTCCTGCTTATCAAAATTGTTATAATTGAGTGTTGCAACAACAGAGCCGCCTTTATTAATGTATGATTTAATTTTATCCAAGTCATCATTTGACAAATCTGATTGTGGACCGTTGATAAACAAAACTTCGCAATCTTCCGGAACCTTGTCTTCCTGCAGTAAATCTAATGTTTTCACCTCAATAAATTGTTTTTCAAAAATCTCTGTGAATGAATTCGTAAACGGGCTTTCCTCATGTCCGCTCAACGTATAAACCACTGTACTGCTTTCCGATGTAACATAAGCAATTGCAGACGTCACCTGTCCCTCCAAATCATAGCCGGAAGGCACATAAGAATAGGTTGTCGCATCCATGGTATATTCATAGATTTGACTATCTGCATAACTGTTTTCACTGCTTCCGTAATCAATCACTTTACATCGATTGCCGCAGACAACCAGAATACTGTTCGGATTGACTGTATTCTCCGTATATTTCTCTGTGAACTTCGGGTTCTTTGCCGGATCAATATATTCTACTTTGATATGCTTAGACCCCTGCGCATACTTTTTTAATGTTTTATCTACATTTTCATCTTTTGAATTTTTGTCAATATAAACATATATTGTTATGTCTTCTTTTAATTTTGAAATATAATCTTTTGTTTCCTTGGTAATGGAATACAGTTTCTTTGATGTCACATCAAATTCCGTATATTTTGTTGGTATTTTACTCACGCCGAAATTGGCGAGTACAACGAGAACAACGCAAACCACAATCGTACTCACGCTAAATACGGATGCGGAAATCTTTTGATTGCTGACATTCCATCTTCTTTTCTGTAAAACTTCGTATGCAAAGAATAATGCCAAAAACGTCACCGATACATAGTACAACACGGCTGATAGTGGGAATGCACCGTTTAATAGTTGTTCCATCGGCGCATACAAATCGTAGCAGGTCAGAACTTTCGTCAATATACCTTCCGATGGCAGTATTGCGCCGCATAAAGACGACATCATATAACCTAAAAACAGAAAGACAAAAGCGATAACGGCTGAAATCACTTGGTTTTCTGTAAGAGAAGATGCAAAGACACCAATCGCTATACAGGTCACTCCATATAGCCAGAATCCAAAAATTGCCACATAAGTTTCCAACATCGATATCTCACCGAACACACTTAGAACAATCGGTGAAATGCATATGATTGCGATACATATACTGTATACGGCTACAAAAGCCAAAAACTTACCGACAACAATCTTCCACATAGGAACCGGCGAAGTAAACAAAAGTTGATCTGTTTTTGTTTTTTTCTCCTCTGCAATTGCTCGCATCGTCAATATCGGCACCGTAAACATAAACATAAACGATATCGCCGATAGCGAATAGGAAACATAAGGGTATCCATACGATAAATTGTAGACAAAAAAGTACAGTCCAAATAATGCCAAGGTAATTCCAACAAACAGCCATCCAACAACATTATTAAATAATGATTTGATTTCTTTTTTAAATATCGCTAACATCACTCTGCCTCCCCACTCGTCAACTCTACAAATAATTCTTCCAGGGATTCTGTGCGTGCCTGCATGTTTTCCATCGAATCGCTAAAAACAAGTTTTCCTTCAGAAATAATAAACACATAGTCACATACAGCAGCAACCTCTGATAATATATGAGAACTCAGCAGAATTGTATGGTTTTTTCCCAATTCTAGTATCAATTCACGCATCTCTTTCATCTGAATCGGGTCCAATCCAACCGAAGGTTCATCCAGAATAATGATAGAAGGATCGCCAAGAATTGCCTGTGCCAATCCTATTCGCTGTTTATATCCTTTTGACAGGTTTCGAATCAGACGATCTTCCATGTTAGAGATCCCTGTTTGCTCCATCACATCATAGATACGAGTATAGCGCTCCTGTTTTTCTATTCCTTTTAATTCCGCGCAAAACTTTAAATATTCAAATACCGTCATATCTGTATACAACGGTGGTATTTCCGGCAAATAACCGATTTTGCTTTTTGCTTTTTCAGCGTCCCTCACAATATCATAGCCGCATACACGAACCGTTCCGCTTGATGCACCTATGTACCCTGTCATCACATTCATTGTTGTTGATTTTCCCGCACCATTTTTACCAAGAAGTCCATAGATATGTCCCTCTTCTAATTTCATGCTGATATCATCTATGGCAATATGTTCACCATATTTTTTTGTTAGATGTTCAATTTCAATCACACTTCTCACTCCTTTTCTCTTTTACACAACATCCCAATTATATCCTTTTTTAATCATCAGATTGTGACCTTTTTGTGAACACAATACGAAATCTCAAAAAAAAGAAGGTCTTCGGAAGACCTTCTTTTGCAAATCCTATTTGCGATAAATAATATCATCACGTCCGGGACCATTGGAAACCATTGTGATTGGGAAGCCAATCTCCTTCTCAACAAACTCAATATAGTTTCGGCAATTTTCCGGCAAATCTTCGTAATTCTTAATACCGCGAATCTCACATTTCCATCCCGGCAGTTTTTTCAATACCGGCTTCGCCTTTTCCAGTTTTGATGTGACCGGGAACTCCGTCGTCACTTCTCCATCAATCTCATATCCGACACAAACCGGAATCTCATCAAGATAGCCCAAAACATCAAGGACCGTAAATGCGACATCTGTCGTACCCTGCATACGGCAACCATATTTACTTGCCACGCAATCGAACCAACCCATTCTTCTTGGGCGACCTGTCGTAGCACCATACTCACCACCGTCACCACCGCGTGTGCGGAGTTCGTCTGCTTCCTCACCAAAAATTTCACTTACGAAAGCTCCGGCGCCAACTGCAGATGAATACGCCTTGCAGACAGTAATAACCTGCTCGATGGAATGTGCGGGAATACCGGCACCAATCGCTCCATAAGATGCCAGTGTTGAAGATGATGTAACCATTGGATAAATACCGTGATCTGGATCTTTCAATGTTCCAAGTTGTCCCTCCAGAAGAATTGTCTTATCGTCCTTCATTGCCTGCCATAAATAGGAAGACACATCACAAACATAAGGTGCAATCATATCGCGGTAACTGTGTAATGTCAAAAGCAACTCGTCCGGATCAAGCAAAGGCTTATGATACAAATGCTCCAAAAGTACATTCTTTGTCTCACATGTACGAACAACCTTTGTTTTTAATAATTCATCATCAAACAACTCACTTACCTGATAACCAATCTTTGCATATTTATCTGAATAGAATGGTGCAATACCTGATTTTGTTGAACCGAAAGAAGCTTTTCCCAGTCGTTCCTCCTCATACTGGTCAAATAAAATATGATACGGCATAACAATCTGCGCTCTATCAGAAACCAAAATCTTAGGCGTAGGCACTCCCTGATCGGTAATTGATTTGATTTCATCAAATAAAATAGGAATATTTAACGCAACACCGTTACCAATAATGCTTGTTGTATGGTTGTAAAATACGCCGGATGGCAATGTATGTAATGCAAATTTACCATAGTTGTTAACGATGGTATGACCTGCATTTGCACCTCCTTGAAAACGAACAATAATGTCTGCATCCTTTGCAAGCATATCCGTAATCTTTCCTTTTCCTTCATCGCCCCAGTTAGCGCCAACAACAGCTTTAACCATGATGTATTCCTCCTATAAAAAATATATTAAATCGTAAGTTTCTTGGTACATGTAATTGCAATCGCACCCGGACCAATATGACCGGAGACAACAAGTGATAACGGATCAACCACAATATCTCTATTTGGCCAACGCTCCAACACTTCATCCTTAAACTTCATAATTTCTTCTTCGTTTTGCGTATGCGCCATAGCAATGATTGTGTTTTCTCCTGTCGGGTCTCCCCATTCCTCTGCCATATCCTTTGCAATGGCATCCATCATGATTTGCTTGGCTTGTTTCACTGTGCGCGCCTTTGCAAAACTGTCCAGTTTTTCACCACGAATCTGAAGAACTGGCTTGATTTTCAGCATGGAACCAATGGCAGCGGCAGCAGGTGTAATACGACCGCCCTTTTTCAGATACTCTAAAGTATCAACCATAATATAAATCGTTGATTCAAACTTTGTGTCCTCTAAAATCTGTTTGATTTCCGCTGCGTTCCTGCCTGCGTCTGCAAGTGCTTTCGCATCAAAAACAGAACTCTTCATTGTCACAGAGATACGTTGATTATTGACTACCTGAACTTTGCCATCATAATCCTCCGCTAACATCATAGCGGTATTACAAGAACCGCTCAATCCGCTTGACAGGGGGATATACACCACCTCATCAAATTTCTCAAACAGACTTTCCCACTTGTCAATCACATCTCCGACAACAGGCATAGATGTTTTAATCTCTGCTCCTGCCGCCTGCTTTGTGAAAAAATCCTCCGTAGTCAAATCAATACCTTCGTAGAATACCTCATCATCAATATATATCGGTGTAGGAATCACAAAAATGCCTTTTTCCTGTGCCAATTCCTGAGATATTCCACTATTGCTGTCTGTTAAAATTGCTACTTTACTCATATTATCCTCATTTCGTTACTTGTGTACTTAAAACATGTTCACACACGAAATTTATGTTATCATATTTTGCTTGTTCTGACAACAAAATCAACTTTTTTTATCATAAAAAGACGGTATCTACGAAATGGATACCGTCTTTATTGTATGCATTATATGATTACATCATTCCCACTCCGGGTGCCGCTGGCATTTCCGGATTTGGTTCTTTAATTTCTGCAACGACAGATTCTGTTGTAAGCAGTGTTGATGCAACCGATGTTGCATTCTGAAGTGCTGATCTTGTAACCTTTACAGGATCAAGAATTCCTGCGGAAACCATATCCACATACGCTTCGTTATATGCGTCAAAACCGATACCCGGCTCCGATTCTCTGACATGGTTGATAATAACAGAACCTTCCAAGCCTGCATTTGCAGAGATATAGAAAAGTGGTGATTCCAAGGCTTTCAAAATTACCTTTGCACCTGTCTTCTCGTCGCCCTCCAAAGAATCAGCAAGTTTTGCCACTTCCTTTGATGCGTGAATATAAGCAGATCCGCCACCTGCAATGATGCCCTCTTCAACAGCAGCTCTTGTGGCATTCAATGCATCTTCCATACGAAGTTTGCTCTCTTTCATCTCTGTTTCGGTTGCAGCACCGACGCGGATAACAGCAACACCCCCAGCCAACTTAGCCAAACGTTCCTGCAATTTTTCTTTGTCAAATTCAGATGTTGTCTCCTCAATTTGGCCACGAATCTGAGCAACTCTGGCGTTGATAGCAGCTTTATCACCCTCACCATCAACGATAACTGTCGTCTCCTTCTGCACTTTAACAGATTTTGCACGACCGAGCTGATCCAATGTTGCATCCTTGAGTTCCAGACCTACTTCCTCAGAAATCAACTGACCACCTGTCAAAATGGCAATATCCTGAAGCATTTCTTTTCTGCGGTCACCATATCCTGGCGCCTTTACAGCCACAACATTGAAGGTACCTCTCAACTTATTGAGAATCAAGGTGGTGAGCGCTTCACCCTCCACATCCTCTGCAATGATAAGAAGACGCGCACCGGACTGAACAATCTGCTCTAATACAGGAAGGATTTCCTGAATATTGCTAATTTTCTTGTCAGTGATAAGAATATAAGGGTCGTCAAGAACTGCTTCCATCTTATCCATGTCTGTAGCCATATATGCTGAAATGTAACCACGGTCAAATTGCATGCCTTCTACCAAGTCAAGTTCTGTCTGCATTGTCTTTGACTCTTCGATGGTAATAACACCGTCATTTGACACTTTCTCCATGGCATCTGCCACCATATCTCCCACTGCATCATCTCCGGCCGAGATTGCTGCAACCTTGGAAATCTGCTCTTTTCCATTTACCTTCTGGGACATAGAAAGAATCGCGTCCACTGCGGTATCTGTCGCTTTTTTCATACCCTTACGAAGAATGATAGGGTTCGCACCTGCAGCAAGATTCTTCATTCCTTCTTTGATCATCGCCTGTGCCAACACAGTTGCTGTTGTTGTACCATCACCAGCAACATCATTTGTCTTTGTCGCAACTTCTTTTACAAGCTGTGCGCCCATGTTCTCAAATGCATCTTCCAACTCGATTTCTTTTGCAATTGTCACACCATCATTTGTGATAAGTGGTGTTCCATATGATTTGTCGAGTACAACATTTCTTCCCTTTGGTCCAATTGTCACACGGACTGTATCTGCTAATTTGTCAACGCCTGTCTCTAATGCAGCTCTAGCGTCTGCGCCATATTTAATTTCTTTTGCCATGATTGTTTCACCATCCTTTTCAATATTATTCTACAACAGCCAAGATGTCATTCTGACGAACAATAATATACTCTTCGCCATCAAGTTTAACCTCTGTACCGGCATATTTTGAATAAATAACCTTCTGGCCTTCCTTTACCTGCATAACAACTTCCTTGCCATCAACCATTCCCCCTGGTCCAACAGCAATCACTTCTGCTTCCATTGGCTTCTCCTGTGCCGTACTGGCAAGGATAATACCGGATTTTGTTGTCTCTTCTGCTTCACATTGCTTTAAAACAACTCTGTCTGTCAAAGGTACTAATTTCATTTTATATTCCTCCTTCATTATAATAATCCATTTGTTTTGTCAGCACTCGTCTAACACGAGTGCTAACCACATTTCCTATAATAGAATTACCATTATTTTCTTGCAACCGCCAAAGTCGCTCTAAACATCAGTAAAACTAATCAATACTCTTATTATCTCTTTTTTTCTCTCGTTTTCTTACATTTTGAAATCCTGAGTACGCAAATTGAACTAAAACATCCCGAAAAGCCTGCTGTTTTTCCTTTGGCAAACTTGTCATTGTCTTTGTCACATTGTTTATCACATCCAGTTTATTGTTCGACAACTCATCTAATGTTGTCGCACCGGTAGACTGCAGCGCGTCAAAGAGAATATTTACAAACTCTTCCCGCTCATCCGGCTGTAGCCCATATACCCATTGTTTTAATGTTTTATCCAAAGTAATGCTGGACTCTTTTACATTATCTGCAACAACAAAATGGTTTCCCAAGACCTGCCATGACATCAAATCATGCTGCATCGCACCAAATTGAGAGCTCTTTATTACCTGGTGATTCAATTCATTTTCAAGCATCATCCCAACAATGGAAGACTCTGGGATGGTACTTTTCACTTTACCGAGAATCCGTTGATATCCTTCCGATCCCATGACATTGGAACTAAATCCCGGTCCGTCGTTTGTATAGATTTCCACAATGCGATTTTGAATACTCTTTTGGCAAAATGCAGATGCATACACCGCAAAATTTCCACCTTTGGAATGTCCCCCAAGGCGAAGTTTTTTTCGATTCAAATGAAAATTGTCATTCAAATATGCCACCGCCTGCCTCTGTCCATGCGTTTGGTCCAAAAACGACATATTAAAATCTTCTTTCCACCCAACAATGGTATTGTCCGTTCCACGATAAGCGACATAAATGGTTCCATCCTCAAGATAGCAGGTCACAACCGAAAACTGTGATTGAAACTGTTCATCAATGGTATTTACATATCCTGACAACTCCATGCTTCCAAATCGAGATGTCTCAACCATTTTTCTCATTAAAAAAGGCGCCACTTTCGTCGATGTGTTTTTATCTAAAATCTCATCTTCCGTATACATCTCAAAAAACTTTTGGCATGCTTCTTTTAATGAAATTTTCTCCTGCAATCCGGTCCCCGGCACAATATCACCAAAATCAACATATGCGAGTTCTGCCAAAATAATATTATCAATCTCATTAAATGCATCAGCCGTGAAAGACAAATCACCTCGCCAATCAAGATAATCCATTATATTTGCCATCGTTTTCCCCTCCTATACATGAAAAATGACAACTATCAGGTTTGTAAGGCTGTGTGCCAAAATGACAACCCATAATTTGTTTGTCTTTGTATATACATATGACAGGACCAATCCCACAAGAAATCCATATAGAAACTGAACCAGATTAAAGTGCATGATTCCAAACAGGAATGCAGATATCACAACCGCAGCTGTTTGGTTGGTCCATATCTGTAATTGTCCACACACAATTCCTCGGTAGACAATCTCCTCCAGTATGGGAATACAGATACAATTTGCATAAACCTTGGTGACAAGATTCCCTGAAAGCAATGTCGCATTTGCCTTTGCAAATTGAGCAGACTGTTCTGCCAAAGGTGTATGTGAAATAATGATATTCAGCACGATTCCAAATATGATGATACTTAGGATGTAAAGAAGTTCTTTCACAATTGTCTGACGCTCAAACCACTTCGCCGGACGTAGCACAGGCGCTCTTTTGTACACGGAATATAAAAACGGTATGGTCAGCATACTTGCCAGTCCGAGACAGAATAATGCACTTTCACTCTCCCGAAATAGATACCGGAAAAGTGTATATAAAATGTTGTATATCACATAGTACATTGCGATGGGATAGACGATCTGCCATACACAGTTTCCTCTCCATGGTCTCATCCTTATCTCCTCCCATCCGATGTATTTTTTTGTTTTAGTATAGTATTCAAATCATATATTGTCTTATGACAAACCGGATGTACCATACCCGGTGCAATCGAAGCAAGCGGTTCTAATACAAACGCTCTATTGCACATATCAATATGCGGAATCGTCAATTCTTTTGTATTCATAATATGATTTCCATACAACAAAATGTCCAAATCCAGTGTTCGTGGTCCCCAATGAATCTCCCGTGTTCGATTCGCATTGTTCTCAATCTCATGTAATGTAGTTAACAACTCCCGCGGTGAAAGAATCGTCTCAAAAACAGCCGCACCATTTAAAAAGGTATCCTGCTTTACGTAACCATATGGATCTGTCTCAATATAATCAGATACAACCATATTGCGAAACGCTGCATTTGCAATCAGCGCTTCCATTCCTTCTGTCAAGTACTGTTCTTTCGGTTCTATATTGCTACCGATTGAAATTGCCACCCTGGTCCATTCTCTTTCTGCTTGGACGCCCACTGTATCAAATTCCATCGGAATTGGTGCATCCGGTTTACTGATGCGAAGCCGCACTTTTTGTATTGCCGGAAAAGCATATAAAAGTTCCGTCAAAAGCCCATCCGCCGCTTTTTCCAGCAAATCATAGGCGTTCTCTTCAAAGTATTTTCTGATAAACAAACATACATTTCCATAGTCAACTGTATTGGCCAATGCATCCGTGGCCACCGCCGCATCAAAACAAGTATCCATCAGACAATCTACAAGAAACACCTGCCCTTTTGTCTTTTCCTGCTCATACACGCCGTGATATCCAAACACTTTTAGTTTTTCTATAAAAATCTGTTCCATTATCTCACCCACTTCTCTCTTGTTCTCTCTAACATTTGAATAAATCGAACATTTTCTTTTACATCATGCACACGAACAAAACAAACTCCTGCGAACACTGCTTCAGCCGTTGTGGCAAGTGTTCCCTCCAGCCTTTTCTCAACCGGCAAGTCCAACACATAGTTGATAACGGACTTTCTGGAAGTTCCCAGTAAAATAGGGGTTCCCGTCGCAACATACTTGTCCAGATTTCCGATTAATTCCAAGTTCTGCTCCTGTGTTTTTGCAAAACCTATCCCGGGATCATAGATGATTCTATCCCCCCTAATTCCACACGTCTTCGCTCTTTGAATATCTTCCTGCATATCTCGCAAAAAATCTTTGAGAGAAACTGTTTCCTGTCGTTTGCTTCGATTGTGCATCAGACAATAGGCAACCTCTGTCTCAGCCACAATTGTTCCCATGGCTTCGTCGTACTGCAACCCCCAAATATCGTTTATCATGTCAGTTCCACTTGCAATTCCCTCTCTTGCGACACTCGCTTTATATGTGTCAAGTGAGACCGGGATATCAAACGCCTTTTTTATTGCAGAAATCACCGGACAGACGCGCGAAATTTCCTCCTCATCAGAAATCATCGTATATCCGGGTCTTGTAGACTCTCCACCTACATCGATCATCCCGGCACCTTCTGCAATCATGGTTTCTACACGATACAAAACATCATCCATTGTTTTGTAACTTCCTCCGTCCGAAAAAGAATCCGGTGTGACATTTAATATCCCCATCACATGACAATGATCCGTGGCAAATGTTTTCTTTCCGATTTCAATACCCTTCATTATCAATAGTACTCCCTCAAGATTTTTTCCTCGTTTTTCCATTTGCAGTCCATGATTGCGGAGCATGCGTAACATTTTCTCGAAAATTGATCCGCGTAGGAGAGCAACTCACCCAAGGTTTGCAATTGATTGACATCACAAAAACGTTTTGATGCGCATTGTCTGCGGCTATGTTTACCAATCGCATCACAAATACACTGAATTTCATTTTCATCAACCAAAAGAGATAATAAAATCTCCCGTGCGAAAGCCACAGATGCCTCGGCATGGGAGATACCTTGTTTGTATTGTTCCACACGCCCCATATCATGCAGCAAGGATGCTGTCATAATCAAATCAGAAGACATTTGCAGTCCATTTTCTCTTGCAACCGATGTCGCAATTCTGCCTACTTCCCGAAAATGCTCCAGATCATGTTTACAAAAATTACGATTTTCTTCGAATGCCTCTAGTTCCTTTAATCTTTTTTGATATGTAGAGTGTTCAAATACTCTTTCTGATATTCGTTTCATATTATCGAATCAAATGGAAGAAACGATCTTGTAATGTGGTGTCTTCCTCAAATAATCCTCTCGTCACATATGTGGTAGTCTTGCTACCGGGCTTCTTCACGCCGCGCATCGTCATACAGGTATGCTCCGCTTCCATCATGACCATGACGCCAAGCGGATGAAGTTCCTCATTGATGGCATCCGCAATCTGTGCTGTCAGCTGTTCTTGTAGTTGTGGTCTTCTTGCAAACACTTCTACCGTCCTTGCAATTTTGCTCAATCCAACCACCTCGCCACTTGGAATATATGCAACATGCACTTTTCCGAAAAACGGCATCAAATGATGCTCACATGTACTGTAGAAGACGATATCTTTTTCCAAAACCATCTCGTTGTTCTCGGCAATAAAGCGTTTTGAAAGCGGTTCCTTCGCCGTCATCTCAAGTCCACCGAATATTTCCTCGTACATTCTGGCTACTCTCTCTGGCGTATCAACAAGTCCTTCTCTATTTAGGTCTTCCCCGATACCTTCTAAAATCAGGCGTACACCCTCTTCTATTTTTTCACGGTCAAACATCATTATGCTCCTTTGTCCATTTCAAAACACAATCTTTCAGTTCTTGCAAATAGAAAAGAGAACCGAATCCCAATATCATATCATTTTCTTGTGCTATGCTGACAGTAACGGCTTCTTCCATCGAATCACATGCAATCGCTTTGCATCCGCATGCTCTGATTTCCTGCGCCAAATCTTCTGCAGACATACGCCTTGGATTGGACGGTGTAACCGTAAACACATTCTTTGCATACGGCAGTAGACGCTTCATCATCTCTTTATGTTCTTTATCTGCAAGCACACCTATTATAAAGGTTATTGATTTGTTTGTAAAACTCTTTTCTATGGTTTCTGCCAATCTGTTTGCTGCAGGCAAGTTATGTGCACCATCAATATAGAATAGCGGTGCATCTGAAATTTTCTCCATACGCCCTTTCCAAATCGTCTTCTCAATACCGTCATATACTGCCAAATCCGGTATGAAGATACCCGCCTCGCGAAGAGATAAAACGGTCTCAAGCGCCAAGACACAATTATCAAGTTGATACGAACCAAGCATCGAAACCTGCACGCAATCAAACTCTTTGTACGAAAAAATAAGCGGAACTTCCTGCTGTATCACAACGCACTTTCTCTTTGCAATCGCAAGACTTACATGCATTTCGTTTGCCTTTTGCAGCAGAATTTCTTCCACCTCATTTTCCTGCCAGATGGAAACGGCACATCCTCCTCGTTTCATAATGCCGGACTTGATTCCGGCAATATCTTGTAATGAATTTCCCAAGAACTGCATATGATCCCTGCCAATGGATGCAAACACACTGCATAGACTGTGTGTAATCACATTGGTGGCATCTGTTTCTCCCCCCATCCCGACTTCAAGAATAACATAATCACAGTCTTTGTTTTTAAAATATAAAAAAGCAAGCGCTGTTTCAATTTCAAACAATGTCGGGTGTGGCAGTCCTACAGAGACCATGTCATCACACGCTTTTTTTATCAAAAGAACATACTCACATAAGATGTCAGGCGCAATTGGAATGCCATCAATCACAAACCGTTCCTCATAGGAGAAGACCGCTGGTGATGTATAGGTTCCGACCCGATATCCTGCCTCTTTCAAAATATTCTGCAAAAAAGCACAGGTGGATCCTTTTCCATTGGTGCCTGCCACATGAATTATCTGCAATTCCTCCTGCGGGTCATCCAATTGTCTCATCAGTTCCGTAATGGAAGAAAGCCCCAGAACACTTCCATACCCTGCGGCTTTTTCCATAAATGCTCTCGCAATATAATATAAATCCATTATTTTTTAACACCTTTTGTATCACGATTACCAATGTGCAGACGGTTCAACGAAATATTCTTCCCTTTCACTTTGACGGTTTCATTGTCTCCAGCATGCAACAGATAGATGGCAGTCAGCAAATCATTTTTATCAAGCTTCATACCGCGAACACCGATTGCTCCTTTTTTCTTCTCAGGAATCGTATTCGCGTCAATGCGTAAGAACACATACTTTTCACTTTGCATCACAAGCGTATCATCATTCTGCAATATGCCGACGGTAAGAACCTCGTCCTCCCCGGCAAGCTTTGTCGCTGCCGTCGTCCGTTTTGCAACATCAAATTCATCACCGGCAACGATTTTTAACATACTCTGCTTTGTTCCAAATACAACCCTTTTTCCTTTGAGATTCTCAATAGCTTCAATCAACAGGCACTCTTCTTTGCTTGCATCAAAATTGCTGACATTGTCAAGTGGCTGTCCCTTATCCCGGAATTTACCAAATGGCAAATCCAACACTTTCACCAGATGCATTTGACCATGGTTCGTAAACAGTGCCAGCTTATCTACATTTTTACAAAAAATAACCTGCTTACTCTCACTTTCTGCCGCTTCTTTATTTCGTTCGAATGTCGCCATATCAACAACACGACCGTACGCAAAACGATCAATCAAGACGGCAACATCAATCTCTTCCATTGGTTTTTCTTCAACGACAGCCTCTGCCACATTATCAATCACCGTTTTTCGTTCTCTGGAATATGCTTTTTTGTATTCTTTTAACTCATCCATGATTACCTTTGCCATCGTGCATCGGTTCTCCAAAATATCAGAATACATCTGAATATTCTTCAATGTCTTATCATAATCATCCATCAATGCCTTGATTTCCAGACCAATCAATTTATATAAACGCATTTCCAATATTGCGGTTGCCTGTCTCTCCGTAAACTTCAATTTTGCAGCCGCTTTTTCTGATGCCGCGGTTTTAAAGGCAATTCCCTCTGTGATTCCTTCCACAAGGCAGGCCTTTGCCATCTTCATATCTTTGCTTCCACGAAGAATTTCAATAATAAGATCAATGACATCACATGCTTTGATTAAGCCTTCCTGAATTTCTTTCCTCTGGCGTTCTTTTGTAAGAAGTGTCGTGTACTTTCTTGTTGCAATTTCATACTGAAAGTTCACATGATGACGGATAATCGGAACAATCCCCATTGTCTCCGGTCTGCCATCAGCAACCGCCAGCATATTTACACCGAAGGTATCCTCCAAACGCGTCTTCTTATATAGCAGATTACAGAAATTCTCCGCATCAGCGCCCTTGCGAAGTTCAATCACAATTCGAATTCCTTCTTTCGATGACTGATTTGATATATCCACCACATCATTTGTCTTTTTCGATTCCACCAATCCATAGACATCATTCAGAAACTTACCGATATTGGCGCCGACCATTGGATATGGAATCTCCGTAATCACAACTTGTTGGCGTCCGCCCTTGACTTTCTCAACTTCTACCTTTCCGCGAACCTTAATTTTACCCATGCCGGTAGCATAAACAGCAAGCAGGTCATCTTTATTGACGACAATACCGCCTGTCGGGAAATCCGGTCCTTGGATATACTTCATCATCTGCTTTGTATTGATATCCGGATTCTTCATATAGGCAATCACACCATCAATCACTTCGCCAAAGTTGTGCGGTGGAATACTGGTTGCCATACCTACTGCAATTCCTTCTGCACCATTGATTAAAAGATTGGGAACTTTTACCGGAAGAACTTCCGGCTCTTTTTCCGTCTCATCAAAATTTGGAACAAAATCAACAACATCTTTGTCTAAATCTGCAAGATAACATTCCTGCGTTACTTTCTCGAGTCTTGCTTCCGTGTAACGCATTGCAGCAGCGCCATCCCCTTCGATTGAGCCAAAATTACCATGGCCTTCTATCAGGGGTAACCCTTTCTTGAAATCCTGCGACATAACGACCAAAGCTTCATAAATGGAACTGTCACCATGTGGATGATATTTACCCATAGTATCTCCGACAATTCTGGCCGATTTACGGAATGGTTTGTCATACCGAATGCCCAGTTCATGCATATCATATAATGTTCTTCGCTGCACCGGTTTTAACCCGTCTCTCACATCCGGTAATGCTCTGGCAACAATGACACTCATGGCATAGTCGATATAGGATTTTTCCATAATTTCAGAGTATTCCATTCGAATAAGATTCTCTTCTTTTACTGCCATTTATTCTAATCTCCTTGTCTATTCTGTCCTATCGTATCCTAAATATCAAGTTCAGCATCCCTTGCATGCTCGTATATAAAAGCACGTCTTGGCGGAACTTCATTTCCCATCAACATCTCTGTGACATCCGATGCCCTGCGTCCATCTTCGATCTCAACCTTCTTCAAGATACGACGCTCCGGATCAAGCGTTGTCTCCCAAAGCTGTTCCGCATCCATTTCACCCAAACCTTTGTACCGTTGTAAGGTAAAGTTTCCCGTATGTGATTTGCGATACTTCTCAAGCGCAATATCATCATAAAGGTATTCCTCCTGTCCTTTGGATGGAATTGCCTTGTAAAGTGGAGGCATCGCAATATATACATGCCCCTCGTAAATCAATTCCGGCATAAACCGGTAGAATAATGTCAATAGCAATGTGGAAATATGTGCACCATCGACATCGGCATCCGCCATGATAATAATCTTGTCATAACGTAACTTGGTAATGTCAAAATCATTGCCGTATCCCTCCGAAAATCCACATCCAAACGCATTGATCATTGTCTTAATTTCAGCGTTTGCAAGCACTTTATCAATACTGGCTTTTTCCACATTTAAAATCTTTCCACGTATTGGCATAATAGCTTGATACATGCGGTTTCTTGCCATCTTAGCAGATCCGCCGGCAGAATCACCCTCAACGATAAAAATTTCACATTTTAATGCGTCTCGGCTTTCACAATTGGCAAGTTTACCATTGCTGTCAAAGGAAAACTTCTGTTTTGCCAGAAGATTTGTCTTTGCTCTCTCTTCTGTCTTGCGAATTTTCGCTGCTTTTTCCGCACAGGAAATCACCGCTTTTAATGTTTCTAAATTTCGATCAAAGTAAAGTTGAATCTCGTCATTTGTCACTTTCGATGTCGCCTTTGCTGCATCCTGATTATCCAGTTTTGTCTTTGTCTGCCCTTCAAAACGCGGTGCCGGATGCTTGATAGAGACAACAGCCGTCATGCCATTTCGAACATCAGCGCCGTTAAAGTTTGCATCCTTCTCTTTTAAAATTCCTAATTCTCTCGCATAGTTATTGATGACCGTTGTAAATACGGTCTTGAAACCGGTAATGTGTGTACCGCCTTCGGCATTATAAATATTGTTACAGAATCCAAGAATATTCTCGTGGAATTCATTGCAATACTGAAATGCGATTTCCACATTGATGCCATCTGCTTCCCCGGAAAAAAACACAACATCATGTAAGGCATCGGCGTTCTTGTTGATATCTTTTACAAATCCGATAATACCATCCGGTTCGTGATACACAACATGGTCCACTTCCTCTTTTCGGCGATCCTCAAAGATAATCGTCAATTCCGGATTCAGGTATGCCGTCTCATGCATACGGCTTTTGATTTCATCCTCCTTGAAGTTCGTCTTTTCAAAAATTTCCGGGTCCGGCAAGAAATTAATCTTTGTGCCTGTCTTCTTCGTCTTACCTAAGGTAGGAAGCAATCCCTGTTCCAACTCCAATACAGGAACGCCCTGCTCATAGCGGTCATGATGAATATAACCATCCCTCGAAATCTCGACATCCATATACGTAGACAATGCGTTAACAACAGAGGAGCCCACACCATGTAAACCACCACTTGTCTTATATACGCTATCATCAAATTTTCCACCGGCATGAAGCGTTGTGAATACAACACGTGCAGCCGAAACACCTGTCGCATGCATTCCAACCGGAATACCACGACCATTATCTTCAACCGTACAAGAGCCATCTGCCTCAAGCGTCACATAAATTGTGTCGCATTCACCGGCAAGATGCTCGTCCACTGAGTTATCTACAATTTCATAAACAAGATGATTCAGACCCCTTCTGGAAACACTACCGATGTACATTCCCGGTCTCTTTCTGACAGCTTCCAGTCCCTCTAAAATGGAAATGCTGCTCTCATCATATACATTTTTCTTTGCCATCTTTGTAACCTCTCAAAAAAACCGAAAAGAATGCGCCGAATTGACTTTCGACGCAAACCTGAAATTCTATTTTATAATTTCGAATATCCAAAACCGTTGACCATAGCTTCTATTGCGATACCCTTTTGGCAATAAGGACATTCATGTGGATTATATGTTCGATAACCCGGTAAATCGTTTGTGGTAAACAAATGAAATACCGGCGTATCTTCCACATGGTTTGTTGTACCAAATATGGAGGAAACGCCTACAACATTGCCGCCATAGTATTCAATACATTCCAAACTCTTGCGAACCGTTTCTCCTGTCGTCATTGTCGCCAACAGAAGCAGAACACTTTTCCCTTCAATGGAAGGACGGATGTTTTCACGGAATAACAATTGATTCACACTGTTCACTTCAGGCGAAACAATGTAGATTGTCTCATGTTTATTGTTATTGGCGAAATGCCCTTTTTCCAGTTCTTCTGCAAGATAAGCCCCAATGACTTCTGTTCCGTCCATACATACAATGGTATCAACCGTTGAAACATGATGAATCATTTTATTCTTAAATGCGCGGGCCGCCTCTCTTGCTTCCGCTGCCCTAACTTTCAAGCTTGTTACATCAATATAAAAATTGATATGTGATGAACTGGTCGCAAAATGCCCCGGTACTGCATTCAAAATGATGGTATTGTCATTTTCAGCATAAAACTTGACCATTCGCTCTCTGATACTTTGTCTTTTTTCGCCCATACGAAAACCTCCTACATTTTACCCGTGGAACCAAAACCGCCTTCGCCTCGTTCTGTTTTGTCCAATTCCTCAACTTCTTCAAACGTAACACACAAAAACGGACTAATCACCATCTGTGCAATCTTTTGTCCTTTTTTTACAGTACGTTTCACATCACAATCATTATGCAATGCAACTTTAATCTCTCCTCGATAATCCGCATCTATCACACCGGTGCAGTTTGCAGGACGAAGACCTTCCTTTGCGGACAATCCGCTTCGTGCATAAACACCGCCAAAATACCCTTCCGGAATAGCGACAGCAATTCCCGTTCCAATCATAGCCGTTGTGTGTGGCTCAATCACAAATTCTTCTGTGATATCTGCAAACAAATCATATCCTGCGGCCATAACACTGCCTCGTTCCGGGAGTTTTGCCGTGTCTGTCAGTCGTTTGATTCCTATGTTCATCCTTTTCTCCTTATTCACAATGTAGTATAACCCGATTTGATTTTTTTGTTTCAGGAACATTAATTACGCGCTGATTCGCACTTCCTCTCCAATGCAACTGCGTATCCTTCTGTTCAACGACAAATTCACCATCAACCAAAACATCAACATAATTCATTACTTTTAAATCAGCAATTGTCTCATAAGTGAATCCGGTATAAAGCCAGATGGTTTTATTCGGAAATCTTTCACGAATTTCTCTTGCTAAATCCTCAACAGTTTGACGGTTACTAAAAAACAAAGGATCTCCTCCACTGAATGTGATACCCGAAGTATAGTCTTTTTCTAATGCTTCAAATAACTCTGCCCTTGCCTCATCGTCGAACTCCAATCCGCCATTAGGATCCCATGTGATTGGATTCTGACACTCCTTACAACAATGGTCGCATCCGGCAACCCATAATACGACGCGAAGCCCATCGCCGTTTAACATATCTTCATTTGTTATGTTATGATAACGCATTTATCCCACCTAATTACATGCTCTTTCTTTCTGATATTTCTGCCATCTTGGCATCGTTTAATCGTGTATCGCCTTTTACACGCGAATATGACAAATAACCATTCATACGCTCAATCTTTGTCAAATTCCTGCTTCCACACTCTGGGCATACATCCATCTCCAACTCTTCATGCCCACAATCATCGCAGTATGCCAGGGAAAGATTGACACCCTCGTAAAATCCCATATCCATTGCACGACGCACCAATGTCTTGACTGCCTCTTTATTGTAATCAATCGGATATTTTACATACTGAATCTTTCCACCATTTGATAATTCCCAAAAACGGTACTCCAAATCCTGCTTTTGGATTGGTGTGATATCCTCTGCTACATGGCAGTGGAAACTGTTGCTCACATACTCACGGTCTGAAACATTCTCAATGATACCGTATTTCTTACGGAACTGTTTTACCTGTAATCCACAAAGGTTCTCTGCCGGTGTTCCATAAATCGCATATAAATTACCGTCCTCTTTCTTGAACTGGGTAATTTTCTCATTGATGTGCTCCAATACTTCAACAGCAAACTGACCATCTTCAACAAGTGATTTTCCATTGTACAATTGCTGCAATTCATTGAATGCTGTAATACCAAAGGAAGCTGTCGCTGCCTTTAAAAGTGGCTTAATCTTATCGTTGTAATTTAGATTACCGCCATAGAATCCACCCTCACAATATGCAAGCGGGTTCGTCGATGCGCGCATCTCCCCAAGGTAGGCATATGTTCGGATATGTAACTTGCGAATCAACTCAAGATAGTAATCTAATACTTCGTAAAAGTCCTTATTCTCCTGTCTCGCTTTTGCAAGAATCATTGGTAAGTGCAGACTTACCGCGCCGATATTAAAACGTCCAACAAAAACCGGCTTATCATCTTCATCTGCCGGATTCATTCCACCTCTCTCATACCAAGGAGAAAGGAACGCACGACATCCCATAGGACTGATAATCTCGCCATATTGCTTGTACATGCTGGCGATATAGCCCTTTCCTGTTAAACTGAGCCAGTCAGGATACATCGTCTTTCTGGAGCACTCAATACCTGCTTCAAATACATCTTCTAATTCTTTTCCCGGTCCATGTAAGTTCTCATCATATAAGAATACAATCTTAGGGAATAATACCGGTTTTTTGTGCCCTTTCTTTCCCTGACCTTTCATTCGCACACGAAGCATGACAATCGTAGCCATCTTTGCAAATCTGCCTGTACCTGTACCGGCAGTTACTGTAATAAACGGATAATCTCCACGGCTGCTTGCTACTGTATTAAATTTGTATTCCCACCCCTGGAATCCCTGCTCAAAATCACGTTCTACATCTTGATATGCAACTTCTTCTGCTTTCTCCTGCGACAAACCAAGGTTTTTATATTTCTCAACATATAGTACAAACGATTTCTCTGCATATTTTTCCAAAATCAAGTCGGCGCTTGGAACCGTAAATCCACCATACTGCTGTGAAGCAGCACTCAGAACAATATCACCGATGACATCAAAGGCGACATCAAGCGTCTTTGGTTCGTTGTACCAGATATTGCCCATCTCAAAGCCACCCTCAAGAACTTCACGAACGTTAAACAGACAACAGTTCATCGTATCACGACGTGCTGCCATATCATGAATATAAATATATCCGTCGCGAATTGCCTGAATCTCTTCTGTCGTCAAGAAAAACTTTTTATACAATTCACGATTAAACTCGTTAAAAATAAGGCTTCGCTTTGTAGAGACCAGTGCGCTATCGGTATTCGCGTTCTCCTTATCACCGATATACATAATCGACTGGCTCTTTGTATATACATCATCGAGCATCTGCACAAAGTCCTGCTTGTAGTTTCGATAATCACGATAACTCTTTGCAACGGTAGGATTCACTCTGTCCAATGCACCTTCCACAATATTATGCATCTCGGAAATCTGAATCTCCTCTTTTCCAAGTGCATCCACTCTCTCCTCTACAAACTGACAGATAAATTTTTCCTCTTCCTCAGTAAAATTGATTAGAACTCTGCACGCGGATTTGTTTACTGCATCTACCACCTTTTGTACATTAAAATCTTCTAATGTACCATCTTTCTTTACAACCTTAACCATTCTTCTGCCCTCTCTCATCAATATATTGTCGTGCAACATCATTTACTAACAACATCTTGTGCCTATGGATTATTTTAGCATCACAACATTGGGCAGTCAATGGGATTTTGAAAAAATTTATTATTCCTAGTCTCTTTTTGATTTAAAAGATAATTTGTTTTCATTACCCGCGATTAGCCTCTTGATATTACTGCGATGCAAAACAATCGCAAGTATGCCAATGAATACGGTGATGATTTGTGCTTCCAGCAAATCTTGGTGTTGATAGGAAAGATATCCCAACTGACCAAATACAATCACTTGAACAATAACAGCCAATGCCGCTAAGATAGAGCCCAGAGACACATAGCGCGTCAAACCAAAGGCAACAAAGAACAACGCAAAACAGATTGGCAAGAATTGTGGATAAAGGGCTATCAACATACCAAAACTACTGGCGATTCCTTTTCCACCCTTAAACTTCATAAAAATCGGAAAATCATGACCCAGAATTGCTCCCAGCGCCGCATACAGCATCAGAAGTCGAATATGCTCCGGTTGGCTGTTATGAAAAATCGCCCAAACAGTGGCAATCGCACCGATGCACTTCAAACAATCTAATACCAATGTGATTGCACCGACCCGGATACCGAGAATGCGCATTGTATTTGTTGTGCCAACATTGCCGCTTCCCTGTGTTCGAATATCAACGTCCTTGGACTTTCCGATGAAAAAACCAGATAAAAACATTCCAAAAATATATCCAATTAATAAAGAAATAAATCTTGCAGGTATCATTTTAGTCATCCTTTCGTTCTCTGATAATAAATTTCAGAGATGTGCCTTCAAAACCAAATGCATCGCGAATGCGATTTTCCAAATATCTGGTATAAGAAAAATGCATCAACTCCTTGTCATTAACAAAAATGACAAATGTCGGAGGCTTTACTGCAACCTGTGTCACATAGTATATCTTTAATCGCTTCCCTTTATCCGAAGGTGGTTGCTGCATTGCCACTGCTTCCGTGACAATCTCATTCAAAACACCGGTAGCTACACGCATGGAATTGTTTTCAATAACCGCATCGATGGTATCGTAAATCTTATTTAATCTCTGACCTGTCAAAACAGAGATAAACATAATCTCTGCGTATGGCATAAAGGAAAGTATCTGTCGAATCTTTTCTTTGTGCTTATAAATGGTCTTATCATCTTTTTCAACGGCATCCCATTTATTCACAGCAATGATAATTCCCTTGCCTCTTTCATGGGCAATACCGGCAATCTTTGCATCCTGTTCTGTAACACCTTCTGTCGCATCAATCATCATGATAACAACATCTGCCTTTTCTACAGCTGCAACCGCGCGAATAATGCTAAAACGCTCGAGTTCTTCTTTTATCTTGCTCTTTCTCCGAAGACCGGCTGTGTCAATAAATATATACTCTCTGCCATGATACTTTACTTTTGTATCAATTGCATCTCTCGTTGTTCCTGCGATATCGGACACAATCACACGATTTTCTCCAACCAGACGATTGATGAGAGAAGACTTTCCTACATTTGGTTTGCCCACAATCGCAATCTTTGGGATATCGTCCTTTTCTTCTGCCTCCTCCTGCTTCGTAAAATAGGAAGTCACCTGGTCTAACATATCTCCAAGTCCAAGCATCGAAGCAGCAGAAATCGGAATCGGTTCACCGATACCAAGATTGTAAAATTCATAAACCTCCGCCATGTACTTATCAAAATTATCTACTTTGTTTACCACAAGGACCACCGGTTTTTGGGAGCGGCGCAGCATATCTGCCACCTTAGAATCTGCATCTATCAATCCTTGCTTTACATCTGTCATAAAAATAATAACGTCTGCCGTATCAATCGCAATCTGCGCCTGTTCACGCATTTGGCTGATAATAACATCCTTTGATTCCGGTTCGATTCCTCCGGTATCAATCATGGTAAATTCATAGTTTAACCATGTGATATCTGCATATATCCGATCTCTTGTCACTCCCGGAGTGTCCTTTACAATCGAAATTCTCTCCCCTGCCAAAGCGTTAAACAATGTAGATTTTCCTACATTCGGTCTGCCCACAATGGCAACCACAGGTTTACTCATAACACCCTCCTATTATTAGGATAATAATTGTTTCACAAATTCTTGTCCGCTTGATTTTACAATATCTACCTGTACTTGTAAAGCGGTATTTACCTGCGCAATTGTCACATCATCCAGAAAATCCTGCTCCTGCTGACGGACCATATTTTGTGGGAGTAAAAGGCGTTCTCCCAATGATTTCCCTTTTAATTGCACAATCAAATCCTGTCCTGTAATCAACCCGGAAACTGTAATGCGTTCTCCAAAAAAATCGTTTCGAATCGGGTAAACATTGATTTTGATTTTCGGAAATTTTTCCATAAACTCTTCACATAGTTTTTGAATATATGGTGCTGCCAACCGCCCCGTTGCAATCGATACTTCCTTTGCCCTCATAAACGGATGCTTTCTTTCCTTTGCAAGTGCTTCATGGAATTCATCCATCAAAAGACGTATCATTCCAACACCGTTTTCCAGTTGCATATATCCATCATATCTGTCTTCTTCGGGCAAATCCAACTCTGCCAGCAAATACCATTCATCGGATGCCTGAACAAAGTGGGTGCCATATTTTTTGTAACTGATATCCTGCCATTTATGAATCGTATCGAGCACCGCCAACGCATCCTTACGCGCAAATGGCTCGAGCGGATACAAGCCCTCACGATATTTCGTAAGTCCAACCGGCACAACAGATAAACTTTGCATATTGGGATAGAAATTGAGCAATTCCCTGATGCTTCGCTCCAATTCCTCCCCATCATTTTCTCCCTTACAAAGGACAATCTGTGCATTCATCTCGATTTGTGCGTCCGCCAGCACTTTTATCTTGTCCAAAATATCTCCGGCAAAGCGGTTGTGCAACATCTTACAACGCAGTTCCGGATTCGTCGCATGTACGGAAATATTAATCGGAGCCAAATGATAATGGATAATTCGTTTGATATCCTCATCTTTCATGTTCGTAAGTGTGACATAGTTTCCCTGTAAAAAAGATAGTCGCGTATCATCGTCTTTAAAGTATAAGGTATCACGCATTCCCGGAGGCATCTGATCGATAAAACAAAACATACACTTGTTGTGACATGATTTGTAATCATCCATCAAACCGTTCTCAAAGGTGATGCCCAAATCTTCGCCCTCTTCTTTTTCGATGTGAATTTCAACAAGACGATGGTCCGGTTTTTCCAGCAGAACATCGAGAATCGGCTCATCTGCATAGTAATAAAAATCAAAGATATCCACCAACTCAACGCCGTTAAATTTTCTGATAATATCCATCGGTTCAATGCCCGCGCGCTCTGCAGCGCTATCCGCAGCGACACTGGCAATCTGATGGGAAACATTCATTTTTACATCCTCCTTCTAGGAGCGAATCATCAAAAACGCTCCAAGATTTCCTCTCCTGCCTTGTGATGCTCTATGAGAGAAAAGACGTTTTTCATTGCAACAAGTACAAATATTTGTCACTTCGATGTTTTCTTTCAATACGCCCGCATGCAACAAAACAATTTCATTTGCTCTCCATAAATCAAGCTGATATTTTCCATTCCCCTTGTCGTATAGTATCTCGTTTGTATTGTTTGGAAATTTATTGCTAAATTCCAATGCAACATCTCGACTCACTTCATAACAGTCCTGACAGATGGATGGCCCAATCGCACATTTGAGGTCTTTGGGTTTTGTACCAAACTGTTTTTCCATCTCACGAATCGTCACAGCTCCCATCCCCGAAACGGTTCCCCGCCAGCCCGAATGGGATAACCCGATTGCCTTATTTTTTGTGTCAATAAAATACAGCGGAACACAATCCGCGTAAAAGGTAGCTAATAATAATCCCGGCTCATCCGTAATCAGTCCGTCAATATCCACATAATCTCGCGGCGATACGACACCTTTTCCAGCATCTTTTTCTGTCACAACCCGAACATTTGTCGTATGCGTTTGATCAGATGTGACGATTTGTTCTACCGATATTTCCATTGCCAACGCGACGCGACGATAGTTTTCCATAACAGCATCTTCCTGATCCCCACGCGTAAAACTCAAATTCATACTCTCAAAGATGCCCTCGCTTACACCGCCATCTCTTGTTGTAAAGCAATGCCTTATCCAGGGAATCTGCTGAAAGGAGCAAAATTGTAACAGCGGTACTTTGACATCTTTGTCTATTTGAAAAATATTCTCTTCTAAAATTGTTTTATTATTCTTTGTTTTCATCTTGAAATATAAGAAAAAGCATTTTTGTACAACGTTATATCTGTGCCGAGAATTGCAATCACATCAAATCTCACACAGGTATCATATCCAAGGCCGTGTTGTTGCAAATAATAATCTACCACGCGACAGATACGCACCTGTTTTTTGTAATTCACAGCCATTTCCGGCACACCCGTTTTGCTGTTGGCACGATATTTCACCTCCACAAACACGAGGTACGCTCCATCTCTTGCAACGATGTCAATTTCGCCGCGTTTACATCGATAATTCATAGCAACAATTTCATATCCTTGTTTGCGAAGTTCCTGCGCTGCTATCTGCTCATATTTTGTGCCCACACTACGATTGTTTGCTTCCGTTCTTACAGCCTCCCATCCAACTTGGCTTTTACCTTATCCATACCATCCACAAACACTAAAATCTCTGCAACTACTTCATATAACTCTGGTGGAATGGCATCCCCGATTTCTAATTTTGATAATGTATCAGCCAGTTTATTATCCTTGTAAAAAGGAACATCATTTTCTTTTGCTTTGTCAATAATCTTTTGTGCAACTTCGCCTTTCCCCGTGGCTAATATCTTTGGTGCAACATCTCCCGGTTCATAGGCAAGCGCAACAGCCGTCTTATCCTTTGAAACAGGTTGTTTGGGTTGCTCAAATGCCTCGGGCTTCCATTTTTGCTCTACCATATCCTTCCCTTTCCCGCTATGCTCTCACGTCAAATGAATATCGGTGTACTTCTCCACCGGTTTTTTCATCTGTCTTTAAAAAATCATCCACGAAATTTGTCTTATGAGAAGCACTGTTCATCTTCATCTCACAGTGATAGCCCTTAGCTTCCAGCTTCTCTTCCAGCAGATGAATGTTATCAGAGATTAATTCTAAGGTGTCGTCGTTGTCCAAGTACCAATTTGTCTCAATATTCTTGTGGAACATACGAACAGAAATATCCATTCCTCCAAGATGGTCCATATCAAAATGTAAGAAGGCGGTCAGTGGCTCGTCGTCGCCCTTTTGTTCCTTATTGTTCCGATAGACATAAAGTTCACTGTTCACATTCTGATTGTGCATACGAATAGGGACCTGCACATAAGAGTAGGTTTGATTGATTTGATTCATAAAATCAATATTCTGCGATAGATTTTTTGCCGCGTTGGAAACTGTCTCATTTGCTTTTGGATACTTAGAAACCACTTCCTGTAATTGATGCAGTTGCTGTTCCATTTGCTGATACAAATTCCGAACACTATACTCCTGCTTGAGTTGTTCCGGTTCCAGCGTCCATTTATCTGTGATTAAATGTGACAAAAGATTTTTGTACGCTTTGTGGTCCACCATTGCCTTGAAATGCTCTCTATCCATCGCCCCTGCTTCATTCTGCAACGTCTTTGCAAAATCAACCATAAACTGTTTTAATGGCGCATCCGGCAAAAGTTTCCCTTCCGCTGAAACATACTTTGGATTCTCGCGCACAAAGGCAGGAAAATCCTCAATCATCTTTTGAAACTCTACAAATTCCGTTGGATTACGCAATACCTCTCCGATGGAACCCTTTACATATTCCGATAGCGATGTCCCCGTAGGTGCTTTTGCAGAAATGTCGGCTCCCTCTTTTTGCATATTTGTCATCTGCACTTCGTTGTCCGTTGTCTGCGCCGCTATGTCCATTTGCACTGCAGCCTGCGGTGTCTGTATCCGCGCCTGCGGCATATCAGATGTCTGCAGCTCAGCGTCATCGGCAAAAAATAAAATCAGTTGTTGATGAAAATCAATCCCTTCTTTCACTGTCAGGTTTTCATTGGAAATCGAGTTTGGAACATCATCCACAAGCTGTTGGATCTGCGACAGCACTTCCCCCGCATCTGCTTTGTAGTTCTGAAATTGATTCACATTGCTTTCGGTGATAGGAATGTCCAGTTTTGTCAGTTCGACAACCGTCGTCGGATCTGCCCCCGGCATCTGTGCTATCTGTCTTGACATATCCTGCAAACTTTTAACATCAATCGACATCTGCTCTCTCATCATCGCATTGACCATGTTGAGATTTCTTTCATTCACTGGCAAACTTGCCGCATCCAACGCTTGCATCAACGTAGGATTCCCAGCATTTCCCCCAAGAGATATCGGTTTGATTTGTACCTGATTGCCATCGTTTGATTTCACCTGAAAAAAAACAGATTGCCCTTTTGTCAAAGTAATCCCTTTATCCAGACGCGCCGTAATATTGTGTCCGCTACTAAGACCCAAAATCACCTGTGTACCTTTGATGCTGTTTACTGTACCCTCAAAGATACTTCCCACTTGCATTTGCCTTGCCGTCTCTACCAACTGTTCAATCCCTTTGGTTCCCGTCGATATTTCGCTTCCGGCAGCTAAATTGTTTTGATATTGAAAAAGCAAATCAGAAACCTGCATATCTCACCCTATCCTATAAAAAATTCTGAATAAAGGAATTACGATGTATCGGACTTGGTCCCACGCGGCGAATCGCATCAATGTGTTCTTTTGTCCCATATCCTTTATTTTGTGCAAAGCCATACTCCGGCATGATGGCATCATATTCCTTCATCAGCCTGTCTCGTGTGACTTTGGCAATAATGCTTGCCGCACCGATGGAGATACTTTTTGCATCGCCCTTGATGATGGGTACTTGCTTTATGTTCACCTCGGGAATCGTAACCGCATCGTTTAATAATATATCGGGTGCAACTTCCAATTGGCTAATAGCATCTCGCATAGCAATGTAGGTTGCCTGCAAAATATTGACTTCATCAATGACTTCCGGTGAAACAAGTCCAATGCCAACGGCAACGGCTTTCTCCATAATCTCTTCATATAATGCTTCTCTACGACTTTCTGAAAGTTTCTTGGAATCATTGATATATAATATTTCACAATCTTTCGGAAGAATAACAGCCGCAGCACATACAGGTCCCGCCAAGGGTCCTCTGCCGACCTCGTCAATCCCACAAATCATTGGATAATCCTCTTCATATTTATGTTCAAAAAAGCGAAGCTTTTCTAAGCGCTCTCTTTCCAGACGCAATTTTTCTAATTTTTTCTGTGCCTGTCCGATAATTTTTGAAACTCCCGGTCGCCCATCCCGAATATAATCTTCAATAAAAGAAGGCAGCATTTCATCATCTGCCGCCTGATACTCTTCCTTTATCTCTTTGATCTTTTTTTCCTGCTCCATAGAAAAGCCTCCACTTACTG
The DNA here is from genome assembly GCA_964408625.1 of uncultured Roseburia sp. Taxonomy (GTDB): domain Bacteria; phylum Bacillota; class Clostridia; order Lachnospirales; family Lachnospiraceae; genus Pararoseburia. Next base: position 17,345 of record CAYPAA010000011.1, on the reverse strand, counting down.
ATGTTTTATTACGCACATTTTATCCAAAGGATAGATTCTTACCCACGCTCTACCGATAATATCCTCACGGTGAATTGGTCCGACGACATCAAATCTGCTGTCGGTACTATTATTGCGATTATCGCCCAGCACAAAATACTCGTCATCCGCCAGAGTAATTGGAGTAGACGCAAGCCCTGCATATGCAATCGTTTCCAATCCATAATTCTCCGACAACAAAACCCCATCAATGTAAATCTCACCGCTATTATTAATCCAAACGGTCTCTCCCGGCATACCAATGATTCTCTTTATGTAGTTGGTATCCTCTTCATATTGAAATGGGAAAATAATAATATCAAATCTTTCAGGATCATGAAACCGATAGGTAATCTTATCTACAATCAAATTGTCGCCATCGCTCAAAGTCGATTCCATAGACGAGCCGATAACGCGGGTACGTTGTCCAACAAAATTGAGGATAAAAAAACAAACTCCAAAAACAACAATCAAATACAAAATCATACTGAGCAGTTCATGAATGATTGTCTCCTTTGTCCACTCTTCCTTTTCCTCCGGCTGTTTATTCTTCTTTTCTGCCACAACTATTCCTCCATCTCATCCGGGCTTTCCAACGAAATATGCCCAAGTACACCATTTCTGAAATCATCAATCAAAAGCAATGCGGCTTTATTATAATCAAGTTCATTTCCCTTTGCTCTGCAATTGCGGTTCTTTGCAATCTGCTCTAAAACATCCGGCAATGAACAGTCTTCGTTCAGTTGGTATCTATCTGCAAGATAGCCCGGATACTTCTTTAAAACAATGCCGCACAATTCCATCGCAAGTTCTTCTGTCTGTAATAACTCGTCCTTAATCGAGCCGATACATGCCAAGTGCAATCCCACCGTCTGGTCCTCAAATTTCGGCCACAAAATCCCCGGCGTATCTAGAAGTTCCACATTCTTATTGAGACGAATCCATTGTTTTCCCTTCGTGACCCCCGGTTTATTTCCGGTTTTCGCGCAGGCTTTTCCCGCATAAGAGTTAATAAATGTTGACTTTCCGACATTTGGTATGCCGACAACCATTGCTCGTACCGGACGGTTTTTGATTCCTCTGGCACGATCGCGTTCCATTTTTTTCGCGCAGGCATCCATAATGACTTGCGTGACCTCCTTCATGCCCTTGCGGCTTCTGGAATCAAGTGCAACAACAAAATAGCCTTTCTCATTAAAATAAGAAGTCCATAAGGCTGTTGTCTTTGCATCCGCCAAGTCCGCTTTATTCAGAAGAATCAATCTTGCTTTGTTCTTTCCCAAATCATCTATATCCGGGTTACGGCTGCTGACAGGAATACGAGCATCCGCCAACTCGATTACCAAATCAATTAACTTGATATCTTCCTGCATCTGCCTTTTTGCTTTGGTCATATGACCTGGATACCATTGAAATTCCATACTGTCTCCTAATCTATCAATCCAAATCCGTGGAAGGAAATCACAATCCATGCCTTGCCATATATCTCGCTTCGATTTACATTTCCAACCGATTCATATCTACTGTCTTCACTATTGTTTACATTATCCCCCAACACAAAAAATTCGTCTTTTTGTAAGGTGATTTCATTTGCAGCTCGTCCTGCGTCTTTGATCACAACATCGCCCATATCAATCCATTCGCCATTGACATATAACTTTCCGTTATTAATATGAACCGTATCGCCTTCCACTGCAATGACACGCTTCATATTCAAACTGGCACTTGCGTTTCCTTTTGGATAAAACGCAATCACCTCTCCCTTTTGGGGAGCCGTAAATTTATAAGTAACACGATTCACCCATGTCGTGGCATTCTCCGGTATTGCCGTCTCCATAGCTTCACCGGAACAAACCACCCGAATGCCAAAGCCCTCTGTCATTAAAAATGCAGCCACAATAACAGCCACAATCTCAATAACAAAAATGCTATAGTAGCGCACATGCTCACTCCGAACCTTATGCCTTCTTCTTCTAAAATTCAAGCTACTGCGAAAATGGAGTTTTCTCTTTAGGTTATTTATCAATATATAAAACTTTCGACTATTCATCTCGTACCATCTTTTCTTTAAAATAAACCTATATTATCATACACGAAAACGCAAAAAAGAACAACCACAATGTGGTTGTTCTTCTTGAATCGCAATAAATTATTTCACTAATTCTTTTACTTTTGCCTTCTTACCTACACGGTCTCTCAAGTAGTTCAATTTAGCACGTCTAACCTTACCGCGACGAACAACTTCAATCTTTTCTACGTTAGGGCTGTGAAGTGGCCATGTCTTCTCTACGCCAACACCGTTAGAGAATTTTCTGACAGTGAAAGTCTCACGATTGCTTCCACCCTGCTTCTTTAAAACAGTACCTTCAAATACCTGAATTCTTTCGCGGTTTCCTTCCTTGATCTTATTGTGAACTCTAACTGTATCACCTACATGAAACTCGGTGATGTCAGATTTCAACTGCTCTGCTTCAATGTTTTTAATAATTTCGTTTGCGTTCATTTGTGACCTCCTAATAAATTATCTTGATGTTCTTAATACTCTTGTACCAGAGGACCATCTCTTTTCACAACTCATTGATAATATCATAGAACCCCTTTAATTGCAAGGGTTTTCGTTATTTTTTTGCTGTTTTTGGATAAAAATCCAATCTCTTTCAGAAAGAATTGCATTTTCCAGCAGATCCGGACGCCTTTTTAATGTTCTGAGCAGAGATTGTTCATGTCTCCATGCATTAATTTTGGCATGATCTCCGGATATAATCACCGGAGGAACCTTCTTTCCCATCCATTCTTCCGGTCTGGAATACTGTGGATATTCCAGCAAACTGTTTTCAAAAGACTCTGTCTCACCCGACTCGCGATTCGTAAGAACTCCCGGCACCATCCTGGAAATCGCATCTACCATCACCATGGCCGGCAGTTCCCCGCCGGTCAGAACAAAATCGCCGATAGAAATATAATCCGTAACAATTTCTTCCAGCACGCGCTCATCTACGCCCTCGTAATGACCGCAAAGCAAAATAAGATTTTCCTCATTTGTAAAATCTTTTGCATCTTTTTGGCAAAAGGTATGTCCCTGCGGTGTAAGGTAAACAGTTCTTACCGGTTTTCCCACACGTTCTGTCACAGATTTCCACGCATCGTATATCGGCTGTGCCTGCATCACCATACCGGCACCGCCGCCATACGGATAATCATCTACTTTACCATGCTTATTTGTTGTGTAATCTCTGATATTAATCGCCTCTATGGAAAGCAATCCCTTATCCATTGCTCTGCCAATGATACTGGTAGATAACCCATGCATTATCATCTCTGGAAACAATGTCAAAATATAAAACTTCATACTGTACGCTCCTAGACCAATCCCGGCATCATGTGAACCTGCATTTTTCCTTTTTCCATATCAATATCCAAAATGCATTCCTTGATTGCCGGAAGTAATATTTCTTCGCCGTCTGGCTTTGCCACGACATAAACATCGTTCGCACCTGTTGTAATCACATCTGCCACTTCACCGAGTGTCATTTTCTCATCTGTCACAACTTCCAGTCCAATCAAATCCGCAATAAAGTATTCATCTTTTTCACACTTCACGCGATTCTCTTTTGTGACATATAAGCCACATCCTTTATACTTTTCGACATCGTTTATATTGTCATAACCTTTGAACTTTAAAATTACCAGATTCTTCTGCGGTCTCGCAGATGTAACCTCCAAAGATATCTGTTCTTTTCCGGTATCCAAGATTAAATCTTTCATATTTTTAAATCGGGAAATATCATCTGTCAGGGGAAAAACTTTGACTTCACCCCATATACCATGTGTCTGTGTAATCGCTCCCACTTGATATAATTCACTCATATATCTTTCTCCTTACAACAAAAGTCTTAAACTCCGAAGAATTTAAGACTTTGTAGACTAAATAATATCGACAACAACCTTTTTGTCTGTCTTTGAGGCCGCTGCCTTCACTACAGAACGAATTGCCTTTGCAATGCGCCCTTGCTTGCCGATTACCTTGCCCATATCAGAAGAGGCAACATGAAGTTCAAGAACGATAGTTTTATCATCTTCCTTTTCTGTGACAACAACTTCATCCGGGTAATCTACCAGTGACTTTGCAATTACTTCAACTAATTCTTTCATCACCTTATACCTCGTTTCTTTCAATGATTATTTTTCGATGCCGGCCTTCTTGAAAATTCTGGCAACTGTTTCTGTAGGCTGAGCACCGTCAGCTAACCATTTCTTTGCCAACTCTTCGTTTACATGATATTCGCTTGGATCTTTTGTAGGATCATAAGTACCGATCTCCTCGATGCATTTACCATCTCTAGGTGATCTGGAATCTGCTACTACAATCCTGTAGAAAGGATTCTTCTTCTGTCCCATTCTTCTCAATCTAATCTTTACTGCCATTTTTTGTTCCTCCTAAAATCATAAAAAATATATTATATGTTAAAAAGGAAATCTCATTTTTCCTCTTTTACCACCCATCATACCCGGCATCTTTTTCATCATCTTGCGGGTTTGCTCAAATTGTTTGATAAAGCGATTCACCTCAGCAATATCAACACCGGCTCCTCTTGCCAAACGTTTCTTTCGGCTGGGATTCATAAGTTTTGGATTTGCTCGTTCCTCCAGTGTCATAGAAAGAATAATCGCCTCGATGTGTGTCATCTTCTTGTCATCAATCGCCCCTTCCAACTGAGACATCTGTGAACTGTTAATCCCCGGCATCATCCCCGGTATCATACTGAGCACACTGCTGATTCCACCCATCTTTTTCATTTGCGCCATAGAATCCAGATAATCGTTGTAATCAAATTCTGCCTTGCGCATCTTGCGAGACAAATCCTTTGCTTTCTCCTCGTCGATGGATGCCTCCGCCTTCTCAATCAAAGAAAGCACATCTCCCATACCAAGAATACGTGACGCCATGCGATTCGGATAAAACTGCTCCAAATCGCTCAGTTTTTCGCCCATACCACAGAAGAGAATCGGTTTTCCTGTCACTGCGCGAATGGAAAGCGCAGCACCACCACGAGTATCACCATCCAGCTTCGTGAGAATGACGCCGTCGATACCAATCTTCTCATCAAACGTACCGGCTACATTCACTGCATCCTGACCTGTCATAGCATCGACAACTAATAATGTCTGTGCCACATCGACAGATTCTTTGATTTGAATCAACTCGTTCATCATATCTTCATCGACATGAAGTCGTCCTGCTGTATCTAAGATAACAACGTTGTGTCCATTTTTCTTTGCATGCTCAATCGCTGCCTTTGCAATGTTCGACGGCTTATTCTTGTCTCCCATCGAAAAGACTTCAACGCCCTGTTTTTCACCGTTAATCTGTAACTGTGTGATCGCCGCCGGACGATATACATCACATGCAACCAGAAGGGGATTCTTTCCCTTTTTCTTGACGAGTCCTGCAAGTTTTGCTGTTGTCGTCGTCTTACCGGCACCCTGAAGACCCGCCATCATAATCACGGTAATCTGCTGTCCGGGACGATAGGCTATCTCCGTCGTCTCAGACCCCATCAGGTTCACCAACTCTTCATTAACAATCTTGATGACCATCTGCCCCGGGTTCAAGCCATTCAAAACATCTGCGCCGATTGCACGCTCCTGAACTGACTTGACAAAGTTCTTTACCACTTTAAAGTTAACATCTGCTTCAAGTAAAGCCATCTTCACTTCTTTAAGGGCAAGTTTTACATCATCCTCAGTAAGTCTTCCTTTGCTCCTCAGGCCTTTGAAAACATTTTGAAGTTTGTCTGACAAGCTATCAAATGCCATACTATAACTCCTCTAAAATCTCGTTTGAAATTGTGGAAATAGATGTAAGTATATCCTCCACACGTTCCTGTGATGTATTGTTCACCAAAGCGTCTATTTGCTCGATCTTATCCCGAATATGGACAAACTTCTCAATCAAGTGAAGTTTCTTTTCATATCCTTCCAACGTCTTTGTCGCTCTGCGAATCACGTCATGCACTGCCTGACGGCTGATATCGTATTCTAACGCTATCTCGCTCAAAGATAAATCCTGCAAGACAAAATCTTCATAAATATTTCTCTGATGGTCGTTTAAAAGTTCTCCATAAAAATCATACAGATAACCCTGTTCTATCTTATCATTCATAACATCACCTCAAAGATTATACAACACAGGAAAAAGTGGTGTCAAGTATTTTTTCTTGACACCACTTTTTTATCAAACAGCTTATAGACTTGTACGGACTGTCTTTGGTTTGTATCCACCATCTTTGAGCGCCGTCAGAATCTGCTCTTTATGTTCTGTTCCAAACGCCTCCATAGTAATGCGAAGTTCCACTGCCGCATTTCTGTTTGTAGTAACAAACTGATTATGTTCCAGTTTGATAACATTGCCTTGGACTTTCGCAATTGTTTGGGACACACGTGCGAGTTCTCCCGGCTTATCCGGAAGCAATACAGATACGGTAAAAATACGGTCTCTGAAAATCAAGCCCTGCTGAACTACGGATGACATCGTGATAACATCCATGTTTCCGCCACTGAGAATAGATACCACGCGCTTGTCTTTCACCTTTAACCTGTTCAGTGCCGCAACCGTAAGAAGTCCTGAATTCTCCACAATCATCTTGTGATTTTCAACCATATCAAGGAAGGCAACAATCAGTTCGTCATCTTCCACCGTAATAATATCATCCAGATTCTCCTTCAAATATGGAAAAATATGTTCACCGGGTGTCTTGACCGCTGTACCATCCGCAATTGTGCTAACGGAAGGCAATGTCGTGACTTTTTCATTTTTTAAGGATACCTGCATACAATTTGCCCCTGCCGGCTCCACTCCAATTACCTTGATTTTTGGATTGAGTAATTTTGCAAGTGTCGAGACGCCAGTCGCCAATCCGCCACCGCCAATCGGAACCAAAATATACTCAACCAGCGGAAGTTCCTTGAAGATTTCCATCGCAATGGTTCCCTGTCCGGTTGCAACAGCCAAGTCATCAAACGGATGAATAAAGGTGTAACCATGCTCCTCTGCCAATTCATATGCTTTCGTGCACGCCTCATCATATACATCACCAAAAAGCACAACCTCTGCGCCATACCCCTTTGTGCGATTCACTTTAATCAGTGGCGTTGTCGTCGGCATCACAATTGTTGCCTTCGCGCCAAACTTCTTTGCCGCATATGCAACTCCCTGTGCATGGTTTCCGGCGGACGCTGTAATCAAACCTTTCTTTCGCTCTTCCGGTGACAAGGTACTAATCTTGTAATATGCACCGCGCACCTTGTACGCACCGGTAAACTGCATGTTTTCCGGCTTTAAATATACCTGATTATTTGTTTTCTCACTCAAGAAATCACTGTAGATTAATTTTGTCTCTAATGTAACATCACCAACGATTCTACTGGCTTCCTCAAACTTGTCTAATGTCAACATGAAACTACCATTCCTTTCCTACTCAACTTGTGTATAAAACAGTGCATCCACAAACTGCTGCGGATCAAATTTTTCCAAATCATCAACAGTCTCACCAACGCCAATATACTTGACCGGAATACCCAACTCCGCCTGTATCGCAACGGCAATACCGCCCTTTGCAGTACCATCCAGTTTTGTCAAAACAATTCCGCTCAAATCGGTAACTTCGGAAAATTCCCTCGCCTGTGCCAATGCATTCTGACCTGTCGTACCATCCAACACCACCAATGTCTCACGATATGCATCCGGAAATTCCCGGTCAATAATATTGTTTATCTTGTGGAGTTCTGCCATCAGGTTCTTTTTATTGTGAAGGCGTCCTGCCGTATCTATCAAAAGGACATCTGTCTTACGCGCCTTCGCTGCTGAAATCGCGTCATATACAACGGATGCCGGGTCGCTCCCTTCCTGCCCTCCAATCATATCTACACTGGAACGATTGGCCCATTCTTTTAATTGCTCGCCGGCAGCAGCGCGGAAGGTATCTCCTGCCGCAAGTAAAACCTTTTTATTCTGCTTGCGAAGTTTCGCTGCAAGTTTTCCAATCGTGGTCGTCTTACCAACACCATTGACACCGACAACAAGTACCACCGATGTGCGATTTTCAAACTCATACGCCGCCTCACCGATATCCATTTGTTCTTTGATACTGTCTATCAATAGCTGCTTGCACTCCGCCGGCTCTTTAATTTTTTGCCTCTTTACCTTTTCCTTTAAATCTTCCAAGATGTTTTTTGTCGTGGTAACACCAATATCACCCATAATCAGAATTTCTTCCAATTCCTCATAAAAGTCATCATCAATATTGGTAAATCCACGAAAAACATAATCCATGTTTTTCACAAAACTATCTCTAGTTTTCGTCAAACCTTCAAATAGTCTCTGAAAAAATCCTCGTTTTTCCTGTTCCATTGCGACACCTCGTTTCCACTATTCATCCAAATCATTTTCAATCAAGTTGACAGAAACAAGTGTAGATACACCCTTCTCCTGCATTGTAATACCGTATAGGCGATCCGCAGCGTTCATCGTACCTCTTCTATGCGTAATAATGATGAACTGTGTATTCTTTGTCAACTTATGTAAGTATTTTGCAAATCGTCCTACATTGGAATCGTCCAAAGCTGCTTCGATCTCATCTAACAGGCAGAATGGTGATGGCTTCAAATTCTGAATAGCAAACAAAAGAGCAATCGCAGTCAATGACTTTTCTCCGCCGGATAGTTGCATCATATTCTGCAATTTTTTTCCCGGTGGTTGCGCAATGATACGAATACCCGTCTCTAAGATATCCTCACCTTCCACCAACTCCAGCGTACCTTTACCGCCACCAAACAGTTCCTTAAAGGCTTTATCAAATTCTCTTTGAATATCAGCGAACCCTTCTGTGAATTGTTTTCGCATTCCTCCATCCAAATCATCAATAATTCCGATTAATGTCTGTTCCGCTTCAATCAAGTCGTCATGCTGTCCCTTTAAGAAGTTATATCTCTCAGATACCTCTTTGTATTCTTCAATCGCATTTACATTCACATTGCCCATACGACGAATCTCGTCTTTGATCGCCGATGTTGCTTTGCGCATTTCATCCAGACTCGTGTATGACGTATCACGAAGTTTCTCTGCGGCACGCAATGTAAGTTCATACTCTTCCCACATGTATGAATTCTGATATTCCATTGCCTGCTCAAGTTTCTCCCGTTGTGTCTCCAAACGATAAACCTCTTTATCTAAGCCGGCAATACGATCTGCTATCTCTTCTCTCTTCTTGAAGAAATCCTTATACTCTTGATTCACCGATTCCTTCTTTTCCTGTGCCGTCTTGAGCGATTGTTCCAGTGCGGCAAAATTATCATCGGACGCCATGATTGTCTTTTTGATTTCCTCGATGTCAGCACGTTTTCTCTTGGCATCTTCCTTGCTATTTTTTGCCTCCTCAACCAAACGAAGGATATCGTTTTCTTTCTTCTCAATCTCAGCCGCCACGCGCGTGCAGTTTTCCTGAACAAACATAACCTTCTGTCTGGCTGCAGCCTCCTCAATCTGTGCTTCGGAAACATTTCGAGCTGCAGAGGATTCCATATACATCTTTTCATCCAAAAGCTTCTGAAATTCTTCTGTCTGTTTCTTTATTTCTTCTTCTTTTTCTGTCGCTTGTTGACGCTCCAGCTCGATTTCTCTTTTACCGGCCATGATGTCACGAATTTGACGTTCCATCTCTTCACTCTCGGTATTTAAACCGGAAAAAACTGTCTCACTCTCTTTTTTCTGCTCCTCAGCACGCTGTAGATGAATCTGCGCTGTATTGCAAACAAGTGCAATCTCTTCCAATGATTTCCGAAGTTCTTCCCGATCGGACTCCAACAATGCCTGTGCCGTCTCAATCTCACGAATACGCTCCTTCGCAATTTTCATGACATCATCCAAAGACTTCAAATTCTTTTCAATCTCGTCGATTTCTCGATTGCGGCCAAGTAAATTGCTGTTATTTTTGAATCGACCACCAGAAAGTGAGCCACCCGGACTGAAATATTCTCCTTCCAAAGTAACGATATGAAGAGAATACTTATTCTCTTTTGCAAGAGCGATTCCATTGTCAATGTGATCCACTACAATCACGCGCCCCAGCAGATATGATAGAATATCTGCATATTTTGCATCTGCATCCACCAATTCATTGGCAAGTCCAAGAACACCCTTGCTATTTAGAATCTTCTTATCCTTCTGGAAACCCTTTCCACTCACACTCGTAAGTGGAAGAAAGGTTGCGCGGCCAAGACGATTTTCCTTCAGGTACGAAATCATTTTTTTCGCTGTTGTTTCATCTTTGGTAACAATGTTTTGGATATTCCCGCTCAAAGCCGTCTCAATAGCCACTTCATACTTCTTGTCAACATGAATCAAATCCGATACAACACCAATAATCCCCGGCTCCTTATCCTTTTGCTCCATCACCTTACGAATGCTATTTCCATAGCCATCATAGCGCTCTGCAATGTTCTTTAACGCCTCCAACTTAGAAGACAGTTTATTGTACTCTTCTCTTTTTTGCTGCAACTCTGTGTTTGCCTCACGGTGCTTGTTTTTCCACTCCACAGATTGATGCATAAAGTCTTTCTCTTTTGCTTTTAATTCTTCCTGTGTCTTGGATGCTTCCTCGAACTCATGTCTGCATTCCTGAAGTGTAGCATTTAAGTCCTCTTCCTCTGTCTTGCGTTGCAACAGGCGTTGATTCAACTGTGCCTTGCGAATATTGGTCTGCTCCAGCATCGTATCATAACGCTGTTCCTTCGACTGAATCGCAGCCTTGTTGTTCAACAGTTCCATGATGGCGTTGTTGTTTGTTTCGATACCATCGTTATACTTTTTGATTTCGGCCTGCAAATCATCATTGTACTTGCGAACAGAAGCGAGTCTCCCCTCAACCTCTGATAGCAGAGTCTCCAGTTCCTTCTTCTCCGCTTCATAGGCTTCTTTCTGGGACATATATTCTTTCTTTTCCGTCTCTAATGCACCCTTGCGCTCTGCAAGACTCTCATCCGCATTCTCCGCAAAGCGAATCTGTTCTTCCAAAAGGTTAATCTGGTTCTCCAGTTTTCCCTTCATCAAGGTCGTATTGCTTTGCTGGTCGCGAATCCCTTGAATCTCCGTATCAAGCGCACTGATACTTTCCTCCAATGTGGTATATTGTTTCTTAATCGTCTCCTGCAGTTCCTTGTTCTCATCCATCTGTGCCTGCGAGATATCGTAATTCTTCTTGATTTCATCGAGGCGTTTTGTCATATCTTCCACTTCCATGAGAAACGCATTGACTTCTAATGTTTTTAACTCTTCTTTTTTCTTTAAATAATTGCGAGCCACCTCAGACTGGCGCTCCAATGGTCCAATCTGACGTTCCAACTCCGAAAGAATATCATTGACGCGGACAAGATTTTCACGCTCATGCTCCAATTTTTTAACCGTAGCCGCCTTACGCTTTTTGAACTTCACAATACCTACTGCTTCATCAAAAAGTTCCCGACGTTCTTCCGGTTTGCCGCTCAAAATACGCTCAATTTGTCCCTGCCCGATGATAGAATATCCCTCTTTACCAATACCGGTATCATAAAACAACTCATTTACATCCTTCAAACGACATGGAGAACCGTTCAACAGGTACTCACTCTCACCGGAACGATATACTCTACGGGCAATCGTAACCTCTTCATAGTCTATTGGCAGTAAATGATCTGAATTGTCCATTGTAATCGCCACATAAGCATAACTCAGCGGCTTGCGATTCTCAGTACCCGCAAAAATAACATCCTGCATACTGGCACCGCGAAGTTGCTTCGCGCTCTGTTCTCCCAGTACCCAGCGCACCGCATCGGATACATTACTCTTTCCACTACCATTTGGTCCAACAATGCCTGTGATGCCATTATGAAAATCAAAAACGATTTTGTTGGCAAAGGATTTAAACCCGTACATCTCAATACTTTTTAAATACATAGTTTTCCTCTATCTTCTCTAAATAATTTTACCTGCATCTTCTTGTTTCAATCGTATCAGACCATGATATGCCGCCTCTTGTTCTGCAGATTTTTTTGTATTTCCCATACCGATACCGAGCACTTCCTGTCCAACGAGCACTTCCACCGTAAATTCTTTCGCGTGGTCCGGTCCCTTCTCAGACACGAGTTGATACGTAACATTTTTCTTAAACTGCGCTTGGCAGACTTCCTGCAAAATCGTTTTACTGTCAAAAAACATTCTCTTATGCTCGATGTCCGTCATAATATACTTTAAAACAAAATCTCTTGCCGCAAAGAACCCTCCGTCAAGAAAGATTGCACCTATGACAGCTTCCAACGCATCCGATAAAACCGACTTACGCTGTCTTCCACCTGTCATGTCCTCACCTTTTCCAAGAAAGATATATTCTCCCAGTTGCATGTCCTTCGTGCAAAAGGCAAGTGTAGGTTCGCAAACCATACTTGCACGCAATCTTGTCAAATCGCCTTCCGGCAGATTTTTATAGTTTAAATACAAAAACTCACTGGACACAGTCTCTAACACCGCATCGCCCAAAAACTCAAGTCGCTCATTATCCGACAGACGTTTCATATGCTTTTCATTTGCATATGAACTATGCGTCAAAGCCTGTTTCAATAAGTTTTCGTCTTTAAACTCATATCCGATTTCCTGCTGAAACTCTTTTATTGATTTCAAATAACTACCTCCACAACAAATCGAGTAGGAAACTCCTACTCGATTCATACAAATAACAGCATCCATACTGTTTCTTCATCTGATTAAGAATTAACCAACTGTCTTTTTAATCAATTCAATCGCATCTCCAACAGTGACGATTTTCTCTGCCTCTTCAACATTCACCTCAATCTCAAGTTCTTCTTCCACTCCCATGATAATCTGGAATACATCCAAAGAGTCTGCTCCCAAATCATCCACAAATGTTGTGTTTGTTGTAATCTCATCCTCATCAACATTAAGAACCTCTGCGATCACTTTTTTCAATAAATCCAATTCCATATTTTATTTCCTCCTCTATTCTGTCTTTTGTTCTTCACAAATATTTTGCTGAATTTTTTCGTTAATATTCTGATCCTTAAAGGATACACATTGTATAATGGAATTCTTCACTTCTTTTGCTTTTGCGCTTCCATGCGTCTTGACAACAAGTCCTTTCAGACCAAGCAAAGGAGCTCCGCCATACTCAGACGCATCAAAACTCTTTAATGTATTTTTCAAAGCAGGCAATGCAAGTGCTGCTCCAATTTTACTCTTCAGAGTACTCTTCAAACCTTGTTTTATCACCCCAATCAAGGTCGAACTGAGTCCTTCGTACAATTTGAGAATTACATTTCCGACAAATGCCTCACAGACAATCACATCCGCATCACCATTTGGAATGTCTCTCGCCTCAATACTTCCAATAAAATGAATATCTTTACACTCTTTTAGTAAAGGATATGTTTCCTTTACAAGTGCATTCCCTTTTTCTTCCTCAGCACCGATATTTACAATCGCGACTCTCGGATTCTTCACTCCAACGACATGTTCCATATAGATAGTACCTATTCGTGCAAATTGAACCAAATGAGATGATCTCGCATCGACATTTGCTCCGCAGTCAATAAGAAGTGACACGCCTTTCTTCGTGGGAATCAGGGGAGCAAGTGGAGCTCTCTCAATACCTTTAATCTTGCCCACAAGAACCTGTCCGCCGACAAGAACTGCACCAGAACTTCCTGCAGAAACAAACGCATCCGCTTGTCCTGACTTCACAAGATTTAACGCCACCACAATCGAAGAATCCTTTTTTTTACGAATCGCAATCACCGGTGGTTCTGCTGTCTCAATCACTTCGGAAGCATGTACAACCTCAATCTGCTCTTTTGGATATGTATACTTTTGCAATTCAGCGCCTATCGCATCTTCTAAGCCAACTAGCATCACCTTGATATCATCACGACTACAAACTGCTTCAACAGCACCTTTTACAATCTCTCCCGGGGCATTATCTCCGCCCATAGCATCTACTGCTACGATCTTCATTTCGCCCATTTCATAACCTCCTTGTGCATAATAACGCACCATAAAAAGAATATACTATAACTACCTTTATAAATCAACTTAATTTTCAACAATCCACACACAAAAATAGGGATACAGCAAATGCTGTATCCCTATTCATTTCTCTCATTAATCCTGAGCGATGATTTCTTTCTTGTTGTAAGAACCACAGTTCTTACAAACTCTATGTGGAACCATTAACTCTCCACACTTGCTACATTTTACTAATGTAGGAGCTGTCATCTTCCAGTTTGCTCTTCTTTTATCTCTTCTTCCCTTAGAAGATTTATTCTTTGGACAAATTGACATATCGGGTTACACCTCCTTAAACTCATTAAAGATATCTTGGAACTTAGCCATTCTAGGATCCATTACCTGACGATCACATCCACAGTCTTGCTGGTTTAAATTCTGACCACACACAGGGCAAATTCCCTTGCAATCATCCTTACACAAGACTTTTGTAGGCCAGTTAACCAAGATTTCGTCATAAATCAGTCTGTTAACATCCAGTTGATGTTCCTCCAGAAATGGTATTTCCTCATCCTCGGCACAGACAACCCTGCCATCTTCAAGAAATAATTCTCGGTCAATCAAAATCTCGAAATGCTTCACGACATCACAAAGACATCGGTCACATGGAATCACCACATCCAAAGTAGTGTCACCTGAAATCAATAATCGTTTATTGTTATCATTGGTCAGACATAAATTGAATGGCTTAATATCTGTAATAGGAAACTTTTGACCTGCAGATTCAAAAAAATCCATATCCGTCTGCACAGAAATTTCCTTTTTCTTATCCGCTGTAGATATCACATCTAAAATAGTAATCGTCATATTCTCTCCTATCCACACTCAAACAATTATACATACATAGATAGCGCTTGTCAACAACTTTTTATACAAGTGCAACAGTTTCTCTGGCAATCGCTAACTCTTCATTTGTAGGCACAACGCAAACCGTAACCTTAGAATCATCTGTTGACAAAACGACCTCATCACCAAATGTCTGAAGATTCAAATCTTCCTTAATAGAAATACCAAGATATCCTAAGTATTCACATACTTTGCGACGAACAAGCGCAACGTTCTCACCGATACCTGCTGTAAATGCAATCGCATCTACACCGTTCATGACTGCCACATAAGAGCCGATGTACTTTGCAACACGGTAGCAGAATACGTCTACTGCTGTTGCGGCAAGTTCATTACCCTCTTTGATTTCTGCCTGCAAATCACGAAAATCACTGGAACCTCCTCTTGTCATACCGGAAACACCGGACTTTTTATTTAAAACATTCATGATATCCTCGATATCAAGGTTTTCTTTCTTTGCGATGAACTCTATAATCGCCGGGTCAATGTCTCCGGAACGAGTACCCATTACAAGACCTTCCAATGGTGTAAGTCCCATGGAAGTGTCCACACACTCACCATTTAATACTGCACTGATAGATGCACCATTACCCAAGTGCGCAACGATAATCTTTGAATTGTTCAAATCTATACCCAAAAACTCTGCACATCTCTTTGACACAAAGCTGTGTGAAGTACCATGGAAACCATATCTGCGCACTTTATATTTCTCATAATATTCAATCGGAAGACCATACATATATGCTTTCTTAGGCATTGTCTGATGAAATGCGGTGTCAAACACACCAACCATAGGTACCGATGGCATCAATTCCTTGCATGCATTGATACCAATCAGGTTTGCCGGATTATGAAGCGGTGCCAGATCATTGCACTCTTCGATTGCCTTTAATACCTCGTCTGTCAATACAACAGAAGATGCAAACTTTTCACCACCATGTACGACTCTATGTCCAACAGCATCAATCTCATCCAAACTCTTGATTGCACCGGTCTTCGGATTTATCAATGCATCAATTACAAGCTGAATTGCCTGCTTATGTGTAGGCATCTCTGTCTCAGTAATCTCTTTATCTAAGCCATTCTTTTGATAGACAAGACGACCATCAATTCCAATTCTTTCACATAATCCCTTTGCAAGAACCTCTTCACTGTCAGAATGAATCAACTGATACTTTAACGAAGAGCTACCACAGTTAATAACCAAAACGTTCATTTCATATTTCCTTTCTCTAGGTACTAAAATCTTAGTATTGCCATAATCTTCCTCGGCAACTTCTTTTATTATACTATCAAATATTTGAACGGACAAGGTACTAACATAGATTTCTTTCATATCTTTGTGGTACACTTATCCTTCCTTCTGACAGCAGTAGAAGGAGGAACCATGAGCATATATACCAGGTAACCAGAAACATCTTACTCTCGAAGACCGCATTTACATTGAAAATGAATTAAACAAAGGTGCTTCCTGCCCTACCTGCAACCAGCCCTGTCCGGATTTTGAAAAAGGACGATGCTCTCGTCTGGATAAAGTTCCCTATGTCTGTAATGGATGCACGAAAAAGATTAATCATTGTATTGTCGCGCACAAATTTACTTACAATGCAAGTTTTGCAAATCGAAAATAACGCGAAAATCTGCGTGATTCCAAATTTGGAATCAATCTTCTGTTTTTATCAACCGTACATACAATGATTTTCAAGCAATGAATTTTCCGTTTTTTTTAGAAATGGGCATGGTTCATTCTTCGCGAGAATCGCAAAAGACACTGCTTACTTTCTTTTTACCAAAGAAAATCTGTTTCTTGCTTTTCTGATGAATCATTGTACCAAAGGTGCCGTACGCCTTGTATCTGACCGTCTGGAAAAGCGATTGGGAACCTTTGCATTTATCTCTGTCTTTGAGAATATCCTGACCGACAGAGGCTCGGACTTCGGCATACACGCACCAGTTTTCGCCGCCGACAGAGCCGTGGACGATTCGTGTGTGGAGTAGTCATCGCCTTTTTCCAAATCAATATCAATACCACTGCACCACGGGTAGTTCTCCATGATGCGAACAAACTCCGAAAGGAACATATCCTGCGCACCGTCCGTGTTGTCCCACAGGGCTTTGAATATGCTGTTCGTGCCGTCATTTGCCACAGTCAGCAGCCACTTTGTGAGACCACTTGCTGATGCGGTCACCACAATCACGGAGCGCCTATACATTCTGGTATTGTCCATGAATGTCCAGACCATGATTTGCTTGCCTTTGAGTAAATCCATAGATATCTTCTCCTAAAAATGGGCGTGAAAAAAGCACCGCCGAAGCGATGCTTTTCTGGCAACTGCTATGCAAAACAAAATCACTTTGTCTGCTCAAAGAGCCA
>CAYPAA010000010.1:0-52659 GCA_964408625.1 uncultured Roseburia sp. | reverse complement strand
AATGCTCGCACAGGCAAATCAATCTACGCAGGGTGTATTGTCATTACTTCAGTAAGCAATATGGACTATCAGAAAATACCACGCCGAATCGGTGTGGTATTTTTTTCGTCTTCTTGCGGAATGCATCTTCTGCGGCTATAATAGAATACAGGAATACGAAAGAGAGAAGCGGCATATGCGTCTGAAGATTTTATATATTAAATGGGATTGTTTCTGCACGCCGGATTTGTTGGAGGCGTTTTCGCATCTGGACTGTGATGTGAGCATGATCGAAGCACCTGAGGAGGACAAGTTTGAACTGCAGGAGGATTTCTCGGAACTGTTAGAAGAAAAGATCCGAAACATGCATCCGGCTGTTGTCTTTAGCATGAATTTTTTTCCAAGCGCATCGGTTGCTTGCAACAATACGCAGACAAGATACATTTCCTGGATATATGACAATCCGCAGACTGCAGCCTATCATCGGAGCGCGCAAAACGATTGCAACTTCATCTTTACCTTTGATTCTTATATGGTCGATCAGTTGAGGAGCAGAGGCGTGGAACACATCTTCTATGCTCCGTTGGCAGTCAACGCAAAGCGCATGAAAAGGATGCATTCGACGGTGGCGGACAGAGAGAAATACCGTTGTGATATTGCATTTGTTGGTTCTTTGTACAATGAGGAACGCGATTTCTACAGTATCATTTTGTCCAGAGCAAAAGACGAACGCTTTTGTGGGTATCTGGAGGGACTGCTCAATGCTCAGAAACTTGTCTATGGCTACAATTTCATGTCGGAACTCTTAACCGGTGATGTGATTGAGACGTTTCATAAGGCCGGAGCATATCGGGACAAGGGAGACTTGCTCATCACGGAGGCGGAGATTTATTCTGATGTATATCTGTCGAGAAAACTGGCGACCATCAATCGCGTGGAACTGCTGTATCTGCTGGGAAATCATTTTGACGTCGATTTTTATACCTACAAAGAGACGATCATTCCCAATGTAAATCATAAGGGAACCATCTCGTACTATAAGGAAATGCCCACGCTGTTTCAAGTGGCGAGTATTAATCTAAACGACACAAGAAGAAGCATTAAAAACGGAATTCCATTGCGGGCGATGGACATTATGGGATGCGGGGGATTTTTGTTATCCAATTATCAGGAGGATTTTTTCCGTCATTTTGAACCGGACAAACACATGGTATTGTATGGAAGCATACAGGAAGCCATCGAAAAAAGCGCATTCTACCTGTCCCATGATGCAGAAAGAAAAAGGATTAAGAAAAACGCTTATGATATCATGTCCCGGGAACATACCTATGAAATTCGTCTTGGAGAGATGTTTGATATTGCCGGCGTGAAACGGTAGACAGACAATTGGATAAAAAATATCAATTAGGGGTTAAGTCTGCAAAAAACCCTCCGATATAAATAACAGTTAAGTAAATTGCAATTACAAAACCGTGAAATTATAAAATGGAAATTGTTTTTTATTCAAGGAGGAAACGATTATGGTAGTACAACACAATATGCAGGCAGCAAATGCAAGCCGTGTATTAAACATTACGGCAAATCAACAGTCAAAGAGCACAGAGAAATTATCTTCAGGTTATCGGATTAACCGTGCAGCAGATGATGCAGCAGGTCTTTCCATTTCCGAGAAGATGAGAAAGCAGATTCGTGGTCTTGACCGCGCATCTACAAACGCACAGGATGGTGTATCTGCAGTACAGACAGCAGAAGGTGCTTTGGGCGAAGTTCACAGCATGCTCCAGCGTATCAATGAGTTGGCAGTACAGGCAGCGAATGGAACAAACTCATCAACAGACGTTGAGTCTATCAGCAATGAGATTACAGCGTTGAAGGCAGAGATGCAACGTATCGCAAGCACGACAGATTTTAATGGCAAGAAGATGTTATCAGGATCAAGTGTATCAATCTTCGTTGGTTACACAACAGCATCAGCAAACGACATCACAATCAAAGGTGTTGATTTAGCGGGTGCAGTTTCAAGCATTGGTTCCATCACGGATCAGTCAGCAGCCAAGACGTTGATTGGCACTGTTTCAACAGCCATTGAGAAGATTTCCGAATTCCGTTCAGATTTTGGTGCTGTACAGAACCGGTTAGAGCACACCATCGACAACCTCGACAATATCGTTGAGAACGTGACAGCTGCGGAATCACGTATCCGTGATACTGATATGGCTGACGAGATGGTGAAGTACTCTAAGAACAATATTCTTACACAGGCCGGTCAGTCAATGCTCGCACAGGCAAATCAATCTACGCAGGGTGTATTGTCATTACTTCAGTAATAGGATAATCCGAATAGATACAATAAGAAATTCCAGAGGGGATCACAATATGTGGTCCCCTTTTTTGGAATATATGAGGGAGGCAGGATGAAGGCACTAATCTATGACTGGAGTGAAAAAACAAGCTATTTAAATAAGTCCGATATCAAAGAAAGTTTTCAGAAGTTGGCAGTCGATTATGATGCATTTTTATTTGACTTGCAGACTGGGGCGGAGGAAGAATTAAAAAACTATTTCAAAGAAATACAGGCAGGAAGTTACGACTTTTGCTTTTCTGTCAATTACTTTCCGGAACTATCCAACGCATGTATGGCTTATCATCTAAAGTACATCTCATGGGGATACGATTGTCCGTTTAACGTGGTCGATATTGAGGATACGTTGGGTAATCCTTGCAATTATGTCTTTTGTTTTGATAGAATACAGGCAGAGGGATATATCAAAAAGGGATTCGATACTGTTTTTTACCTGCCGCTCGGAATCAATGCAGAGCGATATAAGAGAATGGATTTCGATCAGACGAAAATAAAAAAATATGCTGGGGACATCAGCTTTATCGGGAGTCTGTATGAGGGAGACTACCCCGGAATCGCTGAGATATGCAGTGAGCATGACCAGGGATATTTCGAGGCTGTCATAAACGCACAGCAGATTTTGTATGGGGCATATATTTTAAACGATGTCATAGACCGGACGCTGGTTGACTCCGTGAATGCGCATTTTAAAGAACTGGACGCATCTACAAAACTAAAACTCTCCAAAGAACAGCTGGTGCATGTGTTAGATCAGGAGACCAGCAGGAGAGAGAGGATACTTTTGCTGAATCTGTTGGGGAGAAGATTTGACACACACTTATATACATATCAACAATACGATTTGTTACAGGGTGTCAAAATACATGGAAAAGTAGACTATCTTACGGAAATGCCATTGGTGTTTGCAGCATCCAAAATCAATCTGAACATCAGTGTAAAGGGGATTCAATCGGGGATGCCGCAGAGGGCATTGGATATTATGGCAAGCGGCGGCTTTTTGCTATCAAACTTTCAACCGGAATTGGTGGAATATTTCCAATACGGAGAAGAAGTGATGGTATATGAAAGCATGGAGGACGCCGTCGTCAAATGCCAGTTTTATCTGGAAAACGAGGACTTGCGAAGAAAGATAGCAGAAAAGGGACGGGAACGTGTTTTGTCGGAACATAATATGCTTGATAAAATCCGTCTCATGATAGAGGTGGCAGAAATAGAATAATACAAAGTGAGGGATACCATGACACAACCACTTTTGACGATTTCAATTTTAGTATCAAACAATTATGATAATGTAAAGCGTTGCTTAGAATCCGTACAGCCATTGCGCAAGGCTGTTTCTTCGGAACTGATTTTAACAGATACGGGTTGCGACAAAAACGTGCGCCAACTCATTGAGTCATACGCGGATCGCATCATTGATTTTCCGTGGCGGCAGGATTTCTCGGCTGCGCGAAACGCCGGGTTAAAAGAAGCGAAGGGACAGTGGTTTTTGTATGTAGATGACGATGAGTGGTTTGAAGATACGACGAGCATAGAACAGTTTTTCCTTACGGGAGAGTGTGACAATTATAACGTTGCCTTTTACATTCAGAGAAATTATGTGGATGCAAGAGGGGACAATTATGTTGACAGTTACGTGGATCGTGTGATTCGAATTACAAAAGATCTGCATTTTGAACATCGCATCCATGAAGCGTACACAGGTGTTGAAATCGGCGAAAAAAAAATACTCTCCAGTTTTGTTCACCACTATGGATATGTCTATAAAGATGAGAAAGAAAAACAGAAAAAACACCAGCGCAATCAGACATTGTTGGAACTGGAATGCAAAGAATATCCGAATGATATGCGAATGCGCTACCAGTTGGTTTTGAATTCATTGATGATGGAAGATTGGGACGAAACGATACAATTGGCTCTTGACGCCGTCAAGATGGAGAGCAATTCCGAATACTGGGATGCATGCCACACGCTGGTGTTGTACTGTCTCAATAAAAAAGCGGACTGGGATGGCATCATATCTTATGGGAAAGCATTTATCAAAAAAAAGCTGTATCCATATGACAGTTTTGGCGTGCTGCAATATATGATGACAGCGTATGGGGAAAAGGGAGAATATGACAAGGTCTATGTATTGGGCGAAGAAGCCATCAATCTGTACACAGAGTATCAAAAAGACCCGACTTTTTTTAATAAAAATCAACTGATGCGGACAGAACATCTGGAAGAAGAAAAGATCCGAAAGATGATGGCATATTATAGTGAAGCAAAAAAACGGTTGCACATCACAGATGACGAGGGAAACGGCGAACTGGTTTTTGATAAGCATTTTTTTGACGGAGAGGAGAGAGATGGCTTTTATGTGGAGCCGCTGATGAAAAGTGCGTGGGCAGCGCAAATGGAAGTACTATCCAAGATCGACAGCATTTGCAAAGAAAATGACATTACTTATTTTGCAGACTGGGGAACGTTGTTGGGAGCGGTGCGTCATCATGGTTTTGTACCATGGGATGATGATATCGATATCTGCATGATGCGGGAGGATATATACAGACTGAAGGCAGTCATCTGCGGCAGAGATGATTTATTATGGATGGACATATATGAAGACCCGAATTGGGGGCCACATGCGATCAAGGTGATTAATACAACGGAGTTCAAGGTGAATCGCCATTTTATCAAGGAGTATCACGGATTTCCTTTTACAGCCGGACTGGATATATTTACGATTGACTATGTGCCAAGAGACAAAAAACTGGAGGAAGAGCAATATGATGTGCTTCGCACAATTGCAGAGGCATGCCATGTCAAGGATGAGATGGAAGAATACACGCCGATGAGTCCTGAGCATATCAAAGGCACAAAAATCCTGCTTCATGATTTGGAGAAGATAAAAAAGATGTGCAATATCGAATTCTCACAGGAGAACCCAACGGAACAGGAATTGCTTATTCTTATGGAAGAGGTTGCCGGTTTGTATGGTGACGAGGACTCTGATTATTTGACGCAGGTGGCATGTCTTGGCATTGGTATGGATTACTACATATCAAAAGGAGCGTATGCAAAGACGATTCGCGTTCCGTTTGAGCAGATGGAGATTGAAATCCCAGTCGGTTATGAGGAATTATTGCGGAAAAAGTATGGTGACGATTATATGACGCCAATCAATAAGGCTGGCGGACATGAATATCCGTTTTACGGCAGGCTGGTAAAAGCAGTCGCAGAGCAGAAGGGTTGGACGGAGGAGGAAACATGGCAGTATGTAAAAGATATTTCATGCAATTACTTCCATGAATTCTTGCATCAGAAAGCAGAACCTTCCATTTTATATGATGAGACATATTTTACAGAGGATTCCGGCGGTGATGTTTCCGTGACGGAGGAACAAAAGAGGATTCAGGCGGCAGAATTGGAAGTGCTGTGTGAAATACAACGTCTCTGTCAGAAGATGGGCATTAAGGTGTATGCGATTGGAAACACCATAGCGGATGCTGTTTTATATCAGGGATTCGGACCGGACTATGATGGAATCCATCTTGCCATGAAGCGGGAAGATTATGTGCCTTTTATGAACCGGATACAAGCGAAATTAGATTCGTGGTTTGATTTCAGCAGTTTATATTCGCACGTTGAACATGAAGATATGCGATGCTATGTGCTGACAGATCCATATAAAGTGAAAGAAGAGGAATATTTAAAGAGATTTCATGGCTGCCCATATCAGGTAGGGATTGATATTTCCGTATTAGACTCGATTGAAGAAAACGCAGATGTGGATTCCGCTCGCAAGAGTATGGTTGAGGGAATCATCAAGACGGCAATGCAGGTTGAAAGCAAGCCACCTTATGAAGATTCCATCATAAAAATCGTGGAAGAGTGGAAAAATGTTGCTGCCATCCATGTGAACTTAGAAACCAACCTTCGAAGAGAACTGCTCCGTGAGGCAGATGTTCTGGCCGGTCTTTATCGCGGCGAAAGCAAGAAATTGCGCTTGTCATCGGACTTGCAAATTGGCAAAAATACAGAGTATCCGTCAGAGTGGTTTGCGGATGTTGTGGAGTTGCCATTTGGCAACACAACGATATCGGTTCCGTCGGGATATCAGGAAATGTTGGATATGTAAGTTGGTGAAGACAAGTCATATCATGCATAATGTGGAGGTTTGAGATGACGGATACAGAAAGGCAAATCAGAATTATAAAGCGAATTCTTCAGGCAACGGATGAAGAGACAAGCAGTCTGGACTTTTGGATGAGGAATGTAAAAGAATACGGTATTTTTCCATTTCAGTGGTTGAGAGAATTAGATGATACCGGTTATTATACAGAAAATGGAATGATGCAGGTGCAGGGAGAGATTGCCAATTTCTGCAGATTTTTGTCGGGTCAGGAAATACATACCGCCATTGAAATAGGCGTATGGAGAGGGCGGAGTTCATACTTTGTCTGTGCAACACTATATCGAAAAAACACAGATTTGATTTATAATATGGTAGACATCGCAGATGGCTTGGATGATTACGACCAATTTTTAGAGGCTCTCCCATGTATGAGGAAACAGATTCCTCACACGACAGATGACTTCGAGGGAGAAGCATATGACTATGTGTTTATTGACGCAGACCACAGTTATGAGGCGTCTATGTTGGATTATGCCAATGTAGGAAGATATGCAAAAAAATTGCTATGTTTCCATGATATCTATGCCCATGAGTATGATGCTCAAGGAGGGGGGAGTGTAAAAACATGGGAAGAAGTTTGTACCATGACCCCGCAGATGCCGAAGCTTGTGTTTTCTCAGTTTCCAAACCGTTGGATGGGAATCGGAGTGGTTGTAAATACAGTATCTGATAAGCAGATGATAGGGAGCGAGCATGACTATGAAGCGATATGTGAAGAAATGAGTGCATTTAAGACCCGGATTGAGAAGTATAAAAAGATATGGGTATATGGTGCGCGAAATGACAGTCGCCGTATGTATAGAGCTTTGTCTCAAGCGAATTTACCGGTACAGGGCATGGTGGTGCATGATGAAACGGAAAACCGGGAAGAGCTACCGGATTATCCGGTGACTCTTTTGGATGAGATGACATTGGACAATGAAACGACAATCGTAATTTGTTTTCGAGAGTCGTTAAGAGAAAGTGCGATGCAATACCTAAGAGGTTTAGAGGGAATGGAGAACAATATCATTGTTGTTTCGGATGTATTGGCAACGTTTTTAAATTAGAAATAAAATGAGGATATTATGTTATCATTTGATGAAAGTTATTTTCAGGAAGAGACGAGAGAAGGCTTTACGATCTCAGAGATGATGAAAAGAGCATGGGCGGCACAGCTGGAAGTGTTGGATGAGATTCGTCGTGTCTGCGAAGAATTGAACATACCGTACTTTGCAGATTGGGGAACAATGCTTGGAGCAGTACGCCATCAGGGATTTATTCCATGGGATGATGATCTCGATATTGGAATGCTCCGTAAAGACTATATGCGATTTTTGGAAGAGGCGCCCAAACTTCTGGATGCATGGTTTGAATTAAAAAGTGTCTATCATGATCCGGAGGATGATATTGTAAAAGCAAGAATCATCAATGGAAGACATATTTCTTTTGAACCGGATTTTTTGGAGCGTTTTCATTATTGTCCCTATGTCGTGGGGATAGACATTTTTCCGGTTGACAATATACCATCGGATGAGAATGCACTCCAAAAACTGGTAGAGTCGCTTAAATTCCTGCTTCGAGTGGAAGCCAGCATACCGGAGGAGGCACCATATGATGCAGATGTGTTGGACTTGATGCAGCAAATCGAAGGTAATTTCCATGTGACCATTGATTACAATCATCGCTTGCGGCACGAAGTAAAAAAGGTGTTTGATATTGTTTCTGCTTCCTATGCAGGAGAGGAAACGCAGGAAGTAAGTTGTATGCTGGCGCTTGCAGCAGGTTGGGATTGGTATCATTGTGACCGTGAATGGTATCGTGAATATATCCAAATGCCATTTGAGAATACGACGATTCCTGTTCCTGTGGGATATGACGGTATCCTAAAATGTAATTATGGCGAGGACTATATGATACCAAAGAATGTGGGTTCCTCTCACGATTATCCATTTTACAAGGAACAGATGCAGGGATTAAAGGAAGTCATGGAACAGGAATTTCAGACAACGCTTTCGGATGATATGATGGAAATGTTGATTCATATGAAGGTTTTTGGGGAGTAACGAAAAGAGGAAAAGTATGAAGAAAGTCATTACCTATGGAACATACGACTTGTTTCATGAAGGGCATTATAAATTATTACAAAGAGCAAAAGCACTAGGGGATTATTTGATTGTAGGTGTGACGACGGATCATTTTGATGAAGCTCGTGGCAAAGTAAACGTAGTGGATTCTTTGATGACGCGAATTGAAAATGTGAAAGCAACGGGATTTGCAGATGAAATTATCGTGGAAGATCATGACGGACAAAAGATTGAGGATATTCAAAAATATGGAGTAGATATTTTTACTTTGGGCTCTGATTGGAAGGATTCTTTTGATTATTTAAAGGATTATTGTGAAGTGATCTATTTGGAGCGGACACCGGATGTATCTTCCACACAGATTCGAAATAATAGTTTTGAAATTGTGAATCTGGGAATTGTGGGTACCGGTAGGGTGGTGCCACGATTTATAGCTGAGACAAAGTATGTTTCGGGTATTAATGTCATGTGTACATATAATCCCGAGATTGATGCGGCAGAGGTTTTTCGAGATAAGTATAAGCTGAAAAATTATTCCGGAAAGTATGCGACTTTTTTGGATAAGGTAGATGCTGTGTATATTGCCTCACCCAATGAAACGCATTATGAATATGCGAAAGAGGCATTGCAAGCAGGAAAGCATGTATTGTGTGAAAAACCGATTGGATTCACGAAAGAAAAAGCTGTGGAATTGTATGAATATGCAAAGTCACATGGGCTGGTATTAATGGAAGCTGTAAAAACAGCTTATTGCCCGGGTTTCCAGCAGCTATTAAATGTGGCTAAGACCGGAATTATCGGGGATATCATGGATATTGAGGCGAGTTATACAAGACTTGCAGATGAAACATCCCGAGAGCGACAAGCATCACCTTATGAGGGTAGTTTTTTGGAATTTGGCAGTTATACGTTACTTCCTGCCATCAAACTTTTAGGAAAAGAATATAAGGATGTAAATTTTCATATTATCAAAGGTGATAACGGTGAAGATTTATATACAAAGGTAGAAGTGATTTATGATCGTGCACTGGCAACGGCGAAAAATGGAGTGGGTGTAAAATCAGAAGGAAATCTGGTCATTGCCGGTACAAAAGGATATATCCTGGCACCATCACCATGGTGGTTGACAAGGAGGTTTGAAGTGCATTATGAGGATGCAAGCAGAATTGATGTGTTTGAACCTACATTTCAGGGGGATGGTTTCCGTTACGAAATCAGTGAGTTTGTAATGAAAATCAATGGGTATGAAAAGAATAGTTATAAGTATACTGCCGGCGAAGGTATCGTGATGGCAGAGATCATTGAAAAATATATGGACAAAAGAAACACCGTTTGAGGTGTTAGTAACAGCACAGCAGTATCAGGAAAATTAAATTGAATTAGAGACCGTTGGATGTAAAGAGGATGTTTTTTCAGATCTTGTGGAAGAAGGTTTATTATGAATACCGATATTACTAAACAAATGGAAATGGTGCTGTACCGCACCGAAGATGATAACGTGACAGTCAGTGCCTTAATAAAAGACGAAACGATATGGCTTACCCAAAAGGCTATGGCAGAATTATTCGGCATAGACAAATCCGGCATCAGCCGACATCTTGCAAAAATTTTTGAAACCGGTGAACTGGATGAAGAAGTGGTTGTTGCAAAAATTGCAACAACCACTCAACATGGAGCAATGCAGGGTAAAACACAGACAAATCCTACCAATTATTATAATCTGGATGCAATTATTTCCATAGGATACAGAGTAAATTCCATTCAGGCAACGAAGTTCCGTATCTGGGCAACCGGAGTATTAAAGGAATATATGATTAAAGGTTTTGCAATGGATGATGAACGCTTAAAGCAGGGTAAGACTGTCTTTGGGAAAGATTATTTCCGTGAATTACTGGAAAGAGTTCGTTCTATTCGTGCCAGTGAACGTAGGATATGGCAACAGATTACGGATATTTTTGCAGAATGTAGCATTGATTATGATAAAAATTCTGATATCACCTACCGATTCTATGCCACAGTACAAAATAAGTTTCACTATGCTATTATCGGTAGGACAGCAGCGGAGATTGTTTATAATCAGGCGGATCATACAAAAGAAAACATGGGATTGACTACATGGAAGAATGCTCCTGACGGGCGAATTTTAAAATCAGACACCTCAATTGCAAAAAACTATCTTGACGAAAAACAAATCCGTCAATTGGAGCGAGCCGTCGCGGGTTATTTTGATTATATAGAAGATTTGATTGAACGAGAGAATGTGTTTACCATGGAGGAATTTTCAAAGAGTATTAATGCCTTTCTTGAATTCAGAAGATACAATATTCTAAAGGACAATGGAAAAATAACACATAAACAGGCAGTTGAGAAGGCGTATCAGGAATATGATATTTTCAACAAGACGCAGCCGATTGAATCAGATTTTGATAAGGTGGTAAAAGGTCTGTCGCAGAACGAAGGAGGGCGATAGTATGAGTGTATATGTAAAACCGATACAGCCAACACCGACGCTTTCAGGAAAAGATGCAAAGCAAATTGTTGCGCAGGCACTTACAGTACCAACGAAAGCGTCTATCGAAAAAAACAAAAAAATGCTTAAGTTAAGGAAGCGAATTGTAAAAGGATGAGTGAACAGCGAAGAACATACCAATAAAGAATGTTAAAAGTATTGATAATTGACGAGAAAGCCATGGTCGCGTATAATATACATGATATATTTAGTATGCTCATAATTATGTTCGACTTTTTGGGCCACTTCAAATTGAAGTGAGTATTTTTTTATGGAGGGTGTCAAAATGAGAGATGTGTATGATTTTGCAAAGTTTTTCATTAAAAATGGCGCTGATTCTAGGCCGAACACATATGATGGCAATATGAAATTGCAAAAACTACTAGTTTTTGCAGATTTGGCAAATATTGCAGAATATGGTGAGCCACTATTCAATGATCAAGTGTTGGCTTTTAAGAATGGATGTGTTGTAGAAAAGGTTCGCTTAAGATACAAGAACGATTATGTCGCATTTAGACGAGATAGCGAGGCTTATCAGCCTGATTTTTCTGAAAGAGAATATGAAGTGTTAAGACTGGTAATGGAAATCTTTGGTTGTGCTTCTGCTAAGGAATTGTCAGATATAAATCACACTTTCAATTTTTGGAAATTGGCATTTGAAAATGGAACTAGTAGTACTGGTTATCATAACAAAGGAATGTCAGTTGTTGATATGATGTCGCAACATTCTGATATTGAAAGAATGCGTGAAATAATCTCTGCATATAGAGAAACGGCTAATGATGTGACAGCAAGAGAGATAATTAATGGAGTGACATTTTATTACGATGGATTCGCATTAACAGACGATATGATAGACCAGTTAGAGAACTTTTCATTATTGGCTGAAGATGACACATATAGTGTTTATTTGGATAATGGAAGGCTGGTGATTTATTAATGAGTTTTGTTGTAGGTCAGGGCGTTCTAGGAAAGATTCGATTTGTTGACGGTGAGGTTCCTGCATATGATAGAACATATTTAGTAGTCACAGCAGAGCCAGATTATATAGAAGTGTTGAATGTTTCATCGATAAAGGGAAAAGAGCGAAAACTTGCTTTTCCTACAAATGAGAGATTAAGAACGTATAATCCTCCTTTCGTGGTGCCATCTTTTGTAAAGTTAGATTCATTAACGAGGGTTGAAAGTGCCGACTGGGGAAATTTGCAGATATTGAATTCAGGAAGAACCTTGGATGGAAATGAATTGGCAAGAATTAAAGGACTGTTGTAGTAACAAGAGGAGTCGAGTAGTTCGGCTCCTTTATTCATTCGTCCTAACACTTTAATCATATCCGCAAATTGAAATGCAATGAATATTTTCTTCAAAAAAACTTTATTTCAGCAGGAATCATAGATACATCAGCATCTTTTGAGGTGCTCATGGAAAACAAAAATTCCCGGCATTATCTAAAGAAGTTCAGAAACTGAAGACCACTGAAGGAGGTGTTAATGCTATGTGTGAAGTAATGGAAAAATATATTAATGAGGCACTTGAGCAACTCCAAAAGGTAGAGTCTTACTAATACCAAATATTGTGTGGCAAGATTAAGAATATTGCTGTCGAATACTAGAGGGAATAAAAGGAAACTGTAGATTATACTAAACAATTTCATAAAAAAACCGATATAATAGATAGCGGGAAAAAATAACCGTAGCAAAAGGAATTTGTCAGGTGCGAATGGAGTCGCTGTCGCTTATAGGGAAGATGTTTGAGTGAAGTGAAAGCCTTGCACCGGGATGGTGTGAGGCTTTTTAGATTATATATGAACGAGAAAAACTATATCAGATACAGGAAATTAAAGGCGTTGGGAAATAAAATCTGTTTTTATATATGCAGGGTGTTTCTACTTGATAAAAAATTGATATCTGTATGTACATTGGAAGGAAAAGGTGGATTCGGCTGTAATCCTAAATATATTGTACAAGAGTTACATAAGCAGCATCCAGAATATGAATTTGTGTGGCTAGTCAATCCTGATGTGATAGATCAAAAGGATTTCCCAGAATATATAAAAAAGTTCCAAACACTTTGTGGTCTAGAGCTTATTGGCTAACAAGATCCAAAGTGTGGATTGATAATTACCGAAAGCCATATGGAACGGTGAAGAGAAAGGGGCAGTATTATCTTAATTCAAATCACTATACGATTGGTATTAAGTGTACTGGCTTATGGAGAGGCGAAGGCTTTTCTGAGATGGCTTATCTAGTCAGCAAGAATGATTCTGATATGGTAGACGATTTGATTATCGATTCAAAATGGTGCGAGGAGGTGTCTCCAAAAGGGTTTGTTTACAATGGAGCGTATTTAAATACAGGAGCTCCTAGATGCGATGTTCTTTATGGTGACAGAGAGTGGGCTAGAAAACTTTTTAGAGAAACGCATAATTTACCCGACGATGCAAAAGTTGTGATGTTTGCGCCGACATTTCGTGAGGGCGCAAAGGACGGAGTACGAAGTGTTTACTCAGAAATCTGGACCATTGATTTTAAAAGATTGATTAGGAATCTGGAAAAGAAATTTGGTGGAACATGGTATATCTGTGTTCGAGTTCATCCGCAGCTTGCACCAACATTTGATGACTATTACAATCCAGAAATCGAGTCACGCATTATCAATGAAAGCCAGGCGGATGATATGTATGAGATATTGGCGGGAATGGATGCATACATTACAGATTACTCTAGTGCATGTTTTGAAGCTGGATTTGCGAAAATTCCGGTGTTTCTGTATGCGGATGATATTGAAAAGTATGCCCAGGATAGAGGAAAATTGATGTGGAATCTTGCAACGGATTCATTGGATAATGTAAGAAATAATAAAGATATTACGAAAGATTTTGATGTGAAGTTTCCGTTTTCAATTGCAGTCAATAATGAGGAGTTGGAAAAGAATATAAAAAAATTTCATCAAGATGATTACAAAAAAGAGATAGATGAATTTTGTGAAAAGGTAGAATTAGTTTTCACGGGTGAAGCAAGTAGTTGTTGTTCGAAGAGAATCGGCAAAATGATAGAAAATGCAGGGCATTTGTATTAATTCGAGAATGCGTCAAATTTATGAAAACTAGTAGGAAAATCCAACAACAATTATGCAACCAGAAGATGTTGCAGAAGTAATTTGCAAATTGGTTGCTCTGGGTGAACAATGCCTTGATGGACAAAATATTGTTATACGAAAGCAGGTTTAAATATGCAGTCAAAGTGTAAATTTGGATGAGTCAATGGAGAAAACTGAGGAAATAGTAAGTGCTGATAAACTACAAGAAAGGACAATTAAGTATAATGAACGTTTTTCCTAAAATATCTATTATTGTGCCGATTTATAATATTGAAGACTATGTTTCCAAGTGTATTGACAGCATTTTACAGCAAACATATGAGAATATCGAAATAATCTGTGTGGATGATGGGTCTACTGACAAATCGGGGCAGATTATAGATTCGTATGCAAAAGAAAATGAAAAAATCCAAAGGTATCGTGATGGCAGAGATCATTGAAAAATATATGGACAAAAGAAACAATCCGCATGGTAAAAAGTCTGTCGAAGAATGAAGGAAGGGAAAGAATTACGATGGTTAAAGAACAGTATTATTTATCGAAAGACGAGTTGAAGAAGGTCCAGCAAATTGAATTGGAGATGCTTGTTGAAGTAGATCGAATATGTAAAAAGTGTAATATACACTATAACATGGCCGGTGGCACAATGTTAGGAGCAATTCGCCATGGTGGATTCATTCCTTGGGACGATGATGCAGACATTGCAATGCTACGTGTGGAATATGATAAGTTTGTGAAAGTCTGTGAAACAGAGTTAGATCATGATAGATTTTATTTTCAGGATATTCATCATACAGAGGGGTATCGTTGGGGTTACGGAAAAATTCGACGAAAAGGAACAGAATTCATACGATTGGGACAAGAGTCTATGCCCTATGAACAAGGCGTATTTATTGATATTTTTCCAATGGATAATGTTCCTGACGGAAAGATGAAAAGATTGTTTCACAGGCACAAGTGTTTTGTGTTGCGAAAAGCATTATGGTCCAAAGTTGGAAAAGAGAATGAAAAAAACAGATTTGTTCGTCTGATATATTGTATAATGGCACGAGAATCCCGAGAGAATTTAGTTCGAAAATATGATGTGCTAGTGGAGAAAAATCGAAACAAAAAAACAGAAATGGTTCGGATTCTTACCTTTCCCGCTCCCAAAGGAACATGTGGATACTATCGCAAATGGTATGAAGAACATGAGAGATATTCTTTTGAGGGCGTTGAATTAGAGGGACCGGAGGATTATGAAGGCTGGTTGACATATAAGTTTGGCGATTATATGGAAATACCATCAAAGGAACAACAGAAGATACATCCTGTGTCAAGGATAAAATTAATTGATGAGGAAAATTGTCATGCAAAAGAAGTATAAAGTGGGATACACCGATGGAACTTATGATATGTTCCATGTAGGGCACTTAAACATGATAGAGACTGCGAAACAATACTGTGATTATTTGATTGTTGCAGTTCATGGAGATGAGGTTGTTAAAGAAGACAAACCAAACTCCCCCATAATTGGAGAAGAAGATAGGAGAAGAATTGTTGCAGCAATCAAAGGTGTTGACCAGGCGGAAATAACACGATTCCGTGATAAAAAGAGATTATGGGAATTATATCATTTTGATGTGATTTTTATCGGAGATGACTGGAAGGGAACGGAGCGGTGGAACCGTTTTGAAAAAGAATTAAATGAGGTTGGAGTAGATGTCGTTTATGTTCCGTATACAAAGGGAATTTCATCTACGGAAATTAAGCGAAGAATTGTAGAAAAGTGCTAGAAGAGGAAACAGATGAACGATATTAAGCTAATATCACTCGATTTGGATGGTACGTTATTAGATAGTAATCGTAATATTCCACAGAGGAATATAGATGTTATAAAAAAGGCTACCGAAAAAGGAATCAATATTATC
Organism: uncultured Roseburia sp.; assembly: GCA_964408625.1. Lineage (GTDB taxonomy): Bacteria > Bacillota > Clostridia > Lachnospirales > Lachnospiraceae > Pararoseburia. Next base: position 36,554 of record CAYPAA010000010.1, on the reverse strand, counting down.
ATTTCTACAGGCAGCCCATATGAATTGATTCCCTTTGAATTACTTAGGGATATCGATGTTTCTTATGCAATAACGGCAAATGGAAGCGCAATCTATGAGTATTCTTCTGGAAAATGTATTTATGAAGAGACCATCTCAAAAGAAATCGAAACAGAACTCATTTCATTTTTGCTGAAACAAGATATTCATATGGACTTGTTTATGGATGGAAAGGGACATACGCCCACAAAATGCCGTGATATTATTGGAAAACTTGATGTTCCCAAATCGCGAAAAGAATACCTTTTAAATAATAGAATATGGTTGGATAAACCGCTTGCCTATATCAAAGAGAATAATATGAGTGTTCAAAAAATCACCATGAATTTTTATCCTGATGAGAATGGTGAGTTGGTAGACTATGATGAAGTTAAACAGTATATAGAACAGGAAACTAGATTAAACTTATCTACCGGAATTAAGAAGAACCTGGAGATTACGAGGGGGGGAATAGATAAAGGGAAAGCGATAGAAAAACTGGGTGAAAAGATTCATATTCCGTTAGAGAATATGATGGCTATTGGAGATTCCTTAAATGATTTAATGATTTTAAATAAAGTGGGAGTGGGCGTTGCTATGGGAAATGCAATGCCGGAAGTTATCGAGGCTGCAAGATATGTTACAGGAACAAATGATGAATGTGGTGTTGCGGAGGTTATAGAAAAATATGGATGTATTAAATAAACTGTCTGATGATTGGGAAAACCTGAAAGAAGTAGTTGTATATGGATTTGGAAGAGTTGCCCAACGCAATATTGGGAAAATTAATTCGGATTTTGAGATAAAGTATATTGTTGATAATAACCCTGCATTAGGGATGCATTCCTACGAAGGTATTCAAGTCCAGAAGCTGGAAACAGTGAAAGAGGATATCGTAAACTATAAAGTCCTTGTTGTGACCAGCACTTTGGCATATGATTCTATTGTGAAGCAGTTGCGGGAATTGGGGATGGAAGAATACAGGGATTTTTGCAGATGGGAAGATTTTTTGCCGGAATGGTACTGGAAATATAAAGGGAGGGTATGCGTTTCGCAGATTTTTTCGACAGTAACATCGAAGTGTACGTTTAACTGCAAGTATTGTAGTATGCTTATGCCGGAATATAAAGAGCATTATATGTATGACGAGAATGATATTATTGCAGACTTCGACGCGCTGTTTAAAAGAATAGATTATCTGACAAGTTATTATGTAATTGGCGGAGAACCGTTAGTAAACAAAAATCTATGGAAAATCCTTGAGACAGTATACGATAAGTATTCCGATAAAATCAGCTATATGCAGATTATCACAAATGGATCTATTGTTCCGGATTCACAACTGCTCAGAGTTATGAAAAAATGCAGAATCAATGTCAGAATCAGTGACTATACTCACGCGATTCCATATCAGAAAAAACTGAACGAGGTAATCGAGATTCTCAAAAAAAATGACATTGATTATGCAATCAGCAAATATGAGACGTGGGTGGATTTGGGATTTCCGCACGAAGAGGTGTATTTAGAGGGTGATAACAGTACAATGAAGACGCATATGTTGAATTGTGCAAAAGGATGCCACAGTATGAACGACAAAAAATTATATTACTGTGGATTGCTATATGCGTCAGAGAAATTAGGGAAGTATAAGTTGAAGGAAACTGACTATATAGATTTAGAAAAAATATCAGGAGATGAGATAAAGGACAGAGAAATGATACTTCGGTATTTTTTAGGCGATATAAAAGATGATTATATATCGCTGTGCAGAATCTGCAGAGGACAGGGGACAGACAATTTGTGTGTAATACCTGTAGCGGAACAAAAAGTATTCTAGGTTTTTGTTGAGCAGACACTAATTAATTTTGTCCTGCAAAAATCAAAAGGTAGAAGATGAAGTTTTGGTTGATGTGAGAGCCTCTGATGGAAATGCTGTAGGAGAGATTGAACTATACTTTTAGAGGACGGAGAAAGGAATGCGGTAAGATGAAAAAGGTAATTTGGGGTACTGGTTTATATGCAAGTGAATTTGCTTATATAATGAAAGAACAAATTGATTTTTTTATAGATAACAATAAAAAGAGACAGGGACAGTTTGTTTTCGGGAAAAAAATATTATCTCCTGATGAAGTTGAAGACTGGAATGAATTGTACATATATATTCCATATAATTTTTATGAAGAAATAACCGAACAATTGAAAATGTACGGATTGAAAGATGAAACACATTATCAAAAATATGATCAAATAAATAAGATGAGTATTGAAGAATTTAGAGTGGAGTATGAGATGGCTTTAGACAATCTGTGTCTGAAAGCGGGTCAGATGAAAGGTTTTTGCCTTTTTTGGGGGCGTTCATGGGCCTTTGAGGATAAAGGATATAAAGATTTTATACAAGAATGGAAAAAAAATGATAAGAATTTGAACTTAGGACTGGTATCAGAAGCAGTTTGGTATTCACAAGAGGAAACAGAAGAAATCATGAAACTGCCAACAGTAGTTACACCTGGATTGTTTGGAAGTGATATTTATGTAGAAGGTGGAATGTTAGAGAAGTCTCAGAGAGATTTCCTAAATGCAAAGAAATATGCATGTAGTGCTGTGAAAGCTTTAAAAGCGAAATTTTCGAATCTGACAGAAGCAGAGGCATGTTATATGGTCTATTATATTTATCAGTATGTTATGAGCGTATTAGATATATTGCAGCCCAAGCAGCTTATTGTTTATTGTCTGGTCATGGTGCAGCATCTTATATTGGAAGAAGTGTGTAATGAAAAGGGTATACCATTGATATCGACTCATCAGGGGATTTTGCCAGGGACTCTTGCGTTTGATGTTGGTGGAGAGGTAGGAAAGAGTCTGCCAACTATATATTCGGAAAAATTTTTAGGGCTTTCCATAAATGAGACAGATATGGAACATGCAAAAAAGGTATGGGAGTATTTGTACAAAAGTAACCTTAACCGAAAAATTCAACCCCAGAATAACTGCGTAGAATATGTGCTGAAAAATATCGACAGGAAGAAACCGATTATCTTTTTTGCAGGACAGAATGATTTTAGCTCTAATATGGTGCCATATACATCTGATACCCAAAAATATCATTCGCCAATTTTTCAAACGTCAATAGAAGCAGGCATTTATTTAGCAGAATTATGCAAGAAGAATGAATGGAATTTTGTATACAAGCCACATCCTATGAGTACAAAGTTTGAAGAGAAAGGAAAATTACCAGACAATACGATTTATGTTGAGTTTGGAAATATCAATGATTTGGTAGATATCTCTGATGTGGTAGTTACAATTTTGTCCCAGACCAACTATGTCAGTTTGATAAGGCATAAGCCTGTTGTTATGCTAGGATATAGCCAGACCAAAGGAAAGGGATGTACTTACGAAGCATTTGAAAAGGAAAAGATTGAGAGTGTAATTAGGGAAGCTCTGGGAAATGGATTTACAGAGGAGCAGGAAAAGGCATTCTTAAGACATATTGCACAGGTTCTAAAATATTATTTATTTGATGACCTACAGGAGAGAGAAATACGGTTTGGCAAAAAAGCGCCTTCCGATATAGAAGAATTTTATGAATTAGAGAAATTGCTGAAAGAAAGTGATGGAAATATATAATGTTCTATGAAAAATACATACATGATGTTTTTACAGGAATAAAAAATGTCATTGTAACAGATCAAGCTGGAAATGCAATGCTGATACAGGAAGCGATAGACTTGTGGAGCGAGAGGGTAAAGACAGTGAGGGATAAGAAAAAAGGCTTACTCTTTTTCTGCGGGAATGGTGCCAGTGCGACGATGGCAGAACATATGTCACATGACTGGTTCCAGAACGCAGAAGTAAATACCGCCACATGTGCAGAGACGGCGCATATTACGGCTATTAGTAACGACATATCTTTTGAAGAGGTATTTAGTTATCGCATCAATCGAATTCTGTCGGACAGGGATATTTTGGTGACAATATCGTCATCAGGTAATTCCCCTAATATTGTCAAGGCATTGGAAGCGGGAAAGAGGAAAGGAGCATACTGTATTACATTTTCAGGGAAAAGTGCAGATAATAAGTCCCGGGGGATGGGAGACATAAATTTTTATGTGCCTTTGTATACATATGGATTGGTAGAGAGCGCACATGCAGTGATTTTACACGCGGCATTGGATTATTTTTTGGAGAAATATATGGGAGGAAAGCATTAATGAAAGTTGTAGTGGGTGCGTCTTCTTTTGCGGACAGCAGTAATAAACCGATGCAGATGTTGGAGGAAAAAGGGGTCGAGGTAGTAAAAAACCCATTTGGAAGAAGATTGACGGAAGAAGAGATTATTGCTCATCTTAATGACGCAGATGGATTGTTGGCCGGTTTGGAGCCCCTCAATGAAGAGGTTTTTGAGAAATGCCCAAATTTAAAAGCAATTGCAAGAATTGGAATCGGTGTCGATAATGTAGATTTTGATGCAGCTAAGAAGTATGGCATAAAGATTTCGAATACTCCGGATGGTCCTACACAGGCAGTGGCGGAAATGACGATAACAGCTCTCTTGATGCTTTTACATCAAGTAGTTCCAATGAATGAAGATGTTCATAATGGAGTTTGGAAGAAAAGGATTGGTCAATCCATTCGGGGCGCGAAGGTATTGGTTATCGGATATGGTCACATCGGAAAGGCAACAGCGCAATTGTTAAAATCCCTTGGTGCTGAAGTCATGATATATGATAAGTATTTAGTGGCAGAGTCAACATGTGCATTGGCGGAAGGGTTAAAAAATGCTGATGTTGTAAGCTTGCATGTAAGTGGAAAAGATGAGGTTTTGGGCAAGGAAGAGTTGGGGATGCTTCAGGATGGGATTTTAATATTAAACAGCGCACGTGGACCATTAATCAATGAGGATGCATTATATGATGGATTGCAGAGCGGACATATTGGTGGATTCTGGGGAGATGCATTGTGGAAGGAACCGTATGAAGGCAAAATGAGAGAATGTAAAAATGCAATCTTAACTCCACATATTTGTACTTATACTATGACCTGTAGAGAGAGTATGGAATCGCAGGCAGTTAAGAATCTGCTTAGAGATTTAAACTTAGCATAAAAGAGGATGTAAAGAACAATGCAGAAAAAGATAATTGTAATGATTCCGGCAAGACTTGGATCAAAACGAATCCCCAAAAAGAATATTCGTTATATGTGTGGTAAACCACTAATTCAGTATCCGATTGAACTTGCACTGAGTTGTCCGATGTGTAGTGAGGTTTGGGTAAATACAGAGGATGAGGTTCTTGGCGCCGAGGTTGAAAAAATGGGAGCAAAATTTCACAAACGACCACGTGAGCTTGCATCAGATGCAGCTACTAATAGGGACTTTACCTACGAATTTTTACAGAAGCATGATTGTGATTACGTCGTAATGTTGAATACTACTTCTCCGCTGCTGACAAAAGAAACATATGAAGCGTTTTTCAAGTTTATTCAGGACAATGATTTTGACACAATTATGTCTGTTGTAACGGAAAAAGAAGAAACTTTTTATAGGGGAGAACCTTTGAACTTTTCTTTAAAAGAAAAAGTGAATAGCCAATTGTTAGAGCCTACTCAAAAAATTGTATGGGCCTTAACTGGATGGAAAAGAAAGATGTTTATAGATATGCAAGACAATGGGCAGAACCCGGTTTTTGGTGGTAGACTTGGAAAATTTGAGATACCAAAAGATGAATCCTGTGATTTAGATACAGAAGAAGATTGGAGGATTGCAGAAGGTATTTTGCTTTCAAGAACTATGGAAACTAAGATAGAATATTTATTAATGGGGGAAAATAATGGATATGTATAATTTGCCAACAGATGTATTGGAGATGGGAAGAGATGTATTTTGGAGTGTGGTAGCAAAGCATTTTGGTAAAAAAGAAATAAGGGTTTTAGAAATTGGGGTATTTCAAGGAAAATGATTTGCTGAATTATTGAAAATGGAGAATGGGAAAATAATGTCAGAAGATTTCTTTACTCTATATTTTCCAGAGGATATTAAATGAAGAAATATATAAATGAGATTGAGTTAGCAAAACAGGCTGCAATTTCTGCAGGTCAAATATTGTTGAAGAGGTCAAATGTACATATTGATTCTGCAGAGGGAAAAGATATAAAGCTCAGTTCTGACAAACAGGCAGAAACTGCAATTATGGATGTGTTGAAGAAAAGTTCATATTCCATCTTATCGGAAGAGATGGGAATGTATGCTGGAGCGAATGCGGAATATCGATGGATTATCGATCCACTTGATGGGACTGCTAATTATTATAAAAATTTAGATGAGTTGTGTTGTGTATCAATTGCACTATGGAAGGACGATGAACCAATTCTTGGGGTGATTAATCGTTTTGCAACTTCTGAATTATATTATGGCATTGCTGGAGAAGGCGCCTGGAAAAATGGTATTCCTATAAGCACATCAAAAATAAATAATGTTGGGAAAGCGGTGTTGGCAACAGGTTTTCCTGTGAAGAGGGATTATTCAATAGATAGTTTGAATAAGTTTGTAAAGAGTGTTCAATGCTTTAAGAAAATACGTATGTTAGGGACTGCAGCAATTATGGGAACTTTTGTTGCGGAAGGGAAAATAGATACCTATGTAGAGGAAGAAATCATGCTGTGGGATATCGCTGCTTCTTCTGCAATTGTGAAGGCTGCGGGCGGATGTAATGACATTATTTTTTTGGAAGATAATAAATGTATATGCAAATTATTTGCAAATGATGCTTTGAAAGAGGATTATTATGTTAACTGCATTTAATTACTATGAGCCGGAAGAAGAAAACCGAATACAAAAAGGCATGAAAGAAAATGTTTTCTTTGAGAAGGAAGTGTCAATTGCACACGAATATGCAAGCAGGAAACAAACCCTTCGACAGGAAAAAATGAAAAAATGTCCGATTTGCTCAAACAAAGATATTGGATTGTTTTATAGTAAATGGAATGTGCATTACTTTCGATGCAATAAATGCTTTAGTGTTATTGCAGATGTAAATGAGGAAGAAGCTATCTTATATCAAAAGGATAATCGGTTAATGCAATTGCGCAAGTCAGACGAGTATCAAATGGATGGCTCCAAGAATCGCTATACGAGATGGGAAGAGCTTATCGATTGGATTAAGTTTCGCAGTTTTCGTTATCTTCATAAGAATACAGAACTTCGAGTGCTGGATTATGGAACAAAGTGGAAGGGCTTAATTGAATTTTTCCAAGAATCCGATTTATGCAAATTATATTCATTAAAGGATTCCATATATGCGGATGGACGCCCAGCAGATGAGGAAACATATGATATTATTTTAGCGATGGATTACTTGCAACATGAAGCGAATCCCAATCGGTTTCTGAAAGAGGTACATAGCAAGTTAAATGAAGACGGACTGTTTATTCTGAATACAAAGGTTGGCAGTGGAATCGATATTTTGGCTCTTAGAGAGAAGAACAAGAATGTTTTTCCATATGAACATATTATGCTGCCGTCCAAAGAGGGGATAAAACAGTTGTTAAATCGTAATGGATTTGAAATGTTGGAGTTCACAACACCGGGGACATTTGATGTAAATTTTTTGAAGAATAATTTGTGCGATATTGCGGAAACAGATTATTTTCTAAGATATTTCTTAGAGACAGCGACTCCCGGCGGGGATGCAGATTTTCAACATTTTATACAAAAAAATGGATTGAGCTCATACGCACAAGTGATTGCAAGGAAAAACAAGAAAATCGATGGATAAAGAGATTAGAACGGTAATTATCGGAATGGGAAGAATGGGTGTCACACGATATCAGGCGATGCAAAGGCATGGCGGATATGATGTGGTTGGCATATGTGATACAAAGAAAAAGAATATAGAAGGCTATGATATTCCAAAGTATATGGATTGGAAGAAGTGTATAGATGAATGTAAACCGGATGCAGTGGTTGTATGTACAAATAACCGGACGATACCGGAAGTGGTCTGCTGTGCATTGGAAAAAGGCATGTCGGTATTTTCTGAAAAACCTCCGGGAAGAACACTGGAAGATGCAATAAGAATGCAGGATGTTCAGAGGGCAACCGGGCAGGTATTAAAGTTTGGTTTTAATCATAGAGTACACAATTCTATTATTGAGGCGAAGGCATTAATAGATTCAAAGCTCCTCGGAGATGTTGTTTGTGTCAGGGGTGTATATGGAAAAGCCGGTAATGAGAATTTTCCAAAGGAATGGAGAAATCAACCGGATTTATCCGGTGGAGGAATTCTTTTAGACCAAGGAATTCATATGATTGATCTAATCTGTTATTTGACAAACAGTGACATGAAGGTGGTATCAAGCAGAACGGATAATCTTGTGTGGAAAGAGATGGCAACCGAGGATTCAGCCATAGCAATTCTAGAGACAGAGAATCATCAGGTAGTCTCACTACATTCCAATGCGGTGCAGTGGAGACACAAGTTTGACATGGATATTATCTGCACGAATGGGTACATAGCCTTGAATGGATTTTTAACATCGACCAGGAGCTATGGGGAAGAAAGTATTACGTATTACAAGAAGGACTTAAAAATGCAGACCGGCCGCCTGGGAAAGCCCAAAGAATATACCATGTGTTTTGATAAGGATTTTTCGTGGGATATTGAGATGGAAGAGTTCTATGGGGCAGTAGAGGAAGGCAAGCCTATTAGGAATGGTAAACCAGAAGAGGCAGTGAGAGTGATGCGAATCATCAAAGATATATATATGCATTAAGGAGTTGAAGAATGAAAATAGTTAAAATGACAATTGAGGAGCTATTGGAGTCTCCTTATAGACTGGTCTGCTTTGGCAGTGGGAAAGCATTTGATAAGCTTTTGGAAATATTTGAAGATACTTTTTTACCTTCAAAAATATCTTATATTGTAGAGAATAATACTGCAAAATGGGAGCATACAAAATCTGTGAATAATAGAGAAATTCCCATTGTTTCACCGGAATATTTTGTTTCTCAGGATAAAAGAGATATATTGGCATTGATTTCCTTAAAAAATAAAGAAGAAATATTGGAGCAATACAAAAATGTGGATGACTGTACTGCATTAGAAGCAGTATATTATAAAGATATTATGGCGGAGTACTGCACAAGACGGTTTGATGCTGTAGAACTACCGGTTACCTTGCGTAGGGCGGAGAAAATGATAATACCAAAAATCATTCATTATTTTTGGTTTGGCAAGTGCAATATTCCCAAAGAAAATCTGAAATGGATGGAAAGTTGGAAAAAATATTGTCCTGACTATGAAATTATCCAGTGGAATGAAGATAATTATGACGTAACTAAAAATAAATATATGATGGAGGCTTATCAGGCAAGAAAGTGGGGATTTGCTACGGATTATGCTAGATTAGATGTCATATATCAGCATGGAGGAATATATTTGGATACAGATGTGGAGTTAATTAAAAGTTTGGACGAACTTCTGTATCAGCCTGCTTTTATGGGGTGGGGAGATGATTTAAGAGTTAGCACAGGTCTTGGATTTGGAACTGTAAAGGGCAATATATTAGTAAAAGAAATGAGAGATTATTATGATAATATACATTTTATAAAAGAGGACGATACTTATGATTTAACGGCATGTCCTACATTTCAAACGAGAGTGTTACAAAGACATGGATTAAAAAAAGATGGGGAGTATCAAGTTATTGAAGACATGGCTATTTTACCGGTAACATATTTATCGGGGATACCTAGTTATATCTTGCATGGTACAAGAACAGAGCATACGATAGGATTGCATCAGTTTCAGGGAAGTTGGAAATCTACTGACAGGCAAAACGAGTGTAAGTTTTTTAGTAAAAATTGTGTGTAAAGGAGGAAAGCGAGGTTAGTATATGGTTATTGTATCTACTTCAACGTATAACAGAAGTCAATGCTTAGATAAGTTATACAATTCATTAAAAAAGCAAAATAATAAAAATTTTGAATGGATTATAATTGATGATGGTCCTACAATAGATTGCTATGGTTTAAGAAAAATGGATTATAGTTGTTTTTAAGGGGGATAAAAATGGCATTATTACCGATTTCTGTAGATAATGAAGATAAGATTCTTATTTTGGCACCTCATCCAGATGATGAATGTATTGGAACGGGGGTTATTGTGCTTGTATCCAAATCTTTGCGATGTTGTGGTAATGACTGATGGGTGCAAAGGGAAAAAGAATGTTCCGTCTCATAAAGAAAGGATTATTAGAAAAGACCAATTTAAACATGCGATGTTCAATTATATTTCAATTGGAAAATGGAATCCCATAATAGGAATTATAGGATGGGGTGTCAAAAATATGTTCTTAAGTATCATATTACAAATGCAGTAGTACTTTTAGCAGGGGGTAAGCCTGCAAGTGTAACATTTTATAACTTGGTAGACAATGCAGCATATTTGGAAAACTTGAGTTATGATCAGAAATACAAACGTTATTCGCCAAGAGTTTTGGGATATAAAGCGACGATAGAAGACTTAATTTCGAAAAAATGCAAATACTTATATCTCGGCGGCGGAAGTTATGCGTATAAAACGCATTATGGAGCAGAAGAAAAAAAGGTATATAGCGGAAGGATATATAGCCCCTACTTTTATAAAAAGTTAAAAGGTTTTTGGTCAGAGAAAAGCATTAAGAAAATAGCAATTTATGGCCTCGGGAAATATGGTAAAGTATTCTGGAGTAATAGGAATAGTTTAAATGTTAGTATTCAATATGGAATAGACAAAAACAAACCTGTGTTAGAAGGAATTGAAGTATCTGGTATAGAAGATGATTGGCCGGAAATCGACGCAATTATTATTACAATTAAAGAAAAAGACCCAGAAATAGAAAAAAATGATAAGAAAGAAGGGCGTAAAAGAAGTATATTACAGATTTGACTTGCCTGAGTATATTTAGTAAAAACATGCGATGAATAGGAAGGTGAGAGAATGATATGAGTTCATCCAAAGTATCTATAATTGTTCCGATTTACAACGTTGAGGATTATATTGAGGAGTGTCTGGAAAGTATCGTGAGGCAGACATATCATAATATAGAGATAATATGTGTAAATGATGCAACAAAAGATGATAGTATGAGTATTGTCAAAAAGTTTAGTCAAAAGGATAAGAGATTCGTTCTTTTAGAGCATAGTTGTAACAAGGGACTTTCAGCAGCACGAAACACAGGTATGAAAGTGGCAACAGGAAAATATATGCTTTTTGTTGACGCAGATGACATTATTGACCTGAATATGGTCGATATAATGACCCGATATATGGAAGGTTACATGTTAGAAGTGTTATATGGGAGTATGAAAAGATTTTGGGACAATGCTATAGAATCTCCTGATGAAAAGCAATTATTTGAGTTTGATGAAGATAAAGTTTACAGTGGTAAAGAGTGGTTTTGTTTAATGACTGAAAAAAATGATTTGCATGGTGAAGTTTGTGGGTGTATGTATTTAACTTCCTTTCTCAAATGTCATAAACTGGCTTTTATAGAAAGCATTGTTTATGAGGATAATGTTTTTTCATTTAAAGTATTTATGTTTGCAAAACGAGTTATGAAACTAAATAAAAAATTATACTTATATAGACAACGAAGTGGTTCGATAATGCATGGTGGGATACATTCAGAACTTGCACTACACTCCAAACTATATCTTCTTTCAGAATTGTTTACCACATGGAAACAAGGGCAATTTGATGATAGAGAGAATAAGGCTATTGGAAAGTATTTTTCCCGACAATACAAAGATTTTATCGGACGAGTTAGGGAGACTCCTGTAAGTGGAAAATCAGACTTTCCGTACATACCTGAACGCACATTATTAGATTTGATTAGGAGACAGGATGAAATAAGAGTATATGTGCAGTTGGATGAGACCATGATTGAACAAGCGAGACTACATAAGAAAGTATATGTATATGGCGCGGGAAAAGCCGCAGAAGAAATTGTTAATCAGCTGAAACAAAATGCAATAAACATAGATAAGATAATTTTAACAAATAAAATGACGAAAGATACTTTTATGGAAATAAAGGTTGTGCAGGTTTCGGAATTAAATGAATCGGAAGATGACATATTAGTTATACTGGGTGCGACTAGAAAATATCGTGATGAGATGAGACATAATTTAGAACAAAAAAGAATCTATCACATAATAGATCCCATTGATTTATAGAATTTATTGGACAAAATAATATTACGGAAAGTTAGAAATTGTATTTTATCATGAAATGGAAAAACAAAGGAAAAGAATTTGATAGGTTTATTGCAGACTATTCTAATAAGAATAAAGGGAATGTGCAATTTTTTGTTTGGGGAACCGGGAAAATTGCACATCAGATTTCAAAAACCATGCAACACTATAATTGCATAAAAGGGTTTATCGATAACGATGAAAAAAAACAGCAATCTCACTTTTGTGGTGAGGAGGTAATCTCGTTTGACACATATATAGATCGATATAAGGTTTATGGTATTATTTTGGCACTAAATCAGTCCAATTGTGAGCAAGTAGTCAAACAGATTGAAGATTATGGTTTGATAGATAAAAAGAACATCTATTACTACTCTGATTTTATTGACCGCTATTTGCCAATCATCGCATATGCAAAACAACAAGAAGTTTATATTTCGTTGTGTCAAATTTCTCTGACAGAAAGATGCTCATTGAAATGCAAAAAGTGTGCACATGGGTGTTTCAATGTTCCTAATACAAAGGAAGACTTGTCAATGGAAATGGTAAAGAAAAGTGCAGATAGCTTTTTCAAAAAAGTTGATTACATAAATGAGTTTGTTCTTATTGGAGGAGAACCATTACTGTATAAGAATTTACCTTTAGTTATAGACTATATTGGTCAAAAATATAGAGATAAAATGAATATTTTTAGTATTACCAGTAATGGAACCATTATGCCGTCAAACGAGCTTCTTAAAACAATGAAAAAGCATAATGTTCTTTATAGGATTTCCAACTATTCTGCATCATTACCGCAACTCAAGGATAAATATCAGATGCTAACCAATAAATTGGAAGAAAATATGATTCAGTGTTCAATTCAGTCAGAGGACAGTGAATGGATGGACTATGGATTTGGCGATGTTAATAGGAATGCAACGCCAAATGAATTGATTGATGTGTTTGATAAGTGTGGAATACCATGTAAAGAGATTAGAGGAAGTAAGTTGTATTATTGTGTAATGGCTAGAAGTGTTTCTGAAAATCTGCATATGAATGTTGGAGAAGAGGACTTTTTGGATTTAGAAAAATTGAAAGGTGAAGAAGGGAGAAAAGAATTATTAGAGTTTTCACTAGGATATTCAGATAAGGGATACTTGGATATGTGCAATTATTGTAATGGTGCGGATGCAAAGAATCATCCCATACCGGCTGCTGAACAAGTAAAGTGAATATAGATGTAAAGCATTTTTGAGCAGAGAGGGGCATAGATGGAGAAACTGTTAACGATTTCTATTGCGGCATATAATGTTGAAAAGTTTTTAGACGATACATTAAGTTCTTTAATGTGTTCAAAAAACATAATGGACAAGTTGGAAGTTTTTATTGTAGATGACGAATCGTCTGACAATACGGAGAAGATTGCAAGACAGTATGCCGGTAGATATCCTGATACATTTATTTATGTGAAAAAGAAGAATGGCGGTCATGGATCAACATTAAATTACTCCATTCATCATTCGTCTGCCAAATATTTTAAAATGCTTGATGGAGATGATTGGGTAGAAAAGGAAGCATTGGAGCAATTGGTTGAATTGCTGGAAAAGATAGATGTGGATGTAGTGTTATCGCCATACAAAAGAATATATGAAGGTGGCACACAGGTTGAACATGTAAATAGACATCAGTTGGTTTTGAATCAGGAGTATCAAATAAATTGTATGGATGCCGGGATTTTAGAACCACTACATGCTCATGAGGTGACGGTAAAAACATGTGTGTTAAAAGAAAAGTTTAATGATATAACCGAAAAATGCGTGTATACGGATGATGAGTATATTTTTAATGTTATTAGGAGTGCAAATACTTTTCTGAAAACTGAGAATGAAATATATTGTTACAGAGTTGGCCTGCAAGGTCAAACAGTTAGTGACAGGGGGCGCTTGAAACACTTGAATGACGCAAAAAAGATTTCTATAGCAATGCTTATTCACAACAAGGAATGGACTAATGATAAAGTGTCAACGATTAAGAAGGATGTTTTGTATCAGCATATTGCAAGAACTCTCTCTTTTCAAATAGACACTTATATGCTGTTAGACGATATACAAGTGATTATTAGGTTGATGGATGAACTAGAAAGAGAAATTAATGACATAGATAATGATTTTTGGTCGGAATATGTAATTCGGCTACAAGAATATAATGTCTGTAGTAGAATAATAAGTTTATATCAGAATAATAATGGTGAGGAATATGTGATAGCGGGAGCTGGAAAGTATGGTACATATATTGGTCGCTTACTGAAAGATAAAGTGCAAATTTGCTGTTATGCAGATAACAGTGTTAAGAAGATTGGTCTAACAGAGCAAGGAATAAAAATATTGAGTGTGCACGACGCAGTCAATTCTTATGGGCAATATAGATTTTTTATTTCATCGCTAAAGAGTTATGATGTTTTTAAAGAGCAACTTCTAGATGAGGGGGTTAATTTAGAAAATATCATTTGATGTATTCAAAAGGATGGGCATGTTGTAAAAAAAGCACCTACTGTAGTGGAATATCTTCAAGAACTGATCTTTGTAATGTAATAACGAATACATCCGTTGAAATTAATGCAAAACGATGCCTATTGGATTTTAGGTTTTTGTTGAGCAGACACTAATTAATAAAAGGGACGTGGATTATGATATCAGTGATTATGCCATCATTAAATGTTGTAGATTATATTGTGGAGTGTATAGAAAGCGTTTTAAATCAAACTTTGCAAGACCTAGATATAATCTGTATAGATGCAGGGTCAACGGATGGAACGTGGGAGCTCCTTAATGAATATGCGGCTAAAGATGACAGGATAAGAGTAATACATAGTGACATTCGGAGTTATGGATACCAAATTAATCTGGGAATTTCACTATCGGAAGGGGACTATGTAGCGATTGTAGAAACAGACGATTATGTTCACCCGGAAATGTACGAATATTTGTATCAGATTTCACAGGAAACGCATGCAGATATGATAAAAGCAGATTTTGACTCATTTGTCTCTTTTAAGAATGGAAAATCTGTTTTCACTAGACAAAGATTGTTTAAACAAAAGGAAGAGTATTACAATAAAGTGGTGGAGCCGGGAAAGATTGAAAGTTTGTATACAGGCATTATATATATTTGGAAAGGGATTTACCGAAAAGATTTTTTGTTAGAAAATGAAATAAGGTTGCATGAGTCAAAAGGCGCAGCCTTTCAGGATATAGGATTTATGCATCAAGTGCTTTCACATGCAACGAGTGCATATTATACAGACAAGTCATTTTATAGATATAGAATGGATCGGGAAGGTTCGTCAATTCATTCTGCAAAATCTCTAGGCTTCGCAAGACAAGATTTTCAATGGTTAATCGAGGAAAAGAACATACTAAATGTCACACCTTGTAAGAGGGGTTTTTTTACCCATATGCTTGGTTCAATGACTGGCGAAATGAGAAAAATATTGCCAGTTGTGGATTATGATATTGAATCAGAATTTATTAGGCCGCATTATGAGTGGTTTATTACTATTTTAAAAAAAGAAGCAATGGATTACTTCGATTATTTTAAAGGTAATTCTGCTGATTTTGAGTTGATAATAGAAGATTTGGAAAACTTTGCAACCAAAGTAAAAGAAGAGAAGGAAACGGAAAAAGCAAGAAATGAGAAAATAAAGAATCATATGCATGATGGAAATATTGTTATTTTTGGCACAGGTATATGGGGAGCAAAAGTATTAGAAATTCTATATGAAAACAATCTTTCAAATATAAGATTTTCAGATAATAACTGTAAACTTTGGGGGACAAAGGTAAATGAAATAGAAGTGATTCCACCAATAGACATTGTGGATAAGCAAGATGTATTCTTGGTGATTATTGCAAACAAGTATCATGCAAAAGAAATACAAATGCAGTTGTTGGAACTTGGTGTGAAGGAAGAGCATATTATTGTATATTAGTACATAGGAGGGACATTTTTCATGAAGAAATATGTGATTTGTTCAAATGGAAATTTGCTGAAGTATATTATGGAGAATCTCCCACAAGGAGCAGATACAGCACATGTCCTTTGGGCATCATAAGGCCGAGATGTGGGAGTTTTATAAGAGCCATCCACACATTTTTGAAATAAGAAATTAAAGAGGCTGGTCTATGTCAGAACAAGAATTCTTAGAATATTTACAAACAAGAACACATTTATACTTATATGGCGCAGGAATTGTAGCAAAACGAGTCCTGCGTTTTTGTCATGCAAATAATATAAATGTTGAAGGGATTGTTGTGACAGAACGAGACGATGATTTCACGGCGTTATTCGGAATTCCGGTTATGTCTTTGGAAGAATTGCAGAATAATAGTGTGATAGATATTTTACAAGTTGATTTACTTGTTTGCGTGAAGGTTGAGCCTTATGGTGGGACATGCTCGTGGAATGATGATTTATTTGATATTTCCTTTCGGAGTAGATTTGTCTTGCCACCTAAAATAAATGGGTGGTTGAGAGAAGAAGAAAATCAATATGATATCGACCAGATTGTTCGCCAGTTAGTTCCTTGTAAGGTGGATGCCAATAATAAGAACATGGAACAAAATCACTTGGTTATGCTAGATGATAAGGATAAACTGTTTTGTCGATGTGAAACAAGCGAATTAAAAGAGCAGGTTGAGGATTTTAATGGCTACTGTACAAGAGAGGTTTTAGCTTCTTTGTATGGAAAATTTTCAATCATACCATTTGAGGGCATGATTAACGTAAAACAGACAGAATCTTATGTTGTGATGTGTCATTTGGATAAAGTGTTAGTAGAAGATATTGCGTCAGAAGGGTATATCCCTA
Organism: uncultured Roseburia sp.; assembly: GCA_964408625.1. Taxonomy (GTDB): domain Bacteria; phylum Bacillota; class Clostridia; order Lachnospirales; family Lachnospiraceae; genus Pararoseburia. Next base: position 19,456 of record CAYPAA010000010.1, on the reverse strand, counting down.
TACAGGTGGGTGCAGCACTTACAGACATTCGAAAAGGATGCCAGACAGATAATACTGGGGAAAATATTTCGCGGAAAAATCGAGATTATAGTGAGTGCACAGCGATATACTGGATTTGGAAGAATACGTCTGGACAAGAATATGTTGGTATCAACCATTATCGTAGGAGATTGTTGCTCGATGAAACAAGTATAGATTATGTTAAGACTGAGAATATTGATGTGGTGTTTGCACTGCCACATTTCTGTGTGACATCCGTGCGTGAATTTTTTATGCGATTTGTATCAAAACATGATTGGCAGTTGATGAAAGAGAAAATTGAACTCTTGTATCCGGAATATAGCGAGTTGTGGGAAGAATATGAGAATGCACATTTCTATTTTCATGGAAATTTAGCCTTGTGGAAGCGAGAGTGGTTTGATAAGTATTGTGAATTTGCGTTCTCTATTACGGAGCAGATCGAGGCAGAATATGAAAAGCGTGGGATCATTCGCCAGGATCGATATATGGGATTTTTGTTTGAGAACTTGACAAGCTTTTATGCGATGACACATAGGGATGAGATGAAGATTGCGTGTACGCAGATGAAGTGGATAGATACAATCCGCAAAAACGGATTTTGATATTGAATATTGCATATCACGATGATAAAATAAAATAGAGACGTCGCTCAAACGGCAGGCGGTTGGCTACACCATCCGAGAGGAGGTGAGGCCTATGCGTATTACATTACATATAGGGCAGTATACTGTTACTATGATTGTGAAACGAAGAAACCGCCACTCTGCCAAGTGACGGTTTCTGTGAGTTGAAAACTCATATGTAACCCTTAACCTTGTTTGAGTCAACCGCTTGCGACGGCGCTTCTTTTTTATAAGATATCATCTCTCTGGATTTTTTTCAATGGTAATTTTGAGATGCTTGGGAGGAATAGAATGAGCATTAGTAATAAAATATTTGCGTTGTTAAAGGAAAAGCATATTAGTCAGAAGGAGTTTTCCATACGCACAGGTATAGCACAGAGTACCATCAGCGACTGGAAGAAAAAGGGAAATAATCCTAGCTCGGATAAGATTATGATAATTTGCAGTGTGCTAGAGATTTCACCATATGAACTTCTTGGAGAGGGTGATATGGCGACACGAGAAGTTGATTTGACAAGTATGGAAGGGCAGCTATTGGAAGCATTTTCGAAAATAGACGAGAGCCAAAAGAATCGTGTGCTGGGGTATGCGCTGGCAATCGCGGACAAAGATCCTTGAAATAGAAAGTAAAAAATTGGAGGTGGTTGTTTTCTTCTTTCTAATGTACGATGCTGATACAGATACTACTGTTCCGGTACCTGTAGATAATCTCGGCATCACCGATGAACAGGAACTTGAATTTATAACAGATGATACCATTCGCAAAGTGTGGAATCCAATTAGTGAGGAATGGTATTTTTCAATTGTTGATGTGTGCAGTTATTTGACGGATAGTGACTATCAACACGCGCGTAATTATTGGAAAGTACTAAAAAGCAGAACCTTTTAAACAATGGCTTGCGCTGGTTGGAAAAGAACGTCTGGATGAAATGGCGGATCCAGAAAAAGCGATGGAAAGAGCCATTATAGATTACCGCAGAAAAGGATATGTTCTTACACAGGCTTGGTCCGGTAAATCAGTACAGCAATACAAGCAACTCAAAGGACTACATAAGGAGAATCTAAAGGATAATATGACCAATACTGAACTGGTTCTCAATGCTCTTGCTGAGATATCTACCACGGAACTATCCAAAGCAAAGAATCCCCAAGGACTTGACGAATCCAAAGAAGTTGCATTATCCGGTGGCACAATTGCCTTCAACGCCAGACAAGAACTGGAAGAACAATTAGGACATAGCGTCATTTCTAGCAAGAATGCAAAAACTCCTAAATTACTTGATGAAAAAGAATAAAAAATAGATTACATATAGAGTGATAAATATGGACAAGACAAAACAGGAAATAGAAGAAAAAGTAAATAGAACTATACACGAAGTGCCGAAGGGTTTATTGAAGTGGTATGATTTTGCGCCTGGTAAGAAGGCGCTTTATATAGGACAAGAGACGGATTCTTATGCAGAAGCGTTAGTTGAGATGGGTGTTGATGTTTGTTGCGTGACGATTGCTATGCTTTGGGATGACGCGTGGATTGCGTCTAATCGAAAGGCATTTTCTTATGTTGTTATGATTGCAACTTTTGAGAGGAAAGAAAATCCTCGTGATATCTTTGATGTGATTTCAGAAGTTCTTGCACCGGACGGTAAGCTGTTGCTTGGAATGAATAACCGCCTTGGCATTCGTTACTTCTTGGGTGATAAAGATATCTATACGAACCAGATTTTTGATGGTTTAGATGGATATCGAAGAACATACTCGAAGAGGGAGGATGCGTTTTTCGGAAGAATCTATGCGAGAAGTGAAGTCGAGGATATGCTACAAGAAAGTGGTTTTCCTCATATGAAGTTTTATTCGGTTTTTCCGGATCTGGAGCATCCACAGATGATATATGCAGATGGATTTATGCCAAGAGAGGATCTTTCTAGAAGAATATTTCCGATGTATCACAATGCTGCTACTGTCTTTATGGAGGAACAATATATTTACAAATCACTGATGGACAATGGTTTGTTCCATCAGATGGCAAATGCATATTTGATAGAAGTGGCATTTGATGATTGTTTTTCCGATGCCTTGCAGGTGACTAGCACGCTAGAACGTGATGCAGATAAAGCGATGCTTACGATCATTCATGGCGAGACCTCCGTTGAGAAGAGGGCGTTGTATCCTGAGGGACGCAAGCAGCTAGAGCGACTTGCCGAGAATCAGAAGAACTTGATGAAGCGCGGAATCAAGGTTGTTGAAGGGAAACTGCATGGTAATTCCTATCATATGCCATATATCAATGCACCGAGTGCTCAGGAATATTTTAACAATCTTCTACAAAAGGATAAGGACAAATTCCTAGAGGAATTGGATCGATACAGAGATATGATTTTGCAGGCATCCGATATCGAGCAAGAAGATGCGGGCGATGGATTGGGTGCGATTGCACGTATCGCTTATCCGGATATGGGACTCATCAATTGCTTTTATATGGACGGTGAATTTGTTCTCTTTGATCAAGAGTTTTCCATAGAACATTGTCCGGTGAATTTCCCTATATACCGGTTGATTTGGGGATTACACTTCAATGATACGGATAAGAACAAGCTCATTCCAATCAAGGAATTGTGGAAACGATACGGCTTAGATAAAAATCTTGAGAAGTGGCAGGAGATGGAATATACATTCATTGATGGCGTAAGAAATGACGAGGATTTGAGATTTTACCATGCGAAATATCGCGCGAATCCGGAGACGGTCTTTGCAAATCGTCAGCGCATGAATTATTCAGTCGATGAGTATAGACGAAAGTTTATTGATATATTTTCTGATGTTAATCAGCGTAAGTTAATCCTTTTTGGCTCGGGTAGATTTGCTGAGAAATTTATGGCAATATACGCGAAAGATTACCCGGTGCACGCTGTGATCGATAACAATGAATCGCGTTGGGGCGAGAGCATTGGTGGAGTTGAGATTCAGGCGCCGGACATACTGCAAACATTAGATGCCACAGAGATAAAGGTCTTAATTTGTATCAAGAATTTTACAACAGTTGCCAGACAACTGGAACGCATGGGAATAAAGGACTATGCAATCTTTGATTCTAATATGGATTATCCTAGGAAACGAAAAGCAATTGGAGAAGCAATGAATTGTGCAGATACGAATGCAGAGGGAAGTGTGGCTTCCCCAAAGAAATATCATATTGGCTATGTTGCCGGTGTGTTTGACATGTTTCATGTTGGACATTTGAATTTAATTCGTAAGGCAAAAGAGCAGTGCGATTATCTGATTGTTGGAGTGGTATCTGATGAAGGCGTTTATAGACAGAAAAAGAAATATCCTATCATACCGACTGAGGATCGCGTAGAGGTACTTGAGAGCGTACGTTATGTGGATCAGGTGGAGGTACTTCCACTTGAGTATTCGAGCATACGAGATGCATATAAGATGTTTCACTTTGATGCACAGTTTTCCGGAGATGATCATGGAGAAAGCGCAAACTGGGACGCAGAACGTGATTTTTTAAGAGAACATGGATCGGATTTGGTATTTATCAATTATACTGAGAAGGTAAGTTCTACACAATTAAGAGAAAAGCTAACAAGAGGGGACAAATAGATGAACATATTGACAACAACAGGCATGGTCACACGAGCAGAGCGACCAAGCCAAGGAATTGATGATATTAGAAAAGCGGGGTTCGACGATTTTATCATTGATGCATCCATGTATCTGGAGCCTCATACACTGATGCGATGGAATAAATTGCTGACACCGGAAAAGGAGCAGTGGATTGTAAATGATATTGCAGCTATGAAGACAGCCTTATCGGAGCGGGGTATTACACCGCGTGCTGTGTTGTTACCATATGCATCAACGGAGATGATGCGCTCTGACTATGTAGAAGTTTTAACCGGATATTGCAAGATGGTGCTTCGTGAATTTGAAGATGCAGGTATCAGACGGTTTATCGCAAGACCGCTTACGGTAAACATGGAAACAAGTGAATTAGATACCGTCAATCGTGACTATTACCTAGGGCTTTTGGATGAATGCAAATGCGAGGATACACAAATCTTACTTGTTAATGCCTGCCGTAGTGTAGGTGGACATTTGATCAGAGGTATGTTTACAGAACCGGAACAGGCGATCACATGGCTAACTATGCTAAATGAGAGAGCAGGGAAAAAACGATTTGGTTTCTGTTGTGATATTGGAACTTATACACTTGCCGCTGTTAACCTGCGGGATACGCTAAAGGCAGTTGGAGAGTACGTAGATATGGTGCTTCTTCGCGACAATGATGGCAAGAGTGACAAATCTATTATGATGTTTTTTGGACAGCAAGGTGGTGAATATACGACTGACTTATTGGGATTGATTCGTGGGCTTAGAGAGATTGGATTTGATAAAGACTTGATTATAGATGCATCGACTTCTATTCGTTTATGTCCGGCAATGCTCTGGCCACAGTATATGAAGTTTGAGCGTGAAATAGCTGGCTATATTCAGTGGCAGATTGAATTGGAGACTTCATTATATAAGTATGATAATATCGTCTTGTTCGGTGCGGGAAATATGTGCCGCGCTTTTATGAAGGCGTATGGAGATAGGGTACATCCACTTTTTACATGTGATAATAATCCGGATTCTTGGGGGACAGTTTTTGAGGGACTTGAGGTAAAGAGTGCGGAAGCATTGTTGGACTTGCCGGAAAATACCGGTGTTTATATTTGCAATATGTACTACACACAGATTGAAGCACAACTGAAAGAGATGGGGATTGCAAATATTGAATTTTTTAATGATGAATATTTGCCTACTTATCATGAGCAGAGAATTGATAGGAACAAGAAAGTAATTAGCGAATAGGTGGCTATTGGTACATAGGAGATAAGAATTATGAGTTTTATAAGTGTACAATCAGATATTGCAGTTTGCCATGAAAATCCTCGTGAAGATTTATTACATTTGAAGGAAATAGGATTTTCAGCAATTGATTTTAGTTTGCATTCGTATCTGACAAATAGGCAATTGTATAGCAAGGAAGCGAACACTTTTTTCGATAAAAGTGAGGAGGAATTGTACGAATATTTTCGACCTTTGAAGGAGGCTTCGAAGGAGACTGGCGTTGATATTTTTCAGATGCATATGCCATATCCAAATTATGTACCGAGCGCAAAAGAAGAATTGAATACTTATTTGCGAGAAGTGATGAGCGTCAAGGCAATGAAAATATGTCATTATCTTGAATGCAAATATATTGTAATCCATGGATTCAAATTGTCTAGGTACTTGGGTAGCGAGGAGGCTGAGTGGGAGAAGACCAGAGATTTTTTGGAATTTTTGGCACCATATGCGAAAGAATATGGCATTACAATGTGTGTCGAAAATATCTACACATCTACAGGCTTTCACATCATCGAGGGACCATGTTGTGATGCGAAAAAAGCGGCAAGACGCATTGATGAAATGAATGAAAAGTCCGGTGCAGAAGTACTTGGCTTTTGTTTTGATACAGGGCATGCCAATTTGGTCGGTATTGATTTCGAAGATTTTATTACAACACTTGGAAGCAGACTGAAGGTATTACATGTGCACGATAACGATGGTGTTGCTGATTTGCACCAGGTTCCATTTACATTTACACGTAATCGTGAGAATAAACCGGTAACGGATTGGGATGGATTTCTTCGGGCACTGAAAGCAGTTGGATATAAGGGGGCGATTAATTTCGAGACATCACCGGTGCTTAGGTCGTTTCCACCAGAACTGCGTGATACGGCGCTACGTACGATATACGAGATTGGATGTTATTTTGAGGATAAGATGTGATTGGAACTAAAAATGATTGACAGATACTCCTGTGGGTGTATAATATAAATACTCCCATAGGGGTATCATTTTATTTCGAGGAGAATTTGCGAAGATGATATTGTATCACGGTTCGAAAGATATCATTAGTCAGCCAGTATATGGGCGGGGAAATATACATAATGATTATGGTATGGCGTTTTATTGTACACAGGAAAAGTCAATGGCATGTGAATGGGCAATTCAGAGAGATAGGGATGGGTATTGCAATAAATATGAATTGGATACAACTGGATTAAATGTTTTGTATCTTAATGGTGAAGAGTATACTGTGATTCATTGGATTACAGTGTTGCTTGAGAATCGAATCTTTAACATCCAAACAGATTTTGGAAAAGAGGCGATACAGTATTTGTTTGAGCATTTTATGCCATCTTATAAAGAGGCGGATGTGATTGTTGGTTATAGGGCGGATGATAGTTATTTTTCATATGCATCCGATTTTATAAATAATACAATTTCTGTTGAGACATTGGCGCGTGCTATGAAATTAGGAGAATTGGGAGAACAGGTTGCGATAAAGAGCAGAAAAGCTTTTGAACAGCTTCGTTATTGTGAAAGTGAAGTGGTAATGGCGTCAAAGTGGTTTGCATCGAAAGAAGAGCGAGATAGACGAGCAAGAAAACAATATCAAGAAATGAAAGTTGAAAAATGGCGCCGAGGACAATTATACATTATGGGGATTCTTGATGAGGAGGTCGATCCAACAGATGTACGCTTACGATGAGAATATGTGTTATTATGGTCAGAATGCATTAGCGTGGACATTTGATACGGCTGTGAATTGGTACAAGGTCGAGTTGGATGTGTTTTATCAAATGTTTTTGAATTCTATTGTGTCAAAGAGATTTGCGGAGGGAGATCCATTTATTATTATGGGAAAATCGGGACATGAGATTGCAGCAGACATTCTCGTGGAGAATGTTGAAAACTTTCAGATTCGTCCCAATTATTATACACTGAATCGTTCGTCAGAATATTGGCTTGGAGGATCATTGGCGTATTATCAGTGGTATAAGGGGATTCCTTTTTCTCAGATTACAGAAGATGTAAGTATACTGGATTATCAGAAAATGTACAGTAAATATCATGAGATGGATATGATGCATTTTGTAAACGATGTTGACGAGATGCGCCGAATGGCGAAACATAGTAGCCGATTAAAGCGTTTTCGGATGTATGCCGGACTTAGTCAAAAAGAATTGGCAGATATTTGTGGCGTTCCACTTCGTACAATTCAACAATATGAGCAGAGGCAAAAAGACATTAATCGAGCAAATGTGGATTATGTTCTTCGTTTGTCAAAAGCTCTTCATTGTGAGCTGACGGCATTGTTGGAAGAAGAATACTAAAGAAAAAGCATCTTGATGTTTTTGTAGGAAACGAACTTCGTGAAATTGCGGATTTTGTGGATGATATACTGTTGTACTTCTGTCTGGGGATAAAATTACCCTCCTTACTGGACATTCTTTGTCCAGTAAGGAGGGTACATATCACCGGTGTCCTTCGGGTCCGGTGGCTTTTTGTATATCTATGCACTTTATTTTACTCTTTGAGTTTCTATACTTCCTCAGACATGCACATTGCTTCTAACTCTTCCACAGAGACCTGCAGCCTCTTGGTACCTTTCTCAAATGTAATAACATATTATTGACACTACTTCGGCTGACCGACATACTATATTATAAAGGAGAGAAAACGGATGAAGTTAGGAAGCTTTATAATCGAAAATGGTATCGCGAGGCACTATATCTCTTGGCGATGATTGATTATTTGTCAAGGATAAACAGTTTGCCCATTTGCACAAATTATAATGATATTCGTAGTCAAAAGCTTGAAAAACCACATTTCCCTGCTGGCATCGTTGTATCTTATGCTGCAACAGGGGATGAGAGCATAAAAGATGAAGCACTTGCAAATGCAATACCTGAATTCTTGCGATTCAATATTGTGGAAAGTGAGGTGCGCAATGTCTACTGATAAACCGTTTACAAAAGAAAATCGATGTCCACTTAAAAGAACTTGCGAAGGAATTTCGGCGTAAGAATGGAACTAGAATTCCAGCCGAAATCATTCTGATTGGTGGAGCATCTATTCTGATTTAACTGTCAATCCATTATTTTAAAATTGGGGACCAGCATGAGATGATGCAACATGGTTTTTATTAGAAAAAGATTGTGAATAGTTACTGAAAGGCAGAACCGATTTCGATTGGTTCTGCCTTTCATTGCTTCTCTCACACATCTTCTTTGATCATTTCTTCAATATAAAAGCTTGCCTTATCTCTAAAGGCTTCGAATAAAGGAATGTATTGCTCGACGATTCTTATACAACATTCTGCAGCTAAGGAACCATCGTAGTCGTGGGCTAACTCGTTTCTGTCTGCCAGCATATCCATCCAGATATCGTTATCAATCAGGTCGACACTAGCTGCAGCTCTAAGATTTTCTCGTGGAGAACCCAAAGAAAAATCGGTTTTCTTGTGATATTTTACAACAATATCTTTCATAACCTTCCATGAAATATCAAATGTCAAATTGTATTTTTGAACAGTACCACTCATAACAAACGAATCATTCATGTCTCTTCCTTTTGCTTCTTTTAAGCCGTCTAAACTGTCACAAAAACTGTTATATCTATTAATATATTTGCTTGCCATACTTATCCATATCCTCCTTTAGGTGTGGATTTCTACATTTATCATATTCAAAGACGTCTATTTTCTTAAGGGTTTTAATCGCATCGATTTTTTCTTTTAGTTCGGGTATGTTTTCACCACCCTTGATAATAATGTCAATGTCGCTTGTTTTGGTTGCAGTCCCTGATGCATACGATCCAAACAAATATAAGTGTTCTACATGAAATTCCAAACATATCTTTTTGATTTGATCTAATATTTCCTCAATTGACACTGTAAACGCCTCCGGTTTTTTTATGTTTTACACATTCTCACTTGTGCAACCCACTTCACTTTTCGTGTAAAAACCCAAAGTGGTTGCACCATCATTGTAGCATATTTCGGGGCACTCTATACAATGATTTTTTACAGTATAATATCTCTTCTATTGAAATATATTAAAGTATGGTATAAATTATACTTGTAGGGACATTTATATTGCCAGTTTGTCCTCCGGTGTCCTTCGGGTCCGGGGCTTTTTAAATTTTGGGAGGTACTATAAGGAGCGCACATGTTACATATAGGAGTCGTTGGAACAGGAAGAATAGCACAGAGATTTATAGCGGAATGTAAGATGGTGTCTGATGTGGAGGTATCGGCTATTTACAATCCGCGTTTGGCAAGTGTTAAATATTTTGCAGAAACAAATCAGATAGATGAGACGCAGGTGCTTTTGACTGATGACAAAGAAAAATTTGCAGATCGGGTGGATGCGGTGTATATTGCAGCACCGCATGAGTATCATTATGAATATGCCAAGGAGTTTTTGTCTGCAGGAAAGCATGTGCTTTGTGAGAAACCGATGGTAACGCAGGGTGAGCAGGCAATGGAATTATTTGAACTGGCAAAGAAGCAGAATGTTATCCTTATGGAGGCTGTGAAGACCGCCAGCTCTCCGGGGTTTATAAAGTTGTTACAACTCCTTGAACGTGGGGTGATTGGTCAGCCTTATGATGTGGAGGCATGTTTTACCAAAATCGGTTCGGCGGCAGGCAGAGAGATATGGGGAGTTTATGGTGGCAGTTTTGTGGAATTGGGGAATTACCCGCTGCTTCCGGTTGTCAAAATTTTTGGCACGAATAGCCGGGAAAGTTATATTTGGTCCTTGGACAATGCAGTGGGAACAGATTCCTATACGAAGATGGTGATTTCCTATGGGCAAGCAACGGCGACATTGAAGACCGGCTTGGGCGTCAAATCCGAGGGCGAATTAATCATTGCCGGAGAAAGTGGGTATATCAAAGTTCCTTCACCATGGTGGCTTACAAAGAAGATTGAAGTGCATCATGAAAATCCAAATCAAGTAGAAGTTTATGAGGCTCCTTTTGAAGGGGCTGGACTTCGGTATGAGATTGTGGTATTTGCTGAACGAATTCGTTCCTTTGGGCAGGACGCGGATGAGGTGGCAGCGGGGAATTATGTCACACCACAGGAAAGTATCTGGATGGCATATCAGATGGAACATTTCTTGAGCACGAGAGAGCCAAAAGTACAAGAGGATTTGCTGATACAAGTATCCAATGGAACACGACCAAATATTTGGGCGCATCGGGGATGCAGTATGGCATATCCTGAGAATACATTGCTGTCTTTTCAAAAGGCTGCAGAGATCAAAGGAATTACGGGTATTGAACTTGATGTACAACTGACGAAAGATGGAGAAATGGTTGTCATTCATGATGAAAAAGTAGACCGGACAACAACAGGCACAGGGCATGTAAAGGATTATACGCTGAAGGAACTGAAGGAATTGCGAATAACGCCATCGGGAGGGACAGAGCCATATATGGAAGCACTGCATATTCCGACGCTCTGGGAGGTGTTTGAATTATTAGAGCCATTCTGCAAGCAGAATCATCTGATGATAAATATCGAATTGAAAAACAGTCAGATTCGGTATGAAGGGATGGAACAAAAGGTTATTGATTTAGTTGCGGAATTTGAATTGGAGGACAATATCGTTTACTCTTCCTTTTTACATGAGTCGGTGGGTTTGGTAAAACAATTAAATCCGCAAGCCAAAACCGGTACATTGGCAGGAGATTTGCTGGATTGCTTGGAAGGCGCCAGAACCTATGGCGCAGATGCTTTACATCCTAGTAATATAGGAATGGCTATTAATCCAGATACAGTTGCCATGCTGCGGGATTGTGAGATCCCGGTGCGCATGTGGAACAGTGAAGAACCATTGTTCGGACAGAGCCGTATCCTTAAGGAATGCGACTTGAATAAATATGTTCTGCTGGGAGCCACGGACATTATTACAAATGTACCGGAGAAGTATTTGCAAGCTGCTAGGGACGGATGCAAATTTCCTCTTGCAATCTCCTGTTGATGTGAGTATAATAATTCCACAAGGCAGTTTTTCAAAACAGGCGAGACCATTAAAGGGGGTCATGTCATTCTATTTACTTTGGTATTATTCTTTATCGACGAAAATTCTTGCCTTCGTAATTCAATGAGAAATAGTAAGAAAGGAGGGTGAGAATATGACGAACGAAGATTTGTATAATGCAATGATGAAGGGATTCAGTGCAGTAGACAAAAGATTCGACTCAATGGATCAAAGACTAGATATAATGAATCAAAAAATCGATGCGTTAGAAGCTAGAATGGATGCACTAGAAACTAGAATGGATGCATTAGAATCTAGAATGGATGCATTAGAAACTAGAATGGATGCATTAGAAACTAGAATGGATGCACTAGAAACTAGAATGGATGTAATAGAAACTAGAATGGATGTAATAGAATCTAGAATCGATGCTGTTGAGAGTGACTTGGAGAGTCAAATCAGAGAAGTAAAGGTAATGATTGAAATGAAAATCGCTCCACAGATTAATGAAATGATGGTATGTTATACAAGTACATACGATAAGTACATTAAGGGAATATGCCGCGACAAGAGAACGATAGTAGATGTACAACAACTGAAAGAAACTGTTGCCAATCATTCAGAACGATTGATTGCAGCAGGGCTATAGGATAATCTCCGCACCGAAAAAGTGCGGAGGTTTTTGTTGCAGTAATGATTTTTCCGTGTTACAATGAATCCAAAGGAGGGCATGCGTATGAACGGTATTTCAAGTGCGAGTAACAATTACCCGAGTTATGCGAGTTTCGCAAGCGGTAAAAAAATTAATACTGCAGCAGATGGTGCGGCTGAACTTTCAATCATAAAGCGTCAGGAAACACAAGTTGACGGATATAATGCTGGTGCTGGAAATATGCAGTCAGGAAAAGAAGTCCTCAATATTTCTGACGGAGCGCTCGGACAGATTGCAGATCAGTTGCAACGTATGAGAGAGTTGGCGGTTGAAGCAAAGAATGGTATTTATTCAGACTCAGAGAAGAAAATGTTTCAGGATGAAATTGAGCAGTTGAAAGAGGGTATCAGAAACATTGCAGACCAGACCTCATACAATGAGAAGCAGTTGATTGACGGCATGAATAAAAGCTTTGAGATGGCAACAGATTCGAAGGGTACGACGATGGAAGTTACAACTGCAGATGCAACATTAGAGACACTTGGTATTGCAGATTTTGATGTGACCAAAGAATTTGATTTGAATGCGATAGATGAAGCATTGGACAAGGTGACATCAGCACGCGGTAGTATGGGTGCACAGAGCAATGTGTTTGACTATGCGTTGAACTACAATGCGGGTGCTTCCTACAACTTGACAGGGTCGGTGAGCAGACTGGAGGACTTAGATGTTCCAAAGGCGATTTCTGACGAGAAAAAGCAGCAGACATTGCAGGAGTATGCACTGATGATGCAAAAGAAGCGTCAGGAGCAGGAAGCGCAAAAGATGAAAAGTTGGTTTGCATAATTTAAGGATTTATGGCAGGCGTTCCGGTGGGACGCCTGTTTTTTGAAAGCCTTAATAATCCGTTGAGCAGTAAAGGAAATTAGAAAAAGTGTGAAAATTTTTGAAAAAGCTAACAAATAAAACCAGTATTTAAATCGCATATTTGCCATTTCGTTTGCCATACTAACATTATCATTTAGTAAAGGAGATGATAGTATGGCAAAGAATAGTGCAAAAAATAAAGCGACAAACAATGCTTCTGATTGCAACATGAAGCAGAGTAGCGCTCAAAATGCAAAGAACTCTGCAAAGTCTAGCGCAGGTAAGAACAAAGCAACAAATGACGCTAGTGACTGTGGTAAGAATATTCGTAACACAGAATCAGGCGTTCTTTAAATAAAGAAGGTTTACAAAGGAGGAAATGAAATGTCAAATCATAGAAAATATCTGGGCCCATAGAGGTTGCTCTATGGAGTACCCAGAGAATACATTAGAAGCTTTTGAAGCGACTGCGAAGATTCCCAGAGTCATGGGTGTCGAATTAGATGTTCAGTTGACAAAGGACAATCAAGTGGTTGTCTTCCATGATGAAAACGTAAAGCGAGTGACAGACGGTGTTCAGGAGGTTTGCGATTATACATTGGCGGAACTCAAACGATTAAAAGTATGTCCTGGTACAGAGCGTGAGAGTACGATTCCTGCATTTGAGGAAGTCCTTGCCTTGCTACAACCATATTGCAAAAAGAATGGTTTGAGGATTAATGTAGAGTTAAAGACAAGCATTATTCATTATGAAAATATTGAAGAGATGACACATGAGCATGGGAGAAGAAGCAAATGCCGACGCGCTTCATCCAAGCGTAGAAGGATTGGATACCCCAATCACTTCTGCATGGCAAGGCAAACCGGTGCGTGCTTGGAATGAGTGCGAGCCATTTTATAAAGATGGCAGAGAACTCAAAATCTTTGACATGGATGAATTGGAGGCCAAAGGACTGACGGACATCTTTACAAATGTTCCGGAAAAGTATTTGGGTTAGGCAGCATTTTTGGATGTTCTTGTAAGTCGAAGAAGATGCCTAAGTTTGGTGCTTTCATCGAGAAGACAATAAACAGGATAATAAAAATTGCCCAGATAAAAATACAAGTAGAGACGTCGAGTGAAATGTTATTCTCCGATGTCTTTTTTTCTACCCAAAACGCAAAGAATACCCCAAGAAAATAAATGGAAATATTAACGAAGTCGATTAATACACCGCTAATACCCCAAAAGGTATAAAATACAACGACGATAAATGCCATGCCCGCGAGTGTCGCTACCGTGCGGGCGGCAAGACGTTCTTTTATGAAAGAGCGATTGCGGATTATTTGAATTATCGTGAGTATCAACATCGGAAAGAAGATGAGTTTCAGATGTTCCCAAGTCGATTCATTTTTGGACGAAAAAAGACCTATGATTGGACTCTTTCCAGACCAATCATAGGTAAAATGCAATAGTACGCCGAGGACACCTACAAATATAAATGATAAAATAACTTTTGTTTTGGCCTGCATGGGGTCACCTCTACAACATATATATAATAGAAAGTATATGTTATAGGATGCAAAACATGCGACATATTATAAGTGATAATCTAAAAGTAATCCTGAATAAGCGCTGGGAGCATATGGTGCGGCAAATGTCTTGCCGGGATTTTTGTATTCGACAATGACTTTGTCCACATAATTCATCGGGTTGATTGAGGTCTTCCGCGCCTCTCTTGCGAGGGCATTTTTGAATGTAATCAATGTCTTAAAATGCTTGTCTGCGTCTTCGCTATTAATAGCATCAGCTAATTGTTCGCGATTCAAATGCAACAGACCCTGTTCGTCGGATGTGATTCCGGTGGCGTTCAAGTCTTCGCTTAAACTACGGCCAATGCTGGTAATTTCGGTAAGAAGACGACCAGAGTGTTGAGAATCAGCATATTTATGTCCGACAGCAACCATACCATTGTATGCTTGCAGCATATCATGAATACTATCGCTGATTGCATCTGTGTTTGCCTTAAATCCGATGTGTGCCGGAGAACCTTCCTGTGTAGGCTGATGCAAGGTAACCTCAAAGGATTTGTTGATTGTAAATGTGTTGGCAAGGGAAGAGTGCTCTTTGCCATTTAGTATAAAAGCAGAATTAGTAGCAGGAGAAGTAATCCTTCCAATGCCCAATGCTGTCATTTCATTCCAAGAAGTGCCGGATTGTATATAGAAGAGAGCTTCTTCGCCCTCGGCCAAACCTGTTTGCTTAGAGGTGATGCGCAGAGCGGTCTCGTTAGCATCATTTGTGACTACTTCCGCTTCCAGACCAATGTCGGATTGGTTTACCAAACGAGCGATCTTAGACTGAACATCGTAATTGCTATCTCCGGAGTTTACATTGAACTGAAACTCGTAAGAATTTGCAGGGGTATCCAAATCAAAGGAGAAGGAACCTTCCTGAAAGGCATGCCCTCTTGGATTTAGATAGTTGCCTTCGTTTACCTGTGGTTTTGCCAATTGTATTACATCTAAATCAAAAGCGGAACTTTCATCTGTAGAGCCATTTCCGACATAGGTGACTGATACAGCATCCTCGTTTGATGATAATGCTACTTTCTTATTTAAAACGGAAGAAATATCGTCGCCGGATTCATTCAGGGAAGCGATGACATTTTGGATGCGGTGAGCATTCTCCTTGATGTCAATCGCAAACTTCGTCACATCTCCTGTCTGGGCAATCTTGTACAGAGGAGAGTCTTTGTTGATCTTGACAATGCTGTTGTAGATGCTTCTTAATTCACTTTTCTTATGGGAATCATAACGAGACCCAGTGGTCTTGCCATAGGTCGTCAGTAGATAATTGTAAGCGGCATCGATCTTTGCCATAAGACATCCCCTCCTTTCTTCCTTGAAACTCGCAACAGATGCATGAGATTATCCTTTTCTCGATAAAGCATCTGACACGTAGGGCATAATAATCTATTTATTCATTTATATTATACTACCGCAAGTATTTTTTGTCATCCACTAAATATAGAAGGTTCTTATTATATAGGAAACGATATGATGTGGAAAGTGCTCAAAATGCCGAAAAACGCAGGATCTTATAAGAAAAAAAGGTTGACTGTTCGAATGCTCTATGATACAATCGTTAAGCGACGGAAGTAGGTCTTTTTTTTATGCTTATTTTTGAGCATAAGAAAACACAAGAAAATTTAAGTGGAGGTGGAAGTTGTGCGCACAAAGATAACATTGGCATGCACAGAATGTCAGCAACGTAACTACAATACGACAAAAGACAAGAAGACTCATCCAGACAGAATGGAAACGAGCAAATACTGTAAATTCTGTAAGAAACACACTTTACACAAGGAAACCAAGTAATTGGAGTAAAGGAGAGTTATATGGCAGATACAGAAAAGAAAACATTGTCTAAGCGTTGGGCAGGTCTGAAGTCAGAGTTCTCGAAGATCATCTGGCCGGAATGGCCATCGGTTGGCAGACAGACAGTAGCAGTTGTTGTTGCGTCGGTTGTAGTTGCATTGATTATTGTAATCCTAGATTACGTAATCCAGTATGGCGTTGATTTTCTAGTGAATTTGTAATGGAGGCAAAAGTAATATGGCAGAGGCAAATTGGTATGTAGTTCATACCTACTCAGGTTATGAGAATAAGGTCAAAGCGAATATTGATAAGGCTATCGAGAATCGTCATCTTGAAGACCAGATCCTTGAGGTGCGTGTTCCGATGCAGGATGTGACAGAGGTGAAGGATGGCGTTCGTAAGACTTCTTCAAAGAAGATGTTCCCGGGATATGTTCTTATTAATATGATTATGAATGATGTTACTTGGTATGTCGTCAGAAATACCAGAGGCGTAACAGGCTTTGTTGGTCCTGGAAGTAAGCCTGTACCACTTACAGATGCTGAGATGAGACCACTGGGCATCAAGTCCGAGAATGTAATTGTGGACTTTCATGAGGGCGACACAATCGCTGTTATCGGTGGCGTTTGGAAAGATACCGTTGGTGTCATTCAGACAATGAACCATAACAAGCAGAGTGTTACAATCAACGTCGAATTGTTTGGTCGTGAAACACCAGTCGAAATAAGTTTCACAGATGTTAAAAAAATGAGTTAAGGAGGAACTATCCAATGGCAAAGAAAATCGAAGGATATATCAAGTTACAGATTCCTGCTGGTAAAGCTACACCTGCACCACCAGTTGGTCCTGCTCTTGGACAGCATGGTGTTAATATTGTAGAGTTTACAAAGCAGTTTAACGCAAAGACAGCAGATATGGGAGATACAGTCGTTCCTGTTGTTATCACTGTCTATGCAGACAGAAGCTTTAGCTTCATCACAAAGACACCACCTGCAGCAGTAATGATTAAGAAGGCAGCAAAGATTCAGTCTGGTTCAGGTGAGCCAAACAAGAAGAAAGTTGCAAAGATCACGAAGGCACAGATTCAGGAAATCGCCGAGACAAAGATGCCAGACTTGAACGCAGCATCAATCGAGGCTGCTATGTCAATGATCGAAGGTACTGCACGAAGCATGGGTGTTGAAGTGACCGATTAGCACTTAGCGAGAATGAACGATAGTGAAATTCGAGGTTAGTGGGAGGGTCCTCTCCCGATATTACCACAGGAGGTATATTAGTAATGAAAAGAGGAAAGAAATATGTAGAAGCTGCAAAATCTTATGATAAGTCAGCTTTATTTGAAACAGCAGAAGCAATCGCACAGGTAAAGAAGAATGCTACTGCTAAGTTTGATGAGACAATCGAAGCTCATATCAGAACTGGTTGTGATGGCCGTCACGCTGAGCAGCAGATCCGTGGCGCTGTAGTATTACCACATGGTACTGGTAAAGATGTTAAGGTTTTGGTTTTCGCTAAGGGACCTAAGGCTGACGAAGCTACAGCAGCAGGCGCTGATTTCGTTGGAGCAGAGGATTTGATTCCAAAGATTCAGAACGATGGTTGGTTAGATTTTGACGTAGTTGTTGCTACACCTGATATGATGGGTGTTGTAGGTCGTTTGGGACGTGTACTTGGACCTAAGGGCTTAATGCCAAACCCAAAAGCAGGAACAGTTACTATGGATGTAACCAAGGCTGTTGCGGACATCAAGGCTGGTAAGATTGAGTATAGATTGGACAAAACAAACATTATCCATGTGCCAATTGGAAAAGCTTCCTTTACAGAAGAACAATTAGCGGACAACTTCCAGACCCTTATGGATGCCATTAACAAGGCGAAACCAAGCAGCTTAAGGGGCCAGTACATTAAGAGCATTTCGTTAGCTCCTACAATGGGACCTGGTGTTAAGGTTAATGTTGCAAAAGTTACACAGTAGTTATTGACATCTAAATAATACAATGATATAATGCACAAGCATGTTGCCGAAGACAGTAGGTGCCGAAAGGCATAACGTATACAACCTACCGAGGACAATCAATCGCTTTTTATAAGCGATACGATTATGATTTTAGAGCCTCTTTGTCTAGCACAGAGAGGCTTTTGTTTTTAAAATCTCCAAGTCTAAGCAAGATGAAATAAAACAAGGAGGTACACGAAACGTGGCAAAAGTTGAATTAAAGCAGCCAATTATCGACGAGATTTCAGCAAGCATCAAAGGCGCACAGTCAGTTGTGGTTGTTGATTATCGTGGATTGACTGTAGCACAGGACACACAGTTACGTAAGGAATTGAGAGAAGCAGGCGTTACTTACAAGGTTTACAAGAACACAATGATGAACTTTGCTTTCAAGGGAACTGACTATGAAAGTCTGGTATCAGTGTTAGAAGGACCAAGTGCTATCGCAATCTCAACTGAGGATGCAACAGCTCCAGCACGTGTTTTATCTAAGTTTGCTAAGAACGCTCCGGCGCTTGAGATCAAGGCCGGTGTGGTAGAAGGTACATTCTACGATGCAAACGGAATGAAAGCGGTTGCTGCAGTGCCGTCAAGAGAGGAATTACTTTCAAAATTACTTGGAAGCTTACAGTCTCCTATGGCTAACTTCGCTAGAGTTATCAGCCGGATTGCTGAGAACGGTGGCGCAGCAGATGTTGCAGAAGAAGCTCCGGCAGATGCTGAAAGCAACGAAGCAACTGACGAGCAGTAAGCAGAGTCAGCGCATAGTGCAAAAAGAATTACATTATGAAACAATAATATTATTTAAATGGAGGAAAATATCATGGCAAAGATGACAACAGAAGAATTTATCGAAGCTATCAAAGAGTTAAGCGTATTAGAGTTAAACGACTTAGTAAAGGCATGTGAAGAAGAGTTTGGTGTATCTGCAGCAGCAGGCGTTGTAGTTGCAGCAGCAGGTGCTGGCGAAGTAGCAGGCGAAGAGAAGGACGAGTTTGACGTAGAGTTGACAGAAGTAGGTCCTAACAAGGTTAAGGTTATCAAGGTTGTTCGTGAAGCGACT